>DASXNB010000078.1:0-9913 GCA_036495305.1 Solirubrobacteraceae bacterium | reverse complement strand
ACTTCCGCGTGGAGACGCCCGCCGGGCAGGCGCCGACACCGCTGAGCGAGGTACGTCTGCTGTTGCCTCGCGGGCTGGGCGTGACCACGAGCGACCTCGGTCTCGAAACCTGTCTGATCGCCCAACTCGAACAGCGAGGTTTCAGCGGCTGTCCGGCCGATTCGCTGATGGGCCACGGAACGGCGACAGCCGAAGTGCCGTTTGGGAGCAGCTATGTGGTGGAGAGGACAAAAGTGCTGCTTTTCTCCGGACCGCTGCAGGACGGGCACTTCCAGCTTCTGATGCTCGCCAGCGGCGAAAAGCCGGTGATCGCAAACCTTGTTTTTCCCACACTGGTGCTACCGGCGCGGGCCCCCTATGGCGGCGCGATCGACACCGCACTGCCACTGATTCCGAGCGTGCCGGAGGGTCCGGACGTGGCACTCGTGGCGCTGAAGACCACGATCGGACCGGCTGGAATCACCTACTACGAAACGATCAAAGGCCGACGCGTGGCGTTCCGTCCCCGGGGGATCCTGCTACCGAGCAAGTGTCCTCACGGGGGCTTCCCGTTCGCCGCGCGGCTGAGCTTTACAGACGGAACACAGTCCGTGGCAAACACGAAAGTTCGCTGCCCGGGATAAGAGGCGAAAGTGCGCCCGGCGGGAATCGAACCCGCGGCCTGCGGTTTGAAAGACCGCTGCTCTTTGGCTCCCCGAAGAGAACCGTTGACCACTGAGCTACGGGCGCTTGAAGCTCCGGATGGTACTACGGGCGGCGCGATTCCCTTTCCCAGGTGTTCGCCATCGCGATTCGCTGCGCGATGCTCGGGTGGGTCGCCTCGAGCGTGTACGCCCACCACGGCGGATCTGGGTCCGTAAGGCTCGTCACCGCCAGACGCCGTAGCGCCATTCTTGCGGCTGCTGGATCATGTGTGGCCACGAGCGCCCTCCAGTCCGCCTCTCCCTCCATCCTGCGCGAGATGGCGTTGCGCACAGGCGTCATCGCGAGCGTGAACAGCGTCAGCACGAGCAACGCCACTGGCACCGCCTCGGGACGTCCCATCCCGCCGCGCTTCGCCGTCGCCCACGCGATCAACAATGCCATCGGGATCAGAAACAGCCCTGTCCACCCCACACCCTTGAGGATGTGCTTGCGCGAGATGTGCCCCAGCTCGTGCGCCACCACGAACCGCACTTCCCGCCGGCCAAATCTTCCGGAAAGGAGCGTGTCCCATAGCACCAACCTGCTAGTCGACCCCCACCCCACCGACTCCGCGTTGGGCGCCGTCGTGAAGCGCTTCACTTCCTGCACTTCCACTTTCCTACCGCTCACCCCCTCGCGGCGAGCCAGGGTGCTCGTTTCCGCCAGCAGCCGCGGTTCGCGCAGCGGATGCGTCGAAGTGAGCAGGAACGGACCCACGAACGCCGCCAGCAGCGCCAACCCGGCAAACACCGGCGCCGCCACCGCCCACCACCACCGTCCGAGCACCCGCGCCAATCCCATCGCCACGAGCAAGGCAAAGCACACGAACACAAACGTCCCACCCAAACGCCCAAAGCTTTCAAACACCCACCCCACGTAACCCTGGTGAGACACCCCGTGGCTCCGCTCCCACCACACCGCCGCCAACCCAAACGGCAGCTCCGCGATCCACACCACCGCGAACCCCAGCATCCCCAGCATCATCCCCGTGCCTATCGGCCCTGCCGCTGACTCCTTCATGAACCTGTGCCCACGCGCCGCGTATACGCACAACACCCCCACCAGCACTACCTCCGCCAACACTCCGTCCACGTCGAGGAAGCGCTCGTAGGAGGCGCTACGGCGCAGAAACGACCGGCTGAAGTAATGCGCAGTGTCAAGACCCGACAGACGCAACCCCGAAGGCACCGTTGTGGGCCACAGCCAACGCGCCGCCGCCCACCACAAGACACCTCCCAAGAGCGCCACTCCGGCAGCGAGCAGCGCTCGCCGCCGCACCTTCATACGGGCATCGCCAACGGGCTCTCCACCTGCTCCACCACCGGCGGCCTACCCATCGTCGTCGGGCCACTGTAGGGGTAATGGTCGGTGAGCAAGAAGATGTACCCGTTCGCTTGCGCCGCATACCGCAGCGCGAGGCCCCCCGCATTGCGCATCCCCATCGGCATTCTCCCCGTCGCGAGCGAGGAGAACCAGCCGAGAAACGCCACCGCACCGAGCAATCCCCCATAAGCGGCGTTCAACAGCACAGCCGGGATCGCAAGGAATATGCGGAAGCCCACCTTCCAGCGATTCTGCTCGCGCGGACCCTCGATCAGAGGTTCCACCGGGTAACTCCCCTCCGCGCCGACGAACCCTGGGAAGGGGTTCGCGATCAGAAAGAGATACGCGTACACGTGGTTCTGGTAGCGCACATATGCCGCGAGGAAACGATGCAACGAGTCGGAAGAGGTTCCCCTGAAGAGGGTGGCAAACCAGTTCACCACCGCCACCACCACCGCCACGATCCCCCACAGCGTCAACCAGAGGATGTGCGGGATCGCGAGCAGCACACGGGGAAGAACACCGTCAACCTGTTGCGCTCCAGATCGTCGCTCACTTCCAACCGGATCGGGTCCTGCGGGCGCAAGGGCAAATCGGCAAGCGCCTTCTGCGGGTCTGAGTTGGGGTAGCGGTCGGTCAAGAGGAAGAGATACGCGTCGAGCTGTGCCGAGTAGGAGAGCGCGTAGGCCACCGCGTCACGCAACCCCCGCGGCATGCGCGCCTGAGCGAGCGCCACGAACCACCCGAACGTCGCCGCCATCCCCGCGATCCCAAAGGCGGAGGCGTTCCCGTAAGTGCGCCCGCTCCCCGCCATCAACGCCGCCGCTACCAGCACCGCCGGGATCGCCAACAGAAGGCGAAAACCCACCTTCCAGCGGTTCTGAACCCGCGGCCCCGCTATCTCCACGTCGACCGGATACCCCGGCCTGCCCATGAAGTCGGGAAACGGGTTCGCCGCCAGGAAGAGATACGCCACCACGTGAATCGAATAGCGGATATAAGCGGCCAGGAAATTGTGCAAACCCTCCGGGGACTTCCCCGCAAACAGCGTCGCAAACCAGTTCACGAGCACCGCCACGCTCGCCACAATTCCCCACAAACCCAACCAAATCAAATGCGGTATCGCCAGCAACACACGGAAGAACACGGTTACGCGCGAGCGCTCCATATCGTCGCTCACGATCAAATGCACGGGACCTTCGTTCACTGCTCCACCCCTCTGTTGTCAGCCACGGCTTCAACGTCACTACGCAGATTGCCCGCTTTCCCCATCCGGCACGCGCTCCCACTCCTCGGCGGTCATCCCGCCTGCGCCGGCGGCCTAGCTTTCCTCGGCGAGCACGATGCGATCCCCACTATCGAGCTCGAAGCCCGAAAGCCCGAAACGGGACGCCAACAACCCCGGCACGTCCCCGCGATCTATCTCAGTCATGGTCTTCCCGCCCGGCGTCTGCTCGGTCAGGGCCAGCCCGCTCCAGTCGCGCAGCGAAGTACGCCTTCCGTCGTCGTTCTGGATGCTTGCCATCAAACCCGTCACAAAGGGTGAGTTGGGGTGTGTCGATACCCACCAGTTGCTCGTCTCCACATCGATGAAGGGAACCGCACGAGGTGGGAAGCCATACACATCGATCCACCCCTCCTCCTCCACCGTCTGCAGCACGAGTTCCTCCCCCTCGTCCACCAAACGAAAGCGCCACCCCAACTGCTCGTGCTCCTCGCCCGGCCCCCAAGGCAACGGGTCGAACAGGCTGGCCAAGCCAAAACCCACGTCTGCGTGCAACACCTCCCCTTCGCTACTCGCACGCAGCACGAGATGGCTGCGCGGACGCACCACGCCGCCCGCGTTGTATCTCACGCGCGCCAGATACAACTCCACCTCCCACCCCAACGCCTCCAGCGCCGCCTTCAACAACAGATTTTGCTCAAAGCAATACCCCCCACGCCCCTCACCCACGATCTTCCTCGCAATCGCGTCCCTATCGAGTGACACCGCCACCCCTCGGTGGGGGTCGAGGTTCTCAAAAGGGATCGACGTCACGTGCGCGCGGTGAACCTCCCTGATGCCCGGCCTCCCCGCCAAACCGATCCGCCGGAGGTATGCGTCCAAGTCGAACATCGCTGAATCCTATGCCGCGAACCATGCCGCGCGAACCTGTCAGCTCGCTAGAGCTCGCCGCCCTCGCGCTCTGTTCGCACCTCGCGCAACCCACCCGTCTCCGGGTCGAACACAAACCCACGGATGTGATCCCGCGAGGGCAACTCGGGGGCAACTCGCAACCTCGCGAGGCTCGCCCGCAACGTCGCCTCCACGTCGTCAAACGCCCCCAACCGCCACGCCGGCAACACCCCATCGGCCGCCAACGCTTGGGCGAACTCGTCCTCGGAGGCTTTGTAAAGACCGCACCCGTCGTGCATCACCACCACGATGTCCTGCGTCCCCAACTTCCGCTGCGACACGCTCAACGAGCGGATCACATCGTCAGTTACAAGACCCCCCGCGTTGCGGATGATGTGCGCGTCCCCCCGCTTCAACCCCAGCATCGGGAAGAGGTCGATGCGCGTATCCATGCACGCCAGTACCGCCACCCTCCGCTGTGGCCTGGGACTCAACCCCGGCGCCGCCAGCTGCTCGGCGTGCTCCATCGCCGCCGCCATCATTTCATCCGCGTTGGTCATCGCCCGCGTCTTTTAGCACGCCCACTGGCCGCCTGCTCCCTTCGGTGAGCGCCGCCGTCAGCTTGATCGCCCGCACCGCACCCGTCGCCCCCGCCTGCAGGGTGAACCCGAAGGTGAGAAGCACGATCCCGGGGATCAACAACACCTTCGACCCCAACATCAGTATTCCCAGCCTCCCCAACAGGTAAGGCGGCGTGCACACCGTCGCCCCGAGCGCTGTACTGAGCGCGGAGGCCGTGAATTTGTCGCGCCTGGACCCCCCCTTCTTCACCCCGATCAAACGTGAGGGCACCGCCACGTAGCACACCATCATCACCCCCACTACCACACCCAAACACAGCACGAACCAGGGTTTCCCCCACCGCGGGGCCACCAACAGCGACACCCCCAGCGCCAACCCCACCACCGTCCCCCACAGCGATATCGCCAAGCGCCGGCGCTTGGCCTCCTCATAGGCCGGACGAATCTCAGGCTTCCCCGGACGGGTGATCGCAAAGGCGAACACCGCATTGAGGAAGAAACTCGCCACCGTCATCCCCACGATCACGAGCCCCAGTGGAACCAACACCGCGCCGCGCAACTCGGGAACCGTCTTGTCGTGCAACACCCTCGCCTTGAGGTCGTACATCGCAAGCCAAATCCACACCGCCGGCAACACCTGCACGAGCGTCAATCGCCAGTTCGTGATCAGCAGCTTCAACCCGTCCAGCAACATCGCAAACGCCCCCACCATGAACGCGAGCGGAGCGAACATCCTGCGCGAGCGGCTGAGACGCACGATCTGCTCCATCACAGCCTCGTCTTCCTCTTGGATCGCACGGGTCAAGCGCCGAAAATTAACCTCCACCGCCCGGCTCCGTGAGCGCATCTTGCCCATCACAAACCGATCAGCACGATCCCACTGAGCGCCGCCACCACACCAACGAGCTGCGTCTGGGAGAGCTTCTCCTGGAGTACCGCCACACCCAACCCCACAGTCACCACCGGGAACAGCGACCCCAGCACCGACACCAGCGAGAGCTCGCTGTGCGCGGCCGCCGTGGTGTACAGCAGTGTCCCTGTGATCAGGAGCAAACCGGGAACTGTCAGCAGAGCGCTCGTGGGGGAGAACGTCATCGCCCGCAACCTCCTCCCGGCCCACAAACCCGTCAACACCACCACCCCAACCCGCGCATCGAACAATGCCCACGCCTGTCCGTGCGCGGAGGCCGCCGGGAGGGCAGTGAGAAAAACCCCGAACGCCACCGACGACCCCGCCGCCCAGATCGCGCCCCTACGCGGGTCGGGATAGCGCCGCGCCTGTTCCTCCGTCGGCGCCGGCCTGCGCGCGGCAAGCGCCGCGCCCCCCAACGCCAACACCAGCCCCACGATCTGCGCCACCCTCAGCGAGTCACCTGTTGACACTCCCCAAAGCACCGGCACCACCGCCCCCACCGCACCAATCGGCGCCACGATCGAAAGTGGCGCCAACTCCGCCGCCACGTAAAAACCGATCAACCCTCCCGCGTTCCCCGCGCCCGCGAGCAACGCCAACCACACGTCGCTCGAGGGCAACGCCTGCCCACCGTCTGCCACCAGATACAGCGCCGCCGCTCCCAATGCCGCCACCTGCGAGAACATCAGCACCGTCGCCACCGCGTGCCTGCGGGCGAGCTGGGGGCCCAGGAAGTTGGACACCCCGTAACAGGCTGAGGAACCCAGGGCCATGGCGATTGCGAGCACCGCCGTATCTTCGCAGGGCCCTTTTCCCACCCGTCGCTTCGGCGCGACCGCGACCGCGACACCTATCCCGACGCGTGCCTACTCGAACAAATGCCATCCTCACCGATGAGTCCCGTCTGACCCGCGGGTCTAAGCAGGAGAGAGCCCACCACCAACCAGGAGAACCCACATGTCCGACACCACCACCGCCAACAAGATCTCAGGAGTAGGGACGGTGATCGTCCCCGTCTCAAACCAAGACAAGGCGATCGAGTTCTACACAACCAAGCTCGGCTTTGAGAAGCGCACAGATGTCCCCATGGGGGAGGCCGACCGCTGGGTGGAAGTCGCCGCGCCGGGGTCGGTCACAACGATCGCGATAGTCCCCCCACGCCCGGGCGAACCCTGCGGGATCCAGACGCGCGTGGCCTTCACCACCGACGACGTAGACGGCGACCACGCCGCGCTGCTTTCCAATGGTGTCGATGTCGACGCCGAGATCATGCGCCACGGCGACCCAGTTCCGCCCATGTTCTTCTTCCGCGACCTCGACAACAACAGCTTCCTCATCGTCCAGCGAAGCTGAACCATCAGGCTGGGGCCCCACCACGACGCCACGATCGCGCGCCGTGGTGGGCCTCCTCTCCACGACGAAAGAAAGGCCCACCCGTGAGCAAGCTCCTGGCTGACAAGAACGCGATCCTCTATGGCGGCGCCGGCAACATCGGCGTCGCCGTCGCCCACCTCTTCGCCCGCGAAGGCGCCACCGTCTTCCTTGCGGGCCGTACCCACGAGCCATTGCAAACCCTCGCGCGGGAGATCCTCGCGGAGGGTGGCGCCGCCCACTTCGCGGTCCTCGACGCCCTCGACGCGCAGGCGGTCGAGAAGCACACCCAGGAAGTCGTGGAGGAGGGCGGGGGCATCGATATCTCCTTCAACCTCACCTCCCGCGGCGACGTTCAGGGAACCCCGCTGCTCGACATGAATCTCGAGGACTTCATGGCCCCCGTCGATGCGGGGATGCGCTCCAACTTCATCACCGCCCGCGCTTGCGCGCGCGTGATGGTGTCCCAGAAATCCGGCGTCATCCTCACCATCACCAGTGGCTCGGGGGCCGTGCTGAAGCCATCCCCCCGATTCTCGATGGGAGGCACCGGGCCCGCCGACGCCGCCATCGAGTCGTTTCTGCACTACCTCGCCGCCGAGGTCGGCCCGAGCGGGGTCCGTGTCGTCGGGCTGTGGACCGCCGGGGTTTTCTACCCGGAGCTCATGTCACCGCTTTCGATGCTCGAGAAGGGGCCCACCGTCCAGCAGCTCGCCGACACCGCCGCGTTTGTCGCCTCCGATCTCGGCAGCGGCATCACCGGATCGATAGTCAATGTTTCAAGTGGGGTCAGCGCGCATTGAGAGCTCCCCCTCAAAGGCGAGGCTACAGCGGCGGAACCTGGTTGTTGACCTGTGACCCGTGGTACAGGTGGTCGTGGTCCTTGCAGGAGCCCGGGAAGCGGAATTGAACGCTGTCGCTGCGCACACCGTTGTAGCTCGCGAACAGGATCGCCCGTCCGAACGTACCGACCGCACATTCCGGATCGTTGCTGGCCCGCACGCGCACCCGGATCTTCATGATGTTCCCGGGGAATCCCCACATCACCGCGTAGTGCGATTGGTAGAGAAGATGGTGCTCAACCGTCATCGTGATGGAGCGAGTCGACCGGCCTCGGAGGTGGTCTTCCTGGCAGAGAATCCCGGAGACGGTGCGCGCTCCTAGATCGATTTGGCCATGACCGCGGGCGAAGCTCCCGGTGGGTGCCGTAACCGGCGCGCCGGTGTGGAAACCCCATGGCGGAATCCCGTAAACGATCGGGACATGACCGCAGCCAGGCGTAAACGACGAGGCACCGCCAGCCACCCCGGTGAGCGCCAGTAGCGACGCGAACACGACAAGCACGAGCCCGACGCGTTGCATGATCTGTTTGTCGTGTGTAGCTGTCATCCGAATCGGCTCCCACCCATCTATCGGCTCGAAGGCGACTTGGTTGAAGCGCCAATGGCAACCTCGGCGGAATGTGGAGCCAACACGTCCGGCCGGAATCGCTTCCTACTACCGCGATTCCGAGCCTCTGAAACCCTCCTTTAATCGAACATCCGTCCGCGCTTCACAAGCCAAACGCGATCAGGCCCGGACGCGTCGGTGGCGACACCATCAGCTTATGATCGGCAAATGGGGGAACTCGACACCTACCCAGTCGTCGTCTTCGACCTCGATGGGACCCTCCTGCGCGACACCACCGTATCGATGCTGCTCGCGCAATGGCTCGGGCAGGCAGAGGAGATCGCGGAGCTCGAGGGGGCGTTTCACGCCCACGAGATATCCAACAGGGTAGTTGCCGACACCTCCGCGGGATGGTTGACGGGAAAGCGCACCACCGACGTTTGGGCGGTCCTCACGGACGGCAACTGGATCGACGGGATGGCCGAAACCTTCCGCACACTCACCGACGCCGGGGTCCATCTGCTGCTGGGCACCATCACATGGAGGTTCGCGGCCGAGATGTTGCTGGAGCGTCATGGCTTCGCCGCGGCAAGCGGAACAGAGATGGAGATCGCCGATGGAGTGCTCTCGGGCAACGTGGCGCGCTACTTCGACGAGTTCGACAAGGCCCGCTTCGTGGATCACTGGTGCGAGAGCAACGGCTATTCGATGCGTCAGGTGGCAGCTATCGGTGACTCCCGCTCAGACGTCCCCCTCTTCGAGCGAGTTGGCATGTCGATCGCCCTGAACGCCACACCTGACGCCCGTGCCGCCGCCACTCACGTTCTTGACACTGACGATCTTTGCGATGTGCTTGCGCTTCTTTAGATTTCAGCAGTTCGATAGCCCGAGTCGTGGCATACCGGCGGTGATGCGGGGCTAAGAGGGATTCGTGGCTACAACGATCCACACGGACCCACGACCGACTATGGATCCGTCGGGCCGCTGCCAGGCGACGTAATGGTCTTTCAGAGCCTCGGCGATCTCGCCTCGACGGCTCTCCCCGTACTCGCCGTTCAGGCGGATTAGCTCGGCTCCGGGTCCAATTGCGAGCAGAGCGTCGACCGCTTCGTCCATGTCCGCGCCCATGAAATAGTCGAAATCGCGCCGGTGCAGCTCGACAGCTTCGAACCCTGCGGCCTCGAGAATCCCACGGGTAGTCTCGGGGTTGCCGAGCGAGAACGGTCCCGGCCCGCAGGTGTCGGCCTCGTACTCGTCGGGGCGCGAGAGAAACCGCTGCACGACCTGCTCGGTCTCCGCCCACATCGGACTCTCGGCCTTGCGGCGCCAGCAGATCTTGGCGAGCCTGCCACCAGGCTTCAACGCGCCGCGAATCGCACGCATGGCCGGAACAGGCGCGGCGAAGAACTGAGTGCCCATACGCGAGAAAGCGTAGTCGTAGACGGACTCCCACTTGGCTGTCTGCGCATCGGCGATCTCAAACGCCACGTTCTCAACCCCGGCCTCGCGGGCCTCGCTGCGGGCGTCCTCGATGAA
>DASXNB010000077.1:0-48016 GCA_036495305.1 Solirubrobacteraceae bacterium | reverse complement strand
ATCGCCGCGACGGTGCGGTGGCTGCGCGGATTGACCCGCGAGACGGTGGCCTAGCGCCAGCGCTCGAGCAGGTCCTCCGCGCCGACCTCGCGCACGACGCGCGCGGGCACTCCCATCACGACCGCCCGTGGAGGCACGTCCTTGGTGACGACCGCACCAGCGGCGACAAACGCCTCCTCGCCCACCTCGACGCCTGGCGTGAGCACCGTGCCGCCACCGATGCGACAGGCGCGTCTGAGCGTCGCGCCACGCAGCGACATCTCTGGGCCGTGGCGGGCCATCGTGTCGTCATTGGTGGTGGTGGCTCCTGGACCGACGAACACGTCGTCCTCGATCGTGGTGAAGGCAGTCAGGTAGACACTCGTTTGCACCTTCACCCGCGCGCCCACGGTGACATCGTTGTCAACTACGCTGCCGCGCCCGATCACCGACCCCTCGCCCACGGTGGAGCGCTCGCGCACAAAGGACTGGTCGCCGAGGATCGCCTCCGCTGCAATGGTGGCGCCGGCAAACACCACCGCTCCGGCGCACACGGTGACGCGTTCGCCGATCGTGAGCGCGCCTACCTCCCCTTTGGCCGAAGACCCACGCGCGAGACGGGGACGCTTGCCGAGAACGGCGTTGTCCTCGACGATGCAACCAGCGCCGATCACGGTGCCGTCGTGCACCACCACATTCGCACCGAAGCTCACGTTCTCGCCGAGTTGGACGTTTTCGCCCAGCACCAGCCCTGGCGCTCGCTCGCTCATCCGAGCCCCTTTGGTGGACGAGCCGCGAGGTGCCTCACAGCCGCACCACGTTTCTCGCGTCGCTCCCCCGCGTGACACCACGAAGATCGAGCACGATCCGCGCCCGCTTGGCGATCAGCTTGTGGTCGAGGTTGGGGTGGGCTGTCACGATGAGTGCCAGATCGGCATCTTGCAGCGTCTGCTCCAACGGCAAGCTCTCAAGGCCGAAGTCTTGCAAGGCAGGCACGTGGGGGTCGTGGTAGCGAAGCTCCGCCCCCAGCTCACCGAGCAGGTCGAGGATCTTCAGGGCCGGTGACTCGCGCACGTCACCAACCCCAGGCTTGTAGCTCACCCCGATCACCGCCACCCGCGCGCCCTTCACCGACAACCCCGCCTCGTTGAGCGCGCGTTGGGCCTTCGCAACGCAGTGATAGGGCATCTGCTGGTTGATCTTCCCGGCTAGCTCGATGAACTCGGTGGTCATGTCGAACTCTCTCGCCCTCCAGCTCAGATAGAAGGGGTCCACCGGCAGACAGTGCCCGCCCATTCCAGGCCCGGGATCAAAGCGCATGAAGCCATAGGGCTTTGAGGCGGCGGCGTCCACCACCTCCCAGATGTCGATCCCCATCCTGTCGGTGAGCATCGCCAGTTCGTTCACGAGCGCGATGTTCACCGAACGGAAGATGTTCTCGAGCAGCTTCGTCAACTCCGCCGCCTCGGGACTCGACACGCGCACGATGTGGTCACACACGAGCCCATAGAGCTCCTGCGCGCGCTCGGCGCACGCGCTGGTGAGTCCGCCCAGTACCTTCGGGGTGGTGCGCAGCGTGTAGTCGGTCCGCCCCGGGTCCACCCGCTCGGGGGAGAAGGCGAGGTGGAAATCACTCCCGGCAACCAGGCCCGACTCCTCCAGTAGTGGCGCAACGCGCTCGCGGGTGGTTCCCGGGTAGGTGGTGGACTCGAGCACCACCAGCTGACCGGCCTTCAACACCCGTGCGAGCGCGCGGGTGCTCTGCACGAGCGGACCCAGATCGGGCTCGCGATTGGGGGTGAGCGGCGTAGGCACACACACGAGCACGGCCTCGGCCCCCGCCAACTCCTCATAGCCTGCGACCGGGGTGAGCTTGTGAAGCACCTCGCGCAGGCGCTCGGAGGGGACATCCTCGATGTATGACTCCCCGTTCTTGAGTGACTGCACCTTCTCGGTGTCGACGTCTACCGCGATCACCTCACAGCCCTCCTGCGCAAACGCTACGGCGAGCGGCAGCCCGACGTAACCGAGCCCGATGATGCCAACGGTGGTCATCCAGGCGGCAGTCTAAGCGTCGTCCGCCTGGAGCGCCCGCAAATCGGCCTCCAGCATGCGGCACACGAGCTGTTCAAAGCTCAGTTCGGGCTCCCACCCCAACTCTTTACGCGCCTTGGTGGGGTCGCCCACGCTCAGCGCCCGCTCGGACGGGCGCACGAGCGCGGGATCGATGTGCACGTAGCCCTCGGCCTGCAGCCCCACGCACGCAAACGCCACGTCCACAAGCTCCGCCACCGTACGACCCACCCCGCTCGCGAGCACGTAATCGTTGGGGTGTTCCTGTTGAAGCATCAGCCAAGCCCCCCTCATAGCGTCGCCCGCAAACGACCAGTCGCGTACGGCTCCCAGGTTGCCTAGCTTCACCTCGGTGGCGAGGCCGAGCTTTACTTCCGCGGCGCCGCGCGCAACCGCGCGCGTGACGAACTGCATCGACCGCCGCTCCGACTCGTGGTTGAAGAGGATGCCCGAGCACACCCACAAACCGTCGTGCTCACGCATGGCCCCCACGAGCTGATGCGCGGCGAGCTTGGCGATCGCGTAAGGCGAGGTGGGGCTACACGGTGTGCCCTCGCTCTGCGGACTCTCCTCCGTATCGCCGAACATGGCGCCCGAGCCGGCCACGAACACTCTTGGCCCCTCATCGCGGTCGCTACTGCCATTTGGGGCGCTTATTTGCTTCAGGTCGCGCACAACCTCGAGCAGCGCCGCCGTGGAGCCGAGAATCGCGCGCATCGTCTCCTCGGGGCGCTCCCATGACGTAGGAACGAACGAGGGCGATCCAAGATGGTAGATCTCATCGGGCCGCGCGTGTTCAACCGCCGCCCGCAGGCTCTCTGTGTTGAGCAGATCTCCATCGATCGCACCCACGCGCCCACGCAAATGCTCGGCGCAACCAAGCTCCCGCCCGGTCCCACCGCGCACCACCCCCGTCACTTCATACCCCTTCCCGAGCAGCAGCTCAGCCAGGAAGGACCCATCCTGCCCGGTCAGACCGGTGATCAGAGCGCGTCTTGGTTGCGATGCCACGGGGGGAGCTTATGGTTTGCGGCCTCAGTCGAGGTCGCGGAGCTCTTGGTACTCCGGAGTTGACCGATGCGCCGGAGTGGACTGGCGGGCACGTAGGTCGAAGTAGAGGATCGCCAGGGTCAATGCCGTGAAAGAGGCGATGACCGTGTAGACGGCGATCCCCAAGAGCACCGAACCCGCGCCGGCGCCATTACCGGCTGTTCCCAGACCGAAGACGAGCCCGATACCCGATGTGAGCAGAGCGACGGCGATCTGCAGCCCAAAAATATGCATGTAATTGCGCTGTGTAAGCGTCCGGCTGCGACGCAGTGCGGGCAGCCAGCCTTCGTTGTCGACAGCGGCGGTCTGGGCGACTACCGCCCAACGCAGGCTAAGAATGACCCCCGGAATCACCAGCGCAATGAAACCGAGCGCGATCAGGATGCCTGCGATGATCTCCGCGGCTACCACAACCGGCAGCACTCGCAGTCCGCGTATGGCCACGTCTCCAAGCTTCGGCGCTCGCCCGGCCCCGATGTCGACCACCGCGTGCACATGAAGCGCGGAGATGAGCGGCCCTACCAGCACGTAATAGATGAGCTCGAACAACGCCAGTGTTCCCGCGCTCTCACTCCCCGCACTACCGAACGGCCCTACTCCCGTGATGGACAGCTTGGCCAACTCAAAGGGAGCGATCACACCAACGGCCAGCGCCGCGAACAGCAGCGGATAGCGCCGGTAGATCGCAAGCGCCGCGTTCAGGATCTCCCCGACCGTACGCTCGCGTTCGATGTCGTTTATCTGCCTTCCCTCCAAGGCGCGGCAGCCTATTGCCTACCGCCGACGACCGGAAGATGAACTCGTTCCGTATACGGCTTCGAGCCCTCTCGCCACAATTTCTGGAGCGCACACCTCGCGGACTCTCTCTTGGGCGCGCACACCGGCCGCGGCGTCTCCCCACAACCTCCCGATCGCCTCGGCCAGCGATCCCGCCTCTCCGGGCTGCGCCAAACCAGCCTCCTCAACCAACTCGGGGAGGGCACCCACGCGGCTTGCGACAACAGGTATCCCGAAGGCCATCGCCTCGGCTGCTGCCATCCCGAACGTCTCTGCCGAGCGGGAGGGAACTATCGCCAGGGCAGCGCCGTTGCGCAGGCGCTCCAGCTCCGCGTCGTCCACGTGCCCGGCGAAGCTAACATCGCAACCCCCAGCCGCTGCGAGGAGAGCATCGCGCTCAGGACCGTCCCCCGCCACCACGAGCGGCACTTTCGCGATGCGGCAGGCGTCGATTGCGACATCCACACCCTTCTCTACCGAAAGCCGCGACACCACCAGGGCGTAAGTGCCGCGCGCGGGGTCACCGCCTCCCGAAACCTTCACCGGCGGTGGCAGCACATGAACTCGCTCGAAATCGAGCGGCGCGCCAAGCTCTCTCAGTCGCTCGCGCGCAAACACACTCGGCACGATCACCGCATCCGCCAGCTCCCCCATGCGGCGCTGCCACAGGGCGAGCGACGCGCCGTATGCCAACGCCTCGCCCCGGCTACCTCGACAGTTGTGGATCACACCCGGCAACGTGTTTCGTCGGTGGCAACGCGTGCACTCTTTCCCCGCGGTGAAGCACACACCGGTGGCGCACACGAGCCGGTACTGGTGCAAGTGCAACACCACCCGCGCCCCCTCGTCGCGCGCGGCCGCGAGCGCTCTCCAGCCGAACTGGGGGTTGAGATTGTGGGCATGCACCACCCTTGCCCCGGTCATCCGCACCGCCTTGGCAACGTCGCGAGGGGCCAACCCTCCGCGCAGCAACCCCACAGCGGCACGACCCTTTCCAAGGCCGCTGGAGTCGCGTGTGAGCAGTTGTGCGCCCTCGCCAAGCTGCTCGCACACGAGCGACAGCAGGTCATCCACCACGCGCTCCTCGCCGCCCGAAGTGCGGTAGCGGTTGTGTAGGAACAGGACCATCCGCCCCCCAAACCTAGACTGTTCCCGTCATGGCATCCCATTCGGGCGCTCCCACCGCGTCGATAGTCGTTCCCACGCGCTCGCGCCTTCACTACTTGGAGGTCACGCTCGCGTCGATCGCCCCCCAAGCCACCACCGCCAAAGCGGAGGTCGTGGTCGTGGACGACGCCGGACCCTCACTCCCCGCGCGCACCCTGGTGGAGAGCTACGGCGCCCACTACGTACCCCACCCTCAATCGATGGGTTTGAACGTCGCACGTAACACCGCCGTCGCGCGCTCCACAGGCGAGTTGGTGGTGTTCGTGGATGACGACGTGGAGGTGTGCGAGGGCTGGCTCCCCGCACTACTTCAGGCCGCCGAAGAGAACCCCCAAACCGATGTCTTCACCGGACCCGTGCTCCCCCGCCTGGAAGGGACCCCCCCACGCACCTGTGGGCGTGAGCCCTCGCCCATCACCTCTCTGTACCTGGGTGAAGCCGACATCCCCGCCCGCTTTGCTTGGGGCGCCAACATGGCGATCCGGCGCTCCTCGCTCCAGCGCATCGGACCGTTCGATATTTCGCTCGAGCACGGGGGCGACGAGCAGGAGTGGCAGGAACGGTTGCTTGCACAGGAGAGCCCCGTAGCACCACTTGCCACGCGGAAAATCCTCTATGTAGCAAAGGCATCTCTTCATCACCGCCGCTCCCCCGCCGACGCGCGCCTTGTGCCTCTTTGCCGTGCCGCCCGCATGCGCGGGCGGGCGGCACGGCGCTTCGACGCGTTCCGTGGCGAGACGCCGTCGATCGCCCGCGAACTCCTCACGCTCGCGCGCTGTACCGGCCACGTCGTCCGCTACCGCTGCCCCGCCGCGCTCACGATGGTCGCCCACAGCACCGGCCGCCTGGAAGAAGCGCTGCGCACCGCCATCAAGTCCCCCACCGCGATACGCACGACTTCGAGCGTGGAGTCACCCTCCGGCGACCCCACCTCCAACGGCCACCCCACCGACGATTTCCTCTCAGGTGAAAGCGGCACGGTGGGCGGCCTCGATTCCCTTCGCCGCTCCGCCACAGACCGTGCGCTTGACGCGCTCGCCTTCGTACAACACCGCCCCCTCGACCGCGCCGCACGCCACGCTCCCCCCACGCGACGCATCCTCGTGCTCGCCGTCGTCCGTCCCGAGCATCGCGAGCTTGCGCTGCGCGCGCAAACCGAGCTTGAAAAATCTCGCCATCGAGTCGAACTGCGCACCGCCGGCCCCGCCGCTCGTGGCAAGTTCCAGAACATCAACCACCTCCTCGAACAACACCCACCCCCCGCAGATCACGACTGGCTGCTCGTCCTTGACGATGACATCGAACTGCCCTCCCACTTCCTCGACCGCTTCCTCTTCCTCGCCGAGCGCTTCTCGCTCGACCTCGCCCAACCCGCCCACCGGCTCGCCTCGCACGCCGCCTGGAAAGTCACCCGTCGCCGTGCCGCCACCGCCGCGCGCGAGACGAACTTTGTCGAGATCGGCCCCCTCACGGCGTTTGCCCGCTCCACCTTCTCAACGCTCCTCCCCTTTCCCGACCTCCGCATGGGCTGGGGCCTCGACCTTCACTGGGGGGCCCTCGCACGTACGCACCACTTGCGCTGCGGAGTGGTCGACGCCACCCCCATCCTCCACAACGCCGCCCCCGCCGCCTCCGCCTACTCGCGCGAGCAAGCGCTCGCCGAGGCCCGCACCTTCCTCTCCGATCACCCCTACCTCCCAGCTACCGAAGCCCAACAAACCATCACCACTCACCGTCGATGGTGATCCCCCACGCATATCACTCCCTCGCCCCACCGAAGGTGGGGTGCGAAACATGAAGGTCGCTGTGGTAGCCGAGTTCTACCCCCGCTCCGGCGACCCGGTGCTGGGTGTGTGGGCGCACCGCCAGGCACTCGCCGCCCGCGACGCGGGCGCGGAGGTCAGGGTGGTGGTGCTCCACCGCCTCGTCCCCCCTCGCGCCTCCCTCTCACAGGGGCCGGGGGGCCCCGCCCGTGCATTGCTGCGCCTGGCGGGGGAGCCCCGCAAACAAACCCACGAAGGCCTCGACGTCACATATGTGCGCTACGTCTCCCCACCCCGCTCGCGCTCCTACCACGCGTGGGGAGCGTGGGCCGCGCCCGCTCTTGGCGTTGCGCTGCGCCGCCTGCGCCGCTCTTTCCAGTTCGACCTGATCCATGCCCACAACGCCGTCCCCCCTGCCGACGCCGTCCGTCGCGCTCACTTGGACGTCCCGCTCGTGGTGTCGGTGCACGGTGGCGACGTCCTCTACACCGCACCCCGCACTCAGGCTGGTCGCGAAGCCGTCGAACGTAATCTTCTATCCGCCACCACGGTGCTCGCCAACAGCCACGGCATCGCCGACCTCGCGCGGCACTACGGCGCCCTTGATACCCGCGTCGTGCACCTCGGCGCCGATCTCCCCGAGCCGCGCGGGATCGGTAGCCGCCGCGACCAACGCTCACCCTCGCTGGTTACCGTCGGCCATCTGGTCGCCCGCAAGCGCCACGCTGATGTCCTCCGGGCGCTGGCGGTACTGGCCAAGCGCCACCCCACACTGCGCTACACCATCGTCGGCGACGGTCCCGAGCGGGTCGCACTCGAAGGGCTCGCCGCCCGCCTGAGGGTGGCTCAACGCGTCGACTTCCTGGGGCAACTCCCCCCGCGCGAGGCCATCGAGCAAGCGCGTACCGCCACCCTGTTTGCGATGCCCTCCACCGAGGAGGCCTTCGGGGTGGCATACATAGAGGCGATGGCCGCCGGGGTCCCCGCCATCGGCTGTCGCGGGGAGCCTGGACCGGAGGAGATCGCCGCCGCCGGCGACGGCTTCGTACTCGTGCCTCCGGGCGACATCGAGCGCCTCACCCAACGCATCGACGAGTTCCTCTCAGATCCCCACAGGCTGCGCGAGGCGTCCATCCGCGCGCGCGAGACCATCGCCACCAACTTCACCTGGGAGCGCTGCGGGGAGCAAACGCTTGCCGCCTACAAGCACGCGCTCACGGGAGCCGAGTCCGCTTGAGGGGCCAGACCCAAAACGGACCCTCGCGGTCCACCAAGCCCGTCCTGTTCGTCACCAACCACGCTCCCTCCTACCGTGTGGGCGCTTTTCAGCGCTTGGCTGAGCGTGAGAACGTCGAGTTCGCACTGTTCGGTGGCACTCTCCACCACGGCGGTGGCCCCACCGCCGCCGAGCTTCCCTTTCCGCACTTGCACGTACGCGAGCACGATCTCTATGCACTTGCCTCAAGCGGGCGCTACCGCGCTGTGGTGTGCCCCACGGGTGGACGCACTGCGCTGCCCGCTACCTGGGCCGGCGCACGCCGAGCGCGCCTACCGCTGATCTTGTGGGCATCGCTGTGGTCACATCCCCGCTCGCTCCCCCATGCATTCAGCTTCATTGCGTTGCGCCGCCTCTACCGGTCCGCCGACGCAATCGTCACCTACGGCCCCCACGTGAGCTCCTATGTCCACGCTCGGGGCGCACGCAACGTGTTCGTGGCGCCTCAGTCTGTGGACAACAACTTCTGGGGCTCCCCCGACGTGACGCCCCCGTGCAATTCCGTTTGGGCGAATGAATCAACTGTCAAGTTCTTGTTTGCGGGACGTCCAACCAGGGAAAAGGGTCTGGGGGTGCTCTTTGAGGCTTGGAGCATGTCGGGCCTACAGGCACCAACCGCCGCGCTCGTCCTCGTCGGCGTGGGATCCACCCCCCCTTGGGTCCCCACCGGCGGCGCGGTGGTGGGCGCGTGCGACGACTCGATAGTGAGCATTCACCCCGTATCCCCCACGGAACTGCGCAACTTCTACGCGGCCGCCAATGTTCTCGTTGTGCCATCGATCCCCACACCCACGTTCCGCGAGCCGTGGGGGCTGGTGGTGAACGAGGCCATGAACCGCTCGCTACCAATCATCGCAAGCGACGCCGTCGGCGCAGCCGCTGGTGGGCTCGTGCGCGAGGGCCGCAACGGCACGATCGTCCCCGCTGGCGACCCCATTGCGCTCGCCGCCGCGCTGCGACGATTTGCCGATAACCCAGAGGCCCGCACACGCATGGGCGAAGCGGGTCACACAGACGTTGCCGCCTACACCCACGAGGCTTGGGCGGAGGGCTTCTCACGCGCGCTCGGTCAACTCAACCTTTCCCGGGAGGCGGTGAGGTAGCGTTGGGCTCCTTGCAAGGACTTAGGGCAACGGTAGGAAGGCACGCCATCGCGGCCGCCACCACGCTGATCGTGGTGGCGCTGCTCGCGCTCCCCACCGCAGCATCGGCGGGCGTGGGGGCGAAGATCCTCGAAAAGTGCATCAACGGTGAACCCTTCAACGGGTATACCCCCGCCGATTACCGCGCCGCGCTCAAAGAAATGTCAACCGAAGCGATCGAGTACTCGCCCTGCGCCAACCTGCTGCGCAAAGCCGAAGTTGCAGCCGCGGGCGGTGGTACCGGCGCAAGCGCCGGTACGGCGGCCTCGAAAGTCGCGCTCCCCCTCACCCCCGCCGAGCAGCAGGCTGTAAAGAGCGCCCACTCGACCCATGGCGCCTACCCCGTAACCGTGGGCAATGAGCCGATCCGTCCCGGCGTTGTGCACGCCAACATCGCCTCAGCTGTCAACACCCTTCCGCACTCCCTCTTCGCCCTGCTCGCATTCCTGCTCACGGGCGCTGCGGTGCTCGCTGCGGGGGAGGTACGCAAGCGTGTCAACGCACGCCGCAACAGCTGAATACAAGCTTTCCGAGATCACGCCACATCCGGCGGATACATCTCCGCCGGAGCTGAGCTCGCGACGAGTACCGGGGTTGACGATGGCGGCCACACTCGCGCTGGCCGGAGGCCTGTGCTTTGTCACTTTCCTCGCCGGCGGGGGCTTGAACCTCGCGTCGATGACAACGCTGGAGATCGTGCTCACGCTCGCCGCGGGCGTCGTGGTGGCGGGCGTGATCGTGGTCGCGCCTTCAGGCACACGCGCTTACGGGAGCTGGGCAGCTGGTCTCCTGCTCGCCTTCACAGCCCTCACAGGTTTGTCGGTCGTGTGGTCTGTGGCCCCTGACGCGAGCTGGCAGGACGCCGGGCGGATGCTCGCCTACAGCGGCGTGTTCGCCGCTTCGATCGCCGTCGTGTGGATCGCGCCCGGTGGCTGGCGCGCGCTACTGGGAGGGGTCGTGCTGGCGGCGGTGGCTGTGTGCGCGTACGCGCTACTCACGAAGGTCATCCCCGACCAGTTGGACGCCACCGACATCTACGCGCGCCTGCACGCGCCATACGGATACTGGAACGCCATTGGCCTCACGGCTGCAATGGGCGCCATCGGCTGCCTGTGGCTGGGCGCGAGGCGCGCCGGCCACGCACTGCTCACCGCACTTGCCTACCCCGCCATGGGTTTGGCGCTGGTCACGCTCATGCTCGCCTACTCCCGTGGCGCGCTCGCCGCCTTGGCGGTGGGGATCGTGGTGTGGATGTGCATCGTGCCACTGCGCCTGCGCGGTGCGCGTGTACTGCTCGCCGGCGCACTCGGCGCGGCGCCCGTGGTGGCATGGGATTTCTCGAGGCACGCCCTCTCAAGCGAAAGGGTGGCGCTCGCCGCCCGCACCACCGCCGGCCACCAGCTCGGGGTACTGCTCGCCGCGATGCTCGTGTTGCTCACGCTTGTGGGTATCGCCATCGGCTTCTTCGGCGACCGCCGCGCGCCGCGTCCCGGCACACGCACCGCGGTCGGTGTCACGCTCGGCACGCTCTTGGTGCTCGCGGTGTTCGCACTCGGCGCGGGCCTTGCCATCTCAAAGCGGGGATTCACAGGCACCATCTCCCACGACCTCTCCTCCCTCACCGACGCCAACGCGAAGGTCCCCAACACGCCGGGTCGGCTCACCGCAGTGAGCAGTGTGCGGGCGCGCTACTGGAAGGAGGCGCTACAGATCTTCGAAGCCCACCCCGCACTCGGAACGGGCGCGGCGGGTTATGAAACAGCGCGTCTGCGCTACCGCACACAACCGATCGACGTGAGGCAGGCGCACGGGTACATCGTGCAAACGCTTGCCGACCTCGGGATCGTGGGCTTGGTACTCACACTCGCGCTGCTACTCGCTTGGATGGGCGCGGCCGGACGCTCCACGCACCCCTTCAACCGCCGCTGGCACGCACACCTCTTACCTCCCGCGCTCGGGTGGGGAAAAATCTCTGATGCCTACACTCCCGAGCGGGTGGGCTTGCTCACGATGCTCAGCATCGTGGTTGTTTTCGGCGCACACTCCTTCGCCGATTGGACCTGGTACGTGCCGGGCAACGCCTGCGTGGCGCTGCTGTGCGCAGGGTGGCTCGCCGGACGCGGACCGCTGCGGGCGGGCAACCGCGCCGCCCCGGCCGGGTCCCCCGCCGCAGAGCTCGCTCCCAGCGCGCCCGAAGATCGAGTCGCCACGAACGGCGCCACGGCGAAGGACGCCCGTTCAAACGGAAGCTCACTCCGACTGCCCGCCGCAGGGGAGACCAACCCTGTGCGCATCGCCATCGCCGCCGCCATCGTGGCGGGCGCCCTCCTTGCCGCCTGGACGGAGTGGCAGCCGCAGCGCTCGGTGGATGCCTCAGAACAAGCAGTGGCCCTCTTGAAGCGCAACCCGGTGGGCGCCCTCTCCGCCGCCCAGGCGGGAGTGGAACGCGACCCCCTCTCAGCCACGGCGCTCTTCCGGCTCGCGGCGATCCAACACGCAACAGGTCAGAACGCGCTCGCACGGGCGACACTTCAGAAGGCCGTCCGCCTGCAACCCTCCAACCCCGAAACTTGGACCGCGCTCGGCGAATACGACATGCCCACCGACCCTCACGCGGCGGTGGAAGAGTTGCGCGCAGCCGTCTACCTCAACCCAGAATCTGTGTCGATCCAGAACGCCTACGTCGAAGCGCTGCGCAAGACAGGCACCGCCTCCACCGGCACGCAAAGCACTTCCAGCGCGAGTGCCGCGACTTCCGCTCAAAACCGGCTACGCCGGCCACTGCCGAGCAGCACGCGCCGCGCTCCAGGCACCCCGGCGGCACCGATCACCGAAATCTCCTCAAAGCCGAAATCGGCGTAGAGGTCGGTGAGCCCGCGACGGGTGTAGAAGCGCAGGTGGTCGGAGCGAGGGTTCAAGCGCTCCTCGAAGGCGCTACGACTCAGCGCCAGACGCAGCCGCGTGAGCGGCCCGTGGTCGGGGGTCGAGATCAAGAGCCTCCCCCCCGAGCGCAGGGTGCGGCGCAGCTCCGAGAGCCAGCGGGACGTGTCGGCCACGTGCTCGATCACCTCGCCCGCCCACACCACGTCGAAGCTCGAATCCTCGAACGGCAACTCCCCTTCAGGCTCGATCAGGCGCACATCCAAATCGGGTACCCGCGCAAGCGCACGGCGCAGCGGCTCGGTGGCCACGTCGATCGCCACCGCCTCGACACCCTCTTTTGTGAGCGCCGCGGAGAAATGACCCTCGCCACAACCCACATCGAGCACACGCGGGGGGTGGCCGAGACACTCCGACATATCCCGCACTTGCTCGAGCAGGAACGCCTCTCGCAAGCGCGCATCGGAGGGAGCGAGACCCTCGGGCACACCCTCCCACAGGCTCTCGTAGTAGGCATGGATGGGCATCCCCGGCAAGGCTACCGCCCGTCCGCCCCACGGTGTGATCGGTAATCGGCGGGAAACAGCGGGAAATCTGGCGACTGGTTCACACGCGGAGCATCGAGAGCCACTATCTTGCTTGACGTGCTCCCCCCGAGCTTGGGACAGACGTGAAGGCGTCTCCTGGTCCTAACTCGCGGTCTGGCCTGTCAGAGGGTGTCAGGGTCGCCTTTGACAGTCGCCCCGCGACGAGCGCCCGTGGCGTGGGGCACTACACGCGCTCGATCCTCACCGCACTTCGCAACACCGCCCACGAGGGCGTGGAGATCGTGGAGACACACCGCCCTTCGGCGGCTTCGCGTGGGCGACGCGCGCATCTGTTCCACTCGCCGTGGATCGAGGGCGCCATGTTGCGCAGCCCCTGTCCGATGGTGGTCACCGTACACGACGTCAACACGCTCACCCGCCTCAGCGAGCGTCTGCGCAGCGGCGGGGTACACATGCCTTTCCGCCGCCTCGCGCTCGCGCGAGCCACGCACGTGATCGTGCCCACACAAGCGATCGCCGAGGACGCCGTCACCACACTCGGGCTCGACCGCGAGCGCGTAGTCGTGATCCCGGAGGCCCCTCACCCGCAGGCGCCTGGAACAAATGCTGCCTCCCCTGCGTGGAGCTGGGAGGACGTGGCGCAAGCCACCTGGCAGGTCTACGACCGCGCCCTCTCAGAACCGGCGCGGGCTTTCATGAGCAGGCCCCGCGGCCTGTCGACGCGCTCGCGGTAGGCTCAATAGGCCCCGCGCTGCATGATCACAGCGGGGATCGTCTTCAGCAGGATCGCCAGGTCGAGCGCCAGCGACCAGCGCTCCAGATATATGAAGTCGAGGTGCACGAGATCGTCGAAGTCGAGCTCGGAGCGACCAGACACCTGCCACAGCCCGGTGATGCCAGGTAGCACGAGATAGCGCTTGCGGTGCCAGTCGGCGAGCAGCTCGAAGTCGCGCTCGGGTAGCGGCCTGGGACCCACCAGCGACATCTCGCCGCGCACCACGTTCACGAGCTGAGGCAACTCGTCGAGCGAGAAGCGCCGCAGCAAGCGCCCCACCGGGGTGAGTCGCGGGTCATCCTTGATCTTGAACAAAGCGCCGTCGGCCTCGTTGAACTCCTCGAGCGGGCCCTGATGGTGCTCCGCGTCGCAGTACATGGTGCGGAACTTCAAGCACGCGAAGGGACGCTGGCCGATACCCGGGCGCATCGAGCGGTAGAAGACGGGTCCGCGCGAGGAGAGGCGCACAGCCAGGGCGATCGCCGCGAACAGCGGACTCAGAAGGATGAGCAGCAGCGTCGAGCCCACCACGTCGAAGGTACGCTTCAAAGCGAAATCGATGCCCTCGAACACGGGTGGGCCCAGCTCGAACAGGGGAACCGACTGGCCAGGCACGAACTCGGCGCGCTGGATCAAGATCTCCATCGTGGAGGGCGCGATCCGCACGCGTACCCCCCGCCGGTGACACTGGTCGACCAGCTCGACGGCACGCTCCTGCGGGAAGTCGGGGTCGGCGATTATCACCTCATCGACGCTCTCGGTCACGATCACCGCCTCCAACGAGTCGAGCGTCCCCAGGCAGCGCACCCCGTTGGAGGGGAGCGGGTTGGGCGAGACGAAGCCCACCACTTCGATCGGCGAACGCGGGGCGTCGGCAAGCGCGTCGGCGACATCGTGGATGTGCTTGCCGGTGCCCACCAGCACCGCGCGGCGGTGGTACCCGGCGGCACGCAACACCGCGCCTGTGGCCCGCTCGTACACGTACCGCAACGAGGGCACGTACAACAAAGCGATGACTAGCGACCCATAGAAGAGGTAGTAGCTCGTGAACCTTTCCCCGCTCACCACAGCGAACAGCAGCGCCACGAAGGCGACCTCGAACAGGCACCCCACGATGCGCGAGAGGCCCGGCCGCTGCGAGCGCGCCGCGTACAAACCCGAGCGGGCGAAGAGAAGCGCGGTGAGGAGGTACACGAACGCGAGCACCCGGCGGGTCTCGGTGATCGCCCCGCTCGCGCTCACCTCACCCGAGAGCAACGCCGCCTTGATGACGAGCGCGGTGAAGATCGCTGCCGCCACGCCAAAGAGGTCGAGCGCGAGCAGCGAGAGCACCCGCAACCCCCTCCGCAGGGTGTCCATGCGCAGCAAGAACGACAGTGCTGGCGGGCGCTTGCTGCGCACGTCACGGTCGGCCCGCGAGGGCGGATCGTCACCGTGAGCTGGGCTCCCGGCCAGTCCCGGGCGAGCAGTCGGGGGCGGCCGCAGAGCGGAGCTTGTGCGCGGCGCGTCCGGAGAACGAACTCCCATCTCGGACTTCACAACAACTCACCTTCCCATATGTAGCGGTCGTTAACCGCTTGGGAGATCGCGTTCAACCGACGAGTTGCTCGATTCCGGATGTGTCGATCGTGCGGCGCAGGCCGTCCAGAAGGGTTACCTCGGGGGCCCAGCCGAGCAGCTCTTTGGCGAGCGTGATGTCGGGCTTGCGCTGCTTGGGATCGTCCACCGGGAGCGCCTCGAACAGGATCTCCGACTCGGCCCCTGTGATTTGCTTGATGGCTTCGGCTAGTTCGAGCAAGGTGTACTCGTCGGGGTTGCCGATGTTCACGGGGTTGTGGTACCCCGACTCGGCGAGCGCGATCAAGCCTCGGATCAGGTCAGCCACGAAACAGAACGAACGGGTTTGCGAGCCGTCTCCGAAGACGGTGAGCGGACGGCTGGCGAGCGCCTGGCGCAAGAACGTCGGGATCGCACGACCGTCGTGGGGACGCATGCGCGAGCCGTAGGTGTTGAAGATGCGCACGATCGCGGTGTCCACGCCCTGCTGGCGGTGGTAGGCCATCGTGAGAGCCTCCGCGTAGCGCTTGGCCTCGTCGTACACCCCACGTGGGCCAATGGGGTTGACGTGGCCCCAATAGGTCTCGGCCTGGGGATGCTCGAGCGGGTCGCCGTAAACCTCGCTGGTGGAGGCGATCAAGAAGCGCGCGCGATGACGCTTGGCCAGGCCGAGCGTGTGGTGGGTGCCGTAGGAGCCCACCTTGAGCGTGTGCAAGGGCAAGCGCAGGTAGTCGATCGGCGAGGCTGGCGAGGCCAGGTGGTAGACGAAATCCACCGGCTCATCGATCTCGTAGGGCTCGATGATGTCGACGTTTACATGCTTGAAGCGCTCGGGGTCACGGATGTGCTCGATGTTTGCAAGCGACCCCGTCTCGAAATTGTCGACGCAGATGACGCGGTGGCCGCGCGCGAGCAGCTCGTCGCAGAGGTGGGAGCCGAGAAAGCCAGCGCCGCCGGTAACTAGACAGGTTGACACGGCCCGCACGATACCGGCTCGGGCGGGCAAATATGATCTGCTGGTGACCATGACAGACGACATGCGAAAGACAGAAAGCGAGGAGCGCCTCACGGTGGCTCCCATCGTGGGGCCCGATGACCCCCGCCGCTTCACAGACTCGGGGATCGAGATCGGCCCGCTCTACACCGAGGACGACCTGCCGGCAGACCTCGATTTGGGGACGCCCGGAGACTTCCCCTACACGCGGGGCGTGCACCGCGAGATGTACCGCAAACAAACCTGGACGATGCGCCAGTACGCCGGATATGCCTCGGCGAAGGAGTCCAACGAGCGCTACCGCTATCTGCTCTCGAAGGGTTCCACCGGGCTGTCGATGGCTTTCGACCTGCCTACGCAGCTCGGCCTCGACTCCGACAACCCGCGTTGCCTGGGCGAGGTGGGGCGCACGGGTGTGGCGATCGACACGATCGACGACATGCGCACCGCCTTCGACGGTATCCCGCTCGACCAGGTGTCCACCTCAATGACCATCAACGCCCCCGCCGCCTGCCTGCTGTTGCTCTACGAGCTGGTGGGTGAGGAGCAGGGCGTGCCCTCCGAGCAGCTGCGCGGCACCACCCAGAACGACGTGCTCAAGGAGTACATCGCGCGCGGTAACTACATCTACCCACCGCAGCCCACGATGCGACTCACCACCGACCTTTTCCAATACTGCAACGAGAACGTGCCGAAGTGGAACACGATCTCCATCTCCGGGTACCACTTCCGTGAGAAGGGGTGCTCTGCCGTGCAGGAGGTGGCATTCACGCTCTCTTCAGGCATCGCCTACGTGACCGCCGCAATCGAGAAGGGCCTCGACGTGGACGATTTCGCGCCACGGTTGGCGTTCTTCTTCAACGGCCACAACAACGTCTTTCAGGAGGTCGCCAAGTTCAGGGCGGCCAGGCGCATGTGGGCGCACATCATGAAAGAGCGTTTCGGCGCGAAGAATCCCAAGTCCACGATGTTGCGCTTCCACACCCAAACGGGTGGAGTCACGTTGACGGCGCAGCAACCGGAGAACAACATCGTGCGCGTCGCCCTGCAGGGGTTCGCAGCGGTTTGCGGGGGCACGCAGTCGCTGCACACCAACGGCTTCGACGAGGCTCTCGCGCTGCCCACAGAGCACGCGGCGAAGATCGCGCTTCGTACCCAACAGATCCTCGCGCACGAGTCGGGCGCCACCGACACCGTGGACCCGTTCGCGGGGTCCTACTTCGTGGAGTCACTCACCGACGAGATCGAAGCTCGCGCGAACGAACTTATCGCCAAGGTGGACGCCCTCGGGGGGTCGGTGAACGCGATCCAGTTCATCACCGGCGAGATCGACGAGTCGGCATGGGGCTATCAGGAGCGCTACCGCACTGGCCAGGACATCGTGGTGGGGGTTAACAAGTACGAGGAGGAGGACCTCGAGGTGCCAGACCTCCTGCGGGTCGACCCCGAGTCCGAGCGCGAGCAGGTGGGGAGGTTGAAGGCCTTCAAGGAGAATCGCGACCAGGAGCTCGTGAAGCGGCGCTTGGAGGAGCTGCGCGAGACCGCGCGCGGCGAGGCGAACCTGCTGCCGGCGATCCGCCAGGCGCTGAAGGATCGCTGCTCGGTGGGTGAGGTTTGCGGAGCGATGCAAGACGTGTTCGGGAAGTACGCCCCCACCTTCTAATAGGATGCGCCCGTGATCGCGACGGTGGAGTTCTTCGAAGTGGTGCTGGCCGCGCACATCATGGCCGTGGTGTTCGCATTCGGCGCCACTTTTGCCTACCCGGTGCTGTTGGGTGCGGCGGGCAAGGCCGACTCGCGCTCGCTACCCGCGCTGTACAAGGCGCTCCACGCGATCAGCGTCAAGGTGATCATGCCGGGACTTGCCATCGTGGTGGTTTGCGGCATCTATCTCGCCTCCAAGCTGCACGTTTGGAGCGAGTTCTACGTCCAATGGGGAATTGCCGTGGCGGTTGTGATCGGGGCCGTCGAGGGTATGTTCCTGAGCCCCAACGAGAAGCGCCTCTGCGAGGTCGCCGACGCCGACTTGGCGGCATCCGGCGAGGGCGAGGTGAAGTTCGGCGCCGAGCACGACGCGCTAGTCAAGCGCATAGGCGCCGTGGGCGCCGCGATGGACCTGCTCGTGGTGCTCACGATCCTGTTCATGTCCATCAAACTCTAGGCTCGACCGGGCGCGGGAAACCGCATGCGCCCATGTACCCTGAGAGACGATGACCCAGGGTTACAGAGTCGCCGTTGTGGGCGCCACCGGACAGGTGGGCACGCTGATGCTCGAGCTCTTGCGCGAGCGTGAGTTCCCCGTCCGCGAGATCGTGCCGTTCGCCTCCGAGCGCTCGGCGGGCAAGGAGATTGAGGGTGTGGGGACCGTGCAACCGCTCACCGAGGACACGATCCAAGGCTTCGACCTCGCGCTGTTCTCGGCCGGCGGTTCCACATCGGGCGAGTGGGCGCCCCGCTTCGCCCGCGCGGGCGCGGTGGTGGTGGACAACAGCTCGAAGTGGCGCATGAGCGAGGACGTGCCGTTGGTCGTCGCGGAGGTGAACCCCGAGGCGCTCGCCTCACACAGCGGGATCGTGGCGAACCCCAACTGCTCCACCATGCAGATGGTGGTTGCGCTCAAGCCCATCCACGCCGCCGCCGGGATCGAGCGGCTTGTGATCTCCACCTATCAAGCCGTGTCGGGCACGGGTAAGAAGGCGGTGGACGAGCTGCTCGACCAGTCGCACGCGTTGCTACACGGCTCCGAGATTGAGCCGCCACAGTCCTACGCCCACCAGATCGCCTTCAACGCGCTCCCGCACGCGGGCTCGTTCGCCCCGGGCGACGACCACACCGACGAGGAGCGCAAGCTCATCAACGAGACCCGCAAGATCCTTGGCGACGACTCGATCCGTGTCAGCGCTACGTGCGTGCGGGTGCCTGTGGTGAACGGGCACTCAGAGGCCGTGAACGTGCAGACTCGTGAGCAGCTCTCGCCCGAGCGAGCGCGAGAGTTGCTGCGGGCTGCGCCGGGCATCACCGTCGCCGATGACCCCTCCATCGCGCTCTACCCACTTGCGACGAACGCCACCGGGCATGACGACGTGTTCGTGGGGCGCATCCGCCGCGACCCCGGCCACGAGCGGGCGCTCGACATGTGGATCGTCGCCGACAACTTGCGCAAGGGTGCGGCCACCAACGCCGTGCAACTTGCGGAGTTGCTGGATGAGCGGGGACTCATCGCGCCGCGTGGCGCGCCGGCCACCGCATAGAAGGACTCTCGCCGCCACGCTCGAAATGGGGAGCGATGAGCGTCTCTGCCGAGGTGCAACGCACCCTTGTGAAGTCACCGCCCGAGTTGTGGGCGGAGCTGAGCGATGCCGACTCCCTCATGCGCCACCTTGGCGAGCTGGGGGAGATCCGCATCACAAATGTTGAGCCCGAGACGAAGGTTGAGTGGGAGGCCGGCGACACCACTGGTGTCGTCGTGCTCAAGCCTTCGGGCTGGGGCACGAAGGTGACGCTTACGGTCACACGCAACCCGGGTGAGGCCGCCGCGGAGGAGCCCGAGCTGGTGGCACTCTCCGAGCCCGAGCCCGAGCCGGAGGGAGCAGTCGAGCCGGAGAGAGCAGCCAAGCCCGAGGGGGTAGTCGAGCCCGAGGCGGCGATCGCACCAGAGCTGGCGGTCGAGGCTCAACCTGAGACGACGCCTGAGCCTGAGTCTGTCGCGACGGTCGAGCCGGAGCCGCTTCCCGTCGAATCCGAGCAAAGACTCGGTTTCTTTGCGCGCCTCTTTCGCAGACGCAAGACGAAGCCGGTCGTTATCGAACCCGAGCCAGCGTTCGAGGTTGTGGCCATGGCCGCACCCGAGCCGATCTACCCCGAGCCGCCAGTTGAGCCGGTGGTTGACCTCGCGGCGGAACTGGCCTCTGTCGAAGCGCAGATGGCCGAGGAGACCACCGAGCTACTCACCGGAGTCCTCGACCGGTTGGGCGCAGCGCACCACCGGCCGTTCTCGCGGGGCTAGGCAGTCTCGGGCGCGGTCAATGCGTCGCGGGTTGGGTGTACAACTAGTTGGAGGATGTCGGCGAGTGCCTCGATGCGTGCCAGGTGCTCGCGGGTCAGCGACTCCAGTTGCGCCCGGCCGTGGTCGGTGAGCGTCAGGTGGACTCGGCGGTGATCGATCGGGTCGCGCTCGCGCCGCAAGAGCTCGGCGGTCTCTGCGCGCTGGGCGAGCTCGACCGCGCTGTGGTGGCGTATGTGTAGCTCCTCGGCGGCCTGTCCGATCGTCGGTCCGTGCGGGGCGAGATGGCCGCGGACGACGAGCAACAACTGGTGTAGTGAGGGGGTCAACCCGGCGTCGTGTGCCGCCTGCTCGCTCCAGCGCAAGAAGCCGCGCAGCTCGGTGCGGAACACGAGCAGACTCTGGTAGTCCTTGTCGCGTAGCGGCCGGGTCGTGCGGATCGTGTTCATCGCACTGGCTCGCGCGCCGGCATGAGCCTGTCCGGTCGTGCTGAAAGGCGGCGGGGGCCGAGTGGGCGCTCGCGGTGGCGCTCCTCGATCAGCACCCGCTCGTGGGCCTTGAGCAGATCGAACTGGCTGATGAGCCCCAGCAGCCGAGGCGGATCGTCACGGTCGAGGACCGGCAGCACTGTGTGTCCACTGGAGACCATCCTGTCGGCGATCTCGCGGAGTGTCTCGTCCGCTCGGGCCACCAGCGGACGGCGCGCCAATGTGCTCGCGCTGGCAGGGCTGTGGCCCTGATAGGCGGCCAGCACATCGGAGAACGCCAGCACCCCAAGCATGACCCCGTCGGCCCGCACTACGGGATATAGGCGCTGACGGCGAGCTTCCGCGCCCTCGGGCAGCTGCTCGTAGAGCTTTGCGGCAGTCGTGAGCGGTCCCACCGTGAGCACGTCAGTTGCCATCACGTCGCGGACGAGCAGGGCGTGCAGCGGATCGACCTCGTACTCACGAGTTACGTGGTAGCCACGGCGCGCGACCTTCTCGGTCAAGATCGAACGCTTCAAAGTCAGCACGCTGACGAGGTGCGCGATCGTACACACCACGAGCAGCGCCAGCAATGAGTTGACATTGTGGGTGAGCTCCAGTGCGAAGACGATGCTGGTGAACGGTGAGCGCATCACACCCGCCATCGCGCCCGCCATCCCAAGCAGCGCCCAAGTACCCTCGCTCGCGCCGGGGAGTACCCCTCCGAGCAGGCCGCCCAGGGCGGCGCCGAGCATCAACAGAGGGGCAAGGATTCCCCCGCTGGTATTCGACCCCAGCGCGATCGACCACACGGCAAGCTTGACCACGAGCAGGACAACGAGTGTGCCGAGCGCGAGCGATCCCGCGAGCTCCGCCCCGATCGTGTCGTAGCCCACGCCGAGGACCCGCGGTTCGATCAGCCCCCCAACACCGACAACCAGGCCCCCGAGCGCCGGCCACCACATCCAGTGCAGCGGCAGGCGCCCGAACAGGTCCTCCGCGCCGTACACACAGCGGGTCATGCCCCATGCCAGACCCCCGCACGCGACCCCGACGAGGACCGCCCCCGCGGTCACCGACAACCCCAGCGTGCCGTGAGAGGTCATCGGGAACAGTGGGGCGATCCGCAGCAGCCCGGCGTTTGCGAGCGCTTCTCTGCTCGCCTCTGCCGAGCACGCCGCGAGCGCGACCGGGACCATCGAGCGTGGCCGCCACTCGAACAGCAGCAGCTCGACCGCCAACAGCACTGCCGCCACGGGAGTGCCGAACACGGCAGTCATGCCGGCCGCCGCGCCCGCAACGAGCAGACAGCGGCGCTCCGCGGCGGTGAGATGCAAGAGCTGCCCGACGATGCTGCCGGCCGCGCCACCGGTGACGATGATCGGCCCCTCCGCCCCGAACGGGCCCCCCGTGCCGATGCTGACCGCGCTGGATACCGGCTTGAGCACCGCCAACCTCGGTTCCATGCGACTTCCTCGCAATAGGATGGTTTCCATCGCCTCGGGGATTCCGTGCCCGCGGATGCGCTCCGAGCCAAAGCGCGCCATGACCCCGACGATCAGCCCTCCTGCCACGGGTACAAGGACACTCAGCGCTCCGAGGACGGACGTGTCCGGGGGCGCGAGACTCGTGCTGAGGGTACCTGTGTAAGCCAGATGAGTGATCAGCCCGATCAGGTCCAGCAACCCCAGCGCCAGCACGGTCACCACCACACCGAGCGGCACCGCCACCAGCCCGAGCCGGAGCACCGCCCGCGCGACGGTGAAGTCCCCCAACTCCCGCTCCCGTGACTGCTGAGGACGCGAGTCGGGTGGAATCACCGCGTCGCTTGGAAACCTCTTCTCGCGCTCGTCTGGCATAACCGCGCCCAGCATATCGGGTGCCGATATGTCAAGCTCACGTGACGTGGGCCGATCGGGCAGGGCTCAACGTTCGTGGCCTGAACGTACTGCCGGGATCGCACGGATAAGATCCGCCCCGATGCGCTCAAAGGCCCCCGAAACCTACGACGAGAAGCTCGCCCAGCTGACCGAGCTGCGCGAGGCGGCGCTGCACTCGGCTCCCGAGGCGGAGGAGAAGCAACACGCGCGCGGCAAGTACACGGCGCGTGAGCGCGTGGAGAAGCTGCTCGACCCGGGGTCCTTCCAGGAGCTCGACACGTTCGTGCGCCATCGGACTTACGACTTCGACATGCAGAAGAACCGCCCCTGGGGCGATGCGGTGGTGACTGGCCACGGCACGATCGACGGCCGCCGGGTGTGCGTATTCAGCCAGGACTTCACGGTTTTCGGCGGCTCGCTCGGCGAGGTGATGGGCGAGAAGATGTGCAAGATCATGGACCTCGCCGCCAAGATCGGATGCCCCGTGATCGGCATCAACGACTCCGGTGGCGCCCGCATCCAGGAGGGGGTCGTCTCGCTCGGCTCCTACGGCGATGTGTTCCTGCGAAACGTGCGCTCCTCGGGGGTCATCCCCCAGATCTCCCTCATCATGGGTCCGTGTGCGGGCGGCGCGGTGTACTCCCCCGCGATCACCGACTTCATCTTCATGGTGAAGGAGACCTCCCACATGTTCATCACCGGCCCCGACGTCATCAAGACCGTCACCGGCGAGGAAGTGGAGTTCGAGGAGCTCGGTGGAGCGATGTCCCACAACACCAAGTCGGGCGTCGCCCAGTTTGCCTCCGACGACGAGGACGCATGCCTTGAGGACTGTCGCTACCTGGTGAGTTTCCTCCCCCAGAACAACCTGCAAACCACACCTCGCGTTCAGCCCAGCGACGACCCCCTGCGGATGGACTCCGAGCTCGACCACGTGGTCCCCGACAACCCCAACAAGCCCTACGACATGCGCGACGTGGTGCGTTTGATCGTGGATGACGGCGAGTTCTTTGAGGTGCACGAGCACCACGCCAAGAACATCATCTGCGGCTTCTCCCGCCTCGACGGCCACGCGGTGGGGATCGTCGGCAACCAACCGGCGCAGCTCGCGGGAGTGCTCGACATCGACGCCTCCGCCAAGGCCGCCCGTTTCGTGCGTATGTGCGATGCCTTCAACATCCCCCTCATCACCTTCTGCGATGTCCCCGGCTTCCTACCCGGCACTGCCCAGGAGTGGGGCGGGATCATCCGCCATGGCGCGAAGCTTCTGTACGCATTCGCCGAGGCCACCGTCCCGAAGATCACGATCATCACGCGCAAGGCCTACGGGGGCGCCTACGACGTGATGTCCTCAAAGCACTTGGGGGCAGACTTCAACTTCGCGTGGCCCACCTCCGAGGTGGCTGTGATGGGTCCCGAGGGGGCGGTGAACATCATCTACCGCCGCGACATCGCGGGTTCCCCCACTCCCGATGAACGCCGACAGAAGCTGATGGACGACTACAAGGCCCGCTTTGCCAACCCCTACACAGCGGCCGAGCGCGGATACATCGACGACGTGATCGTCCCCCACGAGACCCGCCCCAAGTTGATCGCCGCGCTCGACACCCTTCACACCAAGCGCGAGCCCGGTCCAAAGCGCAAGCACGGCAACATCCCGCTCTGAGAGTTGTGTATGTACAAAAAGGGGTGACTCGCGCGCGCGTGGTCTACTTAATGAGCTAGCTCTCTTAAGAAAGCCGCGCACGCACGCGAGTCATCCCCAAACGGACAACCACAACCCACCCGGTCAGAAACGAACATGGTCAACCGCCGCCCCAAGCTTAAGCTGATCGCGCCATCCGCTTCGCCTACCGAGGCGGCGGCGATCGTGGCCGCATTGGAGCGCTTCATGCGCGATACCGCACCGCACATTTCGCCTGCCGGGGAGGGCATAGACCCGTGGTCGCGCGCGGCTATGCTCGAAGGCGTGGCGCGCGAGGGTCAGGGCGAGGAGCCCCACCCTTGGATAAACACCTAAAAGCCGCTAGGCTTTAGCACCAATCGCTCTCTGACCAGACGTAAACGATGACCCTAGGCGACCCCCGCCTGGACCAGGAGGTTTCGCTAGATGGAGCCAGTTTCGATACCCGCAGAGCAGGCCCCCAAAAAGGGCTCGCTCGAGGATCCCGAGGTCCTGCAGAACGTCCCCGGGCACGTGATCCCGATCCTGCGGCGGGAGTACGACGACTTCAAGACCGAGGCCACAAAGTTCCTCGCGGGAGACACTCCAGAAGACGAGTTCATCAAGTTCAGGCTCAAGCAGGGCGTATACGGACAGCGCCAGCCCGACGTGCAGATGATCCGCACGAAGCTTCCCTTCGGAGGCATCACCCCCGAGCAGATGGACAAGTTCGCCGATGTGGTCGAAAAGTACGCCCCACTCGGTAAGGGTCATGTGACGACCCGCCAGAACATTCAGATGCACCACATCCCCCTGCCTGAAGCCGAGAAGGCGATCCGCGAGCTCGGCGAAGCCGGCCTCTCGAGCCGCGAGGGATGCGGCAACACTGTGCGCAACGTCACCGGCGACCCATGGGCGGGAGTGGCGGCAGATGAGCTGTTCGACCTCACCCCCTATGCGGGCGCATACGTGCGCTACTTCGTGCGCCACCCCACCACCCAGGGGATGCCGCGCAAGATCAAGACCTCCTTCGACGGCTCCCCACGCGATCGAGCGATCAGCGGCATCCACGACATCGCCTTCCGCGCACGTTTGAAGGAGATCGACGGCAAAGAGGTCAGGGGCGTTGAGATGCTCGTCGGCGGCGGCACCTCGATCATGCCTCGCGTCGCCCCCGCGCTCTACGACTTCGTGGAGGTCGACAACGGCGACTACCTGAAGATCTCAGAGGCCGTTTTTCGCATCTTCGACCGCCAGGAGTGGCTGCGTGTCAACCGCGCCCGCGCCCGTATCAAGGTGTTCGTGGACAAGTTCGGAATCGACGAGCTGCGCAACCAGGTCGAGGAGGAGCTCAAGGGCGAGTGGGTAGGTGAACGGGACTTCTCTATCGAGAACCGCCTGTTCCTCGATGACGAGCGCGAGGCCGCACCGGCTCCACCAAGCACCTATGGCAGCCCCAACGGCGATATCTCAGAGTTCGAGCGCTTCCGCGAAGCCAATGTGCAGTCGCAAAAGCAAGAGGGTTACGCCACTGTCGAGGTGAAGATCGTCCGCGGCGACCTCACCCCCGAGCAGTTCCGGGGCGTCGGCCAGGTCATGCGCGACTACTGCGGCGGCTACGCCCGCACCACCGTGCAGCAGAACTTCGTCTTGCGTTGGGTGCGCGAGGAGAGCGTCTATGACGTGTGGAAGGCGCTCACCGCGCTTGGCCTCGGCGACGCCGGCTCACGCGAGGTAAGCGACGTGGTGTCCTGCCCTGGCACCGACTCATGCAAGCTTGGCATCACGAGCTCCATGGGCCTCAACCAGGCGGTGCAGGAGCGCGTCGAAGCAATGGGCATCACCGACCCGCTAACGCGTCAGATCCACATCAAGATGAGTGGGTGCCCCAACGGTTGCTCCCAGCACCACGTTGCCGACATCGGCTTCTATGGAGCTTCGATCAAGGTGGGCGAGCACACGATCCCCGCATACATCCCGCATGTGGGCGGTGTATATGAAGGCGGCGAGGTCAAGTTCGGGAAGCGCCTGAAGCAGCGCCTGCCCGCCAAGCGCGTGCCAGAGGCGATCGAGCGGTGGATACGCCACTACGAGGCCAACCGCAACGAGGGTGAGCTGTGGGGCGCGTTCACGGAGCGTGTCGGCACACCCGAGCTCGAAGGACTCGTCAAGGAGCTCTCGCTCCCCGTCGACTTCGGCCTTGACACAATGAACACATTCATCGACTGGAACCGCGACGTTCCCTTCCAAGTGATCCGCGGCGAGGGCGAGTGCGCGGTCTGAGCGACAGTGCCACGGAGGCCACACCCTCCACGCCTCTGGCCACCGCCGCGATCGGCGGGGGCGGACAGCCCGCGGGCAGGGACGAGCTCGGCAAGAGCCTGAGCGACACTCTGCGCGAGGCGGTTGAGCGCCACGGCGAGAAGGTGGTGCTGCTGTGCTCCTTCCAGAAGGAGGAGTCGGTCCTCATCGACGAGTTGTTGCGTATTGGGGATGGACATACGCCCGTGCGAATCGCAACGATCGACACCGGCGTCCTCTTTCCAGAGACCCTGCAAACGTGGAAGGCGTTCGAGGAGCGCTTCGGCATCGCCGTCGAGGTGCACGACGCAACTAATCCATCCGCGCCTTGGAGCGGACCCGAGCACTGCTGTTCAGTAGCAAAGGTAGCGGCGCTCGAGCGGGCGCTCGCGGGCGGGGATGGCTGGATCACAGGCATCCGCCGCGAGCAGGGTCCCACCCGTGCCGACGCGCAACTTGTCGAGCAGGACGAGAAGCGCGGCATCTATAAGTACAACCCGCTCGCGCTGTGGACAGAGAGGGACCTGTGGCAGCGCATCTTCGAGCGCGACCTTCCGTACAACCCACTGCACGACCAGGGGTACTCCTCGATCGGTTGCGCCCCCTGCACGAATCCGGGCTCGGGCCGCGAGGGCCGTTGGGCCGGCACACAGAAGACCGAGTGCGGACTGCACGTGTGATGTTGGGCATCAACCCCGAGATCGTGCTGTTCGGCTTGGGCGTTGGCATCCTGATCGGCCTCACCGGGATCGGCGGCGGGTCGCTGATGACGCCCCTACTCATCATCGTGTTGGGAATCCACCCCGTGGTGGCGGTCGGGACAGACCTCACCTACGGCGCGCTCACCAAGACGCTTGGCGGCTACAAGCACCTACGCAAGGGCACGGTAGATCTGGCCGTATCGAAGTGGCTGGCCTACGGCGGAGTGCCCGGAGCGCTCGTCGGGGTGATCCTCGTCGACCGGCTCCACAATGCCTACGGTAAGAGCTTTGACGACGTGCTCATTGGCTGCATCGCGGGCGCGCTGATCCTCGTGGCGAGTGTCGTGCTGGTGCGCACGCTGCTACTCAAACACCTCGCCGACCAGGAGCGCGACACCTACGTCTTCACCAAGCGAGCGGCCACCGCCGCGATCGCGCTGGGGTTCGTACTCGGCGTGATGCTAGGCATGACATCCGTGGGCAGCGGTGCGCTCATCGGAGTGGCGATGATCGTCATCTTCAAGCTCAAACCACAGCGGGTGGCGGGATCGAGCGTGTTCCTCGCGGCGATGCTCCTATGGGTGGCGGGCCTTGCGCAGATCGTGAGCGGGAATGTCGATTTCGGCCTCGTGGGGAACATCCTCATCGGCTCGATGCCCGGCGTGTGGATCGGGGCACACTTCGTAGATCGCGTGCCCGACCAGGCGCTGCGTGTCACACTGAGCGCCGTGTTGCTCGGCTCTGCGCTCGCGATGGTGAACAATGCTGGCGGCACGATGCCGATCGGCGTGATCTTCGGTGCCCCGGTCGCGGTTGGGATCGTGGGATACCTGCTGCATCTACGGTCGCGTGGGCACGACGCCGAGAGCAGGCCCCTCGCCGGCAAGCCCACGATCGCGGCCCCTAAGCCCGGCATGGCGGCGGGCACGGCGGGCATCGTAGCGGCGAAAGCCGGCCTCACAGCGAGGGAGCGCTCGTGAGCGTGGCCGAGCGTCCCCAACTCAGTCACCTGCGGGCGCTCGAGTCCGAGGCGATCCACGTCATGCGCGAGGTGGCAGCAGAATTCGAGCGGCCGGTGTTGCTGTTCAGTGGCGGCAAGGACTCGATCGTGCTGCTGCGGCTCGCCGAGAAGGCGTTCCGTCCAGGACCGTTCCCCTTCCCGCTGATGCACGTCGACACGGGCCACAACTTCCCTGAGGTGATCGAGTACCGCGACCGCCGCGTCGCCGATCTCGGCGAGCGGTTGATCGTGGCAAGCGTGCAGGAGTCGATCGACACGGGGCGGGTCGTTGAGCAGACCGGCCCGCGTGCCTCGCGCAACCAGCTACAAACCGTGACGCTCCTCGACGCTATCGCCGAGCACAAATTCGACGCGGCCTTTGGCGGCGCGCGACGCGATGAGGAGCGAGCGCGAGCCAAGGAGCGCGTGTTCTCCTTCCGCGACGACTTCGGCGGCTGGGACCCCAAGAGCCAACGACCGGAGCTGTGGAACCTCTACAACGGGCGCATCAAGAAGGGCGAGAACGTGCGGGTGTTCCCCATCTCCAATTGGACCGAGCTCGACGTGTGGGAGTACATCGACCAGGAGGGTCTCGAGGTGCCATCGATCTACTTCGCCCATGAACGCGAGGTGTTCAAGCGCGACGGGATGCTGTATGCCTGGCGCGAGGGCACAGAGCTGATCGAGGGTGAGAGCGTGTTCTCGGAGACCGTCCGCTACCGCACGGTCGGCGACATGAGCTGCACCGGGGGTGTCTGCTCCAACGCCGCCACCCTTCAGGAAGTGGTGACCGAGATCGCCGCCACCCGCATCACCGAGCGCGGCGAGACCCGCGCCGATGACCGCGCGTCGGAGGCGGCGATGGAGGATCGCAAGAAGGCCGGGTACTTCTAGAAATGACCCTCGACCTGCTGCGCTTCACCACCGCGGGCTCTGTGGACGATGGCAAGAGCACCCTCATCGGGAGGCTCCTGTACGACACCAAGCAGGTCTTCGAGGACCAGCTCGACCACGTCGCCCAGGCCTCCGAGCGACGCGGGGGCGAGGGGGTGCTCGACCTCGCGCTACTCACCGACGGCCTACGCGCCGAGCGCGAGCAGGGGATCACGATCGATGTGGCCTACCGCTACTTCGCCACCCCCAAGCGGAGGTTCATCATCGCCGACTGCCCCGGCCACCAGCAGTACACCCGCAACATGGTGACGGGCGCCTCCACCGCCGACCTGTCGGTGATATTGCTCGACGCGCGCAAGGGTGTGCTTGAGCAATCCAAGCGCCACGCCTTCATCAGCGCACTACTCGGCATCCCCCACCTCGTCGTTGCTGTGAACAAGATGGACCTGGTAGAGCACTCGCAGGAGCGCTTCGACGAGCTTGTCACCGAATTCGCTGGGTTCGCCCAGAAGCTGAACGGGATCGGCACAGGCACAGGCATGGGGCGTGACATCACCTACATCCCAATATCCGCCCTCAACGGCGACAACGTGGTTGACCGATCCGAGCACATGAACTGGTACGTAGGACCCACATTGCTTGAGCTGCTGGAGGATGTGGAAGTCGCCTACGACCACCCTTACGACCGCCCCGCTCGCTTCCCCGTGCAATGGGTGATCCGCCCCGCGCAGGGCAGTGATTACCGGGGGTACGCCGGCCAGATGGCAAGCGGCGCGTTGCGCGCCGGCGAAGAAGTCGTCGTGCTCCCCACCGGCCAGCGCACCACCATTGCCGCGATCGACACCTACGACGGCGAGCTGACCGAGGCGCTCGCGCCGATGTCGGTCACCTTGAGACTGGCCGATGAGATCGACATCTCCCGTGGGGAGACCATCACCCGCCCCGAGCAGGCGCCGACAGTCGCGCGCGAGCTGGAGGCCGATGTCTGCTGGATGGCCGAGCAGCCGCTACGCCCCGGCGGGCGCTACATCGTCAAGCACACCACCCGTGAGGTCACGGCAATAGTGGACGAGCTACGCGATCACGTCGATGTCCACACGCTGGAACGCACCGGCGCGCCGCAAGAGCTGGCGCTCAACGACATCGGTCGTGTGCGCTTGCGCACGAACGCTCCGCTCGTGTTCGACTCCTACGACCAGAACCGGCGCACAGGCAGCTTCATCTTGATCGATGAGGCGTCCAACAATACGGTTGGGGCAGGGTTGATCTCATAGGGATTTGAGCGCTGCTCGGCCGACAAAGTCTCGGCCGACACCAACACTGCCCTCCGACTCTCACAAGCCGGAGGGCAGCCGATCAACTAGACCGGGATCGTGAAGGCTGTGCCCCGTACCGTGCACCCTGCAGGGTTGGGACCAGCTTCCATGAAAGCGTCGAAGAGAACCACGGAGTTGGAGGTCACAACCGACCCGTTCAAGTGACCTATGTTGGCAAATGGTTCTTTGACATTTGTGCTCAGCTGAGCGATCTTCGTGAACGACGAGCTGAGAGCGACATTTTTGACAAGTTCCTGTTCGATTTCTGGTGATTTGCCCGCTGAGTTGGTAGCCACCAGACCAGTCTCGGCGTGCGAACCGGACGGGCCGGTCGCTTCGAGCGTATTGAAATTAGCGATGAAGAAAAAACACACCATCTTCACCGTTACGCCACCGAGACTGAAGATCTGGGCAGACGGCACGGGTTCAAAGGCGGATTCAAGCGTGGTGTTGAACGTCACTGCTTTCTGCGGCTGACCTGGGGCCCCGTCTTTGCCATTGGCACCATTGGCACCGTTGGTCCCATTTTTCCCAGCCGGACCAATCGTGTTCCAAGAGATCTTTGTTTCGCCTTTTTTACACTTGGCCTTCTTCGTGACCAGGTGGATGGTGCCGCTTTTCTTCTTCTGGCAGGCGTAGATTGTCGCGGCGCTTGCCGACGAGGTGGCCGCGAACGCGGCGACCAGGAGCAGCGCGGCTACCAGCAGCGCCGAGATGCCGCGGCGATGGGTGTTTGATGACTTCATGTGGTTCGCTTCCTCCGATGTCTGTGACGCCGCCGTTTGGCGACGGCTCTCGTGTAGGGCGCAACTGCGCACGTCAGTGCGACCGATCGAGCCCCTCCTGGGGTCGAGTTCGTAGCGCGCATCGTCGCAGCCGCCTCGGACCTACAGCCGGTTGCGGACAGATGGCCGAATCTCCTGTCCAGGGGCGACTCCGAACACATTGCCGACCGGCCTCGCATGTCCGCGAGAACGCACCTCGGATCGCCACGACAGCGCCGCTGAGGTCTCCTGAGATAGGGTTCTCACCCGATGTTCTCGAAGGTCCTAGTAGCCAACCGCGGCGAGATCGCCGTGCGCATCGTGCGAGCCCTGGAGGAGATGGGTATCGCCTCCGTGGCCGTGTACTCGGAGACCGACCGCGACGCGCTGCATGTGGCGCGCGCCGACGAGGCTTACAACCTTGGCGAGGGCCCGGCGGCGGACAACTACCTGAACGTGGAGAAGATCCTCGACGCCGCCAAGCGTGCGGGCGCCGAGGCGATCCACCCTGGCTATGGCTTCCTCGCCGAGAACGCCCCCTTCGCACAGGCGTGCGAGGACGCGGGGCTCGTGTTCATCGGCCCACCACCCTCCGCGATCGAGGCCATGGGCTCGAAGACGAGGGCACGCGAGCTGATGCAGGCGGCGGGCGTGCCCATCGTTCCGGGAACCACCGAGCCGGTGGCCACACCGGCCGACGCGCTGAAGATCGCCAAGAAGGAGATCGGTTTCCCGGTCGCGGTGAAGGCCGCGGGGGGCGGTGGCGGCAAGGGCTTCCGGGTGGCGCTCGCCGAAGACGAGCTCGAGGGAGCTTTCGAGGGATCGAGCAGGGAAGGGGAGAAGTTCTTCTCAGACCCCACGGTGTACCTGGAGCGCTACCTTCCCGACCCCCGTCACGTTGAGGTGCAGATCCTTGCCGACCGCCACGGCAACGTGATCCACCTCGGCGAGCGCGACTGCTCGATACAGCGTCGCCACCAGAAGGTGATCGAGGAGTCCCCCGCCCCCGAATGGGTGGTGGACGAGGCGCTACGCGCCCACATCGGCAAGATCGGCGTGGAGGCCGCGCGGGCCGTCAACTACGTTGGTGCCGGCACCATCGAGGGGCTCCTGCAAGAGGGCGAGTACTTCTTCCTGGAGATGAACACCCGCGTGCAGGTGGAGCACTGCGTCACCGAGATGACCACCGGCATTGACATCGTGAAGGAGGGCATCCGCGCCGCTGCCGGCGAGGAGCTCGCCTACCGCCAAGAGGACATCGTGCTGCGTGGCCACGCCATCGAGTGCCGCATCAACGCCGAGGACGCCTCCAAGAACTTCGCCCCCGCCCCTGGCAAGATCGGCGCCTACTCCGAGCCCAAAGGCCCCGGCGTGCGTGTCGACTCTGGCGTCGGCGCCTACGGAGAAGTGTCTCCCATGTACGACCCCATGGTGGCGAAGCTCATCGTGTGGGACTCCGACCGTGAGCAGGCCACCCGCCGCATGTTGCGAGCGCTCGAGGAATACGAGATCGAGGGCTTGAAGACGCTGATCCCCTTCCACAAGGCGCTCCTTCAAACCGACCAGTGGGTCAAAGGCGAGACCTGCAGGGATCTGCTCGAGGATCGCGCCTGGTTGAAGACACTCGCCTTCGAGAAGCCCGCGCCCAAAGACGACGCAGAGGACGACGAGCCCAAGGTCGAGCAGACCTACACGGTCGAGGTGTCGGGCCAGCGCTTCGATGTGCGTGTAGTCGGGGCGCCATTCGGTGGGGTCGGCCCTGCCCTCAACGGCTCCTCGCCCGCGGCGAGGGCGCCCAAGCGCTCCTCCAGGTCGGGCAAATCTTCGAGCGCAGGCGGACCGGACACACTTGAGTCGCCGCTTCAGGGCAACATGTGGAAGGTGCTAGTCAAACAGGGCGACACTGTCGCCGAGGGCCAGCTTCTGTGCATCATCGAGGCGATGAAGATGGAGAACGAGATCACCGCCCACAAGGCCGGAACGATCGCCGAGCTTCCCATCGCCGAGGGCGAGCCCATCGCGGCGGGTGCACCCATCGCGACGATCAAGAGCGACACCGCTACGCCCGAGAGCTGAGCACCGGCTCGAGCCCGACGCCAACCAACCACCGGAGGACCCGAGCATGTCAGCAGTCGACTACACCGCCGTCGCCGCCGGACTCACCCAAGCGATCCCCTTCAACGTTCACCTGGGCTTGCAAACCACGACAGTCGCCGAGAACCACGGCGCCGTGCTGCTCCCCGACGACGAGCGTCTGCGCAACCACGTCGGCTCCCAGCACGCGGGCGCCCTCTTCGCCGCCGGCGAGGCCGCCTCAGGAGCGGCGTTCGTCGGTGCTTTCCTCGACATCATGGGCAACATCACACCCCTCGCGGAGTCGGCGGAGATCGCCTACAAGAAGATCGCCAAGGGCGAGATAACCGCTACCGCGCGCTTCACCGAGGACGCCGCCGCGCTGAAGGCAAAGCTCGCCGAGGAGAGTCGCATCCGCTTCCCTGTGAAGGTGGAGATGACCAGCGCAGACGGCACCATCGTGGCCGAGATGACCGTCAACTGGTACGTGCGCAGCAACGACGCGGCCGGCTGAGGGGCGTCCCGCGGGCAGACCTCACGCCGCTTGTGCGCGTTCGACGTTCGCTCTGTGGATGGCACGCTGGGCGCCAGTGCGCCGTCCGTCTGGAAGAGAAGCAGCATCGCCCAGCTCGTTCAGGGCGGTGAGATAGGCAATGTCCTCCTCCAAGACAGCGAGAGCGCGTTCGGAGTCCAGCACAGGCCCGTGGCCGGGGACCACGTGCTCGACCTGGGTAACCAACGGTCGCAGGCGCTCAAGCGTCTCCAGATAGGCGTGTACAGCGCTCCCTTCGCCCAGCACCGGGAGCTCGATCGCCGATAGATAATCGCCCGCCACCAGCACTCCTCCCCAGCCGATCAAGATCGCCATGCCCTCGGAGGTGTGACCGTCAGCGCTCAACAACGCAAGCTCGTGGCTTGCGATCTCACAACTCCCCGGCACGTCGAGCGCCTGTACCGAGCCGAGCGCCAGTGGTTTGTCACGACGCACATAGTGCTCCTCATCGAAAGCCCGCAGCTCGCGCTGGGCGGCACCTGGGTGGGCGCGCATCCGCTCGACCGTGGTCTGCGCGCAGCCCAATGTCGCGTCTGGAAAAACCAGGCGTCCGAGCAGGTGATCCCAGTCAGCGTGAGTCGCGAGCAAACCGCTCGGAGCGGGAAAACCAGCTTGTTGGAGTAGCGCGGGGAGGGCTTCAAGCTCCTCTGGCAACACGGGCGAGTCGATCACGAACGACTCCGCCCCAGGGTCGCTCTCGCCGGCGATGCGCACCTTCACGGGGTTCTCGGGGTCGGGTTCTCCGTCACCGTAGATGCGAGCCCCGACCGGATCGTTCGGCCCGGGCGCCACCCGCCCACGCACGATCACGCAGTTTGTTTGCCAGATAGCGCTTGTGGCGAGAAGAACGTCTGAGTGCAGTGAGACGACGCGCACTCAGAACCCTCGACCGATCTGTCCAGCGTCCAGCCGTCCGGCTGGATCAGGCGATCCCAAGCAGCTTGGCGGCCTCGCGCAGGTTTGGCACTTCGGCGGTGGGCTTGCGCTGCGAGGAGTCGAGTGTCTGCTTGTTGCGGTTCACCCAGATCACGGGTATGCGCGCCTTCACGCACGGCGACACATCGGAGTGATGGGAAGCGGCGACGTGCACCCACCCCTTCTTCGACCCCAACCGCCGTGCGCACTCCACGAAGTGGGCGGGATCGGGCTTGTAGGAGCGCACCTGCTGGGCGGTCACCACGAGGTCGAAGTCCATCGGGATGTGGCGGCGGGTCTGGCCGAGAAGCTTGTCGTCGATGTTGGAGACCAACCCGAGTTTGTGCTTCTTGGCGAGCTTTGTGAGCTGTGTGGGGGTCTCCTTGAAGGGCTTCCACCGCTGCACCGAGTCGGGCAGGAAACCCGACCGGGAAGGTTCCAGTTTCCACTCCAACCGCTCGGCGATCTCGATGGCGGTGCGCCTCAGCACCTCTGCATACAGCTCGTAGGAGCCGGCCTCGATTTCCTGGGAGATCTCATGGAACAACGGGATCAACACGTTGCGATCGATCTCGAAGCCGTCGCGCTCGGCCTCCTTGGCGAATGCCTCGTAGATGCCGGTCTCCCAATCTATGAGGGTCCCGTACACGTCAAAGGTGACGAAGGTGATGTTCTTCGGAATAGGCATCGGGCGGGCATTATGCCTCGCAACCGCCTCGCCGCGCGTTGCGCCATACGCTTCGTGCTCGCTCAGCGCGCGGACGGCGTGCTTTCGTTAGAGTCTCGCGCCGCACATGGACCTTCTCGAGTACCAAGGAAAGCTTCTGTTCGCCCGGCACGGGCTTGAGGTGTCAGATGGACGGGCCGTCACCACCATCGAGGACGCCGTTCAGGCCGCCAACGAGGTGGGCTACCCCGTGGTGGTTAAGGCGCAGGTGCTCATTGGCGGCCGCGGCAAGGCCGGCGGCGTAAAGCTCGCGGCAAACGAATCTGAGGCTCGCGAGCACGCCACGAACATCCTCGGTCTCGACATCAAGGGCCACATCGTGCGCACGCTGTGGATCGAGCACGCCTCCGACATCGCCACTGAGTACTACGCCTCGGTCCTCCTCGACCGCTCCGCCAAGCAGCCGATGGTGATGTTCAGCGTCGAGGGCGGTGTCGAGATCGAGCAGGTGGCGGAGGAGTCGCCAGAGAAGCTCGTCCGTCACCACGTCGATGCTTTGAATGGCCTTTCCCGCGAGGAGGCTGTGGAGATAGCCACCACGGGCGGCGCCGACGCCGACGTGATCGGCGGTGTCGCCGATGCGCTCGTCGCGCTCTATGAGGTTTGGCTGCGGGAGGACGCCACATTGGCGGAGATCAACCCACTGATCGTCACCCCCGAGCGCAAGGTGAAGGCACTCGACGCAAAGGTGTCCCTCGACGGCAACGCCCTCTACCGCCACCCTGACAACCAGGGCCTCTCAGACAGCGAGAACGAAGACCCGATCGAGCGGCGTGCCAAAGAACAGGGCGTGCAGTACGTGGCACTCGACGGCGACATCGGCATCCTCGGCAACGGCGCAGGGCTTGTCATGTCAACGCTCGATGTCGTCGCCCAGGCCGGCGGCGAGCCCGCCAACTTCCTCGATGCGGGCGGCGGCTCGGACGCAGGTAAGGTCAAGCAAGCTGTTGAGCTGATCCTCGCCAACGACAAAGTGAAGGCAGTGCTGTTCAACATCTTCGGTGGCATCACCCGTTGCGACGAGGTCGCCAAGGGTTTGATCGCCGCTTTCGCCGACATCAAACCGACCGTGCCGTTCGTGGTGCGCCTGGACGGCACCAACGACGTCGAAGGCCGCAGGTTGCTCGAGCAGGCCGCGCTTCCCAACGTACACGCCGCCCGCACGATGAACGAGGCGGCTGAAAAGGTCGTCGCGCTGGCAGCGGGCGCCGGAGCGGGAGCGGCTATATGAGCGTGCTGGTCGACAACGACACGCGCCTTTGCGTGGCTGGGATGACCGGGAAAGAGGGGTCCTTTCACACCCTCAATAACCGCAATTACGGCACCAACGTTGTCGGTGGGGTGACGCCGGGCAAGGGTGGCCAGGACGTCGAGGGCATCCCCGTGTTCGATTCCTGGGAGCAAGCGGCCGCGCAAGCGCAACCGAACACAGCCATGATCTTCGTGCCCCCCCGTTTCGCGGCCGACTCGATCCTCGAAGCCGCCGCCGCAGGCGTGGAGCTGGTGATCGCGATCACCGAGGGTATCCCCGCCCACGACGAGCTTCGCGTCTACAACACGCTCAAGCGCGACTTCCCGAGCACACGCCTGGTAGGGCCAAACTGCCCGGGCATCCTCTCACCGGGGAAGGCCAACGTGGGCATCATCCCCGCCTCTTTCTTCAAGGAGGGCAACGTCGGCGTGGTGTCGCGCTCGGGCACCCTCACCTACCAGATCGGCAACGAGATCGCCCAGGCCGGGTTCGGTTGTAGCTCGATCGTGGGTATCGGTGGCGATCCCGTCCCCGGCTCATCCTTCGTTGACATCATCGAGCTGTTCGAGAGCGACCCCCAAACCGAGCTGATCGTGCTCTCCGGTGAGATCGGCGGGTCCGCCGAGGAGGAGGCCGCCGAGTACATAGCCGCGAACGTGTCAAAGCCGGTAGTCGCATACATCGCCGGCTTCACCGCGCCGGAAGGCAAGCAAATGGGCCACGCCGGCGCGATCGTGTCGGGATCGGCCGGCACCGCCGCCGCCAAGGCACTCGCGCTCGAAGCAAAGGGCGTACGCGTGGGACGCACACCCACCGAAGTCGCGGAGATCGCGGTCGAGATACTTGGCGGCGTAGCGGGAACACAGCTACGCTAGGTCCGTGGACCAAGAGGTCGCAAAGACTCTCAGCGAGCTGGAGCTGAAGCTACAGGCGCTCGAGCGCGAGCTGACCACGATTGGCGGGTCCGATTCCCAGGCACAGCCGAGGACTCCGGGCGGGCTGATCGACGAGGCGGTGGAACCCGAGAACCACCACGCCGGGCCCCCCAACGCCGCCCCGCGGGTCACTGCCGAGGAGGCGACGCAGGCGAGCGTGCGCGAGGACGCCGCGCTCGAAGGCGACGGCTTCGGCGGGCCCGCCGTGTTCGGTGGCGAGGAAGTGCCGGCACAAGCGGGCGCCACCGTCGAGCGCGACTGGACCGTGGAGACCCGCGAGACCGCTTACGGCGAGATCCCTACGCCACCCGCACCGTCACCCTCCCCCGCGCCGCCCGCACCTGGCCCAGATCCATCGCCCACGCCTCCACCGCCACCTTCAACTCCACCGGGACCGCCACCACCCGCGACGCCCCCGGGAACGCCATCCGAGCCCGGCCTGCGCCAATCCTCCGCCCCGCCGGGGCTCGTGGCCCCGCGGCTGCCGGCCGGCGTGACACCGCCCTCATCGCCACAGGCGTGGCCCCCTCCGCCCGACCCGCGCCGCTCGGCGGCCGTTGAGGAGAGCCGCGCGGTGGACCTCGCCGAGTTGGTGCGTTTCCGCGACAAGCTGGCGCGCACGATGGACGAACTGATCGACGAGTACAGCAAGCTGCTACCCGCTGAGCCGCTCCCGCCGCGTCGGCCACAGCAGTGACCACCCCCTAGCGGACGAGCGCTCGCAAATCCACATAAGCTTTCGCCTCTCAATGTCAACTTCCACGATCTCATTCGCCCGTGGGGCCCCATCGCTCGACATCGTTGACGTGAAGGGACTCTCGGAGGCAGCAACTCGCGCCTTCGAGTCGGACCCGGCCGGCACCACCGCATACGGCACCTCGATCGGCTACCCGCGCTTGCGTGCGTGGATCGCTGACAAGCACGGCGTGGAGCCCGAGCGAGTACTGGTCACCAACGGTTCGATGCAAGCCGACGCGTTTCTCTTCGAGCAGCTCGTAAAAAGCTCAGACGAGGTGATAGTGGAGCGCCCCACCTACGACCGCACGCTGCTTTCGCTATGCGATCGCGGGGCCAAGGTGCACGCTGTGGAGCTGCAAACCGACGGCATCGACACCAACGCGCTCGGCGCACTTCTCGACGGCTCGGTCAAACCCAAGCTCGCGCACATCATCCCCAACTTCCAAAACCCGGCGGGGTACACACTGTCCCTGGCAAAGCGCGAAGCACTGTTGAGCCTCGCCGCCAAGCACGATTTCCTCGTGTTCGAGGACGACCCCTATGTCGAGCTGCGCTTCAGCGGGGAGAAGCTCCCCACGATGCTCTCGCTGGACCCCGAGCGGGTGGTGTATGCGTCGTCGTTCTCAAAGACCGTGTGTCCCGGCATCAGGGTGGGCTACCTCGTGGGCCCAACCGACCTGATCGGAAAGATCGCGAAACTAGCGACCAATACGTACATCTCACCGAACATGGTTTCGCAGTCGATCGTGTATGAGTTCTGCGCATCGGGCTCCATCGACCGCTCGATCGAGACGGTTCGCACGGCGCTCGCCAAGCGTGCCATCACGCTGCAAGAGGCACTGCGTAGGGAGCTGCCCGAGGCGGAGTTCGTGGCGCCGGAGGGCGGCTACTTCATGTGGGTATCCCTACCCGAGGGCACTGATGTAGGCGCCCTCTTCAGTCTCGCGAGCGAGATGGGGGTAGCCTTCGTGAAGGGCACCGACTTCCTGCTGGAGGGCGGCGAGAACACGCTGCGCCTCGCCTACTCGGGCGTCACACCCGAGCAGATCGACGAGGGCGTGAGCCGCCTCGCCGAGGCCTACCGCGGCCTCAACGCTCGCTAGTCCTCGCTCAGCCCTACGTTGAGGGAAGTCGAGACGATCAGCGGCCGTAGCGCTGACCGAGAACGAGCTGCTCGGGCAGCGCGGTGCGCGGTGGGGGCGAGGGGTCGGCTGTGACGGACACCGTCTCCGCGACCGACGGCGTGAGCACGCAACGCGTCCCGTCGGCGCCTTCCACCACCACCTGCTCCTCGTCGTGCTCGACCAGCGTGCCTTCGAGGCCCGGCTCGATGCCTGAAGTCTTTAGGTAGCGCAGGAGATCCTCAGCCTCGTTCTCAAAGCGCAGGATGCGCACTTTTGCGCCCACCTCCACGTCGGCGAGCGGCACACCCGCCAAACGTGCCCCCGCGACTATCGGGTGGCCATGTGGGCAGGTCTTGGCATCGCCGATGGCGGCGAGCATTTTCGCCTCCAACACCGGCGACATGGCGTGCTCCAGACGCTCTGCCTCCTCGTGCACCTCATCCCAGGGGATACCCAACACGTCGGTGAGGAAGCGCTCGATGAGGCGGTGACGGCGAACCACCGACTCCGCGTGCTCGACGCCCGACTCGGTGAACGAGATCGCACGGTTGGCTCCGCGAGTGATGTAACCGTCGGCTTCCAATCGCCCCACCATCTCGTGGACCGTCGGCGCGGACACCTGCATCGCCCTGGCCACATTTGCGGCGGTCATCGGCAAACCCGCCTCGTGCAGCCAGAAGAGGATCTGCAGGTACTCCTCCTCGGCTACGGTGGCAGTGGAGTTGGGCTCCTCGCTCATCATCTCAGCGTATAGGGTCGGGATCAGCTGGCGAGTTGATCGACGGTGCACTCGCGCGGGTCCTTGTCCTCGCGCCACCGTTTCAGCTTCGCCCCGTGGCGGATACGCCCAGCGGAGACATGATCGAAGTCGATCTCCACTACCAGCTCGGGGCGCAACGCCACCCACTCGAGGTCGCGGTCGGCACTCCAACGGGAGGGATCGGCCGAGCCCCGCTCGCCCGTCTCATAGGGCGCGAAGAAGTCAATGAGCTCACGCTTCACCTTTGCGGTGAGCCCCGAGCAGTGGCCCACGACACGCAGATCATCGCCGTCGTAGAGCGCGAGGATGAGTGCCCCCACCGTGCGCTCCTCCTTGCCGGGACGCCACCCCGTCACCACCGCGTCGATGGTGCGGGTGCGCTTGACCTTCACCATCCCCTTGCGCTCCCCGGGGAGGTAAGGGGCGGAGCGCTCCTTGGCGATCACTCCCTCGGCATCGCGCAGCCATGCCTCAGCCTCCTCGGAGGTGTCAACCGCCACCATCAACTCCACCGGCGCGTCCTCGAACCAGCTCTCCCCGAGCAGCTTTTCCAGTCCAGCACGGCGTTGCTCGAAGGGCTGCTCAAGCCACGAGTGCTCGTCATAGGCGAGCAGGTCGAATGCGATGAACACCGCCGGGGTCTCGATCGAGAGCCTTTCAACACGCGAAGCGGCCGGGTGGACACGTTGCCCGAGCGCGTCGAAGTCCTCGCGCCCGTCCTTGCGCACGACGATCTCCCCGTCGAGCACATACCGACCGGGGGGGAACTTCAGCTCGGGGAAGTAGCGTCCCAGCGTCTTTCCGTTGCGCGACTGGAGGAACACCTCCTCGCCGTCCACGAACGCGATGCAACGAAAACCATCGAGCTTCACCTCGTACACGTAGTCGTCCCCCTCTGGGAGCGACTTGCGCGAGAGTGCCAACTCGGGCTTGAGTGGCGGTGAGAGCGGAAGACTCATTGCTGCTTCGCCCTGCTCGGTTGCACGCGACGGGGCTCGCCGGTTTGCTTGCGAAAGTGCGGTGGCCAGGGCGCGTCGCCAAGACCCTCGCGCTCGTCGCGGGCCGCCAGGTCCAGCAGTGCGGAGAGCGAGCCGGGGTTCTCGTCGATCGTGGCGGACGGGTCGCCTCGCTCGCGCAGACGGGTGGGAACCGTGTCGATACGCAGCTCCGCGGGCTCCACATCGGCCACCTCGTTCCACTCCAGTGGACACGACACGCGCGCGTCGGGAACCGCGCGCACCGAGTAGGCGGAGGCGACAGTGCGGTCACGGGCGTTTTGGTTGTAGTCGAGGAACACCCCCTCGCGCTCCTCCTTCCACCAGCGGGAGGTGGCTTCGCCGGGCATCCTCCGCTCCACCTCGCGTGCGAGCGCGAGCGCTGCACGGCGCAGCTCGGAGAACTCGTGGTCGGGGACGGTACGCACGAACACGTGGATTCCACGCGACCCAGAGGTCTTGGGATAGCCGCGCAAACCGTGCTCCTCCAGCACCTCGTGCACGGTGAGCGCCACCCGGCGCACCATCGCGAAATCCACTCCCGGCCCCGGGTCGAGGTCGATGCGCAGCTCATCCGGGTGGTCGAGGTCGGCACGACGCACCGGCCACGGGTTCCAGTCGATCACACCCAAATTGACACCCCAAATGAGATGGGCAACGTCGTTGGGCACCAGCTCGCGTGCGTGACGTCCGCTGGGAAATGTGACCGTGGCGGTCTCCAACCACTCGGGCGCGCCGTTGGGGACGCGCTTTTGAAAGAAGGGCTTGCCCTGCACCCCGTCCACCCAGCGCTTCATTACCGTGGGGCGCTCGCGCAGGTGGCGCACCACCGCCTCCTCGCACTCGATGTAGTAGGCAACCAGGTCGAGCTTTGTAAAGCCCACCTGCGGGAAGAACAGCTTGCCCGGTTTTGACACCCGCAGCTCGTGGCCGCAGAGATCGAGCACCACGGGCTCGCCTTCGTCGGGCTTCGCGGCGGCGCTGTCGCTGTCGCTCTTCTTACGGGGCACTCCTGTAAGGATGCCCGACTGTGATCTCGAAAACAGTGCTCCTCCTCGCGGAGCCTTTTGGCAAGGGCCTGACAGCAGAGCGTGTCGCATCCCCGCTCGCGCGCGGGCTCGCCGCCGACGGGAGTTTGGAGGCCGACCTGTGCCCGCTCGAGGAGGGCCTCGGCGGCGGCCAGGTCGTGGGCCCCTCAACCCCGCTGGACGAGGTGCACTTCGACCGTCGGATGCGCGCCGCCCGAGCGGTCGTTTTGGTGTGCGCCAAGCTCAACGACCGCGCGCTCGCGGGGAGCGTCGCCTTCGAGGCTGCCACTCGCGCGCGTCAATCCGGGGTACCCGCGTACGCGGTAACCGCAAGCAACGCACTCGACCCCTTCGAGGCACGCATCGTGGACTTGCAGGTGATCCTCCAGGCCGACGACTCACGTTCGTTGAGTGCGGCCGGGAGAAAGCTCGCGATGCTCGTGTAGCTACTAACTGTGTAGCCCACGCACTTAGCACCATCGCCAGGTCCCTAGACCACACCCGCAACGCCTCTACAGGAAGCACTTGCCCTCGCCCCGGTAGGTGAGCACCTCCTCCACCACTCGCTCCCCTTCGATGAGGTGGAGCCGGTCAAAGCGCTCGCACAACTCACCCGCCTTGGCGTGGCGAAACCACACGCGGTCTCCCACGCGCAGCTCGCGCGCCGCCTCGCCGGTGAGCGGGGTTTGCACCTCCCCAGCGCCCTCCTGCGAATCGAGCGACAACCCCGCCGGGAGGAAGGGGGAAGGCAATCGCGCCGCGTCGGCGGGCCCGGAGGCGAGATATCCCCCGCCCAGCACGGTCGCCACCCTGGGGCTCGGCTTGCGTACCACCGGCAGCGCGAACAGCGCGGCGGGCGCCGGCTTGAAAGCGCTGTAGGCATCGAACAGTGTGGGCCCGTACAACCCCGAGCCGGCGGCGATCTCGGTGACGGCGGGCTCGGCTCCCGTGAGCTCCAGGCTGCCTGTACCGCCCCCGTTTACGAACTCCAACGGCTCTGCGGAGTGGTCGCGGAGCACGTCTTCAACGACAGCCACCGCCTCGGCGCGCCTCACCGCAAGCTCCTTTGCGGAGCGGCGCTGCAGCGCTTTGATCGCCACCCCCCGCGCACGCCGGCCAGTGGGAGAATCCCCAAGCCCCGCAATCTGCGCCTCGTAGGCCATCATCCCCACGAGCGCCAGCTTCTCGCGCGAGACGATTTCCCTGGCAAGCGCCGCCGCCTGCGCGGGGGTGTGCACGGGAGAGCGCTTCGCACCGATGCGCACGCGGCCGTTTGCCAGCCACAATCCAGCGTCAAGATCTATACAAACGCGAACAACGACTTCGGTAGACCCGCACGCGGCTTCTATCAAATCCAACTGCTCCCTCCCATCCACCATCACGCTCACGCGTGGACACTTTGCGAGCGCCATCAACGCCTTACGGTCTGTTGTGGGATAGGCCACAACTATGTTCTCGAAGTCGTTCTCCGCGAGCCACAACGCCTCCGGCAGGGTGAACGCAAGCGTGCCCTCAAAGCCGGGGCGCTCGAGCACGCGCTGTTGTAGCGCACGGCAGCGCACCGACTTGCTCGCCAAACGGATCGGCTTGCCTGCGGCGCGCCGTTCCATGTCCGTCGCGTTGCTCCAGAAAGCGTCCATATCCACCACCGCGAAGGGAGCCTCGAGCGCGGCGGTCGCTGTTTGCAGGCGCGCCTGTAGCCGCGCGCTCACAACACTGGCCCGAGCACACGCTCGGTGTAGGCGTTGGCAAAGCGCCCATCCGGGTCCAGGCGCGCGCGGATCGCCTGGAAGCGGTCCCACTCGGGATAGCGTCCTCGCAGCGTCGCGGCGGTTTGGAAGTGGCGCTTACCCCAGTGGGGCCTGCCGTCGAGGCTATCCATGATCTCCTCCACCGCATCGAAGTAGGGACGCCACTCCATCCCGCGGTACATGTGCACCGCCACGAACCCACTCTCACGCCCGGCAGCGGTGGAGAGCAACGCGTCGTCGGGGGCCACCGTGCGCACCTCGATCGGAAACGGCACCGCGAAGCCGCGTTCCTCGACGAGCTCCATCACCCGTCTCACCGCCTCGGTGGTGCGCTCGCGCGGCAACGCGTACTCCATCTCGGTGAACTTCACCAACCGCGGGCTCGCGAAGATGCGGTCGGAGCGGTCGATCCGCTTCGTACTCCCCGCAACCTTGGTCACAAGCCGGTTGATTTGAGGGATGCGGCTCGGCATCGCCTTACCGATGCCGCAGAACAACCCGAACGCGTGGTTGGTGAGTAGGACGTCGTTCACATAGGCCGACACCTTCCCGCGCGGGCGCGGGGGCTCCTCGGTGCGGTTATTCACGCGGGTGAGCGCCGTATCGCAGTGCGGGAACACGAAGAACTCGAAGTGATCGTTCTCCTGCACCAGCTCCCCGAAACGGTCGAGCGTTTGCTCCAGTGGGGCGGGCGAGTCGACACCGCGCAAGGTGAACGCATCAACGCACCGCAACGTCACCTCCACCACCACCCCCAGCGCACCCAACCCCACGCGGGCGGCGCGGAACAGCTCCTCGTCGCGCTCACTCGAGCACACGAGCGTGGAGCCGTCGGCCAACACCAAGGTCAACTCCGCCACTTGCGCGGGGATGTTGCGCAGCAGCGCCCCAGTCCCATGCGTGGCGGTCGAGATCGCCCCCGCGATGCTCTGCACGTCGATGTCCCCAAGATTCTCCATCGCAAGCCCGTGCTCTGCCAACCGCTTGTTCAGCTGGGCGATCGTGATGCCCCCCTGCACTCGCACGAGCCGCGATTCGCGGTCCACGTCGAGCACACGCTGGAAGCGATCCAACACAATCAACATTCCTTCCGTGCAAACGATGTCGCTGAAGGAGTGACCCGCCCCCGCCACTCGCACACGCCACCCTTCGCGCGCTGCGCGCCCCACCGCCGCGACGATCTCCTCCAGCGATCCCGGATGCACGATCGCTCGCGGCCGACAACCTTCGTCGCCGGCCCAGTTGCGCCAGTCCACGCCGCCTCCCTTTGGATCGCTAGGCTCGCCCATCAGATGACCGCGCCCGAGCCTACTCCGAGCCCTCCCGCTTCGTCGGCCGAACAGGGAGCGGTCGCCGGGAAGTCCACTCGCCCTTCGCGCGCCCGTACACTCCCGAGCCCGGTGGCACGCAGGGCTACCGTGATCGGGGCAGGGTCTTTTGGCACCGCCTCGGCGGTGCTACTTGCAAGAGCGGGACTTCGCACCACGCTGCAAACACGCACCCCCGAGCAGGGAGCGCTGCTGTCGGCAGATCGCGAGAACAAGCTCTACCTGCCAGGTGTCGAGCTGCCTTCAGGGCTGCGCATCGAGCCGGTATCAGAGGGTGTCGCCCGCGCAGACTACGTCTTCCTGGCCGTCCCCTCGCGGGGCTTGGGGACCGCGATATCCGCACTGCGCGAGCGCGAGCTGGGCAAGCGCACGGCGGTGGTGTCGCTCGCCAAGGGACTCGTCCCCCCGGAGGGACAACCACCCACCACGGTGCTCTCCGCAATGTTCGGCGCCCACCGCGTTGCATGCGTGGGCGGGCCCGCGCACGCCCAGGAGATGGTGCGCTCGGGGGCGGGCCTCGTGGTGGCAAGCAGCGACGAGCCCCTCGCGCGTACGCTCGCCCAGGTGTTCACCCGCGCCGGGGTGGTGTGCGAGCAATCGAACGACCCCATCGGCGTCGAGCTCGCGGGGGCCGCCAAGAACGCCGCCGCGCTCGCCTCGGGCGCCACCGAGGCGCAAGGTGCGAACGCGGCGGGCGCCGCCGCTGGTCACATCTTCGCCGAGGTGTGGCGCTACGCCGAGGCGCTCGGCGCGCGCCCGGAGTCGATGATCGGGCTCGCCGGCATCGGCGACCTCGTGGCCACCGCGCTCGCACGCGAGTCGCGCAACCGCCGTGCCGGAGAGCTGTTGGCCGAGGGTGTCCCCGCCGCCGAGATCCCTGCGCGCATCGGCCAGGCCGTGGAGGCGCTCGAGTGGGTTCCCCAGCTCGCCGGCACGCTTGCTCGCGCGGGCGTCGACGCGCCAGTCACCAGCGCGCTCGGGCGGCTCATCTCGGGCGAGCTGCCACTCTACGATTGGGTGGCCCTCGTACGCACCACCGTTCCTCCACCCGCGCTCTGGCGCCGCCGGCCTGAGCCGGGTTTCTGGCGGCGCGTGTGGCGAACCCTCACGCGGGAGCGTTAGCCACCAGCGTGCTGATAACCGCCTCGTAAACCCCCGCGCCGTGGCCCGCCTCGGCGATACGCACATTTCCAAACGCGGCGGCCACTTCGCGTATGGAGGGGTCGCGCTCCACCGCGTTGGCCACGAGCCAGAAGGCGCCCACGTGCTCGGCGCAAGCGAGGTCCTCGCGCGAATCCCCCACGGCGAAGGTCTCCTCGCGGGCGTACCCCCGCACCTGCATGTGGAAGGCAACCGCACCCGCCTTCGAGGCGCCCACGGGCACGAGGTGGTAGCCGCGCACATGCGGTAGGTCGGCGAGCGCGGGCGAGCGGCGGTTCACCACCCCGTTGTCAACCAGCCGCAGGTGCCGGTGGCCGTGCTCGGCAAGCAGCGCGTCCACCTCCGCCGCGTCCACCAGACCGCGGAAGAGGTGTGACACTTCGCGGTTCGCATGCCACGGCTCGTGGTACTCCAACCGTCCCTCGTAGCGTTCGAGTAGCAATTCGGGCGCCCCACCGCGATCGATCTGATCGGCGATCGAGAGCTCGCCAGGAATCATCTCGCCGGTGAGCCAGTGCTCCTCCCCCCCCGCGGGCGCTACGCCCGGTATGATCGTCGTTGGCGATCCGGGGGGACCCAGCAGACCGGCGCCCAACACCACGCACGCCCCCGCCTCGAAGATGTAGGAGTCCTGTCCGAGCAAGCGCGCGTCCTCGGCCACCTGTTGGCGGCGGCGACCCGACATCAACACGATCTCCACGTCCGCCCGCAAGCACGCCTGCACCGCACGCATCCCCTCGAAGGATACGTTCCCCTCGCCGTCGTGCACGAGCGACGCCCCGCGCCCGAGCAGTGTTCCGTCGAGGTCCACGTAGAGGCATCTCGCGCTCATCGACCCACCTCCACAGAGCTGGAACTTTGGAAGATGCGCGCTTTCGCGGCTCGCCTGAGAACGGGACCGGCCATCGCCACTACTATCGCAAGACGTGGCCACAGAGCGCTTGATCGAGCCCTGGAGCGCTCTCCTCGACGAGGCGCGCGAGGACGGCCGCGTGGTGCGCGAAGCGCGCGAAGGACCAGGGGAGGCCAAGCTTGTGGAGATCCCCTCGGAGCTGCATCCAGATGTGGTCGCGGGACTGGAGCGAGTAGGGATCGAGCAGCTCTACTCCCACCAGGCGCAGGCCCTTGCCTGCTCCTGGGAGCGCACGACGATAGTCACCACCGGCACCGCCTCGGGCAAGTCGCTGTGCTTCAACCTGCCCACTCTCGACACGCTCTGCAGCGACGCCTTCGCGCGTGCGCTCTACCTGTACCCCACCAAGGCGCTCGCCCAAGACCAGGCGCGCGCGCTCAACGCCTTCGGCCTGACAAAGCGGGTTCGCCCCGCCATCTACGACGGCGACACCCCCCGCGACGCACGCGGGGATGTAAGGCGCAAGGCGAACGTGGTGCTCACCAACCCCGACATGCTCCACCTGGGCATCCTCCCTCACCACGGTTCGTGGGAGCGACTGTTCGCACACCTACGCATCGTGGTGGTCGACGAGGCGCATGTCTATCGTGGCGTGTTCGGTTCGCACGTCGCCAATGTCCTGCGCCGCCTGCTGCGCATCGCGGCGGCCTACGGCAGCGAGGTGCGTGTGTTGCTTGCCTCCGCCACCATCGCCAACCCCGTGGAGCTGGCCGAGCGCCTCACCGGCCTGCAGGACATCGCGCTCGTGGACGACGACGGCTCCCCAACCCCCCGCCGACAGATCGCGATGTGG
>DASXNB010000076.1:0-28505 GCA_036495305.1 Solirubrobacteraceae bacterium | reverse complement strand
CCACGGAGGTGAGGAGCAGGAACTCACGCTCGTCGGTGGGGAGCTCTGAGAGGAACTCGTCGTTGAGGTAGTCGGCGACGAGGTGGTGGTGGCCCGCGAAGCGGGCGAGCCCAATCGCGGGATCTGGATCTTCGCGGGCGCAGAGCGCGGCGAGGTAAAGGCCCGCCGGCCAACCTTCTGTGCGATCGAGCAACGCGGAGACTTCGGCCGGGTGGATGGACACACCGGCGGCGTGGAGTAGTGAAGTGGCTTCGGGGGCGGTCATCGCGAGATCGCCGGCGTCGAGCTCCAAGAGCGAGCGGTGGGCATGGAGCCGGCCGAGCGCCAGCTGGGGGCGTGTGCGCGAGGAGAGCACGAGCTGCGATTCGGGCGGGAGGTGCTCCGCGACGGTGCCGAGCACGGCAAGAGAGGGCGAAGAGGTGACGTGGTGGGCATCGTCGAGGATCAACAGGAACGGGTTGACCACTCGCTCCAGTGCGGCCACCAGTACGCGTAGTAGTGCGGTTGGCTCGGTCCGTGACCCGGAGGCTTCGAGCGTTTCGCAAAGATTCGGCGGAGCACATTCGAGTGCTTCAAGGGAATTGGCGAGGTCTTGGATGAGGAGGATTGGATCGTCGTGCCACCGCTCGAGGGCCAGCCACTGGCGTGACCGTCGTCGGTTGACGGCTGTGAAGTCGGCCAAGAGGCTGGTCTTGCCATAGCCGGCGGGAGCCGCGATGACGATCAAAGGGAGGTTTTGCGCGTCAGCGAGCTTCGCGAGCAGACGGGGCCGACGCACTAGTCCCTCGACGGGAAGTGGATGGCCGCTCTTGACAGCAAGCGCCATCGTCCAAAGGTAAGCGGGGAAGTAACTTTCGTCTATACGCGTTCGGGCGCAATTTGAAGCATTTCCTACGTACCCGGGGTACGTAGGAAATGCGGACCTCGGATGGCGCTCGGTGTCGGCGCGCCCCTACGAATGACTCGCCCGGTCAAGCCAAGATGCGGGCCTTCTGTGCAGAGAACTCCTCGTCTGTGAGGACGCCTTGCTTGTGCAGCTCAGCAAGCTCCTGCAAGCGTTGAACAGCCTCCGAGCTCATCCCGCCCGACTCTGGCGGAGCGGATGGCGCGGGCGGAGGTGGGGCTTGCTCGGGCGGGGCCGCGCCTGCCTGGGCCTCGGCACGGCGCTTGCCCGCGTAGTAGGCGCCACCACCTACAGCGGCGGCACGAAGGAGCGGTCGACGGCGTCTCAAGGGCATGCGACCACCCCCTATTCGCCGTCGGCTTCGGGTAGCTCGAGTCCCAGCGCGAGCATGATCTCCGGTGCCGCCGCGACCACGCGTGGGCCTCCCACTTGCGGCGCGACGGCCCGTAGCACGCCTGTGATGTCCTCGGGCGTGGCGCCTTCAGCCAGGGCGTTGGGTACCTGCCACGCATAGGAGGCCGGCGGAGAGTCGAGGGCTACGAGCGCAGCGATCTTCACCAGCGCGAACGTGCGCCCGTCGAGGCCACTCGCGGCAAGGTCTACCTCGCGGAGCCCGACAGCCGTCTCGAGCATGTCAAGCTCACCCGCCGAGATTCCCGCGAGCGTGCGTTGCGTATCCATCGTGACGGCTGCCATGGGTGCTCCTTCGTTTGTTAGGTGGTGGGCCTTCGAGCACGGTGTGCTCAAACGGTGCGATGACCTTGACGCCCTCCGTAGGCGACGAGGCCGTAGATGACGAGGATGTCGATCGCGAACATCGCCAGCGCGCCGAATGGGTAGGCGGGGATGAAGATCAACATGATTATCGAGTTGATCGAAGCCGTGATAATCCCGATCCAACGTCCCCACTCGACGTGGCCGAAGATGGCGATGGCGGCGCAGAACTGGACGATGCCGGTGATCATGATGACCCAGCCCCAGGTGTTGAGATCGCTCAGGATGTATGTGGCTTCGCTTGCGTAGAAGTGCGATTTGGAGATCGCCGCGATCCCGTAGATGAAGTTGAGGATCCCGACGATGGCGATCATGATGCCCGCGAACGTGACCCACCCTTCGCCTTCGTACCAGTCGCCACCCGAGCCCGACACGCCCTGTGAAGAGCGGGCGGTAGACGGTGTGTCGTAGCCGCTGTCCATGATGCGCTGCCTCCTTGTTGTTACCGACAGGCCTTGATTTGGGGAGTTCCCTGAAAGGTTCGTCCCGACGTACTCAAGCTACGCGCGCCGGTAGGCCACCACATCCTCCGAAATGGGTGATGCCCTACCCAATCATCCCCATTGGATGATGTGTGACTGAGGGGCCGGTCCTAGCGTGTTGGCGAACCTTGCCGGGGCTGCGGACAGGAACGCAACCACGACCACGCAAACGAGGAGGTCAACATGTCTGACCTGATCGCGATCGGGTATGACGACGAAACGACGGCGGGGCAAGCCGCCGAGGAAGTTAGGCGGCTGGCGAGCGAGTTGATCATCCAGCCCGACGCGGTGGCGACGATCGTGCGGGACAAGGATGGCGACTATCACGTGAGCACCAACCACCACTTCGTGGGCGGAGGCGCTACCTGGGGGATGTTTTGGGGGTTGCTGTTCGGGCTCCTCTTCTTCGTACCCGTGTTCGGGTTGGCGATCGGCGCTGGGTTCGGAGCACTCTTCGGGAAGATCGAGAAGACGGGGATTGACAAGGAATTCCAGAAGCAGGTGCGCGACATGATCAAGCCGGGCAACTCGGCGCTGTTTCTGATCGTCGAGAAGATCACGCCTGACAAGGCGATCGAAGCGCTCAGCAAGTTTGGGGGGACCGTGTTGAAGTCCTCGCTCTCCAATGACGCGCAGCGCGAGTTGCAGGAAGAGCTCCACAGCGGGGCGCCAGCGGCATAAGAGGCCAGTGGTGACGCGTAGTCCACCACGCTCCCTGGCGGCGCTACCCGGATGCGGGTACAGTTTGGAGCAAGGAGGATTCGGGCATGTTCCATTCTGGAATGGGGATAGGTTGCTGATGCACCAACGTGTGCGCTGCTCACAGTGCCACCATTGGACCGACGCGCTGCTCGTATGGGCGGCGGGCGATTGCTGCCCGAGTTGCAACGCCCCACTCAACCAACCGAACCTCGACGCCCACGAGCGGACCGAGAGTGTCGAGTGGGGCCCGTCCGCCGGACGACTCGAGTCCGGAAGGTCTCCCCTTCAGCGGCGCGATCGCATCCGCGAGCAGTCCTAGTCCGCATAGCGCGCGGACCAACTCCGACCCTAGGAAGCGCCGCGCGAGGCATGAAGCGCCGAGTAGTGGCATTCCCCACCGGAGCGTTCCTACCCAAGGGAACGTTCCTACACAAGGCCTGCCTACCGGGCGCCGCCCAACCAGGCCGTGAGCCGACCGAGCGTGTGCCCGGTCGGCCGCGGTCTGACCTGATGGAAGCTAACTAGGACTGGCCTTCCGGCGGGACCGTCGAGTTCCCGGGCGTTTCGGGCGTGAGGCTTGCCGGCGGAGCGGGCGTGACGGTGAGAGTGAACGGTGTGCTTGCGGCACCCCCGTTCTCGGGACCCCCGGGGATGAACACCCTCAACACCTTCGTGCCAGGGTCGTATAGCCGGTGGACGATCGAGTAGGTGGAGCCAGCGCCGATGAAAGACACCTCGATCACGTGGAAGCCCGAACCGTGTGCGTTCTGACGTTCGAGATAGATGACGTGACCTGTGTGGTCTGGCGCCACCGTGCCCGAGAACGTCACGGTCTGGCCCGCCTGAACCGTGGTAGCCGACACCTGGGCGGTGAGCACGTCCTTGACCCCCTCGTAGAGAACCGCCGAGGAGGGCGCCAACCGGCACCCTACCTTCGGGTGTGGCGATCCAGCGAAGCAGATCCTCTGAGATCCCTTGACCTCATAGAAGGTGCTGTTGACCGGCGACTGCGCGGGGAAGCTGTATTCGCCCGCCCCGTTAGTGGTTACCTGGGCGATACGCGCGAAGCCGTGCTGATGCCTACCGCGCGCGAGCAGCGTGACCGGCGCATTGGGGCCGGCGGGGTATTTCCCGCTGATGGTGACCGTTTCTCCGAAGGAGATCGGGTCGGCGGAAGCCTGGATCGTGAGCGCGGGGTTCTGGGCTTGCGATATGGAATAGGCAAGCACGTTGGATACGCTCGGGACGTTGCGCCGTTGACTGCGCACGAGCACTCTGATGTTGGCGTCGCCGGGGACGATGAAGCGGTGGACGATCGTGAAGTTGCCGTTCGCGTCCACCACGCCCCGGTCGATGCGATGCCAGTCGTTGCCGGTGGTGGCGTTCTGGCGTTGCAAGATCACGATTGCACCTGCGTCGGCGGGGGTGACGGTGCCGGTGAAGGTGACCCGGTTTGCAAAGCCGGTGAGCAGCTGACCTTCGGTGGGGCCACTGAGGGTGACCTGCGCGGCAACCGAGAGGCGCTTGGTGGCACTGCGAGCACCGAGCGACCGAACGTAGTAGGAGCGATTGGTTTCAACAACTCCGTCGGCGGGTGCTATCGAATAGAAGCCGTTGGCATCGGTGGTAACCGACTGCACGACGCTGAACCCCCCGATTCCGGCGAGGTGGTGGTAAAGCACCACTTCGCGACCGGAGGCGTCGGCCGGGTTGGCGCAATGAAGTTGACCGAATATCACGATCGGTTCGCCCGCAACGATCTGTCGTGGCGCGACGGTCATGGTGATCGCGCATTTGCCGTTGCGACCTGAGTGCTTGTGCGCGAAAGCGCTCGCCGGAGCGAGCGCCAGCAACGATATGACGGCCACAATGGCCGGTATGAAGCTACGTGAACGCATCGACGCCTCCCTTTGCGACGAGTTTGGTCTCGATGTGAGAACACCATGGGCGCACGGTTTGATTCGCGATGCGTGCAAAATTTCACAGGGAGCGTTGGGCGAGGTGAGGCGGTGGGACCGCCAAGAACTGAAAGACCAGCGCGGTTTGCGTCAGCCGGAGCGCTTGGTTTGCTGCTCGAGCACTTTGCCGAAGGCGCGCTCCACCTGGGTGGTCATCCGCTGCTTGAACACCGCCAGCAGCGCCTCGGAGGCAATGGGCCGGAGTGCGTCGATCGCACCGATCATCTCGTCCCAACGCTCGTCGGGTTGACCCGATGCCTCGAAGGGGTCCCACAGCTCCTTGAGGAAGAGCTTTACGAAGGCCCGCGATATCGACTCGCAATCGCGACTCACCCGCTCCACCAGCGCAAGTGCCGCGTGCAGGGAGATTCCGAGCGCGGTGACTTCTTCGGCGGCTTTCATGAGCGCGGGCGAGGGCACTTCGAAGCGGTCTTCCCCGAGCGGCACGAGCAGCTTCAGCTTGCGAATCCGCTCGACGGTCTTGGCGTCCACCTCACCGAACCTACGCTCGAGATCCTCGGCTGTGACGACCTCTGGAGACTCGGTGGCGAAGGGAGTGGTCATGGCGTTTCGCAAGCCGAGCAGCCGCCCGGCCGCCCCTCCTGAGGAGCTCATCAGCCGCTCGATCGCCGCAAGATTGAAACCGTCGGCTTGTAGATCCAGGATCAGGCGCAAGCGAGCGACGTGCTCGGCGTCGTAATAACCCACGCGCGAGCGCACCTCGGGCGCGGGAAGCAGCCCCCGCGACTGGTGGTTGCGGATGTTGCGCACCGACATCCCCACCTGTGCAGCAAGTTGCTCGATGGTGAGGCCCTCTGCCGGGGTAGCTAAGTCAATGTCGAGCGTGCTGGTCACCTCGTTTGAAGATACCAGCTTGCATGTAACCTCATTTGAGGTAACATTGATCTAGGTCATATGAGCTTGCCAAGCAAATCAATCCTCACACGGTCCGCCAACTCGGTGCCGGCCGCCGTTTCCGAGATCGCACCCGAGCGAGCCCATGGCTGAGCGAGGCGCGGTGCCACCTGTGTCGGACCGCCGCCGCCGGATACTCGGCTTCGTGAAGTCCTTCACATCGCCGCTGCAGCCCGATGACTACCTGGAGTTGGTCAACCCGCTGTGGTCAACGCGCGAGATGCGGGGCCGGATCGAGCGGATCGAGCGCGAGACGCACAGCGCCGTCACCGTCACGATCAAGCCAGGGTGGGAATGGGAAGGCCACCTCCCCGGACAGTACGTGCGATTGGGGATCGAGGTGGACGGGGTGCACCACTGGCGCGCCTACTCGCTCACCTCCGACCCCGCCCGTGGCGACGGGCGCATCTCGATCACACCCAAGCTCGTGGAGGGGGGAAAGGTGTCGCCTTTCCTCTTTCACCGAGTGCGCCCCGGAGCGATCGTGCGGTTGGGTGGCGTGGAAGGCACGTTCGTGCTCCCCCACCCTTTGCCCGAGCGTTTGCTGTTCATCAGCGCGGGGAGTGGGATCACGCCGATCATGAGCATGTTGCGCAGCATCGCCGCAAAGGGGCAGATCGGAGACGTGGTTCACGTACACAGCGCGCGTAGCGCCGATAGCGTGATCTTCGCGCGAGAGTTTCACCAACTGCAGAACGCCCACCCCGGGTACAGACTGCATGTGCGACTCACGGGAGAGGACGGTCGCGTTACGCCCGATCAGTTGGACGGGCTTTGCCCCGATTGGAGGAGTCGTGAGGCTTTCGTGTGCGGGCCGGCCGGCCTGCTCGAAGCGATGGGCGAGCGTTGGAAGCGGGACGGCGACCCGGCTAGGATGCACGTCGAGCACTTCCAACCCGAAGCGAGGGTGGGCGACGGGGAGCGGGGCGCCGGGGGCTCCATCCGCTTCTGCGCGAGCGGTGTGGAGGCGAGGAGCGACGGGGAGCAGCCGATTTTGCAGGCGGGGGAGAACGCGGGGGTGACTTTGCCCTATGGCTGTCGCATGGGCATCTGCCACACCTGCGTGGGCCGCTTGAAGACGGGGCAGGTACGCGATTTGCGTACAGGTCGCGTGCACGGACAGGCCGGGGAAATGCTGCGTACCTGCGTCAACGCGCCCGAGGGCGCGGTCGAAATAGAGCTTTGACCCACCGACTAGAAGGAGACCGTCAGATGTCCACCGCCCAGGCCGATAAGCCTTCTGCCCTGCACCGAAACTCCTGGGAGGAGCCGCGGGGGGATGAGCCCGAGAGTCCGCTCGCGCGCCTCACCCCCGAGCAGATCGAGCAGTTGGGAAGAGAGTTCGATGCGATCCACGACGAGGTGTTCGCCGATCTAGGCGAGCGCGACTCGAGATACATCCGCAACACGATCAAGCTCCACCGCGGACTCGTGCTCGCGGCACGGGCGATGCTGGTGGGGTCGCGGTACCGACCGCTGTGGCTGGGGGGAACTACCGCGCTTTCGGTGGCGAAGATCCTCGAGAACATGGAGATCGGGCACAACGTGATGCACGGTCAATGGGATTGGATGAACGACCCCGACATCAACTCCCAGAACTGGGACTGGGACACCGCCTCGCCCGCCGATGCTTGGCGGCACTCCCACAACTACGAGCACCACACCTTCACGAACATTCGCGGCAAGGACCGCGACTTGGGGTACGAGATCATGCGCATCGATCCCCACCAGAAGTGGCATCCGGTGTATTTGATGCAGCCGTTCTACAACCTTCTGTTGATGGGGTTCTTCGAGTGGGGGGTGGCCCTTCACGACCTCAACTTCGACGCGATCCACAGGGGCGAGAAGTCAAAGAAGCAGGTGATGGGAGAGCTCAAGGCGATCGGCGTGAAGGCGCGCAGGCAGATCGTGAAGGACTACATCGCCTTCCCACTGCTCTCGGCGGCGCTCACTGCCCTCGCCGCGAGCGCGGTGAAAGGCCGTGGTGCAAACGAGATTGGGACGAGTACGGACGTTGTGACTACCAAGAAGGCACGGACCACCACAGGAGGGTCGGCGTTGCGCTCGACGCTCGGCGGCGCCTTCAAGTCGACGCTGGCCGCCGATTTCACGGCCAACATCGTGCGCAACGTGTGGGCCTACTCGATCATCTTCTGCGGGCACTTCCCCGACCAGACATACACCTTCAGTGAGAAGGAGGTCGAAAACGAGACGCGCGGAGGTTGGTATGTGCGCCAACTACTTGGGTCGGCGAACATCGACGGAGGCCCGCTCTTCCATCTGATGGCGGGTAACTTGAGCTTCCAGGTGGAGCACCACCTCTACCCCGACATGCCCTCGAGCCGCTATGCGGAGATCGCGCCGAGGGTGCGCGACGTGTGCCGGCGGTACGGGCTGCCCTACAACACCGGCCCGCTGCACAAGCAACTGGGCGGCGTGCACCGCACGATCCTGCGGCTTGCGTTCCCGGGCGGCAAGCCGAGAAGTAAGCCGGGGCCATACCGGCCCGCTTGACGTGGGTCAAGCGATGAGGCGCGTGCGGAGGTGCGACCCCACCTTGCGCTTGACGCGCTGAAGGGCGTTGTCGACCGTCTTTGTGTCGCATCCCAGCCGCTCGCCTACCTGCTCATAGGAGCAACCATCGAGGTAGAGCGACAGCACGCGGCTCTCGAGCTCTGAGAGGGCCGTGGAGAGACAGCCGACGAGTGAGCGCAACTCCTCGGAGGAGATCACACGGTTGACCGGGTCGTTCACTGACGGACCGGCGATGGTTTGATCGAGCGTGGGCACGTCGTCGCCCGCGGCGGCGGGGGTGGAGGAGAACGAGACGTACTGGTTGAGCGGGGTGTGCTTGTTACGGGTGGCGGTCTTCACGGCCGTGATGATCTGGCGCGTGATGCAGAGCTCCGCGAAGTTGCGGAACGAGGACTCACGATCTGTGCGGTAGTCCCGGATGGCCTTGTAGAGGCCGACGAGGCCCTCTTGGATGAGGTCGTCGGAGTCGCCGCCGGCAAGGAAGTAGGAGGAGGCCTTCAGACGTACGAAGCCGTAGTAGCGGCGTACGAGACGGTCGTAGGCGTTGCGATCCCCCCCCTTCGCGAGGGCGATCAGGAAGCCATCATCAACCTTTACTTCAGATTGAGGGTTATAGGAGAATCGTGCCACGAGCAAATCCTTTCTTGGCTTTTTGCAGCCAAAACGTGCTCAGTGGCGCACTCCTCCCCTGGCGCCAACTGCTATTTGGTACTCAACCTTAGGTTGAGCGTTATGTGGGCGGGAGCTTCGCACAGTTATGGAGCCTTGTCAAGGCGCGATTCGCGGTCGTGCAAGATTCCATACAGGAGCGCGGAAGCGGCGGCGGCCACCCCAAGCGACTCCATGCGCCCGTGGAGCGGGAGCGACACCAACTGGTCGCAAACATCAGCGACCCGGGGGCGCAATCCGGAACCCTCGCTTCCCAGCACGAGCACAACCCCACCGGTGTAGTCGGGAGCGGTATAGACGACGCTCTCCGGGGCCTTGCCAGCAGGAGCGTCAAGCGGGGCGCTCGCCCCGTAGCTCCAGCAACCGGCCTCGCGTGCCTGGGCGATGAAGTCCGCCACATTGCGTACCTTGGCGATCCTCATATGCTCCACGGCGCCGGCGGATGCCTTGCACACCGACGGCGTGACCTCCGCGGAGCGACGCTCGGGGATCACCACGCCGGTTGCCCCCACGCACTCGGCGGTGCGACAGATCGAGCCAAGGTTCTGGGGGTCCTGCACCTGATCGAGCGCAACGATCAAAGGATCGACGCTCGCGAGCAGCTCCTCGGCGCCGACGTAGGGATAGCCACCCGCCTCGGCGCACACGCCCTGGTGGACAGGGGAAGCGCAGCGACGCTCGATCTCCTCGGCGCCGCATATCCTGAGCTTGACACCATTCAGCCAAGTCTCCTTGGCGGCGCTCGCCGTGGCCCACACGTCGGCGACGGTGTGGGCGCGCCGTCCACACAGGGCCTCCCGTACGGGGTTGCGACCGTAGAGGATCACAACGGGAGCAGCTCGAACCCGCCGGCCCCGTCGCGGACCTCCCACCCCATGGCGGCGATCTCATCGCGCAGCCGGTCGGCAGCGGCGAAGTCGCGGTCGGCACGCGCCTGCTCGCGCGCTCGCGCCAGCTCGTTTATCTCCTCCGGAGCCTGCGCCAACGGCGCCAGTAGAGACTCGAGGCCCAGCACCTGGAGCATTTCGCGCAGGTGCGAGTCCCCCACCTCACCCAAGCCCGCAGCCTCGCGTATCCACTCGTTGAGGACCGCAAGCGCCTCCGGGGTGTTGAAGTCGCGGGCAAGTGCCGCGAAGAACCGCTCGCACAGCGCACTCAGGGCGACGGGGGACTCTCCGGGAGAGAGCCTGCGTGCGGCTTCGCGGATGCGGTTCACGTTGGCCCCCGCCTGCTCGAGCGTCTGCTCTGAGAAGGCCAGCGGCTGACGGTAGTGGCCGCTGACGAGGTACATCACGACGGCATCGCGGCCGTAGCGCTCGACCACCTCGTGCAGGAGAGCGATGTTGCCAACCGACTTGGCCATCTTCTCGCCCGTGAACTGGATCATTCCGTTGTGCATCCAGATGCGAGCGAGCTCCTCCCCGCGCGCGGCCCGCGTCTGGGCGGCCTCATTCTCGTGGTGGGGGAATACGAGGTCAGAGCCACCTCCGTGGATATCGAAGCCGACGCCGAGCAGCGACTCGGCCATCGCCGAGCACTCGATGTGCCAGCCAGGACGGCCTCTCCCCCAGGGCGAGTCCCAGTAGGTGTCCTCCCCCTCCTTGTGGGCCTTCCACAGCGCGAAGTCGAGGGGATCGCGCTTTCGGCTCGTGGGTGGGTGGGAACCCGATCCATCTTCGCCTTGGTCCATGTCGTCCACCTGACGGTGCGAGAGCGATCCGTAGGAGGGGTCGGAGCGTACATGGAAGTACACGTCCCCCTCGCTCTCATACGCGTGATGGGAGTCGACGAGAGCGGCGATGTAGGCGACGATGGCGTCCATGGTCTCCGAGGCCAACGGCTCGTGGTCGGGACGGCCCAGGGCGAGCAGATCCGTGTCAGAGACGTAGTGGGCCGTCATCTCCGCCGCGAGCTCCCCACTCGGGCGGCCGGCGGGACGAGCGGCGTCGTAGATCTTGTCGTTCACGTCAGTGACGTTGACGACGAGGGTCGTCTCATAACCCTCGTGGACGAGGAAGCGCTTGAGTAGGCCGAAAACCACAAACGGTCGCGCGTTGCCTATGTGGATGCGGGAATAAACGGTGGGTCCACACGCGTAGATCCCCACCTTCCCGGCATCGCGCGGCTGGAGCGCAAGTAGCTTTCCGGTGCGTGTGTCGTGTAGCTCGATCTCTCGCATAGCCGGGCAACAGTAACGCCCGCGCGCGCGAGAGAGAGATCAAGCGAGACCCTGCCGCCGTTCCTGGAGCTGGGCAATCTCCGGCGCGACGGACAGCCCGGCCCGCTTGGCGTGCTGCTCGAGGCGTGTCAGTCGGCGATACGCAGACTCACAACCGCAAGCGCCGCGACGCCCTCGCCGCGCCCGACGAATCCAATCCCCTCGCCGGTGGTGGCCTTGACGTTGACCCGCCCAGGTGCAATCCCGAGCGTGCTCGCCAGTCGCCCACGGATGGCCTCGCGGTGGGGTGTGAGCTTGGGGCGCTCCATCACGACGGTGGTGTCCACGTTCACCAACTCCAACCCTTGGGCAACGACTCGGGTGAGGACGGTGCTCAGCAGCTCGATCGAGTCGGCGTCGCGGTAGCGATCGTCCGAGTCGGGGAAGTGCTCACCGATGTCCCCCAACCCAGCGGCGCCAAGTAGGGCGTCGATGACGGCGTGGGTGAGCACGTCGGCGTCGGAGTGGCCGTCGAGGCCGATATCGCCGGGTATCTCCACACCGCCAAGGATCAACCTTCGACCTGTGGCGAGGCGGTGGGAGTCATACCCGATGCCGGTGAGCGTGGTCATGCGACGCCGGCCCCATTTGCATGCCCGTCGGTGTGGGAGGGAGTCGTGAAGGTGATCGGCTCGAGATGGCGCTCGCGGCGGTCGAACACGCACAGCTCCCCCACCCCGAGCCGGTCGAGCAGCTCGAGCGCCTGGTGGTAGTCGGCGCCGACATCCTCCGGACGGTGGGCGTCGCTCGAGAGCGCCACCGGGACCCCCGCTTCAAGACACATCTCAAGGAAAGCCGGTGCGGGGTAGATCTCCCGCGCGCGCTTGCGCAGCCCTGCGGTGGATACCTCCACCGCGATCCCAGATTCGGAAATGCCGTCCATCGCAAGCTCGTAGTAGCGCCTCAAATCCCCCTCGGGAAAGGGCCTGTCGGGACGGGCGGGACCCCATACCTTCACGAGGTCGGGGTGGGCGAGGATGTCGAACATCCCGCTGCGGGCGGCCTCGCCAAGCGTGAGGAAGTACTCCCGCCAGATCTCCTCAGCGGACCGGCCAGTTCCCCACACGCTGTAGTCGTCCATGTCGAGGGCGTGCTCGCGCAGGAAGTGCACCGACCCCACCACGTAGTCGAAGTCACGCGACTCCAAGAGGTTGGCCATGCGGTCCTCAGCGCCGCGGACGAAATCCGCCTCGATGCCCAACCGTAGGTCGGTTTGCTCACGGACAAACCCGCAGTACGCGTCGAGATCGTCGAGGGCGTATTCGCGCCACAGGGGATGTCCCCACACGTCGAGTGCCTGCGCGAAGCGATACACGTGCTCGGAGACTCCGAGCTCGGCAATGCCCCGTTGGGTGGCGGCGTCGCGATAGCGCTCCACGTTGGCGGGGGTGAAGTGTTCTGAGGCGGTGGCGTCGAGCTCGTCGAGGCGCAGATGGAGGTGGTAGTCGGTGAGCATGGGGGCAAGTCAAGCAGGGGAGATGCGACTATGCCGCACCCCGGGCTATCAACAACTCGGCAAGCGCCAGATCGACGGGGGTGGTGATCTTGAGGTTGTCCTTCGGGGAGGGCACCACCACTACGCGTCCCCCGGCACGCTCGACCAGCCAAGCGTCGTCAGTGGCTTGAGCGAGAACCTCCGCGGGGACGTCGAGCGCCCGCTCCAAGGCGGCGCGGCGGAATACCTGTGGCGTTTGCACCGCCCACAGGGTCGAGCGGTCGAGCGTGCCCTCCACAACCCCGCCGGAGCCGGCCCGCTTGACCGTATCCGTGACGGGAGTGGCGGCAATGGCGGCGTCGACCCCCTCACGAGCGACCGCCGCAAGGGTGTCTTCGATCAGCTTCGCTGTTACCAATGGGCGCGCGGCATCGTGCACCAACACGGGGTCGCCCGCACCAGCCGCCGCCAGAGCCTTGGTGACAGACTCCGAGCGAACAGCCCCACCGAGGACACCGTGCGTCCCGGCGGGGGCATCCACGCCCGCGGGCAACGCCACCACTATCTGCTCGATCGAAGCAAGCGTAGACAGCACATCGACGCTCCACTGAAGGAGGGGTTGTCCCGCGAGTTCGACGAGCGCCTTGGGAGAGGAAGCTCCAAGGCGCTCGCCGAGCCCGGCGGCGACGATCAGCGCAACCGCCAAGCGTGACTACTTGGCAGCCGCGGCCATCTGGCTCGAGGCAGAGCTCGCGAGTAGCTCGTCGAGGTAGCTCTCGGCCTCGTCCTCGTCCTTGTCGAGCGCGTACATGAGCTCGGACGCGAGGATCTTCTTGGCGCGCGTGAACATCTGCTTCTCACCCGTCGACAATCCCTTTTCGCTCTCGCGGAGGGCAAGGTTGCGAACGACCTCGGCGAGCTCGTAGATGTCGCCGGTCTTGATCTTGTCGCGGTTGTGCTTGAAGCGGCGGTTCCAGTTCTTGGGCATCTCCGACACCTCGGCCTGGAGTACGGCCAACACCTTCTGAACTGTCTCCTCGTCGATCACCCTACGCAACCCGGCGAGGGCGGCGTTCTCGGTGGGGACCTTCACGGTCATGTCGTTGTGGAGGATCTTGATCGTGAGGTACTCACGGGTGGTGCCAAGCACCTCCATGTCCTCCTTGCTCAATACCTTGCCGGCGCCGTGGTGGGGATACACGACGTGATCGCCGAGCTCGAACTCGATGCACTCGACCTCACGGGTGGTTTCGAGCTCCTCGATGAACGATGTTGCGTCTTCAATTGCTTGTGCGGGGATGGTGTCCTCCTTCGTCACGCCGGCAATGGGACCGGCTTCATGTCGCGCCGGCAACCACCGGCTATGGGTCCGTCAAGTCTGCAAGTAGCGGTCCACGAGGTTGATCTCCTGCAGGCGACGCAGGCCCTCACGAATGTCCTTTGCCCTGATCTCCCCCACTCCCTCGATTGCCTCCAGTTCGGAGTCGGCGGAGGCGAGTAGCTCGTCCAAGCCGCCGTACTCCTTCACGATCTGCGCCACGACTAGCTTCGGTAGACGCGGGATGCGTCCAAGGATGCGATAGCCGCGCGGGGCTACCGGATAGTCGAGGGTGTTGAGCTTGCGGTCGTACCCGAGCAGCTCGGCGATGCGGCCGAAGTCGAGTAGATCCTGATGGGAAAGGCGGCCGATCTGGTCGAGTGCGGAGGCGAACGCCTCGTCGGAGTAGTCGGCGAGATAGTCCTGCACGAGAGCCGCCTTCTCGGCGGCGGTACCGAGGATCGTCTCCTCGAGTTGCATCTCGATCAGGCGTCCCTCGTTGCCGAGCTCCACGATGTAGCGCTCGATCTCCACGGCCATCCTCGTGACGAGCTCGGAACGTTGCAGCACCGTGAGCACGTCGTGGAGTGTCACGCCCCCCTCGAACTCAAGCGCTGTGAGGCGCGTTGAGACCTGGTCGAGGCGAGTGCGGTACTTATCGAGCGTGGCGAGCGCCTGGTTTGCCTTGGAGAGCACCACGGTGATGTCTTCGAGGATGTACTTGATGCCATCCACGTAGAGCGACACCACCTCGCGACGCTGGGAGACCGCTATCACCAAGGCGTCGGTCTGCTTGGACACGCGCTCGGCGGTGCGGTGGCGGGTGCCCGTCTCGTGCGAGAGGATCGTGGGGTCGGGCATCAACTGCACGTTCGCCATCGAGATCTTCGTGGCGTTGGCGTTGAGGATGATGGCGCCGTCCATCTTCGCCACCTGGTAGAGGAAGGCGGGGGTGTAGTCGATGTCGAGCTTGATGCCCCCCGAGAAGAGAAAGCTCAGCTCTTCGGGGTCGCCGATAACGATCAAACCGCCGGTGCGAGCGTGGAGGATGCTCTCGATACCCTCCCGCAACGCGGTCCCGGGAGCAACCATCTCCAGTGCCCTTACAAGACCGGGCTCGGGTCGCGCGTCCGTGTCGAAATCTTCGCCGGATCGTGAGGCCACAACTAGACATTCTAGGGCATTTAGCTTTTTTTTATCGCTTCCCCCGCACAGTCGAAAGAGACGAATTGTCTCCACAGGCCCGTCTGGTGCGAGCGCCTCGACGGTTGGCCGGCGGCGACGACGAGCTTAAGCAGCGACCGACGCCGGGCGCGTTCGCCCGCCGGGAAGCGCGAACGAGAGCGCTTGGCGCAACGTGGAGGCCTCGCGCGCCTGCTCGCCACTGCCCGCCGGCGCGAGCACACCAGAGAGGCCGTGCCGCGCGGCCTCCTCCAGACGGCGCTCGGGGTGACCCACCCAGCGCAGCTCGCCAGTGAGACCGAGCTCGCCGAAGCAACCACAGGGAGCGCCTTGCAGTGCCACTCCACGCGAGGCCGACGCCACGGCAAGAGCTATCGCGAGGTCCACCCCGGGCTCGTCCACACGCACGCCGCCGACGACGTTCACGAACACGTCGTAGGGTGGGTTGGATCCCAAATTAACGCCACCGTGGCGCCCTAGGATGGCGAGCACCAAAGCGAGACGGTTGCGGTCGAGTCCCGACACCACCCGCCGCGGCTGCTCCAACTCCGAGGGAGCCACAAGCGCCTGCACCTCGACCAGTAGCGGCCGCGAACCCTCCATCGCCGCCAGCACGACGCTTCCCGGAGCGCGGGTGGCCTCGGCGACGAAGCGGGCGGAGGCGTCGAGCACCTCCACGAGCCCGCCTTGGCGCATCTCGAACAACCCCGCCTCGTTGGTGGAGCCGAAGCGATTCTTCAATGCCCGCAGCTCACGGTAGGGACGCTCGCGCTCGCCCTCGAACTGGAGCACACAGTCAACGAGGTGCTCGAGCACGCGCGGACCGGCGAGAGTGCCGTCCTTGGTGACGTGTCCCACAAGCACCACCGCGATCGACCGGGCCTTGGCGAGGTCCATGATGCGAGCGGCCACCTCCCGCACTTGTCCAACTGAGCCCGGCGCGCCCGACAACTCGCCCGAGCGGAGCGTTTGAACAGAGTCGATCACGCACACGCGCGGCGCGTGCGAAGCGATGGCGTCGAGCACGGCATCGAGGTCGGTCTCTGCCAGCACCGGGACCTCGAGGGCGCTCGGGGACAGACGCTCGGCGCGCAACCGTACCTGCTCGGGGGACTCCTCCCCACTCACATACAGCGTCTTGTGGCCGGCCCCCGCGATGTTCCCAAGGGCCATGTTGGTGAGCGTCGACTTGCCGATACCTGGCGATCCGCCCAGGAGTACAAGCGAGCCTGGCACGAGCCCACCACCGAGCACACGGTCGAGCTCGCCGATGCCGGTTTGCAAGCGCGCCACGGGCGCCGCGGCTACCTCGGAGAGGGGTACGAGCGCAACCTCGCCTCGCGCGCGCACGCGAGTCACCCCTTTTCGAACAACATCCCCTCCCCCCCTCGAGCGCTCCTCAACCAGGGTGTTCCACGCGGCGCAACCGGGACACTGCCCATGCCATTGGGCCGACTGCAGCCCGCATTGCGAGCAGACGTAAAGTGCTTGCGGGCGAGCCACCCAACCAGACTACGCGCCACCCCCGACGGCTCTCCCGCCTAGCGCCACCCACCCGGGCCTCACCGCCGAGCACGAACCATCCTCAAAAAATCAGTCTTGGCCAACGAGTTGGGAGCGCCGCTCGTAGAGCACCACGTCGCGCCAGCGACCGTCGGGCATTTGGCCGATCCGCTCGTGGGTGCCAAGGAGGCGAAAGCCACAGCGCTCGTGCAGGGAGATCGAAGCTTGGTTCTCGGGGAAGATGCCGGCACGCAGTGTCCACAGGCCGGCACGCTCGGAGGCATCGATGAGTGCAAGCAGCAGGGTTCGGCCAACGCCACGGCGGGCGTGAGCGGGATCGACGTAGATACTCACCTCGGCGACCCCACGGTAGACCGACCTGGCAGACGAAGGCGTGAGCGCCGCCCAGCCGATCACTTCGTAGCGATCCTCAGCGCTCCCGCGCGACACCGGCTCCCCGACAGCCTGACGTGCCGTCAGGCAGGGCTCGTACAGACGCGCCGCGCGCCAAGACTCCCAATCGGGGACCACACTCTCGAAGGTGGCGTTGCCCGCATCGATGCCCGCCTTGTAGATGCGTGCGACCGTGGGCCAATCCTCGGCGCTCATGGGAGCGACGCTCACGCGCGAGGTGTCGGCGGAGACTATGCGGTGAGGTGTGCTCAGCGGCTCAGTGGGCCTAGGATTCGGCCGGGTGCTCGTCGCCGGACGGGTCATCCTCGGGGGAGGACAGCTGATCGTGCTCGCCACCCTCCGCGCCGACGCCCACAGGCGTCTTCTGCTTCTTGGGCTTGACGATCGTGAGCCGCACGTCGCGGTCGTCGCCCTCGGGGGCGGGATCGACCACGACGGTGGCGCCCGGCATCAGTTCTTCGCGTAGGACAAAGTCTGCGAGCGGGTCCTCGATGTAGCGCTGGATCGCGCGGCGCAGCGGACGGGCGCCCATAGCGGGGTCCCAGCCCTTCTCGACGAGCAGGTCCTTGGCGTCGTCGGTGAGCTCGAGTTGCAGCTCGCGTTCGGCCATCGACTCGCGGATGCGCACCAGCAGGAGCTCCACGATCTGGCGGATCTCCTCCTTCTGCAGCTTGTGGAAGACGATGACATCGTCGATGCGGTTCAGGAACTCGGGGCGAAACACCTTCTTGAGCTCACCCATGATGCGGTTCTTCATGTCATCGTAGGTGATGCCGGTCTCGTCCTCGGAGACGGCGAAGCCAAGTGGGGTGTTGCGCGCGATCTCGGCAGCCCCGATGTTCGAGGTCATGATGACTATGGCGTGGCGGAAGTCCACGGTGCGGCCCTGGGCGTCGGTGAGGCGGCCGTCCTCGAGGATTTGCAGCAGGATGTTGAAGACGTCGGGGTGTGCCTTCTCGATCTCGTCAAGCAGCAGCACGGAGTAGGGCTTGCGGCGCACGGCCTCGGTGAGTTGGCCGCCCTCGTCGTAGCCGATGTAGCCGGGAGGTGAGCCCACCAGTCGCGAGACGGCGTGCTTCTCCATGTACTCGGACATGTCGATGCGGATCATCGCTTCGTCGTCGCCGAAGAGGAACTCGGCGAGCGTACGGGCAAGCTCCGTCTTGCCTACGCCCGAGGGACCCAGGAAGATGAAGGACCCTGTGGGGCGCTTGGGGTCCTTCAGGCCCGCGCGTGAGCGGCGGATGGCCTTTGAGATGACCTCGATGGCGGGGTGTTGACCGATGACGCGCTTGTGCAGTTCGTCCTCCATGCGCATCAGCTTCTGGGTCTCGGCCTCGGTGAGCTTGAACACGGGGATGCCGGTCCACATGGAGACGATATCGGCGATCTCCTCCTCGCCGATGGCGGGACGCTCGGCGGACTCGCCCGACTCCCACTCTTCCTCGAGCTCGCGCTTCTTGCCGGCGAGCTTGCGCTCCTGGTCGCGCAGGGCGGCGGCCTTCTCGAATTCCTGTGCCTCGATCGCGGCCTCCTTCTCGCGCCGGACCGACTCGATCTCCTCTTCGAACTCGCGGTTGGCGGGAGGGGAGGTCATCGACTTGATGCGCATGCGCGAAGCGGCCTCGTCGATCAAGTCGATGGCCTTGTCGGGGAGGAAGCGGTCTGAGATGTAGCGGGAGGCGAGGTCGGCGGCGGCCTGTAGAGCCTCGTCGGTGATCTGCACCTTGTGATGCTGCTCGTAGCGGTCGCGCAACCCCTTGAGGATCTCCACCGACTGGTCGATCGTGGGCTCTTCCACGCGGATCTGCTGGAAGCGGCGCTCGAGGGCGGAGTCGCGCTCCAGGTACTTGCGGTACTCGTCAAGTGTGGTGGCGCCGATCGTCTGCAGCTCCCCGCGGGCGAGCGCGGGCTTGAGGATCGAGGCGGCGTCGATGGCGCCCTCGGCGGCGCCGGCGCCGACCAGGTTGTGGAGCTCGTCAATGAAAAGGATGATGTCGCCGCGTTGGGTGATCTCCTTCATCACCTTCTTCAGGCGCTCCTCGAACTCTCCCCTGTACTTGGAGCCAGCGACGAGCGCGGCCAGGTCGAGCGTGTAGATCTGCTTGTTCTTGAGCAGCTCGGGGACGTCGGCGTTGGTGATGCGCTGGGCCAAACCCTCGACTACAGCGGTCTTACCCACGCCGGGCTCGCCGATGAGGACCGGGTTGTTCTTGGTGCGGCGGGAGAGGATCTGCATGATGCGCTCGATCTCGGTCTCGCGGCCCACCACTGGGTCGAGCTTGCCGTCGGCGGCGAGCTTGGTCAAATTGCGTCCGAACTGGTCGAGTAGCTTCGATGACTTCTTGCCCTCGCCGGGACCGGAGCCCGAGCCTGAGCCTGAGCCCTGCCCCTGGCGACGGCCACCGGGACCGGAGAGCATGCGGATCACCTCGTTGCGGATCTTCTCGGAGTCGGCGTCGAAGTCGAGCAGGATGCGCGCGGCTACGCCCTCGTTCTCGCGGACGAGGCCGAGCAGGATGTGCTCGGTGCCGATGTAGTTGTGGCCAAGCGAAAGCGCCTCGCGGAGGGCCAGCTCCAGCACCTTCTTGGCGCGGGGGGTGAAGGGGATCTGCCCGGAGGTGACCTCCTCGCCGGAGCCCACGATGCGAACCACCTGCGCACGAACCCGCTCGACGGTGATGTCGAGCGACTCGAGCACGCGCGCGGCGAGACCCTCCTCCTCGCGGAGCAGGCCGAGCAGGATGTGCTCGGTACCGATGTAGTTGTGCTTGAGCGTGCGCGCCTCCTCCTGCGCGAGAACGACCACCTGTCGGGCCCGTTCTGTGAATCGCTCGAACATGGGTGCTTCCTTCCTGTGCGGTCCGCGCGCCTGGCGCTGGCGGTCCTATGGCGCCTTTCAGGCAGTCTACCAACCGGCCCTGCGGCGCCGGGATGCTCAGTCGCGCATTGCGGGAAACAGCACCACCTCGCGGATGGAGGTGCGTCCGGTGAGGAGCATCACGAGCCTGTCGATCCCCACCCCAACTCCCCCCGTGGGGGGCATCCCGTGCTCGAGCGCCTCCAGGAACAGCTCGTCATGGGGCTGGGTCTCCTCGTCGCCGGCGAGGGCGAGGCGGCTCTGTGCGTCGAAGCGGGCGCGTTGCTCGTCGGGGTCGGTGAGCTCGGAGAAGGCGTTGGCGATCTCCATGCCCCCGGCGAAGGCCTCCCAGCGCTCGGCGAGACCCTCATCGGTGCGGTGGGAGCGCGCGAACGGGGACAGCGCGATGGGGTAGTCGAAGACGAAAGTGGGTTGCGTGAGGGTGGGCTCGACGTACTTGGAGAGGAGGTCGTCGGCAAGCTGCGGCCAGGTGAGGTTGTCAGTTGGCATTTGCAGGTTGCGCTCGGCGATGGCGGCAGCTAGCGCGGGGGTATCGGTGTGGGTAAGGAGGTCGATACCCGTGGATTGCTTCACGGCCTCGACAAAACGAACCCGCTTCCACGGCGGTGAGAAATCGAGCTCGCCCTGGTAGGAGACGGCGGTGGCGACACTTGCCACCATCGCCTCGAGACGGTCGGCGGCGTGCGTGTAGTCGGCGTAGGCCTCATACCACTCCACCATCGTGAACTCAGGGTTGTGCTTGGTGGAGAGGCCCTCGTTGCGGAAGTCCTTGCCGAGCTCGTACACGCGCTCGAGGCCACCGACGATGAGACGCTTGAGGTAGAGCTCGGTGGCGATGCGTAGGTACAGCTCGCGGTCCAGCGCGTTGTGGTGGGTGGTGAAGGGACGGGCGAGGGCGCCGCCATAGAGCGGTTGCAGCACGGGGGTCTCCACCTCCAAGAAACCCTCACGGTCGAGGTAGGAGCGCACGGCGGAGACGATGTGGGCGCGGTCGACGAACAGCTTGCGGGACTCCTCGTTTGAGATCAGGTCGAGCTCGCGGCGGCGGTGGCGGGTCTCCACGTCGATCAGGCCGGCGTGCTTGTCCGGTGGAGGGCGCAGCGCCTTGCCGAGAACCTGGAAGTCGTCCACACGTAGCGTGAGCTCGCCGTGGCGGGAGCGAAGCGGAGCGCCATCGACGCCGAGTAGATCGCCGAGGTCGAGCGACTGGAGCTGCTTGAGACGCTCGGGGCCGAGGACATCGGAGCGGGCATGGAGCTGGATCTTGCCGGTACGGTCCACGAGGTCGAGGAAGGCTGCCTTGCCCGCGCCACGGCGGGCCGCGAGCCGGCCGGCGACACGATGGGGATCGTCGGTCTCCTCCCCCACCTCCAAGCGCTCATAGGCGACTCGCACCTCCTCGATGGGCTCGACATCGGAGTAGGAGTAGGGGGCGATGTCCAAGCCCCCTTCGCGCAGCCGTAGTGCCTTGGCGCGGCGCTCGGCGATCAGCGCCGGAAGGCCGTGCGCCGCCGAAGAGGCCTCGCTAGGAGGGTCTATTCCGCGCGCGCGCGCGGGTTGGTGGGGTCCCGGATCGGAATACCCACCATCCTCAGCCGACCCCCCGAGATCGGACGGCCGCTCGTCCTCATGCTCGCTCACCAGCGAGAGCTTATTTGAGGCCGACGTCGATCTTCGTGATCTTCAACTTGCGGGCGGGACCGCGAGGGACCTGAACCGCTACGACGTCGTTTCGCCTATGACCGATGAGAGCGCGGCCGACAGGGGACTCGTTGGAGAGCTTGGACTCCTGCGGGTTGGCCTCAGCTGAGCCGACGATCGTGTACTTGACCGACTTACCGGTCTTTTCGTCCTTCACGTGCACGACAGAGCCGACGCCAACGACATCGGTTGAGATCTCCTTGGAGTCGATGACGGTAGCCATGCGGAGCTTCTCCTGGAGCGTGGCGATGCGGGACTCGAGCATGGCTTGCTCGTTCTTGGCGTCGTCGTACTCGGAGTTCTCGGCGATGTCCCCGAACTCGCGGGCCTCCTTGATCCGTTCGGCTACCTCGCGGCGCTTGGCGGTGGAGAGAACCTCAAGCTCGTCTTTGAGCTTCTCGAGGCCTTCAGGGGTGAGGATTACGTCCTTCGGCATGTGGATGACGGGAGCTTGATATCCGCTGGGTTGGTTTGTTCAGAGGCGATGAAAAAAACCCGCCGTGGGCGGGGATTCGCGGCGCGGGTTGCACGCGGCGAGCGCAGCAGTATAGCGAGCGTGCCGGGGGCGGTTAGGAGCGCACTTTGCGGACAATCACGCGGCGCTGAGAAGCACAGAGGGATCGCCCGCAAGCAGGCTCTTGACCTCTTCAAGGGTGGCGGCGCGCTGGAGGGACTCGCCAAGGAGCTTCGCGTGGGGCTTGTCGAGGCCGAGGCGGATGACATACCAGGGATAGAACTTGCGTAGATAACGAGTGGCGCGTTGCTCGCCGAGGTGCTCGACGCCACAATCGATGGTCCAATGGAGCTCTCGCAGGACCTCCCCGTGGGTGGGAGGGTGCGTGCGGTCACTCAGGAGCTCGGCAAAGAGCCACGGGTTGCCGAGCGAGCCGCGGGCGAGCATGACGGCGGCGACGCCCGTGCGGTGGTAGGCGGCGAGCGTGCTGGGAGCGTCTGAGAGCCCGCCGGTGAGGATGACGGGGGCCTCGAGCGTTGCGACGAGCTGGGCCGCGAGGTCGTAATCGGGGGTGCCTTTGTGGTGGACGGCGGCGGAGCGAGGATGAAAGGCGATCGCCGCCACACCCGCCTCCTTGACGAGTCGGTGGGCGAGGTGGAAGCCGGAGGTGTCGCCGGGACGGCGACCTGAGCGGAGCTTGACTGTTACCGGGAGGCCTGAGCCTTGACGGGCGGCACGGGCAACGGCGACAGCGACATCGGGGTCGTCGAGGAGCGCGGCGCCGGCGCCGGTCTTGCAGACCTTGGGAACGGGGCAGCCCATGTTGAGGTCGATGGCGTCGGCTCCCGCTTGCGCGACGGCCTTGGCTGCGATCCGCATGACGTCGGGCTCTTGACCGAAGAGTTGGATCGATACGGGACCGCCTGGGGCGGGCGAGCCCCCGGGGGTGGGTGGGCCTGGATCACGCTCACGTGGGTCGATCCGAAGCATCTCCACACAGGTGCGCTCGTTGTGGTGGAGGATGGCGTGGGAGGAGACCATCTCCGAGACGGCCATGCCCGCGCCGTAGCGCTTGGCTTGCAGGCGGACGAACCAGTTGCCGATGCCAGCCAACGGGGCAAGCATGACCCGGTTTGGGACCTTCAGCGGGCCGAGCTGCCAGGAGTCGTTGAGAGAGGGTGCCATCCCCTCATTATTGTGGGGAACAGTCGCGTGGCGGGTGGGGAGGCCACGCCAAGCGGCCTGCGGGGGGCGCTGCCGTGCTCAGGAGGCGTTCAACTCGTGGATGAGGCGCAGGCCCGTGAGGGTGAGTAGGTCATCGACCTGCTCCAGCTCCTCGGTGAAGGGGACGACCAGGCTCGAGAGGCCCCCGGTGGCGACTACGCTCGCGCGTTCGCCCAGCTCGTCGTAGATGCGGCGCAAAATCGCGTCGATGGCGCCGGCGTAGCCGAAGACGACACCCGAGCGGATGGCGTCGATGGTGTTCTTGGCGATGACGGTCTTGGGGGGAGCAAGTTCGACCTTGGGAAGACGGGCGCCGCGGGTGGTGAGGGCGTCGAGTGAGACTTCTATGCCGGTCATGAGCGAACCGCCGATGTACTCGCCAGCAGAGGAAACGATGTCGAAAGTGGTGGCGGTGCCGAAATCGACACACACCGCCGGCCCGCCGAAGCGTTCGCGCAAGGCAACGGCGTTGACGAGCCGGTCGGCGCCGATCTCGCGGGGGTTGTCATAGCGGATGGCCATGCCCATCTTCAGGCCGGGACCGACAACGAGCATCTTGTGGCCGAGGTAGCGCTCGGCCATGGTCGACCATTCGGGCTCCAGATGGGGGACGGTGGAGGAGACGATCGAGCCGGAGAGGTCTTTGAAGGAGACTCCGCGCAGCTCGAGCAGGTTGCCCAGGGCTGCGCCGAGCTGGTCGGCGGTTGACTCACGAACGGTGGCAAAGCGCCAGTGCTCGACGAGCTCCTGGTCGTGGAAGGTGCCGAAGTGCGTTTGGGTGTTGCCGACGTCGACTACAAGCAGCATGGCGCTGGATTATGGGCGTCGAGCGCGGGCGCTGCGCCGAGGGTCGCTCGCCCCCGACGGTTACGCCGGCTGCTCGACCGCCGACCCGCCGCCTCTGGCCACCCTGCCCCCGCCCCGCCTGCCCTTCACGTGCCGTCCTGGTCGGCGAGCCAGCCAGGACGCACGCGAGCGGAGATATACCTATGCTCCACGGGATGAAGGTGAAGCTGTACGCACTGCCTGGGTCACACCCGTGCGCCGCCGTGGAGGTGGCGTTGCGCTTGAAGTCGATCGACTATCGGCGCATCGACTTGCTGCCGCTCGCGCAGCTGGCGGTTGGGCCTCTGCTGTATGGCGGCAATACTGTGCCCGGGCTGAAGATCGATAAGGAGCGGTTGGCGGGGTCACGGACGATCATGCGCCGTTTGGACACGCTAGTAGCGGAGCCCGCTCTGCTACCGCCGCCGGCCGATGCGGTGGCGAGGGCGCGCGTACTGGAGGCGGAGCGATGGGGGGATGAGGTGCTTCAGAGTGTGCCGCGGCGAATCCTCGACGCCGCTTTCCTACGCAATGCCGGGTGCATGGAGAGCTACGCGGGGGATACGAAGATGCCATTGCCGCGCCCGATGCTTCGCCCCGCGCTGCCCTTGACAGCAAAGTTGATGGCAAAGCGCAACAAGGCCGACGACGCCAAAGCGAAGGCCGATCTGGTGGCGTTGCCGGCCCAGCTCGATCACATCGACACGTGGATCGCCGATGGGGTGCTGGGCGGTGAGCAGCCCAACGCCGCCGACCTGCAGATTGGTAGCTCTATACGGCTCTTGCTGACGATCGCCGACATCCGGCCGATGCTCGAGGATCGTCCGTTGCTGCGTTTGACGCGCTGGTTTGAGCCCCAGGCGGGCGAAGTGCCTGCCGGGACGTTGCCGGCCGAGTGGCTGCGGGCGCCAGCGGCTGCCTGACCGCTACGCGGGGGCGGCCGTCCCGGGAGCAACCGTCTAGCGGTCCTCCCGGAGCAACCCTTAGCCTCATCTACCGCCGGCCCTCTCCGCGGACCGGCGAGTGGGGGCTCAAGAGCGCAACGTGACACTCCGCACGATTGTGCTGGAGGCACCCCGCGTGAGCGTGAGCGTGACGGTGAGTGGGAGCGAGTGACGACGGGTGAGAGCGCGCTTTCCCTGGGCAGTGAGGGCGACCGCGAAGGAGAGCTTCCCCGCCGGCACGTTCTGACGAACGAACCGTCCCACGCGAACGCGCTTGGAGCCGGCGTTGCGCGCTTTTGAGACGAAGGCGCTCTTGGTCGTCAAATCTACCTCCAGACGCCCGCCGGCGCCGCTCTGAGCGACGGCGATCGTGCCGTGCACGTTGGCGGAGTGACGTGGCGTGGTGAGCTTCAGCGATCCCGGCACGAGGGGGACGGGCAAGATCGCGAGTTTTTCTTCCGGTTTGGGAAGGGTGCTCAGAAGGATCGGGGTGGTCGGCGGGGGCGTGCCCGCGGGCGGCGACGGTTCGGACGGGGGTTCTGTTTTTTTCGCGGGCGGAGGCGATTCGGTCTCGAATTTTACGTCGCTGCCCATTGTCGGTCCGCCGATTTTGTTCTGGGCGACGAGGCGGTAATGGTATTCCGTGCCAGCCGAGAGTTCGGTGAGCCCCAATGACGCGACATGCTGTGCTCCGTCTGAGGACAGACTGACTTCAGGTGTGCGGTTTTCATAGCTTGCGCCCGAGCCGATGCCCCATTCGAACCAATACTTGGTTTCTTCCCCACCCTCCGGATCGACTTTGCCGTTGAGCGTCGCTGCGGTTTCGTGCAAACCACTGGCGGCGGTGGTGGTAACCATCGGCGCTGTGGCGACCGGAGTCGTGAAGGTTTCCGGGCCGCCGAGCGCTTCGCTGGCGCCGTAGTTGACAACAAGTTCAATTTTGTATGTCGAACCGGGCTGCAAGCCGCTCACCGTTTGCGAGACCGAGTGACTGACGAAATCTGTGGCGCCAAGAGGTGTATTTGCCGTCGACTTCTTACCTGTCACACCTGGACCTTCGTATTCGAAGTGGTATTCGACCGCGCTGCCTTCCGGGGATACGCTCCCGTTGAGCGTCACTTCGGTTTGACTGTCCAAGCTGGGAGCCATTGTTTTGGCTTTTGGTGTACCTCCGACCACGATTTCATATTTGGTGTAGTCGAGACCAAGTTCTTTGAACATCGTGGTGCTTTCAAAGTTGTAAATCCCAGATGTCGCGAACGTGCACTTGCCTTCCCAACCCGTTTTCGCGACCGTCGGGGAAACCGGAACCGACAGTTCGCACGTCGGAGCTGACCCGGTCCAGGCGAGGTTCGCTTCCTTGGCGTGATCCATGAAGGCGACCGAGCCGCCGCTCGCGAGCGCGACCTTCGCGGCGGGTTGGTTGGATCCCGGTGTCGCCCAGCACGGCCAGTTGGGCTCGACGCAGTTATCGTTGACTTCGAGCTTCACTTCCGAGACGGCAAGCGCCGGGGCGGCGGTCGCGACTCCAAGCAGCGCAACCAAGACAAGGGACAGCAGGGTACTTGCGATTACGTGTCTCATCACAACCTCAACCGTGGAGGGTGACGGAGCGGGTGACGGTGAACGGCGCCCCGTGGACTGGGGTGAGGGTGATCTTCACCTTCAGCGCGAGGCGATGATGGCGTTTGAGCGCGGCCCTTGCCTTGGCATTGAGCTTCACCGCGAACGACCGATGCCCGGCACTCACCGAAGGGCTGACGAATCGCCCGACCACCCGCGTTGCGTGACTCGTCTTCGCAAGCGAGGCGGCTGTGGCGAGGAGGTCAACCTCGAGACGGTCCCCGGCGCCCGCCTTTGCGATCTGGAGCGATCCCATGACGCTGGTGCCTTTTTGACTTGCGTGGATCGAGGGGGAGCCGGTGAGCGGAGATCCGCTGGCGCTTTCACCAGGGGTGGAAGGGGTGCCCGGGGTGGAGCCGCCTTCGCCTGTCGGCCCGGGGGGAGGCGTGGTGGCCGAGCTTTCGACCACCACTTCGTATTTGGTGTAGTCGAAGCCGAGTTCATTGAACATCGTGGTGCTTTCAAACTTGTACGTGCCGGGCGTGGCGAACGCACACTTGCCTTCCCAGCCCGTCTTCGCGGCCGTCGGGGAAACCGGAACCGATGCTTCGCAGGTGGGAGCGGTCCCCGTCCAGACGAGGTTCGCTTCCTTGGCGTGATCTGTGAACGCGACCGAGCCGCCGCTCGCGAGCGTGACCTTCGCGGCGGGTTGGTTGGATCCCGGAGTCGCCCAGCACGGCCAGTTGGGCTCGACGCAGTTATCGTTGACTTCGAGCTTCACTTCCGAGGGTGCGGCGAAGGCCTGCGGCGCCATCGCGCACGCGCCGACCACGATCGCCAACGGTAGACAGCGCCAACTCCTGCTCATGATCCGACCCGCCTTTCGCTCGATGGACCCCCGGGGGCCATGGCCCCTCCGTCGTGCCGCGCGGCACGCCTTACAGCCCAAGGACGCCACCGCGATGGGTTCCTTCCCGGCGCTTGAGAAAAGCTCCGTGTCCGTTCACACGAGACGTGCGCGGAGCGCTACAGTCGGCATGACCGGATCGCGCCGGAGCACGCTTCCACAGGCGTTCCGGCGCTGGCAACCAACCCGGCGAGCCATGCGTGCCCTGGACCCACAGTCGCTGACGCAGCACATCGACCGCCTCTACCGTGCGGCCTGGGCGCTGTGCGGCTCGCGCGAGGACGCGGAGGACCTCGTGCAGGACACCTTCGCGCGGGTGCTCTCCAAGCGGCGGATGTTGCGCGGCGAGGACGACCTCGCCTACCTGATGAGCGTGTTGCGCAACACGTTCTTCAGCTCGCGACGCACCGCCTCGCGCAGGCCCGTGACGGGCGCGTCGATCGAGGATGTCACCGTCGCCGACTCGCAGCCCACCTTCCAACCCGAGCAGGCGCTTGACGTGCGGGAGCTGTATGGCGCGATCGCGCAACTGCCGGAGGACTTCCGGTTGGCGCTCGTGGCAGTTGACATCCTTGGGCTCTCCTACCGCGAGGCGGCAGGCGCGCTGGGCACAAAGGAGGCGACAATCACAACACGACTGTTCAGGGCGCGCCGCCAAGTGGTGAAGATGGTCGCCAACGAACCCAAGGAAGGGGTCTCGCGCGAGAACGACTTCTCATCCGCGCGGGAAGGCGCGGCCCAAAGTGAGCGTCTTGCAGAGCAGGGACACCTATGACCGAGATCACACCCGACATCGAGATGGAGCTGGCCGCACTGGCGGACGGATCGCTTACGCCCGAACAACGCGAGCGGGCACTGGAGCGGGTGCGCGAATCGCCGGCGCTCCAGGCCGCTCTGGATGAGCAGCGGCGGGCTGTATCGCTGACGGCATCCGTTGACGTTCGCGCGCCGGTGGGATTGCACAACCAGGTGGAGGCGATGCTCGCGGCGGAGAGCG
>DASXNB010000075.1:0-10946 GCA_036495305.1 Solirubrobacteraceae bacterium | reverse complement strand
CTGAGCCCGGTCGCGCCCGCCGCGAGAGCGAACGGCGAGCGTTGGCGAGCATCGCGAGTGGGATGCCCGTGGCGAACATCCGCAGTGGCCCGATGTTGCGCGAGCCGAAAGCCTCGAAGACCCTGGCGGTGCGCTCGTCGTTGGCGGCCGCCGAGAAGAGCATCCTTTCGCCACCGTTCATCTTGCGCCCGGAAGCATACTCGAGGATCACGCGGGTATGACCGCCGAGGCCGCGCGCATGGCGGCGCCGGTAGCGCTTGAGACCCTTCTCCATCGACTCCGAGCCTCCCAAGGCCGGCGCGAGGGAATCGGCGAGCCATTCGGAGGTTTGCAACGCGAAGCCGCAACCCACTCCGAACAGCGGGTCGACCGCGCTGGCGGCGTCTCCAACGAGAGCGAGGCCAGGGGCTGTGGGCGTGTGTATGACGTTAGTCATATCGACCTTGCCTTGCACTTGCCCGACCAGGCGGGATTGCGCGATGGGTGGCGCCTCGGGGATGTTCGACACCAATTTCTCAAGCGCCGCCTGGGGGTCGGCGCGGAATTCGGGTAGGCGCTCCTTGCTGGGCATTGTCGCGTAGAAGATGAGGCCCCCGTCTGTGGGGAAGGCGGCTGCCATGTCGGGGTCGAGCAGCCACAGCGCGGCGTCGGGAGCGGTGACGGGCTCCGGACCTTCGTAGTAGCCGCCGTAGGCGATGCGCCCGTGAGGGGCGGTTTTGGTTGGGACGCCCGAGAGCTTGGCGATCTTTGAGTCGCGGCCATCCGCGCCGACGACCAGGCGCGCGCGGATCTCGACGGTGTGTTGGTGGGAATCGTGCGCTCGCACGCCAGCGAAGCGCTCACCGTCGCGCAGGAGCTCATCGACGGTGTGGCCGAGCATCAAATCGACCCCGGGCGTTTGGACGGCCATTTCACGTATCAAAGGGTCGAGCTTCTCGCGGCGGAGGTTGACCCCGGCCGGGGCCGTGGTGTCGGGTGGTGGGGCAATCCAACCCCAGCGGGTCCAGAGGCGGGCGTGTGCGCGCAACGCCCCGGCACGCATCATCGGTTCCAGCAGTCCCAGCCTCTCGAGGGTGGGGACAGCTGAGGATTGGATGTAGTGCGTGCAGATTCGCTTGAACGCCTTGGGGTCGGGGGACTTCTCGACCAGCGCTACACGCGCGCCCGAGCGAGCGAGCATCATCGCGGTGGCGCAACCGGCGAGACTGGCGCCGACGATGGCGACGTCGTAGTCCTTCACGACCGGCGCAGTCGACGGCGAGGGGGCTTGTGAGGACGGCTCGCGGGGGTCCGAGCCTTCGGGGAGGATGTCGTGCACATGCGGTTGATCGGCCATGGTGGAAAGCTCCTCGTGCAGGCGTGCGCCCCTGGGGAGGGGACGCACTCTCTATAGTTCGAGGCGAACTATACAGGACGAACTATGGAACGCAAGCCGATCCGTTTGACGACAACTTCATACGCGGTGCTGTGCCTGCTCGACCTCGCTGGTGAGGCGACGCCATACGAGCTCAAGCAGATGCTGGTGAACACGATCGAGCATTTTTGGCCCATCCCCCACACCACCTTCTACGACGAGCCGACACGCTTGGCGAAGGCGGGGTACCTCTCGGAGAGCCAGGAGCAGGGTGGGCGCAGGCGCAAGCGGTACGCGTTGACCGAGGAGGGTCGGGAGGCTTTGAAGGGATGGACCGACGCACCGGGGTCTCCCCCATCTCAGTATCGCGACGAGGCGATGTTGAAGGTGTTCGCGGGCGCCGACCCGGAAGCGGCGTTCGCGGGAAGGATCGAGTGGCACCGAGCGCAGCTCTCAGAGCTCGAGGGATATCTCGTGAGCCTCAAAGAAGGCATCCAGGGGAGGCGGGAGGACGAGTGGAGGGGGCCGGAAACAACCGTGCTCGGAGGCATTGAATACCACCGGCAGATGATCGCCATCTTCGAGCGTTTCGCGGCACTCGAAGCACGTGAAGCGCAGGAGCCCACGACTAGTGCAGCCGCAAGGCCCACCGAGCCCTCGAGCGGGTGAGTTAGGCGCTCGCTGCCAAGGCGGCGGCCGGCGAGACCACTGAGCCGTCCAACGGGTAGCGGCGCTTGACGTCATACAGCGTCGTGCGCTCAGCCGCCGGGCGTCCCGCGGCGTGGGCGGCGGCAACAAGCTGTGCGGGATCGAGCTTGGTGCCGTGATAAGAGCCCGCAAGCCGCGAGATGGACTCCTCCATCAGGGTGCCCCCCAGATCGTTGACGCCGAAGCGCAGTGCCTCGGTCGCGGCGTCGAGCCCCATCTTCACCCACGAGGCTTGCAGGCTTGAGATCGTGCGACCCAACGCGAGTCGGAAGACCGCGGTGTGCTTAAGATTCTCGGCGCGGGAGATCTCCTCCACGCCGTGGGTGCGCCCTAGGAGCGTCTGAAACGGGATGAAGGAGAGGGGCACGAACTCGGTGATCCCGGCTGTGCGTTCCTGTAGCTCGCGAACGACCCGCATGTGCTCGGCAAGCTCCCAGGGCTCCTCTATGTGGCCAAACATGACGGTGCAGGTGGAGCGCAGGCCGGCCAGGTGGGAGGCTTCGATGATCTCCACCCAGCGGGAAACGGGGAGCTTGTTGGGTGAGATGCGCTCGCGCACCCCGTCGTAAAGGACCTCTGCGGCGGTGCCTGGGGTGGAGTCGAGACCGGCGTCGCGGAGGCGTGCGAACACCTCGGAGGGAGGGAGAGAGGAGATGTCGCACATGTGAGCGATCTCCATCGGCGAGTAGGCGTGAAGGTGAAGTTCGGCGTGGGCGTCGTGGGCGGTGGCCTTCGCGAGACGCAGCCAACCCAGGTAGTCCTCGAGCGACCAATCGGGGTGGATGCCTGACTGGATGCACAACTCGGTGGCGCCGAAGTCGATGGCTTCGTGCACCCGCCGCACGAACTCCGCTTCGTCGTGCTCGTAGGCGTCGGGCGAGCGCTTTGACTGGCCGAAACCGCAGAAAGCACAGCCGACGGTGCAGACGTTCGAGATGTTGATGTTGCGGTTGACCACGAACGTAACCGTCTCCCCCATCAACTCCGTGCGCAGTTCGTCGGCCGCAACTCGGATCTCCTCGATCGCCTCCGGGCGAGTCTCGGCGAACAGCGCGGTGAGCTCGTGAGCGTCGAGCCGCTCGCCGGCGCGGCCCTTCTCGATGGCGGCGGGGACGAGATCCGGGCGAATCGGAAACGGCGGATCGGTGCGACCGGAGCCGCTTCTAGGAATGAAACTCCAATACTTGAGCTTGATCGTGTCGAGCACGCCACGAGCGACCCACTCGGGTGAGATGTATTGCGGGTAAACGCAGAGGCGCTCGGTGAGCGCAAAGCCATCTGCTTGCAGGCGCTTTCTGACCTGGTGGGGCGAGGGGAAGGGATGCTCGGGTGAGATGTGGTCGCCGTTGGCCGACAGACCGCCGAGGTCGGTGGCACCGGCGGCAACCAACTCCGACCACCAATCGGCGAGGTTGGGTGGGATTTGGATACCCACGTCTGGCATCAACCGTCGGGTTTCGGCGATGAGTGTCTTCATGTCGTCGATCGAAACCGGCCCGTCCCCCTCCAGCGCCCAACTCGGAAGCGGGAGGTTGGGACGATGGTCACTGACGCCCGTGCGCCAGTACTCGCGGGCGGCGACGTCGGCGATGTCTGCCGGTTCCTGGCCGTAGTAGGACTGGTGGGGGACGAAGTTCTGGAGGATCACCTCCTGGATGTGGCCGTACTCCGCGTGCAGCGACGCGAGTGCTTCGAGCGATTCGACGCGCTCCCGCGCGGTCTCGCCGATCCCAACGAGGATGCCGGAGGTGAAGGGGATCTGCAGCTCCCCCGCCGCGCGAATGGTGTCGATCCGCCGCGCGGGATGCTTGGTGGGTGAGCCGGCGTGAACGGTCTGCATGAGGCGCTCGGAGACCGACTCGAGCATCAGCCCCTGCGAGGCCGTGACCTCTCGCAACCGCAAGAGGTCCTCTGGAGAGAGCACGCCGAGATTTGTGTGCGGGAGCAGCCCACGCTCGAGCGCTCTCTCGCACGTCCACACCACGTACGCGGTGAAGTCCTCGTGCCCGTAGGCCTCGAGCCTGGCGCTGACCTCGGGGTTGACCTCGGGGTGCTCACCGGTGAGCACGAGCAACTCCTTCACATGCCTACGCGCGGCGCCGTCGAGGACGCCGATGACCTCCTCGGGCGCATGGAGGTGCGCCTTGTGGGTGGCGAACGCGCAGTACTTGCAGTAGCAGCGACACGTGCGCGAGAGCGAGAGCGTGAGGTTGCGCGAGAAGGTGACCCGGCGGCGCATCGCCTCAGTGTATGTCCGTCCGACCCGGCTCATAAGTTTTGTCCATGTCTGAAGACACTCTGCGTCGCGCGGTTGCCGAGATGGTTGGCGCGTTCACCCTAACTTTCATCGGCGCCGGCGCCGCGGCGGCCTCCGGCGTCATCTCAGACCCTTCGCTAATCGGCGTCGCTGTCGCCAACGGGTTGGCCATCGGCGTGATGGTGTGCGCCCTGGGTCACATCTCGGGCGGCCATTTCAATCCGGCGGTGACGTTCGGGTTCCTCATCACGCGCAAGATCAAGCCGGCGCTCGCAGGCGTCTATTGGGTCGCGCAGCTCGGCGGGGCGGCCCTGGCGGCGCTGCTCGTCAGGCAGTTGCTTCCGCGCGCCACGACCGAAGCGGTCAAGCTCGGGGTGCCCGCGCTCGGGCACGGCGTGAACGCGGGCTCGGGTGTCTTTCTGGAGGCGATCCTCACGTTCTTCCTCGTGTTCGTGATCTTCGGAGCGGCGGTGGATGCGCGCAACCAATTCAGCGTCGTGGCCGGCCTGGCCATCGGCTTGACCATCGCCATCGACGTGCTATTCGGCGGTCCCTTCACGGGAGCGGCGATGAACCCCTCGCGCGCTTTCGGACCACAACTTGTGGGCGACCATTGGGCCAACGCCTGGGTGTGGTACGTGGGGCCGCTGCTCGGCGCCACGGTGGCGGCGGGTTTGTACTCGTTCCTGTACCTGCGCAAGCCCGGAGTCGAGCCCGCGGCCGCTTAGTGTCCCGGGTCGTCCTCGCTTCGCGACACCGGCAGTGGTGAGCGTTTACCTGGCCAGACACGGCCAGACCGCCTACAACCTGGAGCGCCGCTTTCAAGGCCACCTGCCGGTGGCGCTTGACGAGACGGGGATCGAGCAGGCCGCGGATCTCGCTGAGCGCGCAAGCGGATACGAGTGGGCGACGCTGTGGTGCAGCCCGCTGTTGAGGGCACGCGAAACAGCCGACATCGTGGCTGGCAGAATCGGCCTTCAACCGCGCGAGGAGCCGCGCATGATGGAGACCGACGCGGGCGACTGGACAGACAGGCTGTTCGTGGACGTGCAGGCCGAAGACCCCGACGGGTTCGCCGGGTTCATCGAAGGCCGCCCCGACTTCGGCTTCCCAGGAGGGGAGTCGTTCGCCCAGCAAGGCGTTCGCGTCGCGGCAGCCCTCGCCGACATCGAACAAGGCGAGCTTCCAGCGCTCGTGGTGTGCCATGGAGTGGTGATCCGCATCGCCCTCTTTCAGCGCGCGGGCCACAAGGTGGCGCTCGCCGAGCGAGTACCCAACGCCGCCCTCGTCCCACTCGACCCGGTCGAGGCCGAGCACGTAGACCCCGGCGGCGGCGAAGCGTTGCCACCGAGCTGAACAGCCTGTCGCAAATCTGCCACTGCCCCGAATACCGTCGCACTCGGCGCTCACAATTGCCGAATGTTCGGTGCGGTGGTCAACTCACCACAGATCACAAACCTGCTGGCCCTACTTGGGTCGGCTGGAGCCGTCTTGGGCGGGATAGTCGGCTGGTTCTTTGAGGCGACAAATTGGCGCCGAGCATTTGAGAATCTCGCATTGGGAGCCACAACAGGAACTGTTTGCTTCTCAGCGGCGGCGTTTCTCTCCTATGCGCTGATCCGCCTCTTTGGTTGGTAGAATGCGGACAATGGAACACATTTTTAGAATAATCGCGTGCCTCTTCGCGGGGGCGGTGCTCGCGTCCTTGGCATACGTTTCCCTCTCCACCGCTAACGCCAGTCCAGGCTGGTATTACGGCATAGGCCTGTGGCTAGGCATCGTCACAGCGTTTCGTGTCTGCGTTCCGACGGCTGGAGTGCCCGTTACACGTATCCTGGCCGCCCACAAAATACGCCGCCACGACGAGCATCTTCCGCGCCGGGTTCACTGAGGCGGCTCACCCGCGAGTTGTGTGACCAACTCAGCCCCTTCCCGGGCCATACGCGAGCGAGGGACTACCAGATCGAAGCCCGCCTGCTCGGCCACACGGCGGGCCTCGACATCCACGTGCGAGTAGAAGGCCAGCGTGTGCACCCCGCTCAACACTTCACGTGGGAGCGATTCGAACAGTCCGGCACGACGCGCACAATCGTCGGTGAGATCGACTACGAGTATCGCCACCTCGGCCAGTGCGCCGGCCACGCGTCTTTCATCCCCAATCAAATCCACATCGTGACCGGCGGCACGCAGGCTGCCCTGCACCTGTGAGCCAAACAGGAGATCCGGGATATATGCCGCAACGCGGGCCATCGTTAAGTGGGTCTACGCGGCGCGGGCCCTACTGCGAGCGTAGGCGAGCGAACTCCTCGCGCACCGAGTGCGGACGCCCCCACATCTGGGCGACCTCAACGCGGCCCACCCGCTGCTCGCGCAACATCAACTCGCCCTCGATGCCTGCTTCGTCGAGCAGACGCAACGTGCCGTGCGTGGTAGGCGCTGAGGCGGCGTGACCGAAGTTGTGGGCCACGAGCAGGCGCCAATGCCAATCGTGGTGGGAGTAGGGCCGGGCGTTGCACGTGGCGAGGTACACGCACGCGTCGATGTACCGCGACTCGTCGGCGATGCGTAGATCCAGCTCGAGATCTGTCCAGTCCTCAGGAAGCGCGTCGAGGACCTGCTGGAAGGTGTCGGCGAGAGACATTTGCGTTAACCCTAGCGGGCATTTCGGCGGGCTATGCTCGAAGCATGGCGGCAACGGACACGGCACTTTCCGGCGAGTACGCGGCGTTGAAGGAGCACTGCGGTTTGGTGGATCGCTCCGAGCGCGGCAAGCTCGCGCTCTCAGGCGATGGGGCTGTCGAGTTCCTTAACGGACAAGTCACAAACGAGCTGGTTGACATGAGGTCGGGCGAAGGCCGCTATGCGGCCTTCTTGACCCACAAGGGAAAGATGCTCGGCGACCTGCGCATCCTCGCGATCAGTATTGACCCAGAGGGGAAACCAAGCGAACTGCTGCTCGACACCGAGCGCTCAACCTTGCAAGCGCTGTTCGACATGATCCGCCGCTTCAAGGTGGGCTACGAGGTGGAGCTCCACAAGCGCACCCTCGAGCGCTCGCTGATCTCGCTGATCGGCCCGCGGGCGGGCGAGGTCAGCGCGGGAGCATTCAAACTCAACGCCAGCGAGCTACCAGCGGGTGAGCACGATCACGTACCTGCAAACACCAACGACACTGCAGTGCGCCTGATCCGCACCGATCTCGGCTACGACGCGCTTTTCGACTCCTCCGCACTGGAGGACGTGAGGCGCGCGCTCCTCGACGCGGGCGCTACCGACACGAGCGAGGCCGCCGCGGAGGTTGTCCGCGTCGAGCACGGAAGACCGCGCTACGGGATCGACCTCGATGATTCCACGATCCCCCAGGAGGGGGGGTTGAACGAGCGCGCGGTGAGCTTCACCAAGGGCTGTTACGTAGGCCAGGAGACGGTGGCGCGTTTGCATTACAAGGGCAAACCCAACCGTCACCTGCGCGGGCTGCGTCTCTCCAGCCACGCCGAGCCCGGGGCCGAGCTGCGCATGGGCGAGCGCTCGGTGGGGCACCTCGGCAGCGCCGTCCTCTCCCCCACGCTCGGACAGATAGCTTTGGCGCTCGTCCGCCGCGAGGCCGCCGTCGGCGACGAGCTCGCGGTGGGCGAGGAAGGCGTACGTGCCGTTGTGAGCGAGCTGCCGTTCGTTTAGACCCGTGTCCAGACACGGCCACCAGACACGGCCACCATCGCCCGCGGCGCTCCCGGTCGCCTTCGGTCCAGCCCATATGCGCCCGCCACGCCCGTGGCGGCTCGGGAAGATAGGATTCTCCCTTCCCCGTCCCCCTACACGCGAGGTTCCGACGCACCGTGGCAATCGATCTTCAACACGTTTCAAAGGTAGATGTCGAGCCGGGCGAGCTGCCCACGACGATGGCCGCGTGGGTGATCCGCGAGGAGCGCCAGGGCGAACCCAAGGACGCCTTCCAGCTCGAGGAGATCGACGTTCCGGAGCCGGCCGCGTTCGAGGTGATCGTGCGGGTGATGGCCGCGGGCGTGAACTACAACAACGTGTGGGCCGCCCTGGGCAAGCCGGTGTCGGTGATGAAGTACGGTGACCACCCCGAGTTCGGACACCACATCGGCGGCTCCGACGCCTCCGGGGTCGTATGGAAGGTAGGGCCAGGCGTCACCCGCTGGAAGCCGGGGGACGAGGTTGTGGTGCACTGTAACCAGGCCTCCTACGAGGACCCCGAGGTGCACGGACTCGACCCGATGGCAGCCCCCTCGCAGAAGATTTGGGGTTACGAGACAACCTGGGGGTCCTTCGCGCAGTTCACCAAGGTGCAAGCCCAACAGCTCCTCCCCAAGCCGCAAGCGCTCTCCTGGTCGGAGGCCGCTTCCTACGGGCTGGTGTACTTCACCGCCTACCGCATGCTCATCACCCGCTGCAACCTCCAAGCCGGGCAGAAGGTGTTGATTTGGGGCGCCGCCGGTGGGCTCGGGGTGTTCGCCACCCAGCTCTGCGCCGCCGCCGGCGCGCACTGCGTGGGCGTGGTGTCCTCCGCCGAGAAGGGCGAGCTGGTCAAGCGCCTTGGCGCCGTCGACTACATCGACCGCGCGGAGTTCGCCGGGATGATGCGCAAGGGCGGCGAGTCCCCCGAAGAGGAGAAGGCCCGCTTCCTCACCTCGCGTGAGTTCTCAAAGCGCGTCAAGCAGATCCTCGGCGACGCCCCCGACATCGTGTTCGAGCACGTCGGCCAGGCCACATTCCCCACATCTGTGTTCACCGTGAAGCCCTTCGGCAAGGTGGTCATCTGCGCGGGCACCACAGGCTTCAACCTCGACTTCGACGTGCGTTACCTGTGGATGAAGCAGAAGGAGATCGTGGGCTCGCACTTCGCAAACGCGTATGAGTGCATGAAGGCCAACGAGCTCATCGAGTCGGGGCAGATCCGTCCGGTTCTGTGGCGCACGCTCGGCTTCGAGGGCGTCGCCGAAGCGCACCAGTTGATGCTCGAAAACAAGCACCTGGGCAAGATCTCGATCCTCGTGGGCGCCGAGTCAAACGAGGAAGGCAAGACAGCCGACGGTCCCGGCGCCATTCATGCGGAGGTCGGCGGTTGATGGCCAATTCGACGGCGACAAGTACGGAGGAGGTGCAAGGCTGATGGCGGGCACTGTGATCGTCCCCTGGTATGCCACAGGCTTCAGGGCGGATGGCTTTGAAGAAGCACTCAACGAGGTCGCCTCCGTCGCGCTGCGCTACGGCGCAACCTCCTACACCGTCTATCGCTCAAAAGACGACCGCTACCGCTTCCAGCAGCTCACCCACTTCAGCGAGCACGCCGACTGGGAACGCTTCTGGCATGGCCCGGAGATGACCGAGTTCCGCGTGCGCCACTCAGGCTGGTATCAGGTGCCCGTGCTCTATGGCTGGTGGGACCGCACGGCTGCCGGAAGTATCGATGTCGAGAACACTCCGCTCGTGTCCAACGGACACGCAAACGGCGCACCTGTCGGCGATATCGCCTGATACGCCCTTCCGGCGCCGGCCTCACACGAACGCTGACGGGGGCTACCGCGCCAACGACTGCGCCGCCGCCGCAACCACGGCGGGGTGCGTGTAAGGCTGCATGTGCCCGCCCGGCAGCATCGTCAGGCGTGCCCCGGGCACCGCGGCGGCGATGCTCCGCCCGCACTGTGGCTTAACGAGCTTGTCCTGTTCGCCCTGAATCACCACAGTCGGCACGCGCAGGCTCGTGAGCCCCCGATTCACCGTGTCGATTTCTTTGTTGGCATGGAGGACCTCGCCGGCGTATGCCTCGAGGTTGCCGTGCTTGAGGTTGATCGCCAGCACACGGTGGCGGTGCTTGGGGTTGACGGGAGCGGGAGAGAACGCTTCGCTCTCCTGCGGTTCCGAGGACACGGTGCGCACAAGTTGTGAGAACGTCACGGTGGAAAGCTGCGCAATCACAGGCAGCTCAATTGCTTGCACGAAGCGCGCCTGAGCGCGTACAAGCGCGGTGTCATGACGCGGGCATTCGCCGGCGGCCGCGTCCACGAGGACCAGGCCCCGCACTTGTCCGGGATGACTCTCGGCATAGCCGAGGGAAATCGTCCCTCCGTAGGAGTGCCCGACAAGCACAGGCCGCCCGAGGTGGAGCTTTTCGATCGTTTCCTGCACCGCCTGGAGCTGGCGTTTGAAGCTGAAGTAACCACCTGTCGAAAAACCAAATCCAGGCCGGTCGATCGCGACCGTCCGATGCCCCGCTATCAGCGGGGTCACATCTTCGAAGTCTTCGGCTGTCCCCGGAAGGCCGTGGATCAAAAGCACAGCCGGTTCACGGCCGGACCGTTCGAGGTAGCGGAGCTTCACGCCAGCGAGCTGCACGAAGCTGCCGGTCGGCTTCGGCGTCACCGGCAGCCGACCGTAGGTCCAATTGAGCACCACCACGACCGCCGCGAGCCCGAGCACCCCCCACAGCAGGATCTTGCGGATCAACACTGCTCCAGGGGTGCCATGGTCAAGCCCGCCCCCTTCAACAGCTCCCAATAGTGCTCGGCCGGCTCCTTGTGGCCGCTGAAGACGATCGCTTGCCCCGAGTTGTGGATGATGCCCGCGATCTCGTGACCGCGCTCCAGCGTTACGCCCGGGATG
>DASXNB010000074.1:0-43865 GCA_036495305.1 Solirubrobacteraceae bacterium | reverse complement strand
CCCTCCGCACGAGACGGTGTTGGTCTCGTCGATCCGCAGTGGCATCCCGTTTGTGTTGGCCACCTGTAGGTAGGTGGTGAGCGAGCGTGCCGCCAAGCCTCTGGTGGCCGAGCTGAGCAGCGTTTCGATCGATGGGGCCGGCGTTTGCGCGCACCCCAGCGGGTAGTGGTGGCCGGTGAGGAGGGCGGGGGTTTGCGCGAGCGCCTCCTCGCTACCCCATTCAGGGAAGATCCCCGAGCCCGAGACGTCGGGTCCGGCTACGGGTATATTCGGTGTGAGTGTGTCGATTGCTTCGCGGTAGTCGCTCACCTGTTCCTCATACCCCTGTGCGATCCACGGGAGTTCGCGAAACCCATGATTGCCGTAGGCGTTGGGCTCGTTGCCGATCTCCACCGCCGCCAGGTAGGGGCCGAGCGCGCGGTGGGCTGCCGCCACCTCCCGCGCGGCCGCTTGCGGTTCGTAGTGGGCGAGTCCCACCGTGAGGAGTACCTGCCAGTTGCTGCGCTTGGCCAGCACACCGAGCGCGCTCATGTCTGACGGTCCGATCGTGCTCGATGCCCACGCGGGCCTCGGGGTCTGCGAGTCGCTCCACGCCACGCTTTCGTCGGCCGTTACACCCCCGAAGCGCAGCATTCCAGGGCCGAGCGAACGCAATAGCGTCACGAGGTCGCCGCGATGGCCGTCGTGGGCGAGCTTCTGGAGAGCCGCCGCCTCGAAGGAGAGGCCAAGGAAGCGTTCGGGTACCGGGTGGCCGGGGGCTTCGCGGTTGATGGCGATGCTCACCTGGGTGTTGGCGGTGGCTGAAGTGCACAAGGCGAGCACCATCGTCACTGTTGCCAAAAGGCTCGCTGGCGCGAGTAGTACACGTCTGCTCCGTCGGGGGTGCTTGGGCCGCGCTTTTGAGCCGGTACACCCTTGCAATCGCTCTCGTGCCATGACCCTGAGTTAACCGGCTCCGCATGTCGTCGTTGCGGAGAGCCTGGCTTCCTGTACCCCACGTGCGCTGGCTGGTGGGGTCAGGGCATTCGTAGCCCGGCCTACCCGGCTGGCACCACTAAAGAACTAAAAGGAACTAAATGGGCGGTAAGAATACTGCCTCGAGCAGGACTTGGAAAAAGGTCTGGAGATGTCTAACATCTCGAAATGAGATGTCTGCCAGCACATCATTGGACGCTGCAGGAGCCGACTCGCTTCTCGCTGCTCTGGGTGAACAGCTCGCGCTGCGCGAGGAGTGCTACACCCTCGTGGTCGTCGGTGGCTCCGCGCTGCTTACGCTCGAGCTGGTCGTCCGCACCACCCGCGATGTCGACGTGCTCGCGATCCTGGATGGCGGGGAGCTTGTCTCTGCCGAGCCGCTCCCACACAGTCTGCTCGAGGCAGGGCGGATAGTTGCACGGGACTTTGGTCTGGCAATCGACTGGCTGAACGCCGGCCCCGCGTCACTGCTCGATCTCGGGCTACTAGAAGGGTTCCTACAGCGCACCCAGCGTCATAGCTACGGCGAGGCGCTCACGGTGCTGTTCGCCTCGCGCATCGACCAGATCCATTTTAAGCTCTACGCGGCAGTCAACCAAGGCGCTGGGCGGCACTTCGCAGACCTACAGGCGCTCAAGCCGACCGAACCCGAGTTGCTGCAGGCAGCGCGCTGGAGTCGCACTCACGATCCGTCCGAGGGGTATCGCAGCGTCCTGCTGGAACTCCTCACCCATCTCGGGGTTACTCGTGGATCTGACTGCGTTTAGCGACAGGCTCAGCATGCAGTTGCTCGACTTCGCCTGGGACGAGTGGGCGCAGATGGGCGTATCCGCCACTGCGCACCATGAAAGCCGCTGGGCGCAGGACCCCGAGGCGCTACTGGTGTTCACCCTCGAGGTCGCACGCGCGGACCCACGCCTGTTCGACGAGCTACTGGACTGGGCTCTGCACAACGAGGGTCTCCTAAGTGTCCGGCGGCTTCGCGCTATGTGCATCGATGAGACCGATCGCGCGCTCGTCGCCGCGACGATCTCCTGGCTCGGGCGTCGCCGACCCCGCGCGCGCCTTCGCGGCAGTGAACATCATCAGGTGCAGAGCAAGCTGGAGCCACTGTTCAACGGCCGCCCGGCCGTCGGGGGTGTAGACCCGGACTTCGCCGCCCAGGGCTTGTTGCGTCCACCTGCCGAGCCCTCCCAGAAGTCCCAGGCCCCCGATCTTAGGAGCCCCATCAATCTTGATTTCCGGTTGCGGGCGATGCTCGGTGTCGGCATCCGCGCTGAGGTCGTCCGGATCATGCTCTGTGTGCATGCGCCGTGGATGACTGCCAGTGCGCTCGCACGCACGAGCGTCTACGCCAAGCGAAACGTCCACGACGCGCTCGCGGGCCTCGCCGATGCCGGGGCCGTCTCCGTGTTCACGACCTCTGGCGAGCAGCGCTACACGATTGACAAGTCCGCATGGGCGGCCCTATTTGACCTCCCACCCAAGAAGCTGCCGAGCCATCGTGAGTGGCCGCAGCTACTCGGGGTACTGCGCACGATCCTGCGCTGGTCGCGCCAACCCGATCTGATCGAGGCCTCAGAGTACCTGCGCGCGAGCGCAACCCGCCAGCTGCTCGAGCGCATTCGCCCCGAGCTCGCCTTCGCCGGCGTCAAGACCAACCTGCGCGCCACCGCCGCCGAGGCGCCAGCCGCCCTCGAACAAGTCGTGCAAGACATCCTCGCCGACCGGTACCCCGCACGAGCATTGACACCGTAGATGATGTGCAACAGCGAGGTGGGCGGCCGTTTGATTTGCAGGCGTTTTCTATGCGCTCGAGTGGACTCGAACCACCACGGACCATACGGTCCACAAGGCCCTCAACCTTGCGCGTCTACCAATTCCGCCACGAGCGCAGAGCGGGCGAGTATAGCCGTCGGGCGGCCTCCCACCGCGCGCCCTTGACTTCCGTCCAGGGGCCGCGCTACTGTACGAACACATGTTCGTTTCATCCCCCAATCCAATCGACACGGGAGCCGCGCCCACATGGATCTGACCAAGCGTCAGCAGGAGATCTTCGACTTCATCCGCAAGTACTCAGCCAAGTACGGCTACCCGCCCACCGTCCGTGACATCGGCAAGGCGGTCGGCTTGGCGTCCTCCTCCACCGTTCACGCCCACCTAGCCAACCTCGAGAAGATCGGCCTCTTGCGGCGCGATCCCTCCAAGCCTCGCGCAATCGAGCTTTTCGACCGCGCCGTCGGGAGTGCCGTGGAGGGCGTTCGCAGCATCGTTCGCCCCGAAAGCCTCCCACTGCTCGGCTCGGTGGCCGCCGGTCAGCCGATCCTCGCTGAAGAGAACGTCGAGGAGTACGTCCCGGTCCCCAGTCTCGCCGGCGGGGGCGACGGTGACTACCTGCTGCGCATCCGTGGCGAATCGATGAAGGACGCCGGCATCGTCGAAGACGACCTGGTGGTAGTCCACCAGCAGGACACCGCCCAACAGGGAGACATCGTTGTGGCGCTGCTGGGTGAGGAGGCCACTGTGAAGCGCTACTTCCGTGAACCCGACCACATTCGTCTGCAGCCCGAAAACGACGCGATGGAGCCGATCCGCACCAAGGAAGTCCAGGTGCTCGGTCGCGTTGTGGGCTTGCTCAGGAGTATGTGATGAGCACCCTTTTGCTCGAGCGACCCCTGGCTCTCGAAGAGAGCTTCGAGCACGGTGCGCGCCGTCGGCTGGGCGGCGCTCCCGATACGGGGCAAGTGGACGCGCACGGCGGGCTTACGCTCGACGATCTCATCGTCGGCGTCTGGGAGGGCCTGGCCGTGCGCACCACCGTCCAGTGCCCGGTCTGTGCTGGGCCGATGGTGTCGAGCACTCGCGAGCACCATCGTCACGACACGCTCATCGGCGCCTGCATGAGTTGCGGCGCCCGGATCGCCTGATCCGTTCGCATCAGCGCCACGACGCGTCCTTTGAGTCCCGTCTGGGCGACCTTCGGCTGTGGCTCACTCGGAGCCCGGGCTGAGAGTGGCTGCCCACCCCTTCCCACGGCGCTCATCGCGCGCTACGGTGATCTGGCAGGTCAAGCAGCCGCGGAGGCCACACGGTCTTCGAGGAAAGTCCGGACATCACAGGGCAAGGTGGTCGAACAATCGACCCGGGGAAACCCGCGGGAAAGTGCCACAGAAACAAACCGCCTAAGTTCGCCGTCCCACGTGAACGGCGGGCCGGTAAGGGTGAAATGGTGCGGTAAGAGCGCACCAGCGTCGCGGTGACGCGACGGCTGGGCAAACCCCACCCGATGCAAGGCCAAAGCGGATCGCTTGTAGGTAGCCCGCCGAGATCCAGGTAGGCCGCTTAGATGGATGGCTGCTCAACGACAGAACCCGGCTTATCGACCTGCTAAGGAAAAGCCCCGCTAACGCGGGGTTTTTCTATGTGGTCAGAGCGAGCTTGCTAAGCCGAGACGCTTGCATAGTCCGTTCCGCACTCCTGGCGCCTATGTTGGGCGGAAACGTTCACGCCAGACGCGGGGATCTCTGCCGTCCGGGCTTGCGCATCGGGTGTACCCTGGCGTTCCCTGAGAGTGAACTATTTCACCAACCGAAGGTGAGCAATGAGCGCCACACTACAGTTCGACGAGGATGCCTCCCGACGCGTCGAGGCGATCTACACCACGCCCGATGTCATCGAGCAGCGCCAAACGATCCTGCGGGCACTCGCCCTTGAGCCTGGCGAGCGCGTGATCGACATCGGCTCGGGTCCCGGTCTGCTCGCGTGCGAAATGGCCGTCACGGTCGGGACCGGCGGGCTGGTCTGCGGGGTGGATGTCAGCGAGAACATGCTCACCCTCGCCAGGGCGCGCACACCGCCGCTTGGAAGCGCCCCGATCGAATACCAGGAAGCCGGCGCGCACACGCTCCCCTATGCGGACGCGAGCTTCGATGTCGCGGTCTGCACCCAGGTCTACGAGTACGTCGATGATGTTCCCGCCGCACTGCTGGAGCTAGGGCGGGTACTGCGGCCGGGAGGCCGAGCGCTCGTACTCGACACCGACTGGGATTCGATCGTATGGGCTTCGAGCGACGGGGAGCGCATGGACCGGGTGCTCGCCGCGTGGGACGAGCACCTCGTCCACCCTCACCTGCCGCGCACGCTCACAAGACTGCTACGCGGTGCTGGACTAGAGGTCACCGACCGTCAAATCGTGCCGCTATTCAACGCCGGCTATGACCCCAACACCTACAGCGCAGGAATGCTTGAGCTGATCGCCGCATTCGTACCCGGGCGCAACGGCGTGAGCGAGGACGAAGCCACGGAATGGACAGAAGACCTAACCGAGCTTGGCCCCGACTATCTCCTCAGTCTGAACCGCTACCTGTTCCTAGCGCACAAGCCCACCTGACTGTCGGTCTGGTCGGTCAGCTCGCGGGGCCACGGCGCAACCACTTTGCATCGCGGCGCGCTTAAGATCCTCATCCCAGGTTACGACGGTGACTTCATCGCCGAGGGCGAGTGCGCTTGCGAGATGGACGGCGTCGTATCCGCGTAGCGCGAGATTCTCGGCCAGATTGCCAGCTTGCCGTGCGAGTTGGACATCGATCCCGACGAGAATGAGCTCATCATGCAACGACTCGAACTGTTCTCTGGCTTGATCGTAGGCCCGGGCGCCGAGTCGTTTTGCGCGATGGGCTGCGGCGAGTGCCGCGCGGCCCTCGGGATAGCAGAGGATGCTGGAAGCTGCCCGAAGCTGTGAACCCCACAGTTCGGCCGCGAGATCTGATCCAGGCTCGATGACGATGAGCTTGACGAGCGCGGAAGTGTCGAAATATAGGATCAGCGGCGCTGCTCGGCGACGAGGTCAGAAACCGAGCCGAGTGCCTCTACGTGCGCCCGGCGCGAACCGCGAGTGCGAGTTGGCAGGGTGATGAGTCCTCGCTTGACGAGATCGCCGAGTGGATCCTCTTCGTCGACCGCGGAAAGCCGCGCGATCGGCTGGCCGCGGCGCGTGACCATGATCTCAGCGCCTCTCTCCACACGCTCGAGATGCTCACTCAACCGATCATGAAGCTCACGCACCCCTATCTCATACGCCTGCCCATGTAGCGTCATGCTGACCATCCTAGCAGCTACATGATGGATCTTATCGAGTTCCAACCGCCCGCCCTACCGACTTGCATGCCGCGATAGCCCTTCGCGGCTGGCGCGTATGTCAAAGCCCCCGGCGCCCTCGAGCCTTGCCTATCGTGGTCGCCATGCCAACGAACCATCTCGCCTGGTGCTGAACACCATCGTCGACGCCCTCAAGGACGCTTTCCTCATGGCGTGGGCTGTGTGGTGGGCGCTCGTGTTCGGGTTTGCCATCTCTGCCGTCGTCCAGGCGTGGATACCGCGTATCCGCATCCAGCGAGCGCTCGGCGGCGCTGGTACCCGGCCCATCGCCGTTGCCACCGGGTTGGGCGCCGCTTCGTCGTCCTGCTCCTACGCGGCGATAGCGATCGCCAAGAGCCTCTTCCAGAAGGGCTCCTCCTCGGCCTCGGCGCTCGCCTTCCAGTTCGCCTCCACCAACCTCGTCATCGAGCTGGGCGTCGTCATCTGGGTGCTGCTCGGTTGGCAGTTCACGCTCGCCGAGTTCGTGGGTGGGCTGATCCTCATCGTGATCATGACCTCACTACTGCGCCTCTTCGTGTCAAAACGCCTTGAAGAGCAAGCCCGCGAGCACGCCATCGAAGCCGACACGGGCCATCAACACCATTCCGCTGAAACGCAAACCACCGTTCGCGAGCGGCTCACCTCGATGTCGGCATGGTCGGATGTCGCCCACAACTTCCGCAACGACTGGACGATGCTCTACAAGGAGATAACCCTCGGCTTCCTGCTCGCGGGCTTCATCGGTCAGCTCCCCAACAGCTTCTTCAACTCCCTCTTCATCACCCAAGCTCCCGGCCCGCTGAAGCTGATCGAGAACGCCCTCGTGGGCCCGATCATCGCCGTACTCTCCTTCGTGTGCTCTGTCGGCAACATCCCCCTCGCCGCGGTCCTCTGGTCGGGTGGGATCGGCTTCGCGGGGGTCATCTCCTTCATCTTCGCCGACCTGCTCGTTCTGCCGATCGTGCTCATCTATCGCAAGTACTATGGCAACCCCTTCACGCTCCGCATCGTCGTGCTCATGTTCATCACGATGGTCCTTGCGGCGCTCGCCGTGGATGGCATCTTCAGTGCCGCCGGGTTGATCCCAACTGTGCGCCCCACCCGCGCGGACATTTTCTCCGAAGTGAAAGTCGACTACAAGCTCCTCACCAACATTCTCGGCCTTGTCGTGTTCGCTGCGCTATTCGCGCTCACGATGCGTCGCGGCGCGACTGACCCCGTGTGCGGTATGAAGGTCGACAAGGCCAAGGCGATTCGTGTGGAGTTAGACGGGAACACGCTCTATTTCTGTAGTCCCCACTGCGCCGCCAAAGCCCGCCAGGATCACCTCCAAGAGGAGATGTTTGTGAGATGAGCACGCTGCAACGGTCAAAACCATCACCAACCGCCCTTCCCGCCTGGGGCGCGCTGGCCAGCCACCACTCCGCGATCTCCTCTCGCACGCTACGTGAGCTGTTCGCAGAGGACCCCACTCGTGGCGAGCGACTTACCGCTGAAGGCGCGAACCTCTACCTCGACTACTCGAAGAACCGCGTCACCGATGAGACGATCGCGCTGCTGCTCTCACTCGCCGAGCAGTCGCACCTCGCCGAGCGCACGCAAGAGATGTTCGCGGGCGAGCGCATCAACGTCTCGGAGAACCGCTCGGTCCTGCACGTCGCCCTGCGCATGCCTAAGGGCACCTCGCTCGTCCTCGACGGGGTCGATGTGGTGGGGGAGGTACACGCCGTGCTCGACCGCATGGCCGCCTTCAGCGAGCAGATCCGCTCGGGTGCGTGGACAGGACACACCGGCAAGCCCATCGCTTCCGTCGTCAACATCGGCATCGGCGGCTCCGACCTAGGCCCGGTGATGGCCTACGAGGCCCTTCGCCACTACACCTCCCGCGACATCTCCTTCCGTTTCGTCTCAAACGTCGACGCCACCGATTTCGTGGAGGCAACCCGTGATCTCGACCCCGCGCAAACGCTCTTCATCGTCTCCTCGAAGACGTTCACCACGCTGGAGACGATGACCAACGCGCGTTCCGCCCGCGCTTGGCTCCTCTCCGGTCTGGGAGACGAGGCGGCTGTCGCCAAGCACTTCGTCGCCGTCTCCACCAACGCCCAGGCGGTCGCTGAGTTCGGTATCGACACCGCCAACATGTTCGGCTTCTGGGACTGGGTGGGCGGTCGCTACTCGATGGACTCCGCCATTGGCCTCTCAACGATGCTCGCCGTCGGTCCCGACCGCTTCCACGAGCTACTCGCCGGCTTCCACGCAATGGACAACCATTTCCGTGAAGCACGATACGAGCACAACCTACCCGTCCTGATGGGGCTACTCGCCGTTTGGAACAACAACTTCCTTGGCGCCTCCACGCAGGGGGTTATGCCCTACAGCCAATACCTCAAGCGCTTCCCCGCCTACCTCCAGCAGCTAGCGATGGAGTCAAACGGAAAGCACGTCACCCTCGACGGGGTTAAGGTCGACCTCGACACCGGCCCCATCTACTGGGGGGAGCCGGGCACGAACGGGCAGCACTCCTTCTACCAGCTGATCCACCAGGGTACGCGCCTCATCCCGGTCGATTTGATTGCCTTTGCTCGCTCCCTCAATCCGCTGGGCGACCATCACGATCTTCTCACATCGAACGTCTTTGCCCAGGCGGAGGCACTCGCCTTTGGCAAGACCCCCGAGGAGGTTCGTGCCGAGGGAACGCCTGACCCAGTGGTCCCGCACAGGGTCATGGAGGGAAACAGGCCCACCAACGTCCTGCTCTCCGAGCAGCTCACCCCCTTCACGCTCGGCGCGCTCGTTGCCCTCTACGAGCACTCCGTGTTCGTGCAAGGCGTTATCTGGGACATCGACTCGTTCGACCAGTGGGGGGTGGAGCTCGGCAAGGCTCTTGCCAAGCAAATCATCCCCGAGCTTCAAGCAGAGGCCGAGCCCGCACTTGCGCACGACAGCTCCACCAACGCGCTCATTCGCCGCTACCGCGCCATGCGTGACGCGTCGTGAGTGCCGCCGGCGAAGACGACGGTCGATCGGAGCGCACTGGGCCGGCGATCGAAGTGCTCTCTGACCCCGCGGCGGGGGCTGTGCGTGCGGCCCAGGTCATTCGCGAGCACGCTCGTGCCGCGATCGCCCAGCGCGGCGAGTTCACTTTCGCGGTGAGCGGCGGGCGTACGCCTTGGGTCGTCTTTGCCGAGCTCGCGCGTGAACACTTCCCGTGGAGTCAAACCCTCGTCTATCAGGTGGATGAGCGCATCGCCCCACCAGGAAGCGAAGAGCGCAACCTCACGCACCTGCGCTCGGTCCTACCTTCGGAGGCGTTTGCCCGTGTGCAACCCATGCCTGTCGAGGACCACGATCTCGATGCCGCCGCCGCGCATTACGCGACCCTGTTGCCGGAGCGTTTCGACCTCATCCACCTAGGCCTTGGTCCCGACGGCCACACCGCGTCGCTGATCCCCGGCGACCCGGTACTCGAGGTCGTCGACCGAAACGTGGCCCTAACCGGCCCCTACCAGGGCTGTATCCGCATGACCATCACCTATCCGGTAATCGAACGCGCGCGGGCGTTGCTGTGGGTTGTCACTGGCCCCGACAAGTCCGAAGCGCTACGTCGACTTCTCGCACACGACCACGCGATCCCCGCCGGGCGCGTCCCATCCGAGCACGCGCTTCTTCTCGCCGACGCCCCCGCCTCAGGCCGGTAGCGGCTGAGTTTCGGTGGCCGCCTGCTCCCGCTGGAGCTCGCCGAGCACCGACAACATCGAATCCACCTCGCACTCCGTCTGTGGCCACGGCTTCTCGGGATGATCCTCGAGCGTCTTCAACCCGTTGCCTGTGATGATCGCCACCACCGTGGCATCCGGGTCGAGCTCGCCCGCTTCAACCAGCTTCTTGAGCACGGCGATGGTGGTACCTCCGGCCGGCTCGGTGAGGACGCCCTCGGTGGAGGCGAGCAAATCGATGCCTGCGAAGATCTCCTGATCGCTCGCCGACCCCGCGCTGCCGTGGCGGGACAGCACCGCGTCGATCACCAGATAACCGTCGCCAGGGGCGCCGATGGCCAGCGAATGCGCGATCGTCTCGGGTGTGCACGCGTGTATCTCCGGATCGCCCGCCCCGATCGCACTTGCGATCGGCGAGCACCCCGCGGGCTGGGCGATGTGCATCTTGGTCGCCCCGGTCGCGGCCAACCCAACGGTTTCAAGCTCCACGAGGCCCTTGTGCAGGCGCGAGGAGAGCGTGCCTCCGGCGGTGGCCGACACGATGTGATCTGGCGCCTCCCAACCCAGTTGCTCCACGATCTCAAAAGCCATCGTCTTCGCGCCCTCCGCATAGAAGGGGCGCAGTGTGATGTTCGCGAACTCGAGCCCGCTTGCCGCCGCCACCTTCTTGCACTCCCGGTTGGCTTCGTCGTAGTTGCCCGCCACCTGGCACACCTTCGCGCCCAGCGCTCTACATGCCTTCGCCTTGGTTTGCTCCAAACGGTTGGGGTAGAACACGTATGGCGTCACCCCCGCCTTCGCGGCGAGCGACGCCACCGCGGTGCCCACGTTGCCTGTGGACACGCATCCGATCTCACCCTTGCCGAGCTCGAGCAACCGCGCCACCGCAGTGGAAACCACCCTGTCCTTGTAGGAGAGGCTCGGACGCGAAGTGCTGTCATCCTTCACATAAAGTTTTTTCAAGCCCAAAGCCGCCCCCAGTCGATCGGCGGGGATCAAGGGCGTGAAGCCTGAGAACTGACCCACCCGCGCCTGCGCGCCACCGTCGCGGATCGGCAGCAGCTCGGCGAGACGCCAGATGTTCATGGGTCGCTCTGAAAGCCCCAGTTCGCGTAGGCGGGTAGCGGCGAGGTCGTAGTCATAGGCGACATCCAAACACTTTCCGCATTCCGGGCAGAACGCCTCCATGTCGGTGATCGGCAGCTTCACATCGCAGCGGTGGCACACCAGTCCGGTGGCGCACGAGCGCGTTGTCTCATTCAGGTCCACGCGCTCTGTAGCGGTGCTCATCTGGTCTCACCCCTTCCTTGTCGAGTTGGTTGGCATCGAAATCTCCCCGTCATCGTGGCACAAGCTCGCCCGTGGGCCACATCGCGTCGATCTCCTCGCTCCCGTCCGGGTTCGATGCGATAAGCAACTCCTCGGCGATGTGCGGGGCAAAGGGCAGCAACACTCGCGCGAGTGTTCTCAGCGCCTCAACCAGAGCGTCCCTGTCCTCGCTGCACAGCGCTCCGCGCTTTGCCAACACTCGCTTCTCGTAGTCGCGGATACGGTCGAAAAATCGCATCACATTGCGTACAGCGCTGTGCATCTCGAGCTCGCGCGCGTCCTCAGTGATCTTCTCGACCGCGGTGGCGCACCACTGCTCCAGGCGCTTGCGCAGATGCTCGGTCTTGTCGGGCCCCATCTCCACGACGGGCTCGCCGTCGGGTGGTGAAGCGCCATTCGCGTCGCCATCCGGGGTTGTCTGCGGCTCGAACGTAAAATGTGTTTGGGAGTAGTCCCAAAGCTGCTTAAGGAAGCGGTGGCAGCGCTTCACATCGCTGTCGCTCCAGTTCAGCGACCGCTGCGCCCGCGCGGCATAGAGCACCGCCAGACGGATCGTGTCGGCCCCATGCTGTCCCACGAGCTCGTCTGGGTCCACCACGTTCCCGAGGTGCTTACTCATCTTGCGTCCGTCGCGAATCACCATCTCGTGAAAGAGGCACCCGGCGAAGGGCTCGCCGTCGGCGAGGAACTCGAGCGGGCCGATGTCCCTGAGCGCCTTGGTTACCGTGCGTTGGTCGAACACGAAGTTCCCGCTGTCAGATCCAGCTACGACACGCTCCGATGGCAGCCACGCGCGCAGGTCCTCGAGCGCCAAAATGTGCTCGAGTGTCTGCTCACGCTCGCTCACCGGCACGCACACCGGTACCCACAACCACAACGCGTCGAAGTGGCAGTCCAGCGTGTCCGTCTCTCGCTTGGCGCTCCCCCCGCAGCTAGGGCAGGTTGTGTTCACAAAGTCCTCTCGCTCCGCCAGCGGGTTACCCGCGCCGGTGGGCTTCAGGTCGAGCGGCAAGATCACCGGCAACTGCTCGGTGGGGAGCGGTACGGTGCCGCAGCTCTCGCAGTAAACGATCGGGATCGGCGTGCCCCACGAGCGCTGCCTCGAGATCGTGAAATCGTTCGCTCGGTAGCGCACCGCCGGGCGACCCGGATCGGGGCCCTCAGCGGAGGTTGCGGGTCTTCCCTCAGCCACCCCCTCGCGCGCGTGCGCGGGACTTTGCGTTGAGTCCGCGCGCGAGTCACCCTCTGAGAGGACTACCCCTGCAGTCCCGAACAACCGCTCGGCGATCACCGCGTCGGTGCGGTCGTGCTCGGGGATCCCAAGCACGGCGGTCGCCCCGAAGCGCCCGTCCACCGTGGGCGAGACGATCACAGGCAACGCGTTGCCGCCCGTGGGGGAGGGGAGCGTACGGCCCGTGTCGATCAGCGGCATGCTCTCGGCCTCGCGCGCCCCTCGCTCCAAACCGCCCGAGCGCAGCTCCTCCAGGCGCTCCGATAGGCCGGCGCCGGCAGCCCACCGCTCGACATCGGGATGCTTGGGTGAGATGGCTACAAACCGCGCCCCCCCAAGCGCGTCGGAGTGGGGGGTGAACACCGTAAGCGTTGTTCCGTCACTCGCGGTGAGGTCAAGCTCGACACCATCCACCCTTCCGAGCACGAAGCGTTGAGAGGCGAGCGCGTTCTCATCCCAGATACCACTCTGCGCCAGCTCTTGGAGACGCCGGTCGTTCTCCTGCACGTACTCACTGATGCGCAAATACCACTGTGGTTGCTGGATCAAGCGCACCTGGTTGTGACAGCGCCAACACTCCCCGTTCTCCACCTGAATCGTGGCGAGCGTCGTCTGGCAGGTGTCGCACCAATCGACGCTCCCCGTTCCCCGGTACACCAAACCGGCCTCAAGCAAAGTCAGGAACAACCACTGCGACCAGCGGTACATGATCGGGTGGGAGCTCATGAAAGTGCGCTCCCAATCAAAAGAGAACCCGAGCCTACGTAGCTGTCCGATCATGTGCTCAGCGCAGCGCTCCACCCAATCGTTGGGCGACTCTTTGCCGGCGATCGCCCCGAGCTCCGCGGGTAGGCCGAAGGAGTCGAAGCCGAATGCGAACAGCACGTCCTCGCCGCGCGCGCGGCAGAAGCGTGCGTAGGCATCCCCGATGGAGTAGCTACGGACATGCCCGATGTGAATGTTCCCTGAAGTGAACGGCGCCGAGGGCTTGATGTACTTGCGCGGCCGATCGCCCTCGATGTTGGGTGTGCGGAACGCGTTTCGCTCGCTCCATGCGGCCTGTCGAGCGGCCTCGATCGCGTGTGGGTCGTAGTGTGGAAGGGTGCGCTGGCTCACAGATCGAGCATACCCAAGCGCTCCGAGCTGGTTGTTATGCTCGTCCGCCGCGACTGTAAGGATTCTTCGATGGAAGTAGAGATTGGACGCGGCAAGCAAGGCCGCCGCGCATACGGATTCGACGACATCGCGATAGTGCCCTCCAGGCGCACACGCGACCCTGACGACATCGATATCTCCTGGAAGCTCGGGCCGTACCAGTTCGAGCTGCCGATGATGGCCTCGGCGATGGATGGTGTCGTCTCCCCGAAGACTGCTGCCATCGTGGGACAGCTTGGCGGTCTTGCCGTGCTCAACCTCGAGGGGATCTTCACCCGCTACGAGGACGCCGAGGAGCAACTCGAGCGCATCTCAGAGCTGCCCAAGGACGTGGCCACGCGCGAGATGCAGGCGATCTACAGCAAACCTGTGATCCCCGAGTTGATCGCCCAACGGATTCGTGAAATCAAGGAGCAGAAGGTGGTGGTGGCGGCCTCCCTCACCCCCCAACGCGTGCTCGACTACCACGAGTTGGCGCTCGAGGCGGGCCTTGATGTGCTCGTGATCCAAGGGACCGTGGTCTCCGGGGAACATGTCTCCACGGTTTCCGAGCCGCTGAACCTCAAGGAGTTCATCCCCTCGCTTGACGTTCCCGTGGTGGTGGGCGGTTGTGCTTCCTATCAGACGGGCCTTCACCTGATGCGCACAGGCGCCGCCGGCGTGCTCGTGGGCGTAGGTCCGGGCGCTGCCTGTACAACGCGTGGCGTGCTGGGGATCGGCGTGCCGCAGGCCACCGCCATCGCGGATGTCGCGCATGCGCGCTCCACGCACATGTTGGAGACGGGCGAGTATTGCCAGGTGATCGCCGACGGCGGCATGCGCAACGGCGGTGACGTGTCCAAGGCGATCGCGCTCGGGGCGGACGCTGTGATGATTGGCTCGCCGCTCGCCCGCGCCCACGAAGCGCCGGGACGGGGCTTTCACTGGGGCATGGCCACGTTCCATCCCACGCTCCCCCGCGGCGCCCGTGTCGCGACAACGCAGAACGGCACGCTCGAGGAGATCCTCGTGGGGCCCGCGCGTGAGAACGACGGCACCTTCAACCTGTTCGGCGGCCTGCGCACCTCGATGGCCACCTGTGGTCACAAGGACCTCGCCGAGTTCAACCGCGCGGAGGTGGTGATCGCGCCCGCCCTACAAACCGAGGGCAAGCAGCTCCAGCGCGATCAGTCCGTCGGGATGGGCTCCAACGGCAAGGCGGCAGCGCTCGTAAATGACTGAGACTGCTGCCGCGGCCACCGCGCCCTCAGCTGGGGTCCCGAGTGGGCTTGAGGCGGCGCGTGAGGAGGTGGTGGTCCTTGACTACGGCGGTCAGTATTCGCAGCTGATCGCGCGGCGGATACGCGACTGCGGTGTGTTCTCCGAGCTGCTGCCTCACCACGTGGGCCTCGAGGAGGTCGTGAAGCGCAAACCACGCGGCATCATCCTCTCCGGAGGTCCCGCGTCGGTGTACGCCCCGGGCGCGCCCCGTTTGGAGCGCGAGCTTCTGAATCTAGGGGTCCCGGTGCTTGGCATCTGCTACGGCATGCAGCTATTGGTGCACGAGCTCGGCGGTCGCGTCGAGCAGGCCGAGGTGGGGGAGTTCGGCCGCTCTGAGCTCACCGTCTCAGAGCCGGGTGTCCTGCTGGCCGGGATGCCCAAGGAACAGACGTGCTGGATGTCCCACCGCGACACCGTTTTTCAAGCGCCTGAGGGTTTCACTGCGCTTGCCTCCTCGACGGCCTCGCCCGTGGCGGCGGTGGAGGACGTGAAGCGGGGCATCTACGGCATCCAATTCCACCCTGAGGTAGTGCACACGCCCTACGGGCAGGAGATCCTCACACGCTTTCTCACCGAGGTGTGCGGCTGTGAGCGCACGTGGTCGCCGGCTTCCATCGCCGAAGACCAGATCGCGCGCATCCGCAAGCAGGTGGGCGATGGCCGCGTCATCTGCGGGCTTTCAGGTGGAGTGGACTCCTCGGTTGCGGCGCTCCTCGTGCACCGCGCCATCGGCGACCAACTCACGTGTGTGTTCGTAGACCACGGTTTGATGCGCAAGGACGAGGGCGAGCAGGTGATAAGCGCTTTCAGGGATACCTTCAAGGTGCCGCTCGTGGCGGTCGACGCCGAGACGCGCTTCTTGGAGAAGCTCAAAGGAGTTACAGAGCCCGAGGCCAAGCGCAAGGCGATTGGCGCCGAGTTCATCCGGGTGTTCGAGGAGGAGGCGGCAAAGATCTCCTCCTCGAGTCCCGCCCGCTACCTGGTCCAGGGGACGCTCTACTCGGATGTGATCGAGTCGGGCGGGGGCACGGGAGCAGCGACGATCAAGTCACACCACAACGTGGGTGGTTTGCCCGAGGACATGCAGTTCGAGCTGGTGGAGCCGCTGCGGGCGCTCTTCAAGGACGAGGTCAGGGCGGTGGGCGCCGAGCTGGGTTTGCCCGAGCGACTGGTGTGGCGCCAGCCCTCCCCCGGCCCCGGGCTTGCGATCCGCATCGTCGGCGGTGAAGCCACACGGGAGCGGCTCGACGTGTTGCGCGAGGCCGACCACATTCTGCAAGAGGAGATCCGCAAGGCGGGGCTCTACCGCGAGCTGTGGCAGTCCTTCTGCGTACTCCCCGACGTTCGCACCGTCGGTGTGCAGGGGGATGAGCGCACCTACGGCTACGTCGTCGTCATCCGTGCCGTCACCTCCGATGACGCCATGACCGCGGATTGGGCGCGCCTCCCGTATGACCTGCTCGAGACGATCGCCTCGCGCATGATCAACGAGTTGCGCGAGGTGAACCGGGTGGTTCTCGACATCACGTCGAAGCCCCCAGGCACCATCGAGTGGGAGTAGCTATCATTCCCGCTCTCGCCGTGCGCGTCAGCTTGCGTGCGGCCTTTTTCACGTTATGAAGACCTACGTCGCCAAGCCCACGGATCGCGAGCGCAACTGGCTCATCGTCGACGCGAACGGCAAGACGCTCGGGCGTCTCGCCACGCAGATCGCCGATGTGTTGCGAGGGAAGCGCAAGCCCGAGTACACACCCCATGTCGACACGGGCGATTTCGTGGTGGTTGTGAATGCCGAGAAGATCGCGGTAACAGGCGACAAGCGCAAAGCCAAGCGCTACTACCGTCATTCGGGCTACCCTGGCGGTCTGCGCTCACGTACTTTCGAGGAGATGATCGAGCGCCGGCCCGAGGAGATCATCAGACTCGCCGTGAAGGGCATGATGCCGCGCAACCGTCTCGCCCGTAAGCAGATCACCAAGCTCAAGGTGTACGCCGGTCCCGAGCATCCGCACATCGCCCAGAAACCGCAACCGATGGAGATCGAGGCCTGATGGCTGAGGAGCCCACAGAGCACACCGAGGAGCAGCCCGGTCCGGTCGAGCCCGCCCCCGAGACGCCAAGCGCCGAGGAGACATCAGCGGCTCCCGAGGAGAGCGCTGCGCAGCCGGTCGCCGAGGAGCCCGCGGTAGAGGAAACAGTGCCAGTAGAGGAGCCCGTAGCGGATGCGCCCGCCGAGGAGCAGCCCGTTGCCGAGTCTGAGCCCGAGGAGCCCGCGGTGAGCGACCCCATCGCGCAGGAGAGCGCCGCCGAGGAGGTGGTCGATTCCGAGGAGGAGGAGGCGCCCACGCCGCGCGTCAAGCCAAGCGTGCCCGGGGCGCACCTCGAAGTGGACATAGTCCCCGAGGGCGTCGACCCACTCGCCCCCGAGCAGCCGGTCGATCCTTACGCGATCGAGGAGGACGAGGAGTCTCAAGCGGAGGAGGATGCTGAGAGCGAGCCGCTTTCAGAGCCGATCTCCACAGCGGCGATCGACCTTGCTTCCGGAGCCCGTTACAAGGCGACCGGCAAGCGCAAGACGGCGATTGCGCGAGTGATCTTGAGGCCCGGTAGCGGCGCTTACCTCGTCAACGGGAAGGCGCTCGACGAGCATTTCCCGCGGGTGACGCTCCAGCGCAACATTCGCCAGCCGCTCGAGACCGTCGGCTACCAAGACCGCATGGATGTCGTCGCGCGTTTGCACGGCGGCGGGATCTCGGCCCAGGCCGGGGCGCTTCGCCACGGGATCTCCCGTGCGCTGCTGGAGGCTGACCCCAACCTGCGCGGTGAGCTCAAGCGACGCGGGTTCCTCACGCGCGACTCCCGCGCCAAGGAGCGCAAGAAGGCCGGTCTGAAGAAGGCCCGCAAGCGCCCGCAGTTCTCCAAGCGCTAAAACCGCCTATGGCCAAGCTGTTCGGGACCGACGGCGTCCGTGGTGTCGCAGGCGAGCTGCTGACCGCAGAGCTCGCTCTCGCGCTTGGCAAGGCCGCCACACATCAAGCGGTTGCCGAGCGCCCGCGCGTGCTGATCGTACGCGACACACGTGAGTCGGGAGAGATGCTGCAGGCAGCCCTTGCCGCCGGTGTCAGCGCTGCCGGGGGGGAAGCCCTGCTCGGGGGTGTGCTCCCTACGCCCGCCGCTCCACTGCTACTCAAACGCTATGGCTTCGATCTCGCGGTGGTGCTCTCGGCCTCCCACAACCCATACCGAGACAACGGCGTGAAGTTCTTTGGTGCCGATGGTTTCAAGCTCGGGGACGAGGCGGAGCTTTCGATCGAAGCAGAGGTCGCGGCCGGCGCGGACGACGCAAGGGTTCTCGAGGCTGCCCGTGGGGAGGGAGCCCCCACAAGGACACCCGCGATTGGGCACGTGCGCGAGTTGCGCGCCACACATGAGGACTATTTGCGCGAGCTTGAAGTGCGTTTCGCTGACCTGCGACTGGACGGGCTCGACCTGCTCGTGGACTGCGCCAACGGCGCCACCTACAAGGTTGCGCCCGAGATGTTCAGGCGACTGGGCGCAAACGTGACGGTTATCGCCGCAAGCCCGGATGGGCGAAACATAAACGCCGGCTGCGGCTCGACCCACATCGCGAGCCTCGGCGAGCGGGTTCGCGAAGGAGGCCACACGCTAGGTTTCGCCTTCGACGGTGACGGCGACCGCGTGCTGGCGGTGGACCGCAAGGGCGCGGTGGTGGATGGCGATGAGCTCATCGCGCTGGCCGCCCTGCACCTGCGCGAGCGTGGTCGTCTCACGGGCGAGGGGGTGGTTGTTACCGTGATGACCAACTACGGCTTTCACACCGCCATGCGGGAGGCGGGCGTCGAGGTGGCTTGCACGAACGTGGGCGACCGCTACGTATTGGAGGAGCTGCGTCGAAAGGGATGGGCGCTCGGAGGCGAGCAATCCGGCCACATCATCGACATGGGCTTCAACAGCACCGGCGACGGCCTCGCAAGTGCCCTACTCACGCTGGAGGCGCTTGCGGGAGGAGACCTCGCCGAGCGCGAGGCGATGGAGAAGTTGCCGCAACGCCTCGTCAACGTTCCCGTGCGCGACAGGGGCGCGCTCGCCGCCGCCGGTAGTGTCACCGAAGCCGTCGAGAGCGAGGATCGCGCCCTCTCAGGTCGCGGTCGGGTGCTCGTACGACCGAGCGGCACGGAGCCACTCGTGCGAGTGATGGTGGAGGCGCCCTCCGATGAGGAGGCAGACGCCACTTGCGAGCGGCTGGTAGCGCTCGTGCAGCGCGAGCTGGGTTGATACGCCGCTGATATCGTCGTCGCGGTGTGCGGCATCGTTGGCTACGTCGGAAAGCGTCCTGCCCGTGAGCTGCTGCTCGCCGGGCTGAAGAAGCTCGAGTATCGGGGCTATGACAGCGCTGGGATCTCGCTGATCTCAGACGACTGCATCGAGTCGGTGCGCTCGGTGGGGAACCTGAGCGCGCTACAGGCCAAGCTCGACGCCAACGGAGAGCGCGCTGAGAGCGAGGGGGGGATGGCGGTGGCCACGCTCACCGAGCCCCGTCCGCTTCCCGCCACGGGCATCGGCCATACCCGCTGGGCCACACACGGGCGTGTGAGCGAGGAGAACGCCCACCCCCACTACGACTCCGAGGACAGTTTGCACGTGGTGGTGAACGGGATCGTTGAGAACTACGTGACGCTGAAGGAGCGTCTGCAGGGCGAAGGCAACGATTTCACCTCAGAGACCGATGCCGAGGTGATCGCGCACCTCATCTCCGCCCACTACGACGGCGATCTCGCCACCGCGGTACGCGAGGCGTTCGTCGAGCTCGAGGGGCATTTCGCGTTCGTGGCGATGAGCGTGCACGAGCCCGACACGCTCGTGGGTGCGCGCAAGGAGTGCCCGCTCGTGGTTGGTAGGGGAGAGGGGGAGCAGTTCATCGCTTCCGCCGTTCCTGCCTTCCTCGCACAAACACGTTCGGTGCAGCACCTCGAGAATGGCGAGATCGTGGTGTTGCGCCCCGAGGGCGCCACGATCCTCACCCAGGCCGGCGACACCGTGGAGCGAGCGGTTGAGGAGGTCGACTGGGATGAGGACACCGCCGAGAAGGGCGGTTATGAGACCTTCATGCTCAAGGAGATCCACGAACAGGCCGACGCGGTTGCCGAGACGATCGCCGACCGTGTGGCACGTGGCGACGGCGTGGATCTCAACGAGCCGGGGGCACTTGACGAGGACATCCTCAGGGATGTGAAGAGGGTTGTCGTCGTGGCCTGTGGCACCTCCTATCACGCTGGTCTTGTCGGGCGTTACGCAATCGAGGAGTGGGCGCGCGTGCCCGTCGAAATGGATATCGCCTCCGAGTATCGCTACCGCAACCCGGTGGTGGGGGAGGGCGATCTGGTGATCGGTATCTCCCAGTCGGGCGAGACCGCCGACACGCTCGCGGCGATGCGCAAGGCGCGCGAGCGCGGTGCGAAGGTGCTTGCGATTACGAATGTGATGGGATCGCAAGCCACCCGCGAATCCGACGGAGTGCTGTTCACGCGGGCGGGCCTCGAGATCGGGGTCGCCGCCACCAAGACCTTCGTTTGCCAGGTCGCGGCGATCTACCTGCTCGGGCTGCGGTTGGCGGAGCTCCGTGGCACGCTCTCGCCTGAGCGTCTCGCTGAGCTCGTAGGTGAGGTTAAGCGGCTGCCGCACTGCATTGACGAAGTTGTCTCTGGCGTAGGTGAACAGGTGGCTGAAGTAGCCGAGCATCACTGGCGCGACGAGTTCTTCCTCTACCTAGGTCGCCACGTCGGCCTGCCCGTGGCGCTCGAGGGGGCGTTGAAGCTCAAGGAGATCTCCTACATCGCCACCGACGCTTACGCCGCCGGTGAGATGAAGCACGGCCCGATCGCGCTACTGGACGAGTCGACTCCGGTGGTGTGTATCGCTACCGACTCGCCAGTGCTCGAGAAGATCGTGTCCAACATACAAGAGGTACGGGCACGTGGGGCGCATGTGATCGCGATCGCAACGGAGGGCAACACTCAGCTCGCGGGTCAGGTGGAGGTGGCGATCCCGATCCCCGCCATCGACTGGATGTTGCAGCCGATACTCGCGGTGATCCCACTACAGCTACTTGCCTACGAGGTCGCAAGACGCCGTGGCTTGAATGTGGACCAGCCCAGAAACCTCGCCAAGACCGTCACCGTCGAGTAGCAATCCTTAGTATCGCTCCGTGATGAGCGTTCTTCCCGAATGGTGCGAGCCGTTGTTGGAAGCACCGCTGATGCGGGAGGTGGACCGCTGGGCGATCGAAGAGCGTGGCATACCATCGCTCGATCTCATGGAGCGCGCCGGGGAAGGCGTGGTTCAGGTCGTGGAGCGGCTCGCCGCGGATGGCTCGGTGGCGGTGGTTTGCGGCAAGGGCAACAACGGTGGGGATGGTCTGGTGGTTGCGCGTTTGCTGCGCCATGCCACCCGAGATGTGGCGGTGGTGTGCATCGGTTCACCCGGTGAGCTCTCACCCGATGCGCGCGCCAACCTGGAGCGCCTGCCCGGGACACCGCCGCTTGAGTTTGGCGAGCCTGCCGCAAACGAGGCGATCCGTGAGGCGGATCTAATTGTGGATGCTCTACTCGGCACGGGCTTTGCGGGCGTCCCGCGCGGGCAGGTGCGTGAGGCGATCGAGGCGGTGAGCGCGGCGGGTGGGCCGGTTGTGAGCATCGATGTGCCAAGCGGCGTGGACGCCTCCACCGGGGTAGTGGACGGTGTCGCGATCAACGCTGACTGCACGGTCACCTTCCATTTGGGCAAGCCCGGCCTTTGGATATATCCAGGCAAGGAGCATGCGGGTGAGGTGGTAACTATCGACATCGGCATCCCCCGTGGTGCGCCGGTCGCAACAGACGTAGGCCTGATCTGCGACCGGTCGCTTGCCTGGCTGCCGCGCCGGACCTCCTCCTCCACGAAGTTCACAAGCGGGCATGTCATTGTGATCGGAGGCTCAGCGGGCTTGATGGGCGCGCCCGCGATGGCATCCCTCGCGGCGATGCGTGCCGGTGCGGGGTACGTGACGGCGTGCGTGCCCGAGTCGCTGCGCGCCATCCTCGACACCCAACTGATGGAGGTGATGACGTGTGGCCTGCCAGACGAGCGCGGTTCGCTCTCGATGGAGGGTCTTTCTCTCCTGGCCGATCCGCTCGGGCGTGCGAACGCGCTCGTGATCGGCCCGGGAATCGGTAAGGACCCGAGCAGCGTCGCTCTGGTGCGTGCGCTGGCGCGTGAGGCCAGCGTCCCAATGGTGCTCGACGCCGACGGTTTGAACGCGCATGCCGGGCGCCTCGGGGATCTCTCCGCGCGGGAGGCGCCGACCGTGCTCACACCGCATGCCGGCGAGCTGGCGCGACTGCTCGACACGGACAGCGACACGGTGCAGCGCGAGCGGCTCGCTCATGCGCGCAAGGCCGCGGAGCGGGCCGGCGCGGTGGTGGTGTTGAAGGGCGACGACACACTGGTGGTGGAGCCTTCGGGGAGGGTTGCGATCGGTCGCGGAGAAAGTCCGGCACTTGCCACTGCAGGAACCGGGGACGTGCTCTCCGGTGTGATCGCCGCGCTGCTGGCGCAAGCGATCGAGCCCTTTGAGGCTGCTGCTATCGGCACGCAACTACACGCTCGCGCCGGTCGTGAGGCGGCGCGAGCACAAGGCTCGGCCGAGGGCGTAATCGCAAGTGACGTGATCGCCGTGCTCCCGGGAGCGAGGGAGGTGTGAGCGTGCGAGCCACTACACCGGGAGAGGGGAGCGAGTTGCCCGTCTCGACCGCCCTTCATGCGCAGCAGCCCCGGCGGGCCCTGGCACGCGTCAACCTTGCGGCGATCGAACGCAACTGCGCACGTATGCGCTCAGAGCTCGACGGGCACGAGGAGCTGTGTGCGGTGGTTAAGGCCGACGGTTACGGCCACGGAGCTGTGCCCAGCGCACTTGCCGCGGTCGCGGGCGGCGCGAGCTGGCTCGCGGTGGCAGGCTCTCGCGAGGCGGTCGAGTTGCGGCGCGCCGGGGTGATTGAGGTGCGGATTCTCGTGATGGGCGCGCTCAGTCCGGTGGAGCTGCGCGAAGCGCTCGATGCCGATGCGGACGTGGTTGTCTGGCGCGAGGACTCGGTTCATGCGGTGGCAGCCGCCGGTGGCGGAAGAGTGCACGTGAAGCTCGATAGCGGGATGGGGAGGCTCGGCACGCGCGATCTGCGCGAGGCATCCGCGGTAAGCACGCTCGCGGCTAAAACCCCGAATGTCCAACTGGCCGGTGTGATGACCCACTTCGCCACCGCGGACCAGCGAGGCGATGACTTCTTCGGGCGCCAGATCGAGCTGTTCAGTGGCTGGGCACATTCGATCAAGGAAGTACACCCCGGGGTGCTCGTGCATGCCGCCAACAGTGCCGCCACGCTGCGCGATAAGCGCTCGCATTTCGACATGGTGCGTTGCGGCATCGCCATCTACGGGATGGATCCCTTCGGGGAAGATCCTGCCGCGAGCAGCCTCGATCCCGCGCTCGAGCTCGTCTCATATGTGGCCGAGGTCAAGCGCTGTGCGGTCGGCGAGAGCGCCGGCTATGGGCGACGCTTCGTCGCGCAAACCGACACCGTTCTTGCGGTGCTGCCGATCGGCTACGGCGACGGCTGGCGGCGGGCCCTCTCGAATAACGGCGACGTGCTCATCGACGCGCAACGCCGCCCGATAGTGGGCACCGTGAGCATGGACAATCTCACTGTAGATCTCGGCGCGCCGCCTACGTCTGGTGCGGTACGCGGCGCCGAGGCGGTGTTGATCGGAGCTCGTGGGGGAGAGCGCATCACCGCCGAGGAGCTCGCGCGAGAGATGGGCACGATCAATTATGAGGTCACATGCGCGCTCACTCCACGCGTGCCGCGGGTCTACCACCGCGACGGCGAGCCTGTGGGTGCGGTCCCGGGCGAATCCAGCGTCGATTCGCGATGAGCGCCGACGCGCTCGCGATCGCTCGCGCGGCCCTCGCGGGCAGGAGCGCGTGGCTGGTGGGCGGGGCGGTGCGCGATCGCGCGCTCGAGCGGCCTCGAGCCGACCTTGACGTGGTGGTGGATGGCGACCCTCGCGAGGCGGCGCGCGCCATCGCCGCTCACGCCAAGGCCGTCGGTGAAAAGGCGGCGTGCTTCGCGCTCTCTGAGGAGTTCGGCGCATGGCGGGTGGTGGGGCTGGCCGATCGACGATCCCACCGATCGACGATCGGTGGCACTTGGCAGGTGGACGTGGAGGGTCTGCGCGGTGGTTCGTTGGACGCCGACCTGGCGCTGCGCGACTTCACGGTCAACGCCGTCGCCGAGCCGCTTTCAGGCGGAGAGCTCTTCGACCCTCTGGGTGGGCTCGATGACTTGCGCGCAAAACGCCTGCGGCTTGCCGGAGCGCAGGCATTCCAGGACGATCCTCTGCGTGTGCTGAGGTTGGTACGTGTCGCCGTCGAGCTTGGCTTGGAGCCCGAGCCGCAGGCGCTGCACGCCGCGCGCGAGCAGGCTGGGAGGCTTACCGCGGTATCGCCCGAGCGCGTGTTCTTGGAGCTGCGGCGGATCGTCGCCGCTCCAGAGGTCGTCCGGGGGCTCGAGTTGATGGACGACATTGGCGCAACGCAAGTGGTGTTGCCCGAGCTTGTGGCGATGAAGGGGGTGGAGCAGAGCCGCTACCACCACCGCGACGTGTATGGACACACATTTGAGGTGCTCGATCGCGTAGTGGCGCTCACAGATTGCGATCCCGCGGAGCTCTTGGGCAACGAGCACGCGGCAGAGGTGCGCATGCTGCTTGCAGAGCCGCTGGCGGACGGTCTCACCCGCGGTGAAGCGCTGCGTTGGGGCGCGCTTCTACACGACGCCGCCAAGCCCGCCACGCGAGCCGTGCGGGTGTTCGACCGGCGCGTGACCTTCATGGGCCACGACGTCCTCGGCGCCGACCTCGCGCGCGGCGTACTCGGGCGCCTGCGGGCCAGCGTGCGCTTGCGCGACCACGTGGCGGCGCTCGTACGCCATCACTTGCGCCTCGGCTTTCTGGTGCACGAGCCCCAACCGCTCTCCCCAGACACCGTGTTCTCTTATCTGACTGTCTGTGACCCCGTCGAGGTCGACGTTACGCTGCTCTCCGTGGCCGACCGGCTCGCCACGCGGGGCGCCAAAGCAGAGCAGGCGATACAAGCGCACCTGGCGATTGCGCAGAGGATGCTCGGCGACGCATTGCACTGGCGAGCGCAGGGTCCGCCCACGCCGCTGCTACGCGGAGATGAGCTCGCCTCCGAGCTCAACATCCCGCTTGGTCCACGTGTCGGCGAGCTACTGGCGGAGCTGGTACGCGCCCAATACACCGGCAAGGTGCAAACCCGCGAGCAGGCCGTTGTGTTCGCGCGTGCGCGCCGATGATGCCGCCGTGGTGTCGTCTTGAACCCTTTGGCCCCGAAGCACTCGATCGGCTCACGGGTAGGATGACCGGCGTGAGCGAGCAAGAGTGCATTTTCTGCAAGATCGTGGCGGGCGAGCTACCGGCGACGATAGTGGACGAAGACGAGCACACGATCGCTTTCATGGACATCAATCCCGCCACACGTGGCCATGCGTTGGTGATCCCCCGTGTTCACGCACCCGACCTCCTGAGCATCGAGTCTGCGGACCTCGCGGCGACCGCAACCGCCGCTCAGCGCCTTGCGATCCGCATGAAGGAGCGTTTCAAAGCCGACGGGGTTAACCTCATCAACTCCTGCGGCGCGGCGGCATGGCAGACCGTGTTTCACTTCCACCTGCACGTGATCCCACGTTACGAGGACGATCCGTTGCGCCTACCGTGGCTACCGGCACCTGGAGATCTTGCCGAAATCGCCGCAGTGGCAGACGAATTGGTTGCGGAATAGTCTTGATGAGGGGGCAGTCGAGGGGGAAAAGGCGCATTGGCGTCGAACCGCTACATCGTCCCTATCCCCGTGTTTGCTGTTGAATGGTGCATATGAAACGTCTACCCAGAGCCATCCTTGCGAGTCTCGTGCTCGCCCTCGTTCTGCCCGCCGCCGCCTTTGCGCTGCTAACCGAAGTGGGGGTGATCCCTGCAACTACGCCTCCCACGGTCCCCAGCTGTCCCGAACCCAAGTGTCTCGCGGTGAGCCGCACCACTGGCTTTCAGGTCAAGGTAGACACCGCCAACAACGCCGAGGCGGCGCCACGCGAAGGGACGATCGTCGCGTGGACGATCACGCTCGGTAAGCCTACCTCCGCGCAAACCAAGTTCTTCAACGCCAACGAGGGCGGGCCCTCGTCGGCCGGCATCGCGATTCTGCGTCCGCAGAAGAGCCCCAAATTGACTTACAAGCTGGTCGCCCAGAGCCCTGTGGTTCCGCTTGAAAAGTACTTCGGCAAGACCGCCCAGTTCCCACTGGCATCGACAATCCAGGTCAAGAAAGGCGACATCGTGGCTCTCACCGTGCCCTCATGGGCGCCGGCGCTCGCGCTCGGTTTCTCGAAGGCCACGTCCTGGAGAGCGAGCCGGGGCAAGGGGAAGTGCACCACCACGGGAACCCAGACGGCTCAGACCCAAACGAGCTCCAGCGTGCAGTATTACTGCCTCTACCAAACCGCGCGCCTCACCTACAGCGCGACGTTGATCTCAACGCCCTGAGACGCTCTAACGCGCTCTAGCCGGTCGGTGCGCTGGCGCCGCCGGTGGCCGACGATCCGCCGCTTTCGCTGCCACCTGAGGCGGATTTTTCAGACGTAGCTTTTTCGGATTCGCTGGCCGACGTGCCGCCCGCGGCGCTGCTTTCCCCGGAAGAGCCTGAGCTTTCGCTGGATTCCCCGCTTCCTTCTTCGCTGCTGGATGACGACCTGGTGCCGCTGGGGCCGGTCGTGCCAGTCGTGCCAGTCGCGGCGGTGGTCGAGGTGGAGGTTGTTTCCGTGGCTCCCTTTTCCGCCGAAGTGTCGTTGGGCGGCGTGATTTCGGGTGTGCTCTTCGGCACGGCGTCGGACACGCTCGTACCCCCGCACGAGCTGACGCCAAGACCTGCCAGCAGTATCAGGGCGCTCGCGGCGAGCGCGACCAAACGAGAGCGACGGGGTCCGCGGCTCACGCGCCGAGCGGACCCATCCGGCGAGCGCAGGTTGGGCAGTCGTTGAGATCCTTCTGGGCGAGTTGATCGCACCAGGGGCAGAAACGCAGGTTCTCGACCGCCCAAGGCAACCGCGAAGACGTCGGGGCGAGGGGGAGCAGCTTGCCGACGATCTCCATCGTCTCGCCAGAGTCGCGATCGAGGTAGATCCCCTCGGGGGTGGCCTCCGCCAGGATCTCGCGACCGCTGGAGGGAGTGCGTAGACGATAGAGCTGACCTGTGCTCACGGAGCAGCACTCTAGCGGAGCGTGCGGCCGTTGGGATCGTAAGCCACGCTCTCAGCTTCCGTGGGCGCCAAGCTCCGTCAGAGCCGTGAGTAGGCTGCGGGCGGTGCGCATTCTCATCTTCCACGGCTACCTCCTGAGCGGCACCGGCTCCAATGTCTACAACGCGCGCCTTGCGGAAGCGCTTGTGCGGCTGGGACACGAGGTACATCTCTTCAGCCAGGACAGACATCCCGAGCGACACGGTTTCGTAGACGCCGCGGGAAATTGGGACGGGGGTGCGCTCGAGCTGACAGATCTCGGTAGTCGACCGGTCAGGTGCACGGTCTACCGACCCGACATAGGTGGGCTCTTGCCTGTCTATGTGCAAGACACCTACGAGGGCATCGAAGCCCGTACGTTCGCTCGCTGCTCGGATACGGAGGTCAGCGCCTACATCGAGGCCAACGTGCGGGCGGTACGTGAGGTGGTCGAGCGGGTGCGCCCCGATGTGGCACTCGCCAACCATCTCGTGATGGGGCCGGTCATCCTCGCGCGCGCCCTGTCAAGCGAGACACCGTATGCCGTGAAGGTTCACGGGAGCGCGCTCGAGTACACCGTCAAGCCCGAACCCGACCGCTTCCTCGGTCATGCGAGCGAGGGGCTCGCGTCGGCCGCGAGCGTGCTCGTCGGTTCGAGGCATACGGCTGAGAGCCTGTGGGAGGCGCTGGGCGGGCCGGAGGGTGAGGCGGTCAAGGGGCGAACTCGTCTTGGGCCTCCGGGTGTGGATGTGGAGCGTTTCTCGCCCCACGATCGCCACGACACCGAGCTTGCGATACAGGGGCTTCGGGATCGCCTGCGCGCCGCTCCCTCCGTAACCGGTGAGCAGTCGAGTGCATTCGCGCGCGACAATACCCAGGCGGCGGATGCCTTGACGGAGATCGTCGAGGGGAGCGGGCCACTCGTGGCATTCGTGGGCAAGTTGATAGTCAGCAAGGGCGTCGATCTCCTGATCGCGGCATGGCCTCTCCTTTTGACGGTCCTCCCCGACGCCCGGCTAGTCGTGATCGGTTTCGGCGCATACCGCGAGGCGCTAGAGCGGCTCGTTGCGCTGCTTGCCGGGGGCGACCTGGAAGGGGCGCGACAGATCGCACGTGCGGGCCGCGCGCTCGAGACCGATGCCGCAGGGCTGCTCGGCTCCTCCCCCTTGCCCGGTGCGCCGGGGGACGGGTTCGCTTCACCGCAGCCGCCATTGCGTCTTCTCCTTGCCTTCTTCGACTCGCTGAACACCGCTGAGGAGGACTCCTATCTGCGAGCCGCGCGAGGCCTCGCCGAGCAGGTAGTGTTCACCGGGCGTCTCGATCACGAGGAGCTGGTCGACGTGCTCCCGGCTTGTGAGGCGCTAGTTGTCCCGAGCACGTTCCCAGAGGCGTTTGGCATGGTCGCCGCGGAGGCCGCGGCTTGCGGGGTTTTCCCGGTCAGCGCGAGACATTCGGGCCTTGCTGAGGTGAGCGAGGCGATTGCGGGCGAGGTTCCCGAGCAGGCGGCTGGGTGGCTGTCGTTCGGTGTGGACGACAGCTCCGTGCGGGCTCTCGCCGGGTGCCTGCTCGGGTGGCTGGGAGCCGACGCCGAACTCAAGCGGCGCACCCGTTCGGCGCTCGTAGCGGTGGTGCGTGAGCGGTGGTCGTGGGAGGGCGTTGCGCGCGGGGTGATCGAGGCGGCCAACGGCACACCGGTCGCCCGACCCTTTGGATAGAGTTCCCGCGCTGATGTCTGTGTCGAGAAACCACAACCGCCGGCTTCCCGTTCGCACGGGTGCTCTGCTCGGAGCGGGCTGCCTGCTGCTCGCAGTGTCGGGTTGCGGCGAAGTCAAGCGCAATGACAACCCCGACCTGATCGCGGGAAAGCAGGCGTTTGTCGCCAAGTGCGGTTCCTGCCACACGCTGGCCCGCGCCAACACGAAGGGGACGGTTGGCCCCGATCTCGACGAAGCTTTCCGCGCCGACATCGCCGAAGGATTGCGCCGCAGCGCCGTGCGCACCGTGGTGCAGGGGCAGGTCGAAAACCCCAATCGTTTCGGCGCGATGCCGAAGGGATTGGCTGAGGGGGCGACGCTCAAAGACATCGCCGCCTACGTCGCCGAAGCTGCAGCCCGACCGGGTCAGGACACCGGCCTGCTGGCAAGCGCGGTGAAGGCGCCTGGCGCGGGCAAGCCGGCTGTCGAGAAGGGGGGCAAGCTGGAAATCCCCGCCGACCCGACCGGCCAGCTCTCCTACCTCTCCAACAAGGCCTCTGCCGCTGCTGGCGCGGTCACTATCGCGATGCCCAACATGTCAGGTGTCTCTCACAACATCGCCCTCGAATCGGGCTCGGGCGGCGCCAGCGCAAGCGGTGCGGTCGTCGGTGCGAGTCCCTTCACCACGAAGGGCACCGTCTCGATCAAAGTGACGCTGAAACCCGGCACCTACACTTTCTTCTGCCAGGCCCCCGGTCACCGTGCCGCGGGGATGTACGGCACGCTGACGGTCAAGTAGGTAGTTCTCATCCACGTCGTGCAGCTCCGTGCGAGCCATAGATCGCTCATCGCGCTTTCAGAGAAGCGCGCGTAGGACGAGAATGAGAACGATGATCGCCCCGAACACCGCGATCACGTAGAGCAGCAAACGGAAGGCCTCGTCCTCGCTGCGCAGGGGGTTGAGCACGGGTGGGTGCGCTAGATCACATAGACCGTCATGTATACGACGATCCACATGATGTCGACGAAGTGCCAGTAGATGCCGGGGATCTCTACCCCGCGATGCTGGTCTGAGGAGTAGTGGCCGCGGAATGCCCGGATGGTGACGATCAGTAGCAGCAGTAGGCCGATGAAGACGTGCGCTCCGTGCAGGCCGGTGAGCGAGTAGAAGATCGTCGCCTGCGCATGATCCTGGGGGGCGAAGCCGATGTTGGCGTACTCGTTGATCTGGATGAACAGGAACGCGCAGCCGAGGAGGAAGGTCGTGAGCATCCCGGCCTTCAGCCCGAAGTGGTTGCCTTTCTTGATGGCCGCCTCGGCCCAGTGAAGCGTGAACGAGGATGACACGAGGATCAGCGTGTTTACACCTGCGACATCGACCGGCAGGCTAGTGCCGTGGGCTGGCCAGGGATCGCCCTGGGCGACGCGGATGAAGAAGTAGGCGGTGAAGAAGGCCCCGAAGACCATCACCTCGGAGATGATGAAAAGCAGCATCCCCAGTAGCTGTGGCTCCACGCGCGAGCTCCGATGAGCCGTGGGGGGACCGTGATGGTGGTCGCCTGCGCCCCCGCTGGTGTCGTGGGCTACGTGGGCGATGCTTGCGGCCTCCATGACGCTCCTCCTAGCCCGCGGTCCCGGCCGCGGCGGTCGTGGTGTCGGACTGGTCGGTCGCGAGAACATGCTCGACGGGTACCGTGGTGGCGTTGCTGACGCGCCCGATCAGATTCGCGCGCAGCCAGCCCGATCGCGCGTTGGGAAGCGTCGATATGACCACGTCGTCCACCTTGAAGAGCTCGAGCGCGTTCATCACGGCCGTGTAGGGGTCGGGGTCGCCGATCATCCCGGCGCTCAGGAGGCCAGCGGCATCGAGCCGGTCGAGCATGGCGGCAAGCCGTAGGCGCGCGGCGCGATGGGCACCACCGCTTCGATCTTGCTGTGGAACCACCGCGATGAATAGATGGCGCTCACCGCCGGCGGCCTTCGCCTCGAGGTGGCCGATCAAGTCGTCGCCGCTCGAGGTCTTGTGCGCCACCACCAGCGTCACCCCGAAGGGGAATCCCTCTTGGGCGATGTCAACGACAACGTGTTGGACGGGGAGGCCAGAAGCGTTTTCGATGCGCTCGATCAGATCCCGTCGTAGCCAGCCAGATTGCGTGGCGGGATGGGTGGAGAGGACCACCTCGTCGGGGCGCCGCTCCGCGATCGCGTCCATCGCGGCTAGGAACGGATCGGGGTCGCCCACTTCGCCGGAGGCGCTGATGCCCTCGCTGGTCAGCAGCGCCATCGCGAGGTCGACGCGCACTTGCGCCGATTCACGAACGGCCTCGTCGTAGATCACGAGGCCCGCGCCGGGCTTGGTTTGGGGAACCACCAACCGGAACGTCACGTCGCCCGCGGCGGCGCGCTCGCGTACGGTTTCGAGCAGCTTTTCCCCGCCGAGGGTGCGGTTGGCGATTACAAGGACTTCCTTCATCTCAGCGCTCGCCTCCTACTCGCTTGGTGCGTGGACGACGCCGCCGGGAGCACCGGCTGCCCCGCCGACCGTGGCCGGGGTGGGGGCGGGCGCGAAAATGCCGTGCACGGCGCCGGGCACCCCGTACTCGTAGGGACCTCCCACGACCGTGGGTATGCGGTCGAAGTTGAACACGGGCGGGGGCGAGGAGACCTGCCACTCGATCGTGAGTCCCCTCCAGGGATTGCCGACAGCACGCGTGCCGCCGCGCCAGCTCGTGACCATGTTGTAGATGAAGATCAAGGTGCTTGCACCCAGGGCGAAACTTGCGATGGAGATGAAGAGATTGAGGTCGGCGAACTTGGCGGCGTAGGTGGGCACGCGACGAGGCATCCCCTCCAGGCCGAGGATGTGCATCGGCGCGAAGGTGAGGTTGAAGAACACGAACGTGGTCCAGAAGTGCCACTTGCCCAGGCGCTCGTCGTACATGCGGCCGGTCATCTTCGGGAACCAGTAGTAGACGCCGGCGAAGATCGTCATCAGCGAGCCGCCGAAGAGCACGTAGTGGATGTGGGCGACGATGAAGTAGCTGGCGCTCACATGGATATCGAAGGGCACCATTGCGAGCATCACGCCGCTGATGCCACCCAGTGTGAACGTGGTGAGGAAGCCGAGCGCGAACAGCATGGAGGTGTCCAGGTGCAGGATTCCGCGCCACAGGGTCGCCAGCCAGGAGAAGATCTTGATTCCGGTGGGAACGGCGATGATCGCAGTGGTGATGGCCATCGGAATGCGGATCCACGCCGCCATGCCGGAGGTGAACATGTGGTGGGCCCACACGGTGAAGCCGAGCACCACGATCGCTAGCAGTGAGAACGCCATCATGCGGTAGCCGAAGATCGGCTTGCGTGACTTCACGGCGATGATCTCGCTGATGATCCCGAAGCCGGGCAGCATCATGATGTAGACGGCGGGGTGCGAGTAGAACCAGAACACGTGCTGATACATGAGCACGTCGCCGCCCTTGCCGGCGTTGAAGAAGTTGAAGCCAAGGCCGCGGTCGAGCAGCACGAAGAACTGCGAGGCGGCGATGAACGGGGTGGCGATCACAACCAGCAGGGATGTCGCGAAGTTGGCCCACACGAGCAGCGGCATCCTGAAGAAGCTCATCCCCGGCGCGCGCATCGTGATGATGGTCACGAGGAAGTTGAGCGCAGTCATGATCGAGGAGGCCCCGGCGAGCTGCACCCCGACGGAGAAGAAGTCCTGCCCGATGGGAGCGTCGATGGAGAGCGGGGTGTAGGCGGTCCAGCCGTCGGCGAACGCTCCGCCGGGGGCGAGGAAGCTCGAGAGCATCATCAGGCCCGCGAGGGGGAGCAGCCAATAGGAGAGCGCGTTCAGGCGTGGGAAGGCCATGTCCGGCGCGCCGATCATCAGCGGGATCACGAAGTTCGCGAGACCCGCGAACACCGGGATCACGAACAGGAAGATGAGTAGCGAGGCATGGACCGAGAAGAGTCCGTTGTAGGTGTTGGCGTCCACGAACTGCGCTCCGGGCTGGGCGAGCTGGGCGCGCATGAGCATCGCCAGGAGACCGCCCACGAGCAGGAAGAAAAAGGCGGTGACCGTGTACTGGATTCCGATCACCTTGTGGTCGGTGTTGATGCGGAAGTAATCCTTCCAGCTGTACGCGCCGTGGCTCGAGTGATCCTCGGGGCGCGTGGGCTTGCCTGAGGTCCAATAGAACCAGTAATCAAAGCCGCCGAGGCCTACAAGGAAGAAGATCGGCCCGGCGAGTAGCGATACGGTGGTGATCGCTTCTCCGCTGAGGTAGTGGTGGAAGGTGGCGTGGCCGGTGGCCATGCGCACGAGCCACGTCAAGCCTGTGGCGAAGGCGATGCCGAGCAGGAAGCCGATGAAGGCGCGGTAGAGACCGGGAGCGCGCAGCTTGGCGATCATCGACCTGGCGCTCCGTGGCTTGCCGTCGGCTTGACGCCCCCAATTGCTGTGCTCGTCATTACGCTCCCCATTGCAACGGTCACCTTACCCTCAAGCTCCGCTCGCTGGAGCGCTTGTCTTGGCCTTCAGCCACGTTTGGAAGCTCGCGGGCGTCACGACGTGGATCGTCGAGCGCATCAGGCCGTGCCCGACGCCGCACAGCAGGTTGCAGACCACGGGATAGGAGCCGAGTCGGTCGGGCGTGGCCCGGTAGCTGGTCGTGATCCCCGGCACCGCGTCTATCTGTAGGCGGAAGGCGGGGATCCAGAAGGCGTGGATCACGTCAACGGAGCGGATCTTGAAGTACACAGACTCGTTCTCGGGCACGAACAGCTGGGTCGTCTTCAGCGGCGCGCCGCCGGTCACGGAGGTCGGGTACTGGTAGGACCAGGCGAACTGCTGGCCGGTCACTTCCACCACCATCTCAGGGCCCGCGGGCTTCTTTTCGTTGTCGCGTAGCACCACGAAGGAGTAGGACACGAGTCCGAGCAGGATGAGCGCCGGAATGGCGGTCCAGATCACCTCGAGGCGTGTGTTGCCATGGATCGGCGGGCCGTCTTGAAGCTCTTGACCGGGCTTCATGCGGAACTGCCACACCGAGAAGAGGATTACGGTGACGACGAGCACGAAGATCGGTATCGAGGCGATCACGAGCACGTGGTAGAGCGTGTCGGTGTTGTGGGCCTGTGTGGATGCCTGCACCGGGAACCAGTGGATCGCGTAGCTGAGCGCGATCCCGATCGCGGTGGCTGTGAGGGCAGCCACGATTGTCCCTACGACAGCGCGTCTAGACATTGCGCGCCCCGTCTCGCGGTTGTGTGTCTCGGATCGCTCTGACCATCGGAGGCGTGATCCTAATGCTTGCACCCGACCTCTTGACGTGCGGCCCTCACGCCACTACATTGAGGCAATCGTTGCAAGCAGTTTGAGCACAGGAGGTGACTGGCGATGGATGTACGCGAAGGCATGAGCCCGATGGTTCTCACGGTGGGTCCAGGCCACACCCTGCGCGACGCGGCGCGCCTCATGTCAGACCGTCACGTGGGCGCGGCCGTGGTGATCGATCCTGACGCCGGTGGGCCCGGGATCGTCACCGAGCGAGATGTGCTCACGTCCGTCGGGGCGGGCCAGGATCCCGATGTGGAGCTTGTGGCAGACCATCTCACTCGCGATGTGGTCTTTGCCGAGCCGAACTGGTCTTTGGAGGAAGCCGCCGCCGCGATGGTGCGCGGGGGCTTTCGCCACCTGATCGTCGTCGAGCGTGGAGAGACCGTGGGGATTCTCTCCGTGCGAGACGTCGTGCGCTGCTGGACCGACGAGGGTGCCATCTGCCCCGTCCCGGCAGGCGCAGCCGTGGGGTGAGAGAGGGGAGAGGTCGGGTGCCCGCTTTGGGGAAGCGGGCGCTATGACCTCTTCAAATGGGGCCGCGCGTGGACGGCGACCACGCGCGGCGCCTCACCGCACGCGGATCAGTGCGAGTCGAGTGGGAGCTCGTCGACTTCGCGGCGTGTGTCCATGATCCAGCGGATCACACACACGAGCGTGAGCACCCCGCCCCCGATCACGAGGATCAGGCTGGTGGTGACGCCTACAATTGCCAGCGTGATCCCGGCGGCGGTGAGCAGCGGCAGGATCGTCGGTCCGGGGAGATGGATCTCCTCGCCCGCGGGCGGGATCTCGGGGTCCAGTGGACTCACGAGACGTATACCGCGGCAACCACGAAGGTGATGCCGAACATGAACATGCAAATGCCCGCCACGATCAGGCCGGTGCGGATGTTCTTCTTGGCGAGGCGGCGAGTCATCATGACGCGCGCAAGTTTACAACTTCACGTCGACTACCATCGCGCAGAACAGCAACGCGAGATAGGCCAGCGAGAAGAGATAGAGCTGCAGCGCGCTGCGTCTGTCGGCGCGCTTGTAGAGGCGCACAGCGCCCGCGATGAAGCCAAGTCCCAGCAACAGCGAGGCCGCCAGGTAAACGCCGCCGAGACCTCCGGCGCAGAAGGGAAGTTGGGTTACGGCGTATAGGAGCACCGTGTAGAGCAGGATTTGGCGGCGTGTCTCGGCCTCGCCGTGCACCACCGGGAGCATTGGTACCCCGACCCTCTCGTACTCACCCTTCATGAGTAGCGAGAGAGCCCAGAAGTGCGGGGGGGTCCAGAAGAAGACGATGAAGAACATCAGCACCGCCAGGCCGCTTACGGAGCCGGTGACGGCTGCCCAACCCACAAGCGGCGGGACCGCGCCCGCCGCCCCGCCGATCACGATGTTCTGGGGGGTGCGCCGCTTCAACCAGATCGTGTACACAAAGACGTAACCGAGGAAGCCCGCGAATGAGAGGGACGCCGCGAGCACGTTCACCGTGAGCGAGAGCTCGAGGAACGAGAGGGCGGCGAGAGTGCAACCAAAGATGAGCGCCGCCTTTGGCGAGACACGCCCGGATGGCACAGGGCGGTTGGCTGTGCGGGCCATGCTCGCGTCGATATCCCGGTCGAACCAGTGATTGACGGCCCCTGCCCCGCCGGCGGACAGATAGCCACCCAGGCAGGTCAGCGCGATCAAAACCACTGAAGGGTCGCCTGCGACGAGCATCGCTGTGATCGTCGTGAGCAGGAGCAGCGACTGCACCTTCGGCTTGGTCAGCTCGATGTAGTCGGAGAGGAGCTGGCGGGGCCGCGAGCGGGTGCTTTGAAGCGCCACCGCGACGGCCCCCGATGGCTGTGGAACGTAGCTCGAAGCGGATGGGCCGTCCATCAGTTATCGACCTGCCGGCTGCGAGAAGCCTCCATCACGACCGAAACTCTACCGTTGCGCGGCGCCGGCGCCTCAAACGCCGACTTGCGTGGCCCCAGCGGGAACCGTTGCGCTCCCGGAGGCAGGCGCACCCGCCGTACGCTGCTCGATTTCGCGCCGGATGTCCTTCATCGGCTCATACGAGCGCACGAGTGGCACGACGTCGAAGTTGTTGGCCGGTGGCGGTGACGTTGTGAACCACTCGAGCGTGTTGGCCTTCCAGGGGTCTGGCCCAGCCACGGCGCCGTGCTTGAGACTGCGCGCGGCGTTGACGATGGTTACGAGTACGCCGGCGCCGAGGATGAACGACCCGATTGTGGAGATCAGATTGTAGAGCGCCAGATTGCCCACGTTGTCGTACTCGTACACCCGTCGAGGCATCCCGTCCAAGCCGATCACATGCTGGATCAGGAAGGTCGCAAGGAACCCGAAGAACATCAGGTAGAAGCTCAGTTTGCCAAGGCCCTCGCTCATCATGCGGCCGGTGATCTTGGGAAACCAGTAGTAGATCGCGGCGAAGATCGTGAAGACGGCGCCGCCCATCAGCACGAAATGGATGTGGGCCACCACGAAATACGTTTCGTTGAGCTGCCAGTCGACAGGGAACACGGCCAGAAACACACCCGAGATGCCGCCGATCACGAACAGCGCAATGAAGCCCACGCAGAACAGCAGAGGCGTCTTGAATTCGACCGTCCCGTGCCACAAGGTGCCGATCCAGTTGAAGATCTTCACGCCCGTCGGAATGGCGATCAGGAAGGAGCTCAACATCACGAACACAACCACTGCTTCCGGAATCGGTGCGGTGAACATGTGATGGGCCCACGTGAGGAAGCCCAGGAAGGCGATCGCGACGGTCGAGGCGGCAATCGCCTTGTAGCCGAAGATCGGCTTGCGTGCGAACACGGGCAGGATCTCGGACACGATGCCGAAGCCCGGCAGCACCATGATGTAGACCTCGGGGTGGCCGAAGAACCAGAAAAGATGCTGCCACAAGAGCGCCGAGCCGCCATTGGCGGGGTCGAAGAAATGAGTTCCGAAGTGGCGGTCGGTGAGCAGCATCGTCACCGCGCCCGCGATCACGGGCATCGCGAAGATGATGAGGATCGAATAGGTGAGGATCGCCCAGATGAACAGCGGCAGGCGACCCCAGCTCATGCCCCGAGCGCGCATGTTGGCGATCGTGGCGTAGAAATTGATCGCTCCCAGGATGGAAGACAGTCCGGTGAGGTGTACCAGGAAGATCCAGGCGTCCTGGCCGCCACCCGGCGAGTAGTTGATGCTCGACAGCGGCACATAGCTGGTCCAACCGGCTTCCGGTGGATTCCAGAAGATCGAGGCGTAGAAGACAAGTCCTCCAGCGAGCAGTAGCCAGTAAGAGAGCGCGTTCAAGCGCGGGTAGGCCATATCGCGCGCGCCGATCATCAGCGGCACGAAGTAGTTGGCAAGACCCGCCATCATCGGCACCACGAACAGGAAGATCATCGTGGTGCCGTGCATCGTGAACAGTTGGTTGTAGATCTGCGGCGAAATCAGCGTGTTTTCCGGCAGCCCCAACTGCAAGCGGATCATCAGCGCCTCGACGCCACCGAGCACGAAGAACACGAACGTTGTGACCATGTACATGATCCCGATGCGCTTGTGGTCGGTGGTGGTCATCCAACTCGTCCAACCGCGCGGCTCGGGCTTTGCGTCGTGCGCGACGATCTGAGGGATGGGGGCTGCGTAGGTGGCCATGACGATCGACTCCTTAGGGGTTCTGAACCTGTCCGGCGCCGACCTGCTTGGCGAGCTTTGCGCGTGCAACCTTTGCGGCCGCGTTGGCTTGGGCGATCAGCGTCTTCTGTTCGGTCAGCCATGCTTCGAACTGAGCGGGCGGGATCGCTCTGACGGTGGCAACCATGCGAGCGTGCCCGCGTCCGCAGATGAGTGCGCATTGGCCACGAAAGACGCCGGGTTTTTCGATCTTGAACCACGTGTAGTTGTGGTAGCCCGGCACCGCCTGGAACTTGCCGCCGAGTTGGGGCACCCACCACGAGTGCACTACGTCGGCAGAGACGATGTCCAGCGACACGGTGGTGTTAGTTGGCACCACCATTTCCTCGTATGAATATGGCGCGCCGAGACCGTCCGCTTCAGTGGCGCCAGGGTATACGTACTCCCACACGAACTGGCGGCCCACGACGGTGATGTGCAGTGCCTTGCCGTCGGGGGGTAGCTTGCGTTCGGTGCTCGCGTAGACACGCGCCTGCTTGTCGCTGACTAGCGCGCCTTCCGGTCCCGAGTTGGGAGGGTTCTGGATCGAAGAGAGCTTGGCGAAGGTGAGCACCGCCAGAGCCAGCAGGATGACCGCCGCGCCGAGCGTCCAGCCGATCTCAAGACGCGTGTTGCCGCGGATCTGCGCCGCAACCGCTCCCTTGCGCGCACGAAAGCGCCACAGCGCATACCCCAGCGCGCCCTCGACGAGCACGAAGATCACGAGCGCCACATACAGCGTGATCTTGTAGAGGTTGTCGATCTGGTCAGCGTTCGGCGATCCCCCTGACTGAGGGGTGAAGAACGCGAGCGGTGTGACGAGGAGGTGACTCAAGGCGGGCGGGATTCTATTCACGCTCGGGCGGAACGCGCTTCAACGCCCCGAGAAGGCGCTTGGGCGCTTCTGCAGGAAGGCGCTGACGCCCTCCACGAAGTCGTCGGTACCCGCCATCTTCTGCTGGAGGGTGGCCTCAAGCTCGAGCTGTTCCGCCATGTTCGAGTAGACCTGGCGGTTAAGCTCTCGCTTGGTTGCGCCGTAGGCCCGCGTCGGGCCCGCGGCCAGTTGCTGTGTGAGCTTCGCGCTCTGCTCGGAGAGGTCGGCGTCGGGGTGCACACGGTTGACGAGGCCCCATTCCAGGGCCTGTCCCGCGGAGACCCGTTCGCCGAGCATCATCATCTCGCTCGCGCGGGCCAGGCCGATCCGGGAGGGTACGAACAGCGACGAGCCGCCATCGGCGACCAAGCCGATGTTGACGAAGGCAAGTAGGAAGTACGCGCTCTCGGCGGCGAGGATCAAATCGCAACACAGCGCCAGCGAGCAGCCGATACCTACCGCGGGTCCGTTCACAGCCGCCACCACCGGCTTTTCCATGTCGCGGATCGCGTGCATGATGGGGTGGTAGCGCTCGGTGAGCACCTTGTAGACATTGGGCCGTCCCTCGGGCGTGAGGTCATCGCCGCTGATGTCCTTCAGGTCGGCCCCTGAGGAAAAGGCGCGTCCTGCGCCGACGATGCGCACCGCGCGAACGGCCTCGTCCTGTGTTGCCGCATTCAGGGCGGCGAGCAGGTCTTCGCCGAACTGCTTGTTCCAAGCATTGAGCGCATCGGGGCGGTTTAGCTCGATCGTGGCGGCGCCGTCGGCGACGGTCATATTCACGGTGTCCAAGTGCATGTTGCCGGGAGTTTATGGTGTAGGAGTGACTAGACCTGTTGTGGGCATATGCACGGTGCTCGAGCGGGCTCGCTGGGGGCTGTGGGATCAGGAGGCCGTGCTGCTCGCGCGCAGTTACGTCGAAGCGGTGCAACGGGCGGGCGCTCTCGTGGTGATGGTGCCCCCCGACGAGCGCTTGTTGGAGGAGCCCGGGGAATTGCTCGACCTGCTCGACGGCCTGGTGCTCGCGGGAGGCGCCGACATCGACCCGGCGAGCTACGGTGCAGAGCCGCACCGGGAGACCGTGGACACGGTGCCCGAGCGCGACCGCTTCGAAATCGGTCTCGTGCGCGCGGCGATCGAGCGCGATCTGCCCGTGCTTGGGATATGTCGGGGAATGCAGCTCATCAACGTGGCCTACGGCGGCACGCTTCTGCAGCATCTCCCCGAGCTGTTCGGGCACCACGAACACCTGCGCGTAGCCGGCACTTTCGACGGCGCCGATCACGATGTCGAGCTGGTTGAGGGCACACTCGCGGCGCGCGCCGCGGGCGAGACGCATCACGCCACCAAGTCCCACCACCACCAGGGCGTGGATCGGCTGGGCGAGCGGCTTCAGGTCAGTGGCTGCTCGGCGATGGATGGTTTGCCCGAGGCCGTGGAGATGCCAGACCGCCGGTTCGTGCTCGGTGTGCAATGGCACCCCGAGGCAGACGAGGCGAGTCGTGTGGTAGACGCGCTCGTGGCCGCGGCAACGTCTCACATGGGCGAGCGCTTGGCCGAACCTGAAGCGGCAGAGCCGGTTTCCTGATCGGAGCCGGCCGCGCCCACGCATATACTTCCCGCCCCGTGCGGGTGTCGAAGGTCATCAGGACAGCCGCCTGGGGCGTAGTGGCCGCGGGTGTGCTTGCCCCACTTGTGCGCAAGCGCCTCTCGACGCCCCCGATCGTGGCACAAACCGTGGCGTTCGCCGCGCCCGTGGGTTTGTGCGTGGCCGTGCCCCGGTCGAGGACCCGTGATGTGGCCGTGTGCTGCCTGCAGATGTGGGCCTACCTCGCCGCCTACAAGGCGCCGCACGACGATGAGGACTCACAGGCGCAACGGGTGCTCGTGGACTACCCGATCGCGGTCGACCGCGTCCTTGGCGTGGGGGAGCTACCGACCGTGCGCCTACAGCGACGCCTCGCCAGAGGGCAGTGGCGGCTCGGCGATCGCGTGTTGGTGTGGGCGCACTGGTTGTGGTTCATGGTGCCTCACGGCACGCTCGTGTACATCATGTTGCGCCACCGTGATCGCTTTGAGCGCTCCGCGATCGCGACCTACGCCGTGTTCGACATCGGCGCGATGATCTACTGGGTGCTGCCCACCGCGCCTCCTTGGTACGCCGCCGCTCATGGCGGCCGTGGTGGTGATTTTAACGGGCGCTCCTCGGAGCGTGCCGGCTCAGACGGGACCTCGCACGACATTGCCGTGCGGCGGATGATGGTGGAGTACGGGGAGGACTTCTGGAAAGACGGCTGGGGCCCCCTTTACAGTGTGCTTGGAGGCAATCCTTTGGCCGCGATGCCGTCGCTGCACTTCGCCACATCGATGATGGCCGCCCAGCTGCTTGCAGACACTGGGCCGGTGGCCGGTGCGCTGGGGTGGGGTTACGCCGCCACGCTCGGTTTCGCGCTCGTCTATCTGGGAGAGCACTACGTGGTGGACCTCCTGGCAGGCGCGGCGCTGGCCACCGCCGTACGGCGGATCGGACCCGTGGCAGCGCCCGCGCTCATCCGCTTGGGTGGGGGAGTGGCGGCGCTTGAGGCGGTGGCGCAAGGATGAGCGCGCCGGACCATCTCCACCCGCCGGAGTCGATCGAGGAGGAGATGCCGCGCATGCAGGTCACGCGGCGGAGCATGTGGCTGTTCGCTCTGTTCGTGGTCGCCGCGCTCGCGTTCCTTTATTTCGTGCTGCCGCAGCTCGGCGGGGTCAAGCACACGTGGGACCGGCTCAACGACGGGAACTCATGGTGGATAGCGGTCGCCATTGTCCTGCAGGTGACGGCGATGGCGAGCTATATCGCCATCTTCCAGGGCGTGCACGTGCCGCCGGGCTCGCGCATCACCTTCCGCGAGAGCTACCTCATCACGATGGCTGGGCTTGCCGCAACGCGCCTATTCGCCGCGGGTGGCGCGGGGGGAGTGGCGGTCACGGCGTGGGCTCTGCGGCGCTCGGGGATGCGCCGGCGGGAGGTGGCGGAGCGCATGATCGCCTTTCTCGTTCTGCTCTACGGCGCCTACATGGTGGCTTTGATTGTGTGCGGTGTCGGTCTCTACACGGGCGTCTTCGACGGGCCGCATCCCTTTGCGATCACGATCGGCCCCGCGATCGTGGCGGCGATCGTGATCCTGCTGGTGTTGGCGGTGGCTTTCGTGCCTCCCGACCTCGAGCGTCGCCTGACGAGTGATCGCGCGCCGGTGCGGTGGTTGCGCGGGCTGGCGACAGGCTCTGCTTCGGCTTCGGGAGGGGTGCGCTATGCGGGCCACAAGTTGCGTCACCCCGAATGGGCGATGCTTGGGACCATCGCGTGGTGGGCACTGAATATCGCGGTGCTCTATGCCGCGTTTCGCGCCTTCGGGCAGGCACCGCCTACGGCCGTGCTCGTGCAAGCATTCTTCGTAGGGATGCTCGCCAACCTGCTGCCCTTGCCCGGCGGGATCGGTGGTGTGGACGGTGGCATGATCGGTGCCTTTGTGGCCTTTGGCGTGAGCGGCTCGCTTGCGCTGATCGCGGTGCTTGTCTACCGCCTGCTCTCCTTCTGGCTTCCAAGCATTCCCGGTGCCATCGCCTACTTCCAACTGCGCCGCACGGTCAACCGCTGGAAGGGCTATACTATACAAAGTAAAGCGACCCAAAACCAACCCCAACCGAGCGTCGACTGGTCACCGACCGCAGGCGAACTGGAGGCATCGAGGTGAGCGACATCGAGAACACGATCATCGTCGGCAGCGGCCCTGCGGGCTACACCGCCGCGCTGTACACCTCGCGCGCCAATCTCGCGCCCCTGGTGATCGAGGGATTCGCCTGGGGTGGATTGCTGCAGCAAACAACCGACGTTGAGAACTACCCGGGCTTCCCCGAGGGGATCATGGGTCCCGAGTTGATGACCAAGCTGCGCGAGCAGGCCGGGCGCTTCGGCGCAACTTTGCTCACCGACGAGGTGGAGAAGGTCGAGTTGGCAGACGAGCCCGGTGGTGTCCACAAGGTTTGGGTGGGCGACACCGAGCACCGTGCCCGCACCGTGATCCTCGCGATGGGCGCCGAGCACAAGAAGCTTGGGGTACCCGGCGAGGAGGAGCTGAGCGGGCGAGGCGTGAGCTACTGCGCGACCTGCGACGCCGCGTTCTTCCGCGACGCCCAAACGGTCATCGTCGGCGGCGGAGACTCCGCGATGGAGGAGGCCATCTTCCTCTCGAAGTTCGCGAGCAAGGTGACCGTGGTGCATCGTCGTGAGGACTTCCGTGCATCGAAGATCATGCTCGAGCGCGCGCGTGAGCAGGAGAACATCGAGCTACTCACGCCCTACACGGTGGAGAGCTTCGAGCCGGGGGAGAACGGCGCGTTGAGCGTCGCCAAGCTGCTCAATACCGTGAACGGGGAGCGCCGCGAGATCCCGATCACTGGCGCTTTCATCGCGATCGGCCACGAGCCTCAGTCGACGCTGGTCGAGGGACAGGTCGAGCTTGACGAGAATGGGTATGTAAAGGTGGATGGACGCTCCACACGCACGAACAAGCCGGGAGTGTTCGCCGCCGGCGATCTGGTCGACCACACCTATCGTCAAGCGATCACCGCCGCTGGCTCGGGCTGCCAGGCGGCACTCGATGCCGAGTGGTACCTGCGCGACACGCCTGAGGTGCCTACGCCCGAGGGTATGCCGGTTGGCGATTTGGCCGAGGCCCAGTGGGCTCCCGCGTCCGACACGGCCGCATAAGCGGTCGCGGTAGGTTCTTTCGCTAGACCTCGCCTCGACGCAGCGCCGGGGCGGGGCGGTAGCGCTCCTCGCGGTACTCGGCCCACAGACCGTTCAGCACCGCCAGCACGTGGTCGAGCCCGATCTCCCGCGCCCAAGTCATCGGGCCACGTGGGTGGGCCATGCCGAGTGCCATGCCGGTGTCGATGTCCTGCGCTGTTCCCACTCCTTCGCCGAGCGCGAACGCCGACTCGTTGATCACCTGGCACACGATCCTCCCGAGGATCAGGCCGGGGGCGTCGCCGACCCACGCCACGTGCTTGCCCAGGGTCGCGAAGAAGCGCTCCGCGCGGGTGATC
>DASXNB010000073.1:0-12527 GCA_036495305.1 Solirubrobacteraceae bacterium | reverse complement strand
GAGCGCTGGTATCGCAACCTAGCCGAGCGATTGGCGCAAGAGGGTCACGAGGTCACCTACCTCACCCTGCGCCAGTGGGAGCGTGGCGAGAAGCTCGATCTCGACCCGCGCGTGCGCGTGGTGGAGGCGGGCCCGCGCATGCGGCTCTACGTGGGCGGACGCCGTCGTATCCTGCCGCCGCTCGTGTTCGGAGCGGGCGTGTTGTGGCATCTGCTGCGCCACGGACGCGGCTACGACGTGGTGCACACCTGCTCGTTCCCCTACTTCTCGCTGCTTGCCGCCGGCGCTACCAGGCGTTTGGGGCGCTTTGAGCTGGTGGTGGATTGGCATGAGGTGTGGAGCCGCGAGTACTGGCTCGAATACCTCGGCCGTATCGGCGGACGCATTGGGTACGGCGTGCAACTCGCGTGCGCACGGTTGCCCCAGCGGGCGTTCTGCTTCTCGCGCTTGCACTCCTCGCGCCTACGCGAGGAGGGGCTACGCGGCGAGGTGAGGGTGTTGGAGGGCGAGTATGCGGGCTCACTGGACACACCCACCCCGCGCGCGGCCGCGCCGGTAGTGGTGTTCGCCGGTCGCATGATCCCCGAGAAGCAGGCCCCGCTCGCCGTAGGCGCTTTCGCACGAGCGGCTGAGCGCGTCGAGGGCCTGAAGGGAGAGTTCTACGGCGACGGTCCCGAGCTCGAGACCGTGAGGAAGGCGATCGTGGAGCACGGACTGACCGAGCGTGCCACCGCACCGGGCTTCGTTGATGCCCAGACGCTCGACGCGGCTTTGTCGCGAGCGCTGTGCATGCTTTCCACCTCAAGCCGCGAGGGGTACGGGATGGTGGTGATCGAGTCCTGCTCGCACGCCACCCCGGCAGTGGTGGTAGCTGGCGAGGACAACGCCGCCACCGAGCTGATCGAGGAGGGCGTGAACGGTACTGTCGCGCCCAACCCCGACCCGGAGACAATCGCCCAGGCGATCGTGCGAGTACACGAAGCGGGGATGGCGATGCGTGAGAGCACAGCGACCTGGTTTGCCGAGAACAGCGAGCGCTTGTCGCTCGAGTCCTCGCTACGGACAGTGCTTTCAAGTTACGGGGCCACGGGCCGCTAGCCTCTGCCTGCACTCATGGGCATCCGACAGCACTCCCCGAGATGAGCGACGCACCGATACGGATCGGTGTCGCGGGCCTCGGCTACTGGGGCCCGAACCTAGCGCGCAACTTCGACGCACTCCCAGCGGTGGAGCTTGCGTGGTGCTGCGACGAGCGAGAGGAGCGGCGCGAGCACTTCGCAGCGGTGCACCGCTCGACACGCTTCACGGACGACCTGGAGGAGATGCTCGCCGACACCATGCTGGACGCGGTGGTGCTGGCCACCCCGGTGCCCACCCACGCACAGCTCGCCCAGAAGGTGCTCGCGGCAGGGAAGCACTGCTTCGTGGAGAAGCCCCTTGCGCAGTCGGTGGCAGATGCGCAAGCCACCGTTGATGCGGCGCGGGAGTCGGGGAAGCTGCTCATGGTGGGCCACCTGCTCGAGTACCACCCTGGGGTACGCCTGCTGAAGGAGGCGCTCGACTCGGGGGAGCTGGGGAAGGCGCTTTACATCTACTCCAACCGTCTCAACCTCGGACAGCTGCGAAACGACGAGAACGCGCTGTGGAGCCTGGGCGCACACGACGTGTCGGTGGTGCTGGCGCTGGCGGGGGAGGAGCCCTCCGAGCTCTCGGCACATGGGGAGTGCTACATGCGGAACGGGATCGAGGATGTGGTGTTCGGTTTCATGCGTTTCCCTTCGGGCCTTGCCGCGCACCTGCACCTGAGCTGGTTGGACCCCCACAAGGAGCGGCGCTTCACGGTGGTGGGGTCCAAGCGGATGGCCACGTTCGACGACATGGAGATCGAGCGCAAGGTGACGATCTACGACAAGGGTTTTGACGAGAAGGTAGACAGCTACGGCGAGTACATCACCCGCGCCGGGGAGATTCGCTCGCCACGCGTCCCCAACTCCGAGCCGCTGCGTTTGGAGTGCGAACACTTCATCGAGTGCATCCGCGATAACCGCGACCCGCTCTCAGACGGCGAAAGCGGGTTGCGCGTGGTGAGGATCCTCGAGGGGATGCAGCACGAGCTCGACGCCTCACGGCGAAGCGCCCCCGTCTCAACCAGCGCCTGAACGCCTCAGCTCAGAGCGCCGCGAATCGCCTCTGTCACTTCAGCCGCCTGCTCCCCACTGAGCACCGGGCTCATCGGGATGGCCAGGTGCGTGCGTGCCAGCTCGTCGGTGGCGGGCAGCGAGACGCCGGCCCCATACTCAGCCATCGCGGGTTGGCGGTGGATGGGGGTGCGGTAGTAGGCCTTGTGCCCATGCCCGCCCTCGGCGAGAGCCGCTTCGATCCGCTCGATGCGGTTGTGACGGATCACGTAGAGGTGCCAAGCCGGATCGGATCCGCCGACGGGAACCTGGGCCTTAACCAGCTCGCCGAGCCCCGCCTGCTCGTAGTGGGCGGCGGCGGTACGACGTCCGTCGGCCCAACCGTCGAGGTGGGGGAGCTGCACACGGAGGATCGCCGCCTGCAGCTCATCCAGGCGCGAGTTGTAGCCCACGTGGTCGTAGGTGATCTTGTCGTGGGAGCCGTGGAAGCGAAGCATCCGCACTCGCTCTGCGATTTGCGCGTCGTTGGTCGTGACCGCGCCTCCGTCGCCGAAGCAACCGAGGTTCTTCGAGGGGAAGAAGCTGAACGTGGCGGCGGTGCCAAGCGAGCCGGGACGGCCTTGCGGGGAGGTTGTGCCGGCGGCTTGCGCGGCGTCCTCTAGCACCGGCACCCCAAGCGCTTCGATCTCGGCAACGGGCGCGAGATTGCCGAACAGGTGCACGGCGATGACAGCCTTCGTGCGAGGGGTGAGCGCCGCCTTCACCGTGTCGGCGGTGAGGCAGTAGGTGTTGGGGTCGATGTCGCAGAACACCGGCCGGGCGCCCGTCGGCGGGATGGCCTCGGCCGAGGCGTAGAACGTGAACGAGGGCACCACCACCTCATCGCCCTCACCCACTCCCATCGCGCGCAAGGCGATCGTGAGCGCCTCGGTGCCGTTGGCGACACCGATGGCGTGCGCGGCACCGCAATAAGCGGCGAACTCCTGCTCAAACTCGGTGACGTTGGGGCCGAGGATGAAGCGAGTGTCCTCCACCACGTCGCGCATGCGAGCGAGGATCTCCTCGCGCAAGGGGAGGGCGGGTGTGGTGGTGTCAAATAGGGATACAGGCATCGTGCAAAGCGTGAATGCGTCGAAGTAGGCGACAGATTACGCGAGCTTGGCGCTCCGGTTGACCGTGAGTCGCTGCTCGAGACTTGCGTGCCTCGTCCAACATGCCAGGACATCATGCTCGAAATCGAAAGTTTCCGGTCTACTCGATACAAAGCTCAGCGGCGGGTCCGAGAGACGGTCACTACGATGACGCGTCATGACCGAGCGATTGAGCTTGAAGACTCCAGATGGTGCCCGCAAAGGCAGCCCACCTGCTTTAGGCGGAAGGCCTTGACAGGTCCAGCCGTCCCGGGAACCACGGAGCGCCCGCGTGTGCTCATTATCAGTGCTGACACAGTCGGTCCGGAAATGGCGGGTGTCGGGATTCGCTGCTGGGAGATAGCCCAGGTGCTGAGCCAGTCAGCGGATGTCACCTTGGCGGCGGTGCGCATCGGAGAGATGCCGCCTTCGAGGGTAGAGCTGATCTCCTTTGAGCCTCACGCCCCGAGCGCCTTGAGGCCGCACATAGATGTCGCGGATATGGTCGTTGCCCAGCCCCAATGGCCAACCATCACCGCTTGGTTGGGACGTTCGCGGGCGCGGGTGATTTACGACTTGTATGACCCTGAGACCCTTGAGACGATCGAGCTCTTCGCGCATCGCTCGAAAACGTTGCGCCGCTTGATGATCGATCTCTCGCTCGATCGGCTTGACGATGCCCTGCGGACAGGAACCCATTTCGTCTGCGCCAGCGAGAAGCAGCGGGACCTGTGGCTTGGGGCGATGTATGGGCGGCGACTCATCGACGCCCGCACATACGACCGCGATCCAAGCTTTCGCTCAGTGATAGATGTCGTGCCGTTTGGCTTGCCTGGCGAGCCCCCGCGGGCTCGCGACGTGAACGCGATCCGCACGCATATCCCCAAGCTGGCGCCTGACGGCGAAATCGTGCTGTGGAACGGCGGCATCTGGAACTGGCTCGACGCCGCCGGCGCGGTGAGGGCATTCGCCTTACTTCATGAGCGCCGTCCGCGGGCACAACTGGTTTTCATGGGCATGAGCAGTAGCCCTGCCGGGCTACGGGCAAGCCAAGAAGCCCGCTCGGTTGCGCAGGAAGCTGGCTTGCTCGACCGGGCCATCCACTTCAACCCTGAGTGGGTGTCCTACGCCGATCGCGGCGACTGGTTGCTTGCGGCCGATTGTGCCCTCTCGACGCATGAGGAGCATCTGGAGACGCGCTTCGCTTTCAGGACCCGGTTGCTCGACTGTTTTTGGGCGGGGTTGCCGATTGTGTGCAGCGACGGGGATGCCTTGGCCGAGCGGGTGCAACGCGAGGGACTTGGCGAGACGGTCAAGCCACGCGATCCGCAAGCGCTCGCGGACGCACTCGAGCGAGTGCTCCAGCGTGGCAGGGCGTCCTATGCACAGGCACTTGCACGCGTGGCGGAGGACTACTCTTGGCCAAAGGTGACCCGACCGCTGGTTGCCTACATGAACGGCAACGGAGCCATCGGACCGCCAGTGGCGCCGTTTAGCAGAGCGCCACGCCGGAAATTTGAGCACACCATCCGTTCGACCGCCTATCGTGCCGGCCATCTCGCCCTACGTCGCGGTTTTGGGGTTGGACGAAAGGTCGGGCTCATAAAGAGCTAGTCTGCTCGTCAGACGACGTAACCATTACCGCGCAACCAGACGCATGCGTATCGGGAGCAATCAAACAGTGACTACCACCACACCGCCAAAGACTCCGAGATTCGAGCTGCTAAGGACACGTGTCCACGTATTGAAGGAGTTGCTGCGCCGTCGAGATTCAAAGTTTGTCACGCGGTATCTGACGGGTCTGAGTGGCATCGAGATCGGCGCCTCGGCCCACAATCGCTATTACCTTGACGCGATCAACGTCGATCGCTGGGGTACTAACGACACGACCTACAAGCGGGAGGAGCGTCGGCTTGCCCTTCACGCCGCCAAGGTGGACGTGGTCGCACCCGGCGACGATCTGCCCTTTGACGATGACTCTGTCGACTTCGTGTTCAGCTCACACGTGATCGAGCATTTCCCCGATCCGATCCGCGCACTTTATGAGTGGGTGAGAGTGGCACGACGCTACGTGGTAGTCGTGGTTCCCCACCGCGAGCGGACATTCGACGCCGGTCGTCCCTTGACCACCGCCGATGAGCTGCTGAAGCGACACAGTGATAACTTCACCTCGGAAGAGGACCAGCATTGGAGTGTGTGGACCTGCGAGAGCTTTCTCGAAATGTGCAAACGTATCGGTCTACACGCCATCGACCACCTTGACCCTGACGACAAGGTGGGAAATGGGTTTATTGTCGTGGTCGACGCCTCTGCGGGAATCATGCCGGCAGATGTCGACTGATGAAACCGTCGATATCGCCGTCGCATAGCTCCGGCACGCAGCGGACGATCTCCTCCATGGGCCAGTCCCACCAGGCGATTCGCTGAAGCGCATCGATCTGCGCGTCACTAAATCGTCGCCTGACATCACGCGCCGGATTGCCGGCGACGATGGTGTAGGGAGAAACGTCGCGCGTGACGACCGCATACCCGCCGACTACAGCGCCATCGCCGATTTTTACCCCCGAAAGAACACGAGCACCTCGACCGATCCACACGTCGTTGCCTATCTCGATATCGCCACGACTCTTGGGGTGCCCATCTTCATAGGCTTCGGGCAGTTGCAAACTCGCACGGAAGGGGAACGTCGATACCCAATCCATGCGATGGTTACCGCCATCCATCAACACCACGTCGGGACCAATTGACGTGAACGCCCCAATTCGCACACTGGCGTCGTCGCCGGTGAAGGTGACTACAAGCGGATCTCCGTAGCTGTAGCGCCCCATGGTCAAGCGCGCGTTTGAATACATGAGTCTTTCCGTTGCGTGGCGCGAGAGCCGTGCCCGACGCTCACCGGCGGTCATACGCAGATCGTCGAACTGACGACCGATACCGTCGCGCAGCTTTCCGAGCGGCCTCTTGGGACCAGGTGCCCTCACGGTGCCGCCCTACCGCGACGCCATTTCAACAGCTCGACGGTCACCTCATCGGGTACAGCGCGCAGGGCGAACAAGAGCCCACCGTAGACGATGGCGGCGGCTCCCACCAACACAATGGTGGGTAGGCCTGGAATGAATATGAGCGTAGCCGCGCCCAGACCCGCAAGCAGCGTTCTTGGCAGACGGCCCAGAGATGGTACGAGATGAGGATTGGAGCGGGCCAGCACAAAAAGGCAGACGATCGCAAGCCCGATCTCGGTTATAGCCGTCGCGGCGGCCGCGCCTTCTGGGCCGGCAAGTGAAGTAAGAGCAAAGACCAACGTTACCCCGGCGGCCAAGGCTCCTATGCTTATGAGGACCAGCTCACGTTGCATGCGAAGGCTCAGCAAAGCATAACTCCAAACCGCGCCAAGGAAGGTGCCGCCGAGCGCAAACGCCTGTATCTGTAGGACCCCGACCGCGGGCTTGAACTTGGGTCCACCGATGACACCAATCACGATCGGCGCCCCGAGGGCGAGGAGCAGCACGAAGAGGACGCCCACGATCATGGCGACTTCAGATACACGCTCTATACCGTAGGCGAAACGGGTGTGATCGTCGCGAGCGGCTCGAGCAAAGATGGGGAACGCGGCGCCCACCATCAACGCTGGTACTTGGGTCAACACTTCGATTACCCTGAAAGAAGTGCTGAAATAACCAAGCTGCTCGGAGCTTGATACCAACGAGACAATCACGACGGATACGCGAAAATAGAGCACAGCCGTGGCAACCGCTATAGAGAACGGAAGCAAGTCGCGTAGCAGCTTCACCCATTGATCGCGATTGAAAGCAGGGCGAAATGAAATGTCGCCCCGGACCAGGACCATCGTGGCCGCCAGCGCTACGACCGCCACCGGTATCGACGCTCCGATGATGGAGACAACACCCGCACCATTCAATGCCAGTGCGATCACCAGTAGCGCGAGCACGATCTGGCGACCTACTTCGAAAATCGTTATCCAACCAAAGCGCAAGTTTCGCATGAGGTCGATGGCAATCGTCGCCTGCAGGTTTTGAAAGAGGAGAGCCACACCCCCGACGGCAACCCCAAACACAAGCACCGAGCTGTAACCGGCAAGCGCCGAGAACGCGATCCCAAGGCAAACGCCCACGACCGTCACCAGGATGCGGATACCGATAAGAGTGCGCATCAGATCGTTACGCCCAGCGATGTCCCGTACCGCAAACTCGCGCATGCCAAGCGCGGTGAGCCCCAAATCGGAAATCCCGCCTACGATGGCGATGATCGAAAGGGCGGTGATATAGGTGCCGACGGCGCTAACCCCGAGATGCCTGAAGACGACAGCGGCCGAGCCCGCCCCGGCGAGCGCCATCACGAAGTAGCCGGACACCCGTATGGCACCGCCACGAACGGCGGCGCCGCCAGCCTCGCGAGACTCGAGCCTATCGATGTCGGAAATCTCGCTCGCTTGCGTCGGGTGCTCACCAACTGTCACAGCACGCACCGTACCCTTTACTCCGACATGACGACGATCCTGCACGTCCTCCCCCACCGCGGTGGGGGCGCCGAGACATACCTGAAGCTGCTGGCGGAGCTGGATGGGTATCGGCAGGAGCGGGTTGAGCTTTCGGCGGCACGTACCGCGTTAGCGGCGATACCGTCGATCGTGCAGCACTACCCCGTGCTGGCTAGGCGGGCGCGAGAAGCGGACCTTGTGCACGTGCATGGCGACGCCGCGGCGCTGCTAGCCCTGCCGCTACTCGGAGGGACCCGATCTGTGTGGACCACCCACGGCTTGCATCTCATGCGACGGCACCCGTTTGTAGAGCGAGGTGTGCGTGCGGTTATGAAGCGGACACGAATCACGATCTGTACCTCCAGTGCCGAGGCACACGAGCTCGAGGCGATCGCGCCGCGACTCGCGGACCGGCTGACTGTAGTGCTCAACGGCGTGGCGCCGTCCCCACCGGCAGACCCCGTGACGGCCGCTGCGGTGCGTGCCGAGCTGGGAGTAGGGAGTGAGGAGATCGTGGCACTCTTCCTTGGCGAGCTGGAGCCGCGCAAGCGGCCGCTTGACGCGATCGCCGCAGCACGATCGGCGCGAGCCGAGGGAGCGCCGATCGTGCTGCTCGTCGCCGGACGGGGGCCGCTCGAGCAGACCGTGCGAGAACAGGCAGACGAGTCGGTGCGAGTGCTTGGATTCCGCAACGATCCGGATCGCTTGCTCGCGGCTGCCGACATCTTCGTGCTTCCTTCCGAGCGCGAGGGCTTGTCGTTTGCGCTCCTGGAGGCGATGGGGCACGGCCTGGCGGTGGTGGTGGCCGACGGCGCCGGCAACCCTGAGGCCATCGGCGACGCCGGAGTGGTGGTGGCGGCCGGTGACCGGGGCGAGCTTGCCCGAGCCCTGACCGAGCTGGCGCGCGATGACAATCTGCGCGGCAGCTTGGGGCGCGCGGCCAGGAAGCGGATAGAGCTGGAGCTGACGCCCGAGCGGCTATGCGTGGGCGTCAAGGAGGCTTACGAGCGCGCGCTTCGTGGAGGAGAAATTTCCTGACCCGGGCGCAGCTAGGGCGCTTGGCCGAGCAGGCGCCGACGCAACCGCTTCACTGGTATGGGGGTAAGCCAGGCAAACGTGGGTACGAGCAATCCTGAAGCGTCTCGTAGCGTCCTTCGCCTGCGCAATGTGCGGAGGCGAATCGAGAGCGCCTCGGTGATCTGGGCGCGCTCCGCACGGGCCGCGACGTTGGAAGCGCTCATGACACGGGTGGAGAGAGGCTCATCAAGCGCCACGAGCTTCCAGTCATCGGCGAGACGAAGCCACAGGTCGTACTCCATCGCGTAGCGGTAGCGAGGGTCATACCCACCGAGGGAGAGCACCGCATCGCGGCGCATACAAGACGATGTGTTGGGGATTGGGTTGAAATGCATCAATACCGTGTTCACGTTGCCTGAAGCGAACTTGGTGCGAGATCGAAGCTCGGCCCCCGAAGGGTCGACCTCATGCATACGGGAGCCCACCACCGCGACATCTGGATGAGCAGAGAGCACCGCGAGCTGCACCGCGAGCCTGTTGGGCTCTGAGTAGTCATCGGCGTCCTGCACCGCAACGAACGGGGCACGGGCCGCCCGTAGGCCCTCGTTGAGGCTGCGAGAAATGCCCAGGTTACGCCCCATCTCGAGCACCCTCACTCGCTCGTCGCGCGCCACCGCCGCGTGGGCCAGTTCGAGGGATGAGTCGGTCGAACCGTCGTCTATCACCAACAACTCAAGCTCGGCAACGGTTTGGGAAAGTATCGCGTCGATCGCGCGAACGAGGGTCGAGGCGCTGTTGTAAGCGCCGATTAGCACGCTCACCGCGGGCGCCTCGTTCATGATCTTTCCGGCCTCGCGATCATCGCACCCTCGATCTGCGCCAACGTGACGCCCCGCAGGTCTCCGTCTTCGGAAAACACCCCCTGCCACCCCACGGTAACGGCGACACCCTCCTCAAGACCCATCGCGGGCGACCACCCCAGCCGCTCGCGGGCAAGTGTGGAATCCAGGGCAAGGTACCCACTCTCGGGGGGGTTCTCGCTTGCGTCCACCTCCCACGGGACACCGCCAGGGAGTAGGTCACTCACGCGCGCCACGACCCATTCCACGGTACGCGCGTCTTGCTCGTGAGGCCCGAAGTTCCACCCCCGGGCGTACTCGGGCGAGGAGAAGAGCCCTTGCGCGAGCATCAAATACCCCGAGAGGGGGGAGAGCACGTGCTGCCAGGGGCGCACCGCGGAGGGGTTTCGCAACCGCAACGTCTTCCCCGTGGAGGCGGCGCGGAAAAGGTCAGGGAGGAGGCGATCCTCGCCGAAGTCCCCCCCTCCGATCACGTTCCCTGCGCGAGCGGTGGCAAGACGCGGTCCGTGGGGATGGGTGAAGAAGGAGTGACGGTAGGCCTGACACACCAACTCCGTGGCGGCCTTGGAGGACGAATAGGGATCGTTCCCACCCAACGGATCGCCCTCACGGTGAGGGGTTCGGGTGGAGGAGGGGGCGTAGCACTTGTCAGAAGTCACCACCACCACCGCCTTCACGCTCTCGCAAGCGCGCACCGCGTCGAGCAGGTGCACAGTGCCCATCACGTTCGTTTCATACGTTTCCGCGGGGGAGGAGAACGAGCGGCGCACCAAGGGTTGGGCGGCCATGTGGAACACCACTTCGGGGCGGGTTTCCCCCACCGCGATCGCCACCGCGTTGGGGTCGCGGATATCGCAAACCACGCTCTCCATCCCTTCTCCCACACGCGCCAACTCGTACAGCGAGGGTGTGGTTGGGGGGTAGGGAAGCGCCAGCCCCGTCACCCCGGCCCCTAGGGATTGCAACCAAAGCGACAACCACGCCCCCTTGAAGCCGGTGTGGCCGGTTACGAGCACACTGCGGTCGCGCCAGAAGGAGGGGTCGACGGTCATCGAGGTGGAGTATCGCGAGTGCACCGCCGAGACACCACCCGCGCACCCGCCACGACGCAGGTCGCTTCGCCTACCGGCGTTAGGCGCCATCACCGCTCTCGCACCTCCACTACATTCGAGAACCCAGCCCCATACGGAAAGTCGGCCTCACGTGGCGATGAGGTGCGGAACTTGTAGACGACGGGCCCGGGCAAGCGGAAGCGGTAGGTGGCGCGGTAGCGGCCGTGGGCGAGGGTTGAGAGCACGCGGAATTGGCGCCACCCCGCGCCGGGGGAGAGCGCTTCGAGTACCAACTGCTTGCCCCCGCGAGGGAGAGGAGCGCCGTGGAGGGTGCCCGTGAAGACGATCGTCCCACCCACATGCGACACCGACGGGCTCACATGCAGCGAGAGAACCGCAGGAACCGTGAGGGTGAGTGCGGCGGTGACATCCGGAGAGGGTTGCCCGGAGCGAGAGCTGTAGGCGAGCGTGATCCGGGTGGAGGGCGTTGAGGAAGGCAGATGCACGCTGAAGCCACCGTTGGGTGCCGTGCGCGCCGACGCACACGTACGTGGTGAGGCGTTCTCGTAGGTGGGGGTACACAACACATGCACCGTGGCGCCACCGATCGGCGAGCCGTCAGGCGCGGTGAGGCGACCCTGGATCGTGTGGGAGTGGCCGTATACGCCGGCGAGGGAAGCGTGGGGGGTGGAGGACCAACGAGCCGACAACCGCGCAGAGGAGGTGGCGTTGCTGCCGTTGGGTGGGAGATTGTTTTGGACTCCCGCATCGTGCCCTCCCACCAAAGGGTTGCCGGTGGCCACAGGGGGAGGGCCCGCGATCCCGGAGCTCCCACCGGGATGGTTGAGGACGGCGATCTTGCGGTCGAGGACCACCGTGAAGTTGCCCGAGGCGTTCGTGACCGACACCACCAGGTGGTGCGTACCGTCGGTGAGGGTGGAGGTGTCGAAGGGGATGTCGACGTTCACCGACTTCTTGCACGGCTGCAGGTAGAGGAAGGCGGGGAGACCGTCGGTGGTTTGCCCCACATCACGGCAGTGACCCGCGTTTTCGTCGATGAGTGTGCTCCCTGCGGGGGTCCCGTCGACAGTGAACACGGCTTGATAGACCCCCGAGCCGGCGTCTTCGGCGTGGAAGGCCACGTCGGCTACGCCGCTCAGCGTGGACGCAGTGGCAAGTTCGCCTTCCACCGAGGACACCGTGGGTTGGGTGGTTTGTTCGAGGGTTATGTCGGAGGCGTAGAGGTACACCACGGCGGCGTAGCCATTGCTGTCGCCTGTGCCGCTTGGGCATTTGTAGGTCGGCAAGCCACCACACGAGGCGTTGATGTAGAGGTGTTCACCGAAGTTCGCTTGCGGCACTGGAACCTCATTGGCGGCCAACAGCGGTTGTCCCGATTCACCTATCACGTTCATACAACCCGAGACATAGACACAAGAACTAAACGCTTCGGGCTGGGTCGGCCCGGCAAGCCAGAACTCATAGGTCGCGTTTGCGACAGCGCCACCTTCGGCATCGCCGGCACGCCAGAGGGTTGCTGAGGATAGCGCCTCTCCTGCGGGGGAACTAAAAGTCCACGTGGCGATATCGGTGCCTACGGGATGACTGACACCTTCATCCAGGGCGGCGATCAGCGCTCCACCTGTCGAGCACTTGTCTTCGGCGTGTACCGCAGCTCCCGAGGTCGTCTGGCTCCACCCATCCACCGGCGCGACACTGCCATCCGGCATGCGACAGCCATATACGTGGTACTCCCCTGCCTTTGCGCCCACCGCCCCAACGATCCCAGCGGTCCCGCAGAACGCCGCCACTGTCGTTGCGACGCACACCAC
>DASXNB010000072.1:0-77029 GCA_036495305.1 Solirubrobacteraceae bacterium | reverse complement strand
GCCATGGTCAAGCCCGCCCCCTTCAACAGCTCCCAATAGTGCTCGGCCGGCTCCTTGTGGCCGCTGAAGACGATCGCTTGCCCCGAGTTGTGGATGATGCCCGCGATCTCGTGACCGCGCTCCAGCGTTACGCCCGGGATGAAACGGGCAAGAGTGCGGGCGACGTGATCGAAAGTGTTGTGGTTGTCGTTGCGAACGATCACACGCCACGATCCCCCCATTCCGGTGCCCGGCCCGCCGGTGCGCGGTAGCTCGATCGTCTCGCTCATACCGCGCCAGGATAGACCGCCACATACAATTGAGGGCGTGAGCGAGCACCCCCCCCATCTGCCAGAGCGCGATCGCCCGTGGATGATGCGCACCTACGCGGGTCACTCCACCGCGAAGGCATCGAACGAGCTCTACCGCCGCAACATCGCAAAGGGACAGACGGGACTGTCGGTGGCGTTCGACCTTCCCACCCAAACCGGGCACGACCCCGACGACGAGCTGGCGCGTGGCGAGGTGGGCAAGGTGGGCGTGCCGGTCGTCCACCGCGGCGACATGGAAGCGCTCATGGAGGGGATCCCACTCGGGGAAATGAACACCTCGATGACCATCAACGCCACCGCCGCGTGGCTGCTCGCCCTCTACATCGTCGCCGCTGAAGAGCAAGGCATCGAACAGAAGCAGCTCCAGGGCACCACCCAGAACGACATCATCAAGGAGTTCCTCGCGCGCGGCACCTACGCCTTCCCGCCGGCCCCCTCGATGCGGTTGATCGCCGACATGATCGCCTACACGGTCGAGAACGTGCCGAAGTGGAACCCCATCAATATCTGCTCCTACCACCTGCAGGAGGCGGGCGCTACGCCTGTGCAGGAGATCGCCTATGCGATGAGCAACGCCATCGCCGTTCTCGACGCGGCGCGTGAGCGCCTTGGCAACCGTGCCGAGGAGCTGATGGGAAACGTGTTCGGACGCATCTCCTTCTTCGTAAACGCAGGCGTGAGGTTCGTCGAGGAGCACGCCAAGCTGCGCACCATGGGCATCCTCTGGGAGCAACTCGGCAGGGAGCGCTACGGCGTCGAGGACGAGCGTCACCTGCGCTTCCGCTACGGCGTGCAGGTGAACTCACTCGGCCTGACCGAGGCCCAGCCGGAGAACAACGTGCAACGCATCGTGCTCGAGGCGCTCGCGGTGACACTCGGCCGCGACGCCCGCGCCCGCGCGATCCAGCTCCCAGCCTGGAACGAGGCGTTGGGTCTGCCACGTCCGTGGGATCAACAGTGGTCGCTGCGCATCCAGCAGGTACTGGCGTATGAGACGGACATCCTCGAGTACCCCGACATTTTCGAGGGCTCCAAGGTGATGGACGGGCTGGTGGAGGAGCTGCTCGAGGGCGCGCGCGCGGAGATGGCGATCGTCGCCGAGCACGGTGGGGCTGTGCAGGCAGTTCCTTACATGAAGGCGGCCCTGGTTGACTCCCACCGCAGGCGCATCCAGCGGATCGAGTCGGGCGAGCAAACCGTGGTCGGTCAGAACCGCTTCACCGAGAGCGAGGAGTCGCCGCTCACCGCCGACGCCGAGGGAGGGATTCTCGTCGTGGACCCGGCGGTGGAGGCCGAGCAGATCGAAGCCGTGAAGCGGTGGCGCTCAGAGCGCGACCAGAAAGCCGTCGATGAGGCGCTCTCCGAGCTGGCGCGTCTCGCGGCTTCGCAGGACACCAAAGAGAACCTCATGGCTCCCACGATCGCCGCCGCGCGCGCGGGTGCTACCACTGGCGAGTGGGCGCGTACTCTGCGCGACGTGTTCGGCGGCTACCGGGCTCCCACCGGCGTGGGCGAGGCCAGCGCGGCCCCGGCCGACCAGGAGATCTCTGAGTTGCGCGAGGAGGTGGCGCGCCTGCGGGAGAAGCTCGGCCGGCGGCCCAAGATCCTCGTGGGCAAGCCTGGCCTGGACGGTCACTCAAACGGCGCCGAGCAGATCGCCGTGCGTGCGCGCGACGCGGGCATGGACGTGGTGTATGAAGGCATCCGCCTCACCCCCGCCCAGATCGCCGCCTCGGCGCTGCAAGAGGGGGTGCACGTGATCGGGCTGTCGATCCTCTCCGGCTCGCACCGCGAGCTGATCCCCGCGGTCATCGACGCTTTGCGCGAGGCGGGAGTGGAGGCACCGGTTGTGGTGGGTGGCATCATCCCCGAGCAGGATGTCGCGACTTTGAAGCAGGCTGGTGTCGCGGCGGTGTACACCCCGAAGGACTTCGACATCAACCGCATCGTGCGCGACATAGTGGAGATCGTGGGCGAACGCAACGGCGTGCCCGCACCGGCTTAGATCCACTCGACTTACACGCGAGTTGACCAACCCACGGAGTAACTCCTGTATGCATGACCAGAGGACGCAACTTCCCCATCGCGGCGCCGGCATGCGAGCATGAGTGGCACGACCCTGGGGGCGCGCCTGCGCGAACGCGACCTCACCGCGGCCCCTGCGGCACTGAACCTGCTGGAGAGCACCACGGCGGATGACCGCAAACAGGCGGAGGCGCTCCTGCGCGAGGTCTCCCCCGCCGCGCTGGGCGGCGAGGCACCAGGCCATATCGTCGGCGTCACTGGCCCGCCCGGAGTCGGAAAGTCAACGCTACTCTCGGCCCTGCTACACGCTTGGCGCACGCGGGGCACAACTGTGGCGATGCTTGCCGTCGACCCGAGTTCGCGCCGCTCCGGCGGCTCGCTGCTGGGGGACCGCGCCCGCATCGAGTTCGACCCTGCCGACAAGGGCGTGCTGATCCGCTCCACCGCCGCTGGCGAGCGTCTCGGCGGCCTTGCGTCCGCCACCCGCGCCGCCGCGCAAGCGCTCGCCGCGGCCTTCGACGTGGTGGTGATCGAGACCGTGGGCGTGGGGCAAGCCGAGACAGAGGTGGCAGACGTTGCCGACACCGTGGCGGTGGTGGTGCAGCCCGGCAGTGGCGACGTACTGCAGTTCCTCAAGTCGGGGATCATGGAAACTCCCGACGTGCTCGTCGTCACCAAGTCCGATTTGGGCCAGATAGCTCTCGCGACGAGGCGCGACCTCAGCGCGGCCTTGCGGTCGCTCGGGGGAAACAACACAAAGGTGCTCGCCGTCTGCTCCCTGCCACCAGTTCAGGGGATCGAGGAGCTCGTGGCGGCGCTCGATAAGAACCGCGAGAACCTCAACGTGCCCGAGCGGCGCCTCCGCGCAAGGCGGGCGGGAGCACTGCTCGAGTTCGCCGACGAGCATGGCGAGCGTGGACTGCGCGCACTCGGTGGGCGCCGCGCGGCTGAGCGCCTGCTCGAGCGGCAAGACCCCGGCTTGGACACGCAAGCACTCATGAGCACACTTGAACAGGCCGCGGGCGCGGGCTGATGAGCGTGGCACGCGACCTGGCGATCATGTTCGGCGCCTTCATGCTCTCTTGCGCGCTTGCGGGGGCACTCGGCGCGGTCAATCTTGGTACGGCGCTCGCGTTCGGTCAGATTGGGTTCGCGGCGAGCGTCGTTTACGTGATGCTCAAGCGCTGAGCCGCCGCCGGAGTGGCGCCCGTCCGTCGAGCGGCGGAATAAGCTCTGGAGGAGATGCTCGTGCTCCTTGCGTTTGCGCTGCTCGCCGGCGCCGGCACCGCCCTGTCGCCCTGCGTGCTACCAGTGCTCCCCGCGCTACTGGCCTCGGGCGGCGTGGGCGGGAAGCGTCGGCCACTGGGTGTGGTGATCGGGCTGAGCGTGACGTTCACCGTCACGATCGTGGGGATCGCGGGCGTAGTGGACGGCGTGGGCCTCGGCTCCGACCCGCTGCGCGATGTCGCCGTTGCCGTGTTGATCGCCGCCGGCTTGGCGTTGATCGTGCCGGGTCTAACCGACCGCCTGGAGGCGCGGATGTCGCGTATCGCCGCATTCGGGGCGGGCGGAGCTCGCGATCGCGGAGATGGCTTGCGCTCGGGACTGCTCGTGGGTGGGGCGCTCGGCTTCGTGTACACCCCCTGTGCTGGGCCGATCCTCGCGGCGGTCATCTCGGTGAGCGCGGCGAGCGGACGCACAGTGGCGGTGGCGATCGCCTACTCGCTCGGTAGCGCAGCGGTGCTGTTCGCTTTGACCCTCGGGGGCAGAAAGCTGTTCGACCGAGTACGCGCCGCCGGTCAGGGACCGGCGCTACAGCGCACGCTCGGGGTGGTGATGCTGGTGACCGCGCTTGCGATCGTCGTGGGGGTGGATGTGCGTTTCGACCAGTACGTGGCCGAACACATCCCCAACGTGAACCTCACAGCGGGCCTGGAGAAATCCAAAGCGGTGCAGAGTCGTCTACCTGAACTGACAGGACACAACGCGAAGTTCGCCACGGGGGCGAAAACCCCGACAGCAACCCACAACGCGAGCGACGCCGTGTTGCTGGCCGACGCGCGGGGGCTGAAAGACCTCGGCCCGGCGCCCGAATTCGTCGAAACCGAGCAGTGGTTCAACACGCCCGGCAATCATCCCCTATCGCTGACAAGGCTACGGGGGCACGTGGTGTTGGTGGACTTCTGGACATACACGTGCATCAACTGCATCAGAACGCTCCCTTACCTGAAGGCATGGGATGCCACCTACCGCAAGGATGGCTTGACGATCGTGGGCGTTGAGGCACCAGAGTTCGCCTTCGAGAAGGAGGCCTCCAACGTGAAGGACGCGATCGACCAGTTCGGCTTGCGCTACCCGGTGGCGCAGGACAACGAAATGGGTACTTGGAATGCGTACGGAAACGAGTATTGGCCCGCCGACTACCTGATCGACGCCAAAGGCCACGTGCGATATGCAGCTGCCGGCGAGGGCGATTACGGGCGGACCGAAACGGCGATCAGGGCGCTACTGGCCGAAGCCGGCGCTTCGGTTGGTGGCAAAAGCCACCCCACCAACGTGGTGACACCAAGCGAAGTCGCCACACCCGAGACCTACCTCGGAACCGCGCGCGCCCAGGGTTGGCGTGACGCACCGAAGCCAGGGGTACACGACTACGGATCGAACGTTCCGGCCGAACTGGGGCTCAACGAATTCGATTACAGCGGCACGTGGAACATCGCTGAACAGGCCGCCACGGCGGTATCAAGTGCCCACCCACCCGGGATAGACATGGAGTTCGAGGCAAAGAACGTGTATCTCGTGCTGAGCTCGGCCGGTGAAATCCCGCGCAAGGTGCAGGTGGAGCTGGATGGCAAGCCGATCTCCGCTCATGACGCGGGAGCGGATGTGAAGAGCGCCACCGTCACCGTCACAGGTCAGCGCTTGTATTCGCTGGTGTCGCTCCCCACAGACCAGCAACATCGCCTCAGCCTGCGCTTTGCCCCGGGTGTCTCTGGCTATGCATTTACATTCGGTTAGAACCAAAGGCGCAAGACGGGCATACAATGAACGATATGGACGGACCCGCCCCCGAGACGACCGCCCGCGCGTGGTTGCGTTGCTACCGCTGTTGGTCGCAGAACCTCGAGGTGCAGGTGCATTACGAGGGGATCCACAAGATCGACGCGGACACGGGCGAGCGCTCTGAAGTGGTGGACGAGCTGCAGGAGGCCGTGGTGCAGTGCTTGGACTGCATGCACGACCAGCCCCATCTCGGCTTCTCGAACGGCAGGGTCGAGCCCATCGAGGACCGCTGGGAACGGATGATCGCTGGAACACCGTGGGTTGCCTCCTGCACCGTCACCGTGGACGCCGACGACGTGGAGAGCTGCTCTGGTCCCGAGGCGGGGGACGCGCTCTCCTATGCGGCCTTTGGCGAGTACGGCGTCAGGGAGTTCTTTACGCACGTTCGTTTCCACAAGCACGAGGACGACCAGATCGTGGTGCACTTGCTTGTGGAGCTGTACGCTCGCTCGCTCGAGGAGGCAACCGAGGTGCTCGAGTCGGCGGCCAGAGGCGCGCTCACGATCACATCGCTTGCCGAGGAGTCGCGCCCGCCGGCGTCGGCGGGCGAACCCCACGAACACGATTAGCCGGTCATCATCTGAGCTGTGAGCGTGCTCGCGGCGAAGATATTGCTGGCTCCGAGTTTCGTGGTGTGCGCCTCGCTCGTGGCAAGGCGCTATGGCGCGAGGGTCGGCGGGCTGGTGGGCGGATTGCCTGTGGTGGCCGGCCCGATCCTGCTCGTGTTCGCGCTCACCCACGGCCGCGCGTTCGCCGCCGAGGCGGCCGCCGGGACGTTGCTGGGGATCTTGTCGCTGCTGGCGTTCATCGCGGTGTACTCGCGTCTGGCCAGCCGAGCGCACTGGGGCACCAGCCTGATCTTTGGATGGGCGTCGTTCTTTGCGATGACAGCGTGCCTGAGCGCTGTGGTCGTCGGGGTGGACGGCGCCCTCTTGGTGGTGATGGCGGGTGTGGCGCTCACGCTCTTGACACTCCCCCGGGCCCATGGCGACAGTTTGAGTGTCGCGGCGCTCCCCGCGTGGGACCTGCCTCTACGCGCGCTGAGCGCACTCGCGCTGGTACTTGCGCTCACCGCGCTTGCGGGACAGCTCGGTGCCAAATTGAGCGGCTTGCTGGTGCCCTTTCCCGTGATCGCGAGCGTGCTCGCCGTGTTCACGCACGCCCAGCACGGCGAACAAGATCTCCTGCGCATCATGCGCGGCTTCGTGATGGGACTGGTGGCCTACGCGCTGTTCTGCTTCGCCCTAGCGGTGTCGCTTGAATCGCTTAGCATCGCCGCGAGCTTCCTGCTGGCCGCAGCGGCCGCGTTGACAATCCAAACGGTGGCGTTGGCGGTCACCTGGCGCCGGCGCGAGCCCGCCGCCGAGCCGCTCTAGGCGGAGAGCCGGCGGTCGAGCGCCTCGAGCTGCTCGTGCAGCTCCTTGGGTAGGCGCTCGAACTTGCCCAGGTGCTCGTGGAAGTGAGGAAGTTGGGCCTTCCACTCGCCGACATCCACGCGCAACAGCTCTGCGATGTCCTCGTCTGAGATGTCCAGTCCCGAGGTGTCGAGCCCTTCGGGGCCCACAGGAGGCATGGCGCCGATCGGTGTCTGGACTGCCGCCCCGTGACCGGCGCAGCGCGCGAACACCCACGCGAGGACGCGCGAGTTCTCGCCATAACCGGGCCACAGGAAGCGCCCGTCCTCGTCCTTGCGAAACCAGTTGACGTAGAAGATCTTCGGCAGCTTCTCCGGATCGGCCTTGCGCCCGATGGCAAGCCAGTGGGCGAAGTAGTCGGCCATGTTGTAGCCGCAGAAGGGGAGCATCGCGAACGGGTCGAAGCGCAGCTCGCCGACGGTTCCGGCTGCGGCGGCGGTCTTCTCAGAGCCCATCACCGAGCCAAGGAAAACCCCGTGCTCCCAGTCGATCGCCTCGGTGACGAGCGGCACCACGGTCGAGCGCCGTCCGCCGAAGAGCATCGCGCTGATCGGCACGCCGGCGGGGTCCTCCCACTCCGGCGCGATGGCCGGGTCTTGGGCGGCGGGCACCGTGAAGCGGGCGTTGGGGTGTGCGGCGGGAGTGTCGGAGTCTGGCGTCCAGTCGTTGCCGCGCCAATCCGTGAGGTGCGCCGGGGCGTCTTTGGTGAGCCCCTCCCACCACACGTCGCCGTCATCGGTAAGGGCGCAGTTGGTGAAGATGGTGTTGCTCTCCACGGTGCGCACGGCGTTTGGATTGGTGTCCTCGCCCGTGCCCGGCGCCACGCCAAAGAAGCCGGCCTCGGGATTGATGGCATAGAGGCGGCCGTCCTCGCCGAACTTCATCCAAGCGATGTCGTCGCCCACCGTCTGCACGTCCCAGCCCGGGAGCGTGGGGATGAGCATCGCGAGGTTGGTCTTGCCGCAAGCGGAGGGGAAAGCGGCGGCGATGTACTTAACATCCTTCTCTGGGGAAGTGAGCTTGAGGATGAGCATGTGCTCGGCCATCCAGCCCTCGTCGCGCGCCATCACCGATGCAATGCGCAGCGCCAGGCACTTCTTGCCGAGTAGTGCGTTGCCGCCGTAGCCGGAGCCGTAAGAGGTGATCTCACGGGTGGCGGGGAAGTGGACGATGTACTTGTTATCGGCGTTGCAGGGCCACGGGACATCCGATACGCCGTCGTCGAGAGGCATGCCGACAGAATGCAGGCAGGGGATGTAATCGCCGTCCTCGCCGAGTGCCTCCAAGGCGCCCGCGCCCATGCGGGCCATGATGCGCATCGACACCACCACATAGGGGGAGTCGGTGAGTTGCACGCCGATCTGGCTCTTGTCCGAGCCGAGCGGACCCATCGAGAAGGGGACCACGTACATCGTGCGACCGTGCATGCAGCCACTGAAGAGCTCTTTGAGCGCCTCCTTCATCTCCTCCGGGTCGCGCCAGTTGTTGGTGGGACCGGCTTCGGATTCGTGAGGGGAGCAGATGAATGTGCGGTCCTCCACGCGGGCGACATCGCCTGGGTCTGAAAAACCGAGGTAGGAGTTGGGGCGCTTGGCGTCGGAGAGGCGCTTGAAGGTGCCGGCGTCAACGAGAAGCTGGCAGAGGCGGTCGTACTCCTCGGCCGAGCCGTCACACCAGTGGATGGAAGAGGGCTCGGTCAGCGCGGCGATCTCCTCTACCCACGTGAGTAGGCGCTTGTTCTCGGTGTTAGGTGCGGCGGCGGTGGTCTCCATGACGTGCGGGCGGCTCCTCGGTGTCGCGGGTGGCGGACACCCGACGACGCCGCCGCCGGGTGGGTGGGTTTTGATTCCCGCCAGGGAACGGAAAAACGCCCTTTGGGGGCGCAGACATGCAGCCTATCGCACCCGCTACTCGACGTTGCCCTCGGCGCCTACAGATCCGGGCTCGCGTCGCGGCACGAGCACGAGGCGCTTGAACTCGGCTACGAGCACTCCGTCCTGGTTGTAGACACGCGTGTGCACCTTGACGGTCCCACGGTCGGGCTTGGATTGCGACTCGCGCTTCTCTAGCACCTCGGACTCGCAAAAGAGGGTGTCGCCGTGAAAGACAGGCGCCGGATGCTTGAGCTCTTCGGTGGCGAGGTTGGCGATGGCCTTGCCGGACACGTCGGAGACCGACATGCCAAGCGCCAGCGAATAGACGAGGGGGCCCACCACAACGTTGCGTTTCTGCTGCGATTTTGCGGCGTACACGTCGTTCAGGTGCAGTGGGTGATGGTTCATCGTGATGAGGCAGAAGAGGTGGTCGTCTGACTCCGTGACGGTCTTGGCGGGCCAATGCTTATAGGTGGCGCCCACCTCGAACTCCTCCAGGTAGCGGCCATAAGGGTGCGCGCCGGAGGCCTCGCGGGCGGCTTGATCGGTCTCTACGGTGGGGGCGGCGACAGGGGCGTTACTCATGGGTGGGGTGGGTCTCCTGTGATGCGAAGGTGGGCGTTTGGGCACCGGACGTCTTTCGCCCAGGCCTCCATGGCCCAGGCATGCGGGCCTGAGGAGAACTCTAGTAGGGAGGAACCCGATAGCGTTCAGAGCCGCACTTCAACCCGGTGCCGTTCTCGCGCCGTAGACCAGGAGACCCACCTTGCGCAACCCCAGAGCCTTCGACAAGCCCCTCGCAATCGGCGCGCCCGAGCCCGCGCGCGAGATCCCCTTCAAGCCGTCGCGGATGATCCACTTCCTCGACCTCTCGAACGAGAAAATGGTCGAAAAGGTGCCCACCATCGCGCCGACGGTGGACATCCTGCTCGGCAATTTGGAGGACGCGGTGTCGGTGGACCGCAAGGAGGCCGCGCGCGCCGGGCTCATCAAGGTGGGCCGGGAGATGGGGGCACACAGCTCGGAGAGCTGGGTCGGAGAGACGGCGCTGTGGACGCGGGTCAACTCACTGGAGTCGCCCTGGGTGCTCGATGATTTGACGCAGATCGTCACCGAGATCGGGGACAAGATCGAGGTGATCATGGTGCCGAAGGTGGAGGGTCCGTGGGACATCCACTATGTGGACCGTCTGCTGGCGCAGCTCGAGGCCAAGGCGGGCATTGAAAAGCCGATCCTCGTTCACGCGATCCTCGAGACCGCGCTGGGGGTGGCAAACCTCGAGGAGATAGCCGCCGCGAGCCCACGTATACAGGGAATGAGTTTCGGACCAGCCGACCTTGCGGCGTCGAGACGCATGAAGACGACCCGCGTGGGCGGCGGCCACCCGGGCTACCGCACGATCGCCGACCCCGACACTGAGAACCCCGAGCTACCGCGCGCCAGCTACCAGCAAGACCCCTGGCACTACTCGATAGCGCGTATGGTGGACGCCTGCACCGCTGTCGGAGCTCTCCCCTTCTACGGCCCTTACGGCGACATCAAGGACGAGCTTGGCTGCGAGACGCAGTTCCGCGCGGCGTTCCTGCTGGGGTGCGTAGGTGCATGGTCACTTCACCCCGTGCAGATCGGGATCGCCAAGAAGGTGTTCTCGCCCGATCCCGAGGAGGTGATCTTCGCCAAGAAGGTGATCGAGGCGATCCCCGATGGGCGCGGCGTGCACATGATCGACGGCAAGATGCAAGACGACGCCACCTGGAAGCAGTGCCAGGTGATGGTGAAACTCGCCGAGATGCTCGCACGCAAGGACCCGGAGCTGGCGGAGGCCTACGGCTTCACGCCTGCTGCGGCGTAGGCGAGCAACTGCCGCGTCGAGCGGCGTTGACGGCTTTGCGTGATGACAGGCCTACGCTATTGTTAACCATATGGCTAACAATGCGCTGCTCGACCCGACCCTCGACCGCTCCTTCGCGGCCTGCTCGCACCCGATCCGTCGGGGCATTCTCGAGCGGCTGAGCGAAGGTGAACTGACCGTGGGCGAGGCGACCAAGGACTTCGGCGTGTCAAAGCCGGCGATCAGCAAGCACCTCAAGGTGCTGGAGGAGGCGGGCACGATCGTGCGTGTGATCGACGGACGGACGCACCGTCTGCGCCTGCACGAGCAGCCGCTGGAAGACGCCTATGCGTGGATGACGAGGCAGCGCGAGCTGTGGGAGCGCAAGTTCGACACCGTCGAGGAATACCTGCGCGAGCAGAAAGAACACAACGGCCGGCAAACGGCGACTCACAATCAAGACAAGGAGGCGAGATGACCGAGACGATCGACACCGCCGACGCGGTGATGACAAGCGAGACAAGTTTGCGCGTTCAGCGCAGCTACGAAGCCTCACCAGAGGAGGTGTTCAACGCCTGGACCAACCCTGAGGTGTTGCGACGTTGGTGGGCGGTGCACCCCCACGGCAGCACTCCGGTCGCCGAGGTTGACCTGCGTGTGGGCGGGCGCTACCGACTCTCGATGGAGTCGCCCGAGGGCGAACGCCACACGGTGCAAGGCGAATACCTAGAGGTCGATTCCCCACGCCGCCTGGTGTACAGCTGGCAGTGGGAGCTCGACGCCGGCGGTCTTGGGCCGGCGAGCACCGTGACGGTCGAATTCCACGAGCGCGGGGATCGCACAGAGGTCGTGCTCGAACACGCGGGCCTGCCCGACTCCGAGGCACGCGACCGCCACGCCCACGGCTGGACGGAGTGCATGGACATCTTCGGCGAACGCGGGTTCCCCGCTGCCGCGTGAGGAGTGTGGGTTTTCGAGCTTCGCCGAAAGCCCGCACATGCAAAGACCAAGCTCACAAACAGATCCATACCCCGAAAAAGGAGAAGCGAGATGGCGAATTACCTACTGGCATACACCGGTGGCGGCATGGCCGCAACGGAGGCTGAGCGCGAAACGGCGATGGCCGCATGGGGCGCCTGGTTCGGCAAGCTGGGCGCCGCGGTTGTACAGCCCGGCAACCCAGTCGGGGCATCCACGTCCGTGGGAGCGTCGGGGAGCAACGGGGGCGCAAGCTCCGGCCTCACCGGCTTCTCGGTCATCCAGGCCGACAGCCTCGACGCGGCCGCGGGCCTCGTCGCCGACTGCCCCATCATCGCCGGTGGCGGCAAAGTAGACGTGTACGAGACGATCGAGGTCATGTAGCAACCGTGTGTCCCGGGCGGGGACGGTCGCGACGCGTACACGCGTGCGGCCGTCCCGGTAGGGTTCCCAGCCGCTGGTTCACCCCAGCGAACGCCAACCCGGAAACGACCCCAGGACGCGATACCCGAAGGGCACGATGTGAGATTCTTTGAGTTTGAGGCGCGAGAGGTAGTCAAGCGCGCCGGTATCCCCGTAACGGACTACGGCTTCACCACCGATGCGGCCGAGGCCAAGCAGATTGCGCAGCGCATTGGCGGGCCCACAGTGATCAAGTCGCAGGTGCTCACCGGCGGGCGCATGAAGGCGGGCGGGGTCAAGTTCGCCGATACGCCCGACGAGGCCGAAGCCTACGCGCGTGACATCCTCGCGCTTGAGATCAGCGGCCACATGCCGCGTGGCGTGCTCGTGGACCCGAAGGCGGAGGTAGAGCAGGAGTACTACGCGGGTGTCGTTTGGGACGGCACGCGCAAGCAGCCTGTGATGATCTTCTCCCCCGTCGGTGGCATCGACATCGAGCAGGTCGCCGAGGAGCAGCCCGACAAGGTTGGGCGCGGGCACTTCTCGAACATCCTCCCCCTTAGCGACTTCCAGGCCAAGGAGGTGATCGCCTCCACCGGTGTCACCGGGTCGGCGCTCAACAAGCTCGTTCCAATAGTCACGCGCTTGGCGAAGCTGTTTGTGGAGAACGACATGACCCTCGCGGAGATCAACCCCCTGGGGCGGTTGAAGGACGGATCTTTCGTAGCTCTCGATGCGCACATGGACATCGAGAACGAGGCGCGTGGCCGTCACAAGAAGCTGCTCGCCGACCTCGGGGTGGGCGACGAGGAGACGCGCCAGGCGCGCGAGGCCACTCCCTTCGAGTTGGCGGGCGAGGAAGTCGACGCCACCGACCACCGCGGCGTGGCGGGGAACGTGACCGAGTTCGATGGCAACCTGGGCCTCGTGATCGGCGCCGGCGGGGGCTCGCTGACGCTGTTCGACGCGGTGCGCGCTCACGGGGGCAAGCCGGCCAACTATTGCGAGATCGGTGGCAACCCATCGGTCGCCAAGGCCTGTGGCCTGGCGAAGCTCGTGTTGCAGAAGCCGGGCGTGGACAAGATCGCGGTGATGATGTCGATCGTGTCCAACACCCGTGTGGACATCGTCGCGCGTGGGATCATCAAGGCCTGCATCGAGCTGGGCATGGACCCGGCCGAGAAGATCGCCATCTTCCGCATCCCCGGCGCGTGGGAGGAGGAGGGCTTCAAGATCCTCGAGAAGTACAAAGTGGACTACGCCGACCGCTCCGTGTCGCTCAACGAGGCCGCGCGGAGAGCAGTCGAGAAGATCCAAGGAGTGGCGGCATGAGCATCCTCATCGACGCAGAGACGACGTTCATCGTCCAGGGCATCACCGGTCGCGAGGCGGTCAATCTCACACGCGAGTGCCTCGATTATGGCGCCGGCGCGAAGGTCGTCGGCGGTGTCACCCCGGGCCGCCTCGGCCGCGAGGTGCATGGGGTGCCCGTGTTCGACACGGTCGCCCAAGCCGTGGCCCACCACGGCTCGCCGATCTACGGCTCGGTTGTGACGGTCCCCCCCGCCTTCACCAAGGACGCGGTGTTCGAGGCGATCGAGAACGGAATCAAGCTGATCGTGATCGTCACCGAGCGCATCCCCCGCCGCGACGTGGCGGAGATGGTGGAGTTCGCCACGCTGCGGGGCGCGCGCATCATCGGACCCAACTGCCTCGGGATCATCGTCCCCGATGTCATCAAGATGGGCGGCATCGGCGGCCCCGCGCGCAACGCCGCGCAGGCCTACACCCCCGGGCCGATAGGGGTTATCTCCCGCTCGGGTGGAATGACCACCGAGATGTCATCCACCCTCTCCGCCGCCGGGCTCGGACAGTCAACCGCCGTGTCAATCGGCGGCGACGCGATTATCGGATCGAGCTACGCGGAGCTGATGCCGCTGTTCGAGGCCGACGAGCAAACCCAGGGCATCGTCATCTACACCGAGCCGGGCGGGCGCATGGAGGCCGAGCTCGCGCGGTGGGTGACCGAGAACAACTCGCGCCTGCCGATCGTCGCTTTCATGGCGGGTCGCTTCATGGACGAGATGCCCGGCATGAGCTTCGGCCACGCGGGCACGATCGTGGAAGGCAAGGAGGACACCGCCGGGGAGAAGATCGCCCGCCTCGCGCAGGCTGGGATCTCAGTGGCCGAGCGGATCGAGGACATTCCCGCGATGATCGGCGCGAAGATCGCCGAGAGAGCGAGCGCAAAGGAAGGGAGCCCCGCATGAGAGCCGATGGGATCTTCATCGCCGTCGAGGTCTCCGACGCGGCCGCCTCTGACGCGGCACTTGCCGCCAAGCTCAGCGAAGCGTGTCCGGTGGACATCTTCGCCCAAGCGGACGGTGGTGCACTCGAGCTGGTTGAGCGCAACCTCGACGAGTGCGTCCTCTGCGGCCTGTGCCTGGCGGCCGCGCCTGAGGACACAGTCAAGATCATCAAGCTTTACGATGGTGAAGCGTCGCTAGTTGCGGCGTGATCACTTGTAACAGTACGAAGTGGCTGGTTTCCAGCCTCGACTCTTAGCCACAACTTACGAACGGGCAGGGCGAACTTCCGGTTCCCCCGCTATGTTAGAGATGCTAACCGTGCCCTAACGGTTTCCCAAGACTCCGGCAGGTGAGCTTCCCACCCGATGGACTCAAGCCCCAATGTGACATGGCAGGACAGCTCGCTCTCGCGCGAGCGGCGCTGGCAAGCGCTTGACGCCCGCGGCGCGACGGTCTGGATCACCGGGCTCCCGTCCTCGGGCAAGTCCACGCTAGGCGCGGCCGTCGAGGAACGCCTGGTGGAGCGGGGGAGCGGCGCGTATCTGCTCGACGGCGACAATCTACGGTGCGGAATCTGCGGCGACCTCGGTTTCAGCCGCGAGGATCGCGAAGCCAACGTGGATCGTGTGGGTGAGCTGGCGTGCTTGTTCGCCGATTCGGGGTCGATCGCCGTCGTGGCGCTCGTGTCCCCCTTCGAGCACAACCGCGCCCGCGTGCGCGAGCGCCACGAGCGCGACGGGTTGGCGTTCTTCGAAGTGTTCGTGGACACCCCCGTGTCGCTGTGCGCGGAGCGCGACCCCAAGGGCCTCTACGCACGGGCGCGGGCGGGCAACCTGGATGGGTTCACCGGCGTTGACGACCCATACGAGCCGCCGACTCGTCCAGACCTGCGTGTGACTCCCGAGCTACCCCTGCCGCTGGCCGTTGAGACGATCCTCGACCTTCTGCTCGCCCCCAGCGCGGACAGGGAGCCGCTCACCACTGCAGCAGCATCAACCCGACGGTGACCCCCGGTCCGACGGTGACCATCAGCCCTAGCTCTCCCAGCTCGGGTTCGCGACGGTCGAGCATCGTCTTCATCACATAGAAGATCGCGGGGGTGCCGATGTTGCCGTGCTCTGAGAGCACCTCGTAACTGTCGGCGACCTGCTCGCGCGAGAGCCCCAGCGCTTCTTGAATGCTCTCGATGATCCGCCGCCCGCCTGGGTGCACGAGCCAGTGATCTATCGCCGCGCGATCGATGCCATACGCGCCGAGAAAGTCGTCCACCAACTCGCTCAGACCATCGGCGGCGAGGTCGGGGAGCTCGCGCACGAGATGTAGATAGCTGTCGTCTGGGGAGAGTTGCATGCGCACCGCGTCGAGCGTCCCCTCCACCTGGTGCACCTTCGAGGCGATCACCGCCGGACCCTCGTGGTCCGCAGCCGGCGTTCGATCGAGCTCGACCAGGGCGGCGGCGCAACCGTCGCCGAAGATCGAGGAGCCGACAGTCTTGCTGCGCTCGTCTTCGTCGGTTGCGCCCATGAGGATGCCCGACATGCTCTCGGCGGCCACCACGAGCGCCTTCTTGCCGGGATGCGCGCTGAGCGTCTGCGAGGCCAGCCTCAGAAGCGGCACGGCGCTCGCACAGCCCACGCCGACGACGTGGTACTTGTCGGTGGAGGGGTCCATCTCGTAGTGCTCCACCAACCGGTGCGCGATCGTGGGACCGCCAAGCGAATAGAGGGACGCGCTAACCACCACCCCGATCTCCGCGGGATCGATCTCGAGCTCGTCGATGGCACGTATCGCGTCGGCGAGGAGATGCCCCTCGATCGCGGGCGTGCGGCCCTGGACGGTGGTCGAGCGGAAGTCCTCGCCCACGTGCAGCTGGCGGCGGTGCACGCCGCAACGACTGAAAATGCGCTGAGCGAACTCGTCGTCTGAGAGCCCAAGCAGGGCCAAAACCTCATCCTGAGAGAAGGAGGTCTCAGGATGGGCGAGCGCCAGGCGCGCGATGCGCGGACGAGCGGGTATCAGCTCGCCGGCGAGACTCTGTGCTTCCTGCTCCCATGAGGGAGCCGACGCGCCCGGGCCCTGTCCGATTGGGGGTAGCTGCGAAACTGTGGGGAAGTCGACGCCTATGGCTTTCAATGTGGCCCTTCTGGGGTCGTGTTGATCGTGAGGGCGGTCGGTCGGTCGAACCCGAGGATATTTGAGCAACCCGTCAACACCCGCGAAAGAGCGGACATCCGTCGGATTTCCTTCATAGACTCTTCATCCTATCGACATGCTTCTTCATCAACTCTTCGACAGGCGTCCATGATTAGCCTGGAGGGATAACGACAGCCATGAGCCTGGAGGGACGAGGATGAGACTGATCGGCGCCGGATTGCCGCGCACCGGCACGCTTACGCAAAAGGTGGCGCTTGAGACGCTTGGCTTCGAGCCTTGCTACCACTGGGTGAACGTGATCGCCGACCTCGACCAGGTGGGCGTGTGGAACCGCGCGCTCGACGGCGAGGGACCATGGGAGGAGGTGTTCGGCGGTTTTCAAGCCACCGTCGACTGGCCCGGCGGGTACTTCTGGGAGGAGCTGATGGACTACTACCCAGACGCCAAGGTGCTTCTCAGCGTACGTGACGCCCAGAAGTGGGAGCCGAGCTTCCGCGAGACGATCTGGAACATGTGCTTCGGGGAGTCGCTCATCCGTTTGATATCGAGCGCCCGCGGCCAGGTGGACCCGCAATGGAGCCGCTATCTGCAGCTCGTCGATCGCATGTTCTGGAGCGGAAAAGGGACATTCGCCGCCGGACACGAGACACCCGAGCAGTTGATGGAGCAGTTCGAGCACCACAACGAGCAGGTGAAGGCGAGCGTCCCCGCCGATCGGCTGCTGGTGTGGAGCGTCACCGAAGGGTGGGAGCCCTTGTGCGAGTTCCTCGAAGTTCCGACACCTGCTGAGCCGCTCCCCCATGTCAACGACCGTGAGACCTTCCTCGGACGCGTGCTTGACGGCGGACTCGCCGCGCTGCAGGCGTGGCGCGCGGACGAGCGTGAGGCGCTGGACGCCGCGACGGCCTAGTCGGTGGCCACTACCAAGTCGCCGCCCCGCGCCGGCCGTTTGAGATGAGCAGCTCCCGTCTTGCCGTATTGCTGGGCGCCGTGGCGGCGATCGCCGTCGTGGTCGCGGTGACGACCGGCGCGCTCAAAAAAAACACGTCCGTGGTGGTGGTGGTGACCTCCCCACCCTGCCTCCCGTCGACCCTCGATCACAGCGCAAAGCTCGCTGGATTGCCCATCGATGTGTCGCCGGCTCCGGAAACGGGCACAGCCAACCCCGACACGCAAATCAGCTTCCTCGGTGTGCCGGCGAGGAAGATTCGCGGTGTGTCTGTGACGGGTGAGCGCAGCGGCACGCATTCGGGACGACTGGAGAGCTACTCGCAGGGCGATGGCGCGAGCTTCCTGCCGGCCAAGCCCTTCGACACGGGTGAGCGCGTGACCGTGCACGCGAGCATCGGCGGGGCGGCAAGCGCCGTGCTCGTGACATTTGGCTTTCGTGTCGACACGCCCTACCCGACCGACAAGATCAAGCCTTTCCCCAACCCCCAGGCCCCTGCGAACGACTACCAGAGCTTTGCGACGCTGCCCGGTGTGCAGGCGCCCAGGTTGAGCGTCACTATCGCCGACCGCGACCCGGCGGCGGGCGAGGTGCTCACGACCAACGGCCCGAGCGCGGGTCGTTATGGCCCGTTGATCTACACCCCCCACGGTCGCCTGGTGTGGTTTGACCAGCTCTCGGGCGACCTCAGCGCCGAGAACCTCAGCGTGCAGTCCTACGAAGGAGCCCAAGACCTCACCTTCTGGCAAGGAAAGGTCCTCTCGCTCGGCTTCGGGCAGGGAGAAGACCTGGTGCTCAACAGCCACTACGAAACCGTGGCTCGGGTGCGGGGCGGCAACGGACTCCACTCCGACCTCCACGACTTCCAGATCGCGCCGGGAGGGGTCGCATACACGACCGCTTACAACCCGATTCGCTGCGATCTCTCCTCGGCGGAAGGGACGCGGGACGGCTCGATCCTCGATACGGCGGTACAGGAGATCGACATGAAGAGCGGGCTCGTGCGCTGGGAATGGCACAGCCTCGACCACGTGGGGGTTTCAGAGTCTGAGACCACCCCCCCGAAGGGGACTCCTTGGGATTGGTTTCATCTCAACTCGATTGACCCCCAGCCGGGCGGAGACGTGTTCATCTCTGCGCGGAGCACCTGGGCCGGCTATCAGTTGCAGGCCGGCAGCGGCACGATCCTGTGGCGCCTCGGCGGCTTGAAGAGCTCCTTCGAGATGGGACCGGGCACGAAGACCGCGTGGCAGCACGACGGCCGCGTCCTCCCGAGTGGGGACGTGACGTTCTTTGATAATGGCTCCAACCCGCCCATCCACAGCCAGTCGCGGGCGGTACGGATCGCGCTCGACCTGAAGACACATCAAGCGCGCCTGCGGTCCGTCTTCACACATCCCAGCCCGCTGCTTTCGGCGAGCCAGGGCAATGTGCAAACGCTCGCCAACGGGAGCACAGTAGTGGGCTACGGCGCGGTGCCAGAGATCACCCAGTACGCGGCCAACGGGTCGATCCTCTTTGACGCCCACCTACCCTTCGTGATGTCGTCATACCGCGGCGTGCGGTATCCCTGGAGCGCACTACCGCACACGCCGCCGGCGGCGGCGGCCGAGCTCAACAGCACAGGCGAAGAGACGATCGTGCACGCCAGCTGGAACGGCGCCACCGGCGTCACGGCATGGCGCGTGCTCGCGGGGTCGAGCACCGGGGCCCTGCACCCGCTGACGACGATCCCGGCAGAGGACTTCGAGAGCTCCACGAGCCTGCCAAAGAGGTTTACCTACGTGCAGGTGCAGGCGCTCGACGCGGGCGCCCACGTGCTGGCTAGCTCACAACCCGCCCACGTGAGCACTTACGCCGCCGCTCTCGACGACAGCCGGAACTCGGGATGAGAGGCACGCGGCTCGGCAATCGGCCGATGGCCGACTTCAATCGGCGGGTGGGCAACTCAGTAGGCGGGCGCGTGCGAGGGTTGCTTGTGGGTGGTCCCGGTGGTGCCCGTATTCGTGGTGCTGCTCGTCGATTTCCCACCGCACCCAGCTATCGCGAAGGTGGCCGCGAGAATGGCCAGTAGCGTTAGCATGGCGGCTAGTGACGTTCGTCTCATCGGCCGGTCTCCTGTTGTCGCGTGCTTGGCTGCCCTCCGCCTTTGGGGGCGCCCGAATGGGCACAAACTCGGGGCCCACACTACCAACGCGGCCCTGCCGCAGGTGACATGAGCACCACAACGACAGACCCGAAGACAACGCCGTCCTCTCGACCGGAATCTGGCGCAAGCTCGCGCATGGGTGTGCTGCTTGCCGTGTGCTGCGCGGCTCAGTTCATGGTGATCCTCGACCTGAGCATCGTCAACGTGGCGCTGCCTTCGATTCAACTCAACCTCGGTTTTTCGGCGCCGGAACTGCAGTGGATCGTGGACGCCTACGCGATCACGTTCGCGGGCTTTCTGATGCTCGGCGGCCGCGCTGCCGATCACTTCGGCCAGCGACGGATGTTCGTGCTCGCGCTGCTGCTCTTCGGGCTCGCTTCGCTGGCCGGGGGCCTCGCCGTGGACCGCACGACGCTCGTCGTCGCTCGCGCCGGTCAGGGTGTCGGCGGTGCGCTGATGGCGGCATGTTCGCTTGCGATCATCACCTCCTCGTTCGCCCCCGGACCGCAACTCAACCGCGCAATCGGGGCGTGGGCGGCGATGAACGGTCTCGGCGGTGCCGCGGGGATGCTGTTCGGCGGGATCATCACGCAAGAGTTGAGTTGGCGCTGGGTGCTGCTCATTAACCCGCCGATCGGGATCGCGGCCGCCATCGTGGCGTGGGCGGTAGTGAGCGAGCGCAAGCGAGCCCCCAACCGCAGCTTCGACATCGCGGGCGCGCTGACTCTAACCATCGGCCAGATGGTGCTCGTTTACGGAGTCGTGGAAGCGGGTTTGGCCGGCTGGGACACGGCGGCCGCGCTCGGCCCCATCATCGGCGGCATCGCCCTGCTGATCGTGTTCGTGGCGATCGAGACGCGGGTGGCCTCTGAACCGTTGATCCCCTTCAAGGAGCTGACGAAGCCGCTACGCACCGCCAACAACATCGTGCTGCTGTTCAGCGCCTCGCTCTTTCCGATGTGGTTCGTGAGCTCGCTCTACCTGCAACAGGTGCTGAACCTCTCGCCGCTTGACACGGGTCTCATCTTCCTGCCGATGACGGCGATGATCGGCATCGTGGCCTCACGCACGGGCAAGCTCGTGAGTCAGTTCGGAGTGCGTACGGTGCTAGGGGGTGGGTTGATAATGCTCGCCGGGGGCATGCTGCTACTCGCGCGAATCGGGTCGAGCGGGAGTCCGATCGTGTACATCATGCTCCCAGGCCTGCTCACCTCCGCTGGGATCGCGATGTCGATCGTGCCCTCCACCATCGCCGCGACACAGGGCGCCAAGGAGGGCCAGACGGGGCTTGCCTCCGGGCTCGTGAACACCTCACGCCAGATCGGCGGGGGACTCGGGTTGGCGATCCTAGTGACGCTCGCCACCCAGCGCACGTCACATCTAATCGGCACCGGCGTGGGGGTGCCCCAAGCGCTCACGGACGGTTTCCGTCTGGCCTACCTGATCGGCGCCGGCCTCGCGGGCGCGGCGGCGTTGGTGACGTTCACCTCGCTGGCCAAGTCCTCCACGGATGTGAACACCACCCACCCCGCCGCGCGACGCTTCGCCGTTGCGATAGGAGTTGTGGTGGTGGGGTTCGTCGCGATAGATCTCGCCTTCGCGGGATCTCATGGCGCGCCGGTGGGCGCTTACACGACCAAAGGCACCTACAGCTTCGTGTCGGCACCGAAGCTGCGCCCGCCGATCGTGCGGCGCACAGACCAGCCGGTGGCGGCTGGAAAGGCGGCGCCCGGGTACATCTTCACCGCCAATTTCTATTCGCTCTCAGAACCACCGATGATCGGCCAGAGCGGACCGTTGATCCTCGACGGCAACCTGCAGCCCGTGTGGTTTAACCCCGTGCCGGAAAGCATGGTGGCCTCCAACCTCACCTCGCAAACCTACGAGGGCAAGCCGGCGCTCGCGTGGTGGCAGGGAGTGGTGACTAAGACAGGGCAAACCGAAAGCGGCGAAGACGTGATAGTCAACCAGCACTACCAGCCGGTGGCGAGGCTCAAGGGCAAGGACGGTTGGATCTTGACTCTGCACGAGCTGCTAATCCACGGCGAAGACGCTTGGGTGACCGCCAACAAGAACCTCGAGGTTGACCTCTCCAAGTACGGCGGCGCCTACAACGGCGCGATGATCGACTCGGCTGTGCAGGAGTACAACCTGAGGACGGGCAAGCTGCTGCGGACCTGGGATGCGCTGGACCACATCCCACTACGGGAGTCTTATGCCACCCTCCCCACCAACGGTTTCCCATGGGATGCCTACCACGTAAACTCGGTGCAGTTGGTGGGCGAAAAAACCTTCCTCGTGTCGATGCGCAACACCTGGGCTGCCTACCTGGTGAACAGCGACACCGGCAGGATCGAATGGACCCTGGGAGGTAGGGACACGGACTTCAAACTTGGTTACGGTGCCGACTTCCAATGGCAGCACGACGTGCGGTTGGGGGGAAACTCGACGGTGACCATGTACGACGATCACTGCTGCCAGCTCACCAGCGGCGGCACCAACGTCAAAGCGACGGGACCTTCGAGGGGACTCACGTTGAAGCTCGATCAGCGTGTGCATACGGCGACGCTGGCGGCGCAGTACGTGCGCGAGAGGGACTTCGCCTCCGACTACATGGGCGACTCGCAGCCTCAACCTAACGGCAACGTGTTCGTGGGATGGGGCTCGGAACCCTACTTCTCGGAGTACACCCACTCGGGCAAGCTCCTGCTCGACGCGGAATTCCCCTGGCCCGACCTCACCTACCGGGCGACGCTCGAGCAGTGGGTCGGCCTCCCGCTCTCCCCGCCGGCCGGCGTGGCAATCGAAGGGGGCGGAAAGACCACCGTGTACGCGAGCTGGAACGGCGCGACACGAGTCGCATCGTGGCGGGTACTGGCGGGGGACGCCCCCAGTAGGGTGAGCGCCGTGAAGAGCGCCCCCAGGTCCGGCTTTGAGACGGTGATCGCTTTGCCCGCGAACTACAAGAGCTTCAGGCTGCAGGCGCTCGATGCCGGCGGCCACACCATCGGGACCTCCAACTCATTCACCGCACGGACGACCAAGTGAGGGTCAGCGCAAGCATGCCTCCGCTCGCGCTGGCGATATGCGTCGGGCTGTGCGCCTGCGGCGACGCGGGTTCCTCGGCCGCCGACACGATCACGCCGGCGAAAGACATGGCGGAGGCACGCGCGAACTCGGTGGCGGTGTCGCCGCTGCCGGGTACCGAGGACGCCTCGCCCTCCACACAGATCAGCTTCCTGGGAGAAACGGGCACGAAAGTGGCGAACGTGAGCGTGGTGGGATCGCGCAGCGGGAACCATCCCGGCAAAGTGAAGCCCTACTCGACCGGGACGGGCGCGAGCTTCGTGCCCAACAAGCCCTTCCAACCCGGCGAGCAGGTAGCCGTGCACGCTCTGGTGGGCGTGGGTACGGGCGCACCCGGCAAGCCTGTGACTACTGTGTTCACGGTCGCCCACCAGGCACAGGTGAGCCAGGCTGAGTTCCCCAAAGAACCCGGCAACGAGAAAGCGATCCAGCATTACGTCTCCGCGCCCACGTTGACGCCCTCCAGCGTGAGCATTACAACGGCGGCAAAGCCCGGGGCGGCAAGCGGCGATCTCTTCATGGCGCCCTACCAGGGCGAAGGTGCCCCTGGAGAGATGATCTCAGAACAGAACGGAACGCTTGTGTGGTTTCACCCGCTACCCAAGGGTGAGGAGTCGACCAATTTCCAGGTGCAGCAGTACGAAGGCAAGCCCGTACTCACCTGGTGGCAGGGACGCATCCTGGGCGTGGGGTTCGGGCAGGGCGAAGACGTGATGTATGACAGCTCCTATAAACAGATCGCGACCATCAGGGCGGGCAACGGCTACAGGGCCGATCTGCACGAGATCAGGTTGACCTCCCAGGGGACGGCGTGGATCGACGAGTTCGACCCGATCCACATGAACCTGAGCTCGGTGAAAGGCGCCAAGAACGGCATCCTCACCGATTCGGTGGTGCAGGAGATCGACATAAAGACCGGGCTCGTGATGTGGGAGTGGCACGCGCTCGGGCACGTTCCCCTCACCGACTCCACGCTGGCGCCGTCGAACAGCACCTACCCCTGGGATTACATCCACGTGAACTCGGTCGACCCGGGATCTTTCAAAGACGTGCTGCTTTCTTCGCGCAATATGTGCGCGCTGTATGACGTTGACCTCAGAACGGGCGCCTTCAACTGGCAGCTCGGCGGGAAGCACTCCACCTTCAAGCTCGGGCCGGGCACGAGGACCTACTTCCAGCACGACGCCAAATGGCAATCGGGGGGCGTGATTTCGGTGTTCGATAACGGCGCCTCGCCGCCGAAGGAGAAGCAGTCGCGGGGAGTGCAGCTCAAGCCGAACTTCGCCAACAAGACCGTCAGCTTGGTGAAGGCGTTCACGAACCCCACGCACACGCTGTTGGCGGTAGCGCAGGGAAACACGCTGGGCCTGCCCAACGGAAACTGGCTGATGGGGTATGGCAACCTTCCCAACTTCACCGAGTACAACTCAAACGGCGAAGTGCTGCTCGACGGGACCCTCGGCAAGGGGGTGCAGAACTTCCGCACCTATCTCTCGCCTTGGAGCGGACACCCGACCAGCCTGCCCGCCGTCACAGCCACCCGCGGCGGATCGATGGTCACAGCGCACACGAGCTGGAACGGCGCCACCGAAGTGGCCTCGTGGGAGTTCCTGGCGGGCGAATCGCCGAGCGTCCTCGTGCCGCTGGCAACCGTGCCAAAGACCGGCTTTGAGACATCCGCGACGCTGACGACAGCCGCCGCCTACTTGCAGAGCAGAGCACTGGACGCAAATGGGAACGTGCTCGCAAGCTCCACCACAGTGCGGGTGCCGTGAGCTAAGCTATAGCGGTCGTGAGCGAAAACTTCTCACTCATCGTGATGTGCTTCTTCATGCTCGCCTCGCTCGCGTTTCTAGCGCAGCAAATCCTGGCGTATCACTAGACGCCCGCCGCCCAGAACGGGGCTTCAGGAGTGCTTGCGCGCCGTCTTCAAACGTTCGCGTTCCTGCTGCTTGTCAACGACCGTTGAGATGAGCTTCAAGAACTGAGAGGGGCCGGTGGCCTTGGCCTTGCCGTAGGTGAAGGCCTCGATCCAGTCTGGGATCTTGCCTTCGTTGGCCATGATGTTGAAGAACTCGCGGCGCATTTCCACGTTGATGCGGGCGTCGTCGGCGGGACCCTTCGTGACCTCAAAATCGGGCATTTGAAGGCGGAAGAACTGGACATCCCCGCGTCCGTGCAGCTCGACGGAGACTACGAGCGTGATGGGCGCGAGCGCGGGCACTTCCTCGACGAAGCGTCGCGCGGCCTTCTCGATGAGTGCCTTGGCGTCCTCAGCCATCAGTTGTCCTCCCCTAGGTCGTCTCCAATGCCTGCTCGAGGCATCAGATCTTGTGGCGCTGCAACAGCTTCTTCCCGATCACCATGCGCTGGATCTCCGAGGTGCCCTCGCCGATGAGTAGCAGCGGGGCGTCGCGGTAGAGGCGCTCGATCTCGTACTCCTTGGAGTAGCCGTAGCCGCCGTGGATGCGGAAGCACTCCTCAACACAGAAGCGGCCGGCCTCGGAGGCGAACAGCTTGGCCATGCCAGCCTCCAGATCCGAGCGCTCACCGGCATCCTTCAGGCGGGCGGCCCGAAGCGTGAGCAGGCGGGCGGCGTCGACCTGGGTGGCCATATCTGCGAGCTTGAACTGGATCGCCTGGTGCTCGGCGATGGGCTTGCCGAAGGTCTTGCGCTCTTGCGAGTAGCGCAGCGCAAGTTCCAGTGCACGCTGGGCGATACCAACGCCACGCGCGGCGACGTTGACGCGGCCCACCTCGAGCGCGTCCATCATCTGCGAGAAGCCACGGTTGAGACCAGCGTCCTCTCCACCGAGGATGTTCTCGGCGGGACACTTGTACCCGTCGAAGACGAGCTCGGTGGACTCCACGCCCTTGTAGCCCATCTTTTTGAGCTTCGGGGGGACGTTGAGGCCGGCGTAGTCGCCTGTGTTCTCGGAGACCCCACCCTCCTTCTCGGCGATGAAGCAGGTGAAGCCCTTGTGACGCGGGGAGGCATCGGGGTCGGTCTTGACGAGCACGAACACGAGGTCTGACATGAGGCCATTGGTGACCCACATCTTCTGGCCGTTGATCTCGTACTTGCCGTCATCGCCCTTCTTGGCGGCGGTCTTGATGGCCTGCACATCGGAGCCCAGCTCGGGCTCAGACAGCGAGAAGGCGGCGCGGATCTCGCCGGTGGCCATGCGGGGGAGGTACTTCTGCTTCTGCTCCTCAGAGCCGAACTTCATGAGCAGGTAGGAGCCGATGAAGTGGGTGTTGATGACGCCGGAGATGGAGATCCAACCGCGGGAGAGCTCCTCGACGATCATCGCGTAGGTGGTGAGGTCGAGCCCCATCCCGCCGTACTCCTCGGGGATGGTGACCCCGAACAGGCCGAGCTCCTTCATCTGCTCGACTATGGGCTCCGGGAAGGAGTCCTCATGATCGTAGTGCTCGGCGTTGGGGAGGATCTGCTCGTCGGCGAACTGGTGGACCATCTCGGTGATGGCCTTCTGCTCATCGGTCTTCTCGGTGTAGGGGGCGGGGGCTACGGCCATTCGTGAAGGCTCCAAGGTCGGGAATCGGCGTTCTCCGCAGGATACCTGGGCGGGGCGAGACAAAGTACGCGAGGCACGGGCGAAGGCTCCCAGCGTGGCAGACTGCGAGCGCGTGAACTTCGCCAGAGACGTACTCCAAGACAAGTCACAAGACGGCCTCGCCCTCCTGGAGCTGGCCCGTGACGGGACGCGTAGAGAGTGGACGTTCGGCGAGGTGGAGCAACACGTGGGGGCTTTCGCGGACGCGCTCATAGAGCACGGGGTGGGGCGCGGGGACGTGGTGATGACCTTGATCGGTAACCGTCCCGAGTGGGTGCTCACGATGATGGCGTGCTTTCGCATCGGGGCGGTGGTGTTGCCGTGTACGGAGCAGTCGCGCACCAAGGATCTGCGCTTGCGGCTGGCGGTTGCGCAACCAGAGTTGATCGTGGCTGACGCGCGCAACCGATCGGAGCTCGAGGGAGCGGCGCCGGATTGCGCAGTGATGTGGTGGCCAGAGGAGGCGACCCCGGGAGTGGGAGCCGAGCGGGGGGTGTCTTACGAAACGGGGGGACTCGCGCGCGGACTTAACTCAAAGTCCCGCGCGCGCACGCGAGTCACCCCAAAACAGAACAACACAACCCACCCCGACCGCCTCTCCCCAACCGGCCCCGACACCCTCCCATCAACCCACACCAATCCCGTCTCCCCCACCAACCCGAACCCCCTCTCCGGGTACGTGGACCTCGCAAGCGACGAGCCGGCGCTGATCACCTTCACGAGCGGCACGGCGGGAGAGCCGAAGGCGGTGGTGCACGGACAGCGCTACCTATACGGACAGCGCATACAGGCAGAACTGTGGCTCGGGGCGAAGGAGGGCGAGCTCGTATGGTGCACGGCAGCTAGCGGATGGAGCAAGTCGGCTCGTAACGTTTTCATCGCGCCATGGTCGATGGGAGCGAGCGCGATGCTGCACGATGCGCGCTTCGATCCTGAGGAGCGACTGGACTTGATCGAGCGGGAGAAAGTGAACGTGTTGTGCATGGCCCCAACCGAGTACCGGGTGATCGCCAAGCGGACGACATTGCGTGCCCTACCGTCGCTGAAAGGGATGGTGGCTGCGGGGGAGGCATTGAACCCGGAGATACTCAAAGCGTGGAGAGAGGCAACCGGGCTCGATATCCGTGACGGTTACGGGCAAACCGAGACGGGGCAGATGACGGGGATGGATATTGGGATAGATGCCCGTGCTGGGTCTATGGGAAGGGCGCTTAGTGGAGTCAAACTGGATGTGGTCGAAGGTGAGCTCGTAGCGGACCCAAGGACAGTGCCGACTTTCTTCCTGGGATACCTCGGCGAGGGCGTGCGACGAGGGAGCGACGGAGCCTGGACCGTGGATGACCGCATTGAGGGAGGCGCGTGGCACACGGGGGACCGCGTGACCCGAGACGAGGACGGCTACCTGCACTTCGAGGGCCGCGCCGACGATGTGATCGTCTCAGCGGGCTATCGCATCGGCCCGTTCGAGGTGGAGTCGGCTCTGGTGGTCCACCCCGCGGTGGCGGAGGCGGCGGCGGTGGCGGCGCCGGATGAGGAGCGGGGGGCGGTTGTGCGTGCTGTGGTGGTGCTGCGCGAGGGGTTCGAGCCCTCAGCGGCGCTCGTGAGCGAGCTTCAGGAGCATGTGAAGGCCGAGACGGCCCCCTACAAGTACCCCCGTGTCGTGGAGTTCGCAAGCGAGCTGCCGAAGACCGCCAGCGGCAAGGTCAAGCGGAGCGAGCTGCGGGGTGAGATGTGAGCTACCGTGTCCTCATGAACAGCGTGTCCACGAGCGCTCGCTTTCTCTCGGCCCTGATCGCGGTGTGCTTCGCAATGACCGTGGCGACAGTGGCATCGGCCGGCGGAACACCTTCCGGTTCGGCGACGAAGGTGAAATGCCCGATCAAGGCCTCAGCCTCCTCCAGTCCGGTCGAATGGGCTTTCACCGAGTCGGCCGCTCCGAGCGGGGCGCACAAAGGGATCGCCTCCTCCTACACCCACGGCAAAGGCCGGTGGCAGGGTGGGAAAGCCACGGGTACCGTGTGCCACGAGGACAGCCTCACGGGCGGCAAGGGTTCGCAGAATCTCGTGCTCGTTATGTCGGGCACCTCAAAGCTCTCCCCGCACGTGACACGTTTGGGACTGTTGGGGGTGGAACTGGCCCTGAAAGTGAAGGTGTCGGCCAGCGATGACAGCGCTTGCGCAGCGGGGACGAGCGGGACTGTGACGCTGTTCGCGAGCTACTACTCGACCCACAAAGACTCGCTGGCGCTGAGCTTCGGGAGCGGTTGCTCAGACCACGATCACCGCTACGGCGGAAGCTCGCTGCACGTGTTGATCACACGCAAAGGCGCTCAGGTCAACAGCCCCTGAATCAAAGAGCAACGATCGCGTCGATCTCCACCTGCGCGCCGCGCGGGAGGGCGGCCACCCCAACCGCCGCGCGCGCGGGCGGGGAGTCGGGGAAGAACGACGCGTACACCTCACCCACCTCTGCGAAGGCGGAGAGGTCGGTCATGTAGACCGTGAGGCGAACCGCGTCGGTGAGCGAAGCGCCGGCTGCATCACACACGGCGGTGAGGTTGAGCAGGCACTGGCGCGCCTGCTCAGCGGGGGTCTCCCCCACCATCTCGCCGCTCACCGGATCGAGCGGTATCTGACCCGAGCAGAACAGCAGCGAACCGGCACGCACCGCGTGACTGTAGGGGCCGATCGCGGCGGGGGCACCTGGTGCGTCGACCGTCTCGCGATGGGCCGTCATCGCCCGCGAGCCTACATGAGCGGGTAACGAGGCGGTCAACCGCTCGAATACGTTAGATTCCGACTAGTGCGACGAACCGCCGGGGCGATAATGAGCGGATTCCTGGCGGCGTTGACGTGCGGGGCGCTTGCGTGCGCCCCCGCGCAGGCCCAGATTGCTTGGCAACCGTGCCCGGAATCCAACAACATCGCTTGCGCGAAGCTAGCGGTGCCGCTCGACCCAGCTGACCCGGCGCAAGGCACGATCACGCTCGCGCTGCGTCGCCATCTTGCGCCTGTTGGCGAATCCAAAGATGCGGTGATCGCACTCGCGGGCGGACCCGGCCAGGCGGCGATCCCGTTCGTGGGTCAGTTCGGACAGATACTCGGTCCGATCCTCTCAACACGCGATCTGATCGTGTTCGACCAGCGCGGCACCGGCCTCTCGCACCCGCTGTCGTGCGCCGCCTTCGAACACCTCAGGGGCGGCGTGTCGCCAAGCGCGGTGGGCATCTGCGGCGGACAGATCGGCAGCACGCGCGGCTTCTACACGACCGAAGACACCGCCGCCGACATCGAGGCGATCCGCCAAGCAGCGGGGTATGAAAAGTTGGTGCTGTACGGCACCTCCTACGGCACCAAGGTGGCCGAGAGATACGCACAGGAGCACCCCAGCCACGTGGAGGCGCTGGTGCTCGACTCGGTGGTGCCGCCGAACGGTCCCGAAGCCTTCGACGGGACCACCTTCGCGGCAGTGCGGCGGATACTGAGACAACTCTGCGCGGGGAGCGCCTGCGCACACATAACCCATAACCCCGTCGGCGATCTCGCGCGACTCGTGAAGCGCATGGGAGGGCGCTCGGTGAGGGGGCGTTTGATTGAAGGTAATGGTAAGGCGCAGACGACCCATATCTCCTCCAACGACCTCCTCTCGATCCTGATGGAGGGGGACTTCGATCCGATCTTGCGCGCCGAATTCCCGGCGGCGGTACGTGCCGCCGTCCGAGGCGACAATGCGCCGCTGGCGCGTCTGGCCGCGCGAGGCGACGGCGGGGAAGAAGGAGAAGAAGGCGAAGAAGGCCTCAAGGAGGGCTTCAACGTGCCGCTTTACTTCTCCACTATCTGCGATGAGACGACGTTCCCGTGGAGTAGGGCCGTGAACGGGACGAAACGCTTCCGCGAAGCGCTCTCAGCGCTGAACGGACAGGGCGAGAGCGCCTTTACACCTTTCACTGCCTCCAATGCGCTTTCATTGAGCGACGTAGCCGACTGCGCCGGCTGGCCGCTCACGGGCGGACCAGAAACGGGAACGGGCCCGCTCCCGAACGTGCCAACGTTGATTTTGAGCGGCGCCGACGACCTGCGCACCCCGACCGCCAATGCGCGGGAGGTTGCCGATCAAATCCCTGACGCAAGACTGCTGGTGGTGCCGAACACCGGACACTCGGTGCTCGGAGCGGACCCCACCCCGTGCGCCCACAACGCGTTGCAGGCGCTCTTTGAGAACAAGCCGGTGAAGGCGTGCAAAATCACGACTCCCCCAGCGCTCGCCTTGCCGACCCCGCTACCACCACGGAGCATCGCCGAAGTGCCGGCGGCGAAAGGCATCAATGGCCTACCTGGGCGGACGCTCGGCGCGAGTGTGTTGACCCTCGGAGACTTCAGTAGGCAGATATTGCTGGGGATCCTCGAAAACCTCGGCGAAGTGTTGCTCGGCTCAGGATCGGTGCGCGTAGGCGGTTTGCGTGCGGGGTGGGGCGGGATAGTGCACGGCAAATTGGAGCTGCACGGCTACTCCTATGTTCCGGGGGTAACGGTGAGCGGAAAGATCTCAAGCTCGGGCGCAACACTCACGATTGGGGGATCGCGCGCCGCGCATGGAACGCTCAAGGTGAGTGCCAAGGGAACGCTGACCGGGGTGCTCGGCGGCCACCCAATCCATCTGAAGGCTCCGCGATCCACAAAAGTGGGATTGGAAAGCTCAGCGGTATTTGCTCCTTCGCGTGTGAGCGCGCTGGTAGCGAACACAAGCCGCTTGGCGGCGCTGCATGAGCAGGGCACGGTGGCGCTGCTGCAAGCCGTGTTCGGCGCGTCCCGCTGAATAAACACCCATTCTCGAGCTTCGCGGCTAAGGTCTGTGGAGGTGGCGCGGCGGACCCTCATATCGATGTTCGGCGTTGCGCTCGTTTGGGCCGCACTGATAAGCGTGCGGGTGCCGGGAGCGGCGGCGCTCAGCTTCAGCCCGTGTTCTGATAACCACGGCTTCTCCTGTACCACGCTCACCGTGCCGCTGGATCGCGGCGGCACAGTGGGAGGCACGGTGACATTGAAGATCGAGCGCCGCCTTGCCGGCGCCACGCCGAACCAGAGCGCAGTGGTGGCGCTTGCCGGCGGCCCAGGCCAAGCGGCAATACCGCTCGCCGGCAACGCCGCCACCGCGATGGCCCCGGCGCTTGGCAATCGCGACCTCGTGGTGTTCGATCAGCGTGGCACCGGCAACTCCAGCCCACTCGCGTGTGGGGCCTTGGAAGGCGAAGGCGGACTGGCGAGCATCGGTCAGGCATTTGAACGGTGCGCCCGGCAGATCGGACCGGCGCGTGGCTCCTACACGACCGCCGAATCCGTGACAGACATCGAGACGTTGCGAGCAGCGCTGGGCTACCAGAAGCTCGTGCTGTTCGGCGTGTCCTACGGCACGAAGGTGGCGCTCCAGTACGCCGAACGTTACCCCCAGAGCGTGGAAGCGCTGGTGCTCGACTCAGTGGTGCCACCGGAAAAGAACGACCCCTTCGCGCTCGCCACGTTCCGTGCGATGAAACCCGTCTTCGAAGAGCTGTGCTCGGTGAGGGCGTGCGCCGGCATCACCACCAACCCGCTCGCCGACCTCGCCCGCTTGGAGGTCCAGCTCCACAAGCACGCGCTCAACGGGTACGTGTACGACGGCTCTGGCAAACGTCACCGCACAGCGCTCTCAGACGTGGCGCTGCTCAACTTGATCGCCGCCGGCGACCTCAATCCGGCCTTGCGAGCGCTGCTGCCCGCCTCTGTGCAATCGGCACTGCGCGGCGACCCCGACCCGCTGCTGCGGTTGAACCTGCTCTCGGAGGGGTTGGTTCCCAATCTGCCCGGCACCCCCACGGCCGACGCGAGCTCCGATGGGATAGACGAAGCGCTGTTCGTTGACACCACTTGTGAAGAGACCGCTTTTCCCTGGCAGCGCTCCGCGGCGGCCGCGACGCGAGTGGGCGAAGCGTTAGGCGCGCTGCGAGCGTTGCCCGCTTCTGATTTCTACCCCTTCAGCGCAAGCGTGGAGTGGGCCGACAGCGTGCTGCCAGGGTGCGCCCAATGGCCGAACGTCGCGCCCACGCCAGCCTCGGTGGCGCCTTTGCCGAGTGTGCCCACGTTGATCCTCTCGGGCGCACAGGACCTGCGCACGCCCACCACCGGTGCCGAAGCTGTGGCGAGCCGCATCCCCGGATCGCAGCTCGTCGTGGTGCCCTACACCGGCCACTCGGTCCTTGGGTCGGACTTCAGCGGGTGCGCGGAAGCGGCGGTGAAATCCTTCTTCACAACCGGTACGACGACAGCCTGCGACGGGAGCAGGAACCCGTTCGCGCCCACCCCGATCACACCGCGAAAGCTCGCCTACGTGAAACCGGTGGGTGGGGTGAGGGGCCGCGCGGGGAGCACGCTGGCGGTGGTACTCGACACGATCATCGACCTCGAACAGCAGGTGATCGGTGCCACGCTTCAGGCCGCACAGGCACTGCCAAGCGGGTCGAGCTTCGGCGGACTGCGAGGAGGCTACGCGCGCGTCAACTCGTCTTCGCTGCGCTTGCACCGAGTTGCGTTCGTCCCTGGGGTGGAGATCAGCGGGACGTTCAAAGTCGTCGGTGGACACCTACGCCCGGCGGACCTACGCGTCGAAGGAACGCTTGCCGCAAAGGGCACGGTGAGGGTTGGCGCACCCAAGCTGACAGGCACCCTCGGGGGCCATCGCTTCAGCATCGACATAGCCAAAGTGAAGCTTTCGCGAGCGGGTCCCTCACCGGCGGGTGGGACGCCGTTGAGCTTGAGCTTCCCCGAGCCTGAGCTGGCGCGGGCACCCTGAACCGATGGGAAACGCGCTCGCCCAAGAGACCTCGCCCTATCTGCGCCAGCACGCGAACAACCCCGTGGATTGGCTGCCGTGGGGGTCACGTGCACTGGGGTTGGCGCGCCAGCGAAACGTGCCGGTGCTGGTGTCGATTGGCTACTCGGCGTGTCACTGGTGCCATGTGATGGAGCGCGAGTCCTTCGAGGACGAGCGCACCGCGGCGGTGATGAACGAGGGGTTCGTGTGCGTGAAGGTAGATCGCGAGGAGCGCCCCGACGTGGACGCGCTCTACATGGAGGCGGTGCAAGGGATGACAGGCCACGGTGGGTGGCCGCTGAACGTGTTCCTCACTCCCGAAGGACTGCCGTTCTACGGTGGCACGTACTTCCCCCCGCAAGAGCGCCCGGGGGCGCCCTCCTTCACGCAGGTGCTGCTGGCGGTGGGCGAAGCGTGGCGCGAGCGTGGCGAGGAGATCAGGGAAAGCAGCGAGCAGCTGCGCGAGCGGTTGGCGGGCGGGGCACTCCTGAAGCCGGCTGTAGAGCCATTTGACGAGAGCACCCTCACTGTGGCTGTAGAGCGGCTGGGTGACTCCTTCGACGCCGTAAACGGCGGTTTCGGTGGTGCGCCCAAGTTCCCGCAGGCATCGGTGCTCGACTTCCTGATGTGCCGCGCGGCGGGATCGCCTGGGCAGGACCCTTCACCCGTCGAGGTAGGCCCACGCAAATCCCTACCGGAAGAGCGCGCCGGAAAGATGGCGCTGTACACGCTGCGTTCGATGGCAGGCAGTGGCATTTACGACCAGGTGGGCGGAGGATTCCACCGCTATGCGGTGGACGCCACTTGGACGGTGCCGCACTTTGAGAAGATGCTTTACGACAACGCGCTGCTCGCCCGCGCGTACCTACACGGCGCCCAGCTCTCAGGCGACGAGAAGCTATTGCGCATATCAGTGGAGACGCTGGAGTGGGCGTTGCGCGAGATGCGAGGAGGCGAGGGGGGCTTCTACGCGGCGCTCGACGCCGATTCCGAGGGCGTGGAGGGGAAGTTCTACGTGTGGAGCATTCCCGAGCTGGAGGACGTGCTCGGCGAGGACGCCAACGCGGCGATCCGCTGGTTGGGGGCAAGCGGAGAGGGGAACTTCATCGACCCGCACGATCCGCAACCCGGCTTGAACGTGCTCGAGGACCGTGGCGAGCGACCGGATGAGGCGACGCGCACGAGCATTCGCGAGCGGTTGCTCGAGGCACGCGCCACGCGCACACGACCGGGGCTGGACGACAAGCGCCTGACGAGCTGGAACGCGCTCATGATCTCGGCCCTCGCGGAGGTGGGTGCTTACCTGAGCGGGACATCCTCCGCACCTGCCCTCCCCGAAAGCGCGCCGGAGCGACAGGCCGGCGCCACCGGCTCTCCCGCCCGAGAGCCGGGAATGGTGTTCCTCGAGGCCGCCATCGAGTGCGCGGAGTTCGTGCTGGGAGACCTCCGCGACAAAGACCGAGGACTGCTGCGCACCTACAGCGAAGGGAAGGCCAAGATAGGCGCCTACCTTGAGGACTACGCCTTCCTGCAGGAGGCCATGCTTGCGTTGTTCGAGGCGACGTGCGACGAGCGCTGGTTGACCGAGGCTACGGGGCTCGCAAACGAGCTCATCGAGCGCTTTGCCGACCATGAGAACGGCGGCTTCTTCTCAACTGCGGCTGACGGCGAAGCGTTGATCGTGAGACGCAAGGAGCTTGAGGACTCCCCCATTCCCGCAGGCGGTTCAAGTGCCGCGATTGGCTTGCTGCGACTCGCTCAGCTAACGGGCAACCAGGAGTACGAGCGCCACAGCAGAGGCACGATCGATCTCCTGAAGACCATCGCCCCGCGCCACCCCAACTCGTTCGGGCATCTCCTCCAGGCGATGCACTGGCAGCTATCCCCTATGCGCCCAATCGCATGCGCGATCCCGGCTTCCCGGCCGGGCTCTTAGCGGCAGCTAGGTCAGTGCCCGCTCAGGGACTTCAGTTCTGACAAGTCCACCGAGTTGGCGGGCGCTTCGATCGTGACCGGCTCGTTCCAGTTGCCGAACGTGATCGTGCCGCTTTCCGAGCCACCCTTCGAGAGCTGCAGCGGGTAGGGTTTGCCGGTGGTGGCGACATACAGCGATCCACCGTTGGTGCTGTCGGTGACGGCGATTGCCTGCTGACCGCCGACGGTGGAGGTGGAGCCCTTCTTGAGTGTGCCGTGATTGGTAAGCGTGGAGTCGATCAGCTTGCGCATATCGGTGAGTGAGCTGAAGGAGGCGAATTCGCCGGTGTTGACCGGCACCTTCAGCCACTTGCCTGCCAGTAGCGAGGCAGCGGCGGTGCCGCCGAGATGCTTGTAGAAGGAGGAACTACCGCTGATGTAGGCGGTTTGGCCAACGAGGATCAACTTGAAGGTGTAGCCACCCTGGGAGATTTCGCCCTTGCCCCCTTTGCCGGAGGCGAGGTTGAGGTCGAGCGTGACCGGGGCCCCCGCGCTCTTTACAGAGCCGGAGACGTGGACAGAGCTCGCGCTGTCGGCTGCAGACTTCGCTTCGCTCACGATTTCCGTGGGGCTCTTGGAGGCGACCCCGTTACCGGAGGAGCTTGAGGAGCCACCACATCCGGCGAGCACCGCGGGCACAAGCACGAGCAATGCGCAGGTGGACTTGAGGTGGCGCAAACGCAAGATGGCGGCATCCTAACCACTCCTGTGGACACGCGTCGGCGGGGGGTCTACATCACCCGCAGGGCACGTGCGTGCAATCTCTACAGGATCGATAGGTACTTATCGAGCTCCCATTGTGTGACCTGCACGCGGTAGTCCTCCCACTCCTGGCGCTTGATCTCGACGTAGCGGTTGAACATATGCTCACCGAGCGTGCGCAACACAAGCTCTGACTCGGCCGTTATCTCTATCGCTTCGCCCAGCGATTCCGGAAGCTGCTCGATACCTAGGCGCCGGCGCTCCTCGGCGGCGAGGTGGTAGAGGTTTCGCTCCATCGGGTCGGGGAGCTCATATCCCTTCTCGATCCCCTCGAGGCCCGCCTGCAGTAGAGCGGCAAAGGTGAGGTAGGGGTTGCAGGCGGGGTCGGGGCAGCGGAGCTCCATGCGCGTGGCCTGCTCCTTGCCCGGGTGATACAGCGGCACCCGCACGAGGGCCGAGCGGTTGCGGCGCGACCAGGCGGCATACACGGGCGCCTCATACCCGGGGACCAAACGCTTATAGGAATTAACCCACTGCGCGAAGATTGAGCAGATCTCACGCGCGTGCTTGAGCTGGCCGGCGATGAAGGCCTTGCCGACATCGGAGAGGAAGTATTGGTCGTCGGGGTCGTAGAAGGCGTTCTTGCCGTCTTTGAAGAGTGACTGGTGGGTGTGCATGCCCGAGCCGTTCTCACCGAAGAGAGGCTTGGGCATGAAGGTGGCGTGCCACCCGTACTTGACGGCGTACTCCTTGACCGTGATGCGGTAGGTCATGCAGTCGTCGGCCATCTTCAGAGCGTCGGCATAACGCATGTCGATCTCATGCTGGGAGGGACCCACCTCGTGATGGGTGTACTCCACGTGGATGCCTAGTTGCTCCAACGCAAGGACAGTCTCACGGCGCACATCTGTACCGGCGTCGAGGGTGGTCAAATCGAAGTAACCACCTTCGTCAAGCACCTCGGTGGACTTGGAGTCTTTGAAGAGGAAGTACTCGAGCTCGGGGCCAACGTTGAAGGTGTCAAAACCCATCGCTTTGGCACGGTCGAGGGCGCGGCGGAGCACGTGGCGGGGATCGCCCTCATAGGGGGTGCGCTCAGGGGTGATGATGTCGCAGAACATTCGCCCCACCCCTTGCTCTTCCGGGCGCCAGGGGAGCACCGCGAAGGTGGAGGGGTCGGGGAGCGCGATCATGTCGGACTCCTCGATCGCGTTGAACCCGGTGATGGAGGAGCCGTCGAAACCCATCCCCTCCTCGAAGGCGTCATCGAGTTCCTGGGAGTTGATCGAGAACGACTTCAGCTGCCCCAGGATGTCGGTGAACCAGAAACGGATGAAGCGGATGTTGCGCTCCTCCACGAGCGCCTTGACGTCTTGCGTGCTGTGGGGCTGCTCATTCCCGGCCATCGAAACCGGAGCGTAGTGGATGCGGGTGCTTCCCGCCATGGACGGATGGCCAAACGAGCGTCACCCGTGGCAAGCCTGCGCGGGTGGATTTGCGCAGGGTGCGGTTCAGCCGTGGGCGCTGAGAACGGCGGCAAAGACGAGCAGGAAGCCGAGCGCGACCGCCCACGCGGCGACGCGGTCAGGTCGCGGCCCCACAACCTGCGATACGGGCCTACGCGGGCGCCTGCGAGCATCGCGGGGCAGACGAATCGCAGTGGTGGCGCCACTTGCGACGGTGAGGCGCCGTCCGGTGCGGATCTCGCGCACACCGCGCTGGGCAGCCGGAAAAGCCGTGGGGAGACCGTTTACACGATCCTCGCGCTCGCGCTCGCGGCGGTGTTCGATGCGGGAGCGGACATCCTCGACGTCGGCCCACCACACGCGGGCCTCGGCTGGTTGTGCCATCGGCGAGCGATCCTAACAGCGGGCTCGGCGGCAACAACCCGCATCAATTCTTACCTTCCCCCATTTTGGGGGGAGTGTTTTGAAAGCCGCCGGAAACCCTCAGTGACCGGCGACTGCAGCCAGGAAATCGGCGATGGATTCCGCGTCCTTGCCCTGATAGAGCAGGGCGGGCATTTGGCCGAGGCCGCGCGCGCGGCCTTCTTCGATGGCGTTCAGCACGAGCGCCTTGCGGCCCGCTTCAGTGGAGATTTGCGCGCCTAGCCTGGCGTCGAGGTTCGGACCGACGTGACCTTGCGACCTGGTGGCGGAGAGGGTGTGGCACACCGCGCAGGACTCCGAGAAGAGCACGCGACCGTGTTGCTCCTCGGCGTTGAGGTGCACCCCACCGGAACCCACCGAGGCCTTGTTGGCGCCGTTGAACGCGAGCACGAGCGCGGGCACCACTAGGCCAAACGCGAACACGATGGCCACGAGCGTCATGACGGCGCGTTGGCCGAGCTTGGACTCGGTGTGCAGGGACTCGCGGGCCCCACGCGGCCCACCGCGCATGGCGATGAAGAAGACGGCGAGGCCGAGAACGACCCAGAAGATGATGAACCCGTAAATCATCGGGTGGGCACGATACATGAGCAATCGGCTCGCGAGGCGGCTCGCCGGGCAGGGGTGACGATGAGAGATCTCTTCACATCCCTTTAGGGAGGATCTAGATAGAGCGCTACGCTGGATGTAGACCTTTGGCGTCCCCAACCCTGGACCTTGCCGAGATGAACATTTTGCGCCGCCTTCCACTTCCTCGCCTGCTGTTGCTGTGCAGCGTTGTGCTTGCCGTGGGGATCGGAGCCACTGCGCTTGCGATGGCGGTGAGCTCAAGCCCGGTCGCTCCCCAAAAGCCGTTCGGAGAGGCCGTTCACGACGCTCTGGCGGGGCCGAAGGTGAGCGGGGTGAGCGCACGAATCCAGTTCACCAACCACCTGCTCGAAGGGTCGAACCTTGCGAGCGGAGGGGGTGGCGAAGCGAGTCAGCTCGCCTCGAGCCCCCTGATTTCTGGCGCTTCGGGGCGCCTGTGGATCGGAGCCGACGGACACGCACGTTTGGAACTGCAGTCTGAAAAGGGAGACACGCAAATCCTCTACGACGGGGAAAACGTGTCGATGTACGACGCATCCACGAACACCCTCTACCGCTATACTCCACCCAAGGGAACGAGCGCCACGACCACGGCGCCCGACTCCAAAGAGGCAGCCCACAAGACTCCGACGGCCGCGGAAATCGAAGAAGAGTTGGCCCGCGCACGTAAGCACGCTGACGTTTCAGGCGCCACGCCCACCGATGTGGGAGCTCAACCCGCCTACACCGTGCGCGTATCGCCCAAGGAAAACGGCGGCTTGATCGGTGGGGCGGAGCTTTCCTGGGATGCGGTGCACGGGACACCACTGCGGGCCGCCGTGTACTCCACCGCAAGTTCCTCGCCTGTGATCGAACTTGCAGCGAGCGAAGTGTCTTACGGGCCGGTTGACAGCTCGACGCTTGAATTCAAGCCACCCGCGGACGCGAAGGTGGAGAACGTGACGTTGCCCAAGCCCTCCGCGCAGCCCGCAGGCGGATCATCAACAGACCCAGGCAAGCCGAAGGTGACGGTTCACGGGAAGGGCTTGGGGGCAATCGTGCTCGCAGAAAGCCCGGTGAAGTCAGGGAGCAAGGAATCCGGGATGTCCCAGCTCGAAGGGCTGCAGCAGGTGGACATCAACGGGGTGAAGGCATCGGAGTTGCCCACGCAACTCGGAACCCTAATCAGCTTCGAGCGCGCGGGCGTGCGTTACCTGCTGGTGGGCTCGGTCACGCCCAATACGATCGAGGCGTTCGCGCGGGGCCTGTGAGCGAGGAGACGTCGCCGGTCAAGGCGAGGGCGCTGGTGAAGCGCTACAAGGAGGTTCTCGCCGTCGACCACGTCGATCTGAACGTGAGGGCAGGCGACGTGTATGGCTTCTTGGGGCCCAACGGGGCCGGCAAGACCACCACGCTGCGGATGGCGCTCGGGTTGATCACGCCCACCGAGGGGATGGTGGAGCTGTTCGGGCGCGACCCCATGCGCGAGGGCGCGAAAGCACTCGACGGCGTGGCGGGTTTCGTGGAGGCACCGCGCTTCTACCCCTATATGACGGGGCGCAAGAACCTCGAAATGCTTGCGGCCCTCGATGGAGACGGGGCATCGGAGCGTGTGGAGGAGGTGCTCGAGATCGTCGAGCTGGCACCCCGCGGGAAGCACAAGGTTGGGGGTTACTCGCATGGGATGCGCCAACGTTTGGGGATCGCCGCGGCGCTGCTGCGCAGGCCGCGACTGTTGATCCTTGACGAGCCCGCCACCGGGCTCGATCCCGCCGGCATGAGGGATATGCGGGCGCTGATACGAAGACTGGCGGGCGAAGGGATGACAGTGCTGCTCTCGAGCCACCAGTTGCCAGAGGTGCAGGAACTGTGCGACCGCGTGGCGATCGTGGACCGCGGGAAAGTGGTGTACGAGGGCGCACTTTCAGATCTACGCCGACAAGGCGGAGCGGGGTACCGGCTACGCACGACCGACGACGCCGGGGCACTGTCGCTGGTGCGAGGCCATGAGGGAATCGCGCACGCGACCTCAGGTGAGCACGGGCTCACCTTCCAGGCCGACGAGGCGCATGTGGGCGCTCTCTCGCTGGCGCTCGGGCGGGCGGGGATCGGCATCCTCGCGCTCACACCGGAGCTTGCGACGCTCGAGGATCTCTTCTTCCGCTTGACCGAGGGTGAGAGCGCCACGCACGCCCAAGTCGACGGCGGGCCTCCCCCACCCTCAAGCTCGTTGGTGGGCGCGCAATGAGCACCGTCGCCGCCTCTCCCTCACTGCCGGCGCCGATAACCACGCGTGTGCGGCGTCCCTCAACGTTCACAGTGTATCGCTGGGAGTTGCGAAAGCTGATGTCGCAGAAGCGCACCTACATGGGCTTCGGATTGGCTGTGATATTGCCCCTGATCTTCGTGGTGGTGCAGAACGTGCACCAAGATCACGGTCGCGGCGGCGACAGCATCTTCGCCGCCCAGATAACACAGTCTGGCTTGGCGACGCCAGTGTTGATGTTGCTGTTCGAGTCGGTGTTCTTCCTGCCTTTGATTGCGGCGCTCGTGGCCGGGGACATCGTGGCGGCGGAGGACGGGAACGGGACCCTGAAGACGATCCTCACACGGTCGGTGAACCGCGGGCAGGTTTTCGCGGCGAAGGCGCTCGCGGCAGTCACCTACGGAGTCATCGCGGTCTTCCTCTCGGCGGCGGTGGCAACCGTCGGGGGAGTCGCCTCGTGGGGTTTCAACTCGATCACGACGTTCTCCGGGAGCGTTGTGTCGGCCCCTGAAGGACTGCTTCTGGTGGTCGCCGCGAACGGGTGCTACCTGATCCCTCTACTCACGGTGGTGTGCATCGGGGTGTTCTTGTCCACCGCCACCCGCAACAGCACCGCGGCAGTGGTGGGGACGATCGGTTTCACCATCCTGCTGTTCATCGTCTCGGGCATTCCGGGCCTCGAAGGGATCAAGCCGTATTTGCTCACCGAACAGTATGAGAACTGGCACGGTTTGCTGCGCACACCGACCGACTGGGCGCCGGTGCTGCACTCGCTGTGGGTTTGCGGGCTTTATGCGGTGCCGTCGTTGTTCGCGGCGTACCTGGTGTCGCTGCGCCGCGATGTTGCCGGGGGCTGAGCGCTCAGCCAACCTCAGCCGGCAGCTCCACCGCCCCGACCTCAACCTCGCCCATCATCCGGCGGGCCTCCTTCGGGTCGATGAGACCCGCGCCTAGGCGGCCGGTTGACTCCGCGCCGCAGGCGACACCGAAGCGCAGGCACTGGTCGGGGGAGCGGCCCTCGTAGCGGGCGGCGACGTAGCCGGCGAGGAAGGCGTCGCCGGAGCCACGGCGGGCGATGGGCTCGCGGGGCTCGGTGCGGGCGCGTCGCAGTGAGGCCTTCCCTTCTACGAGCACGTGGGCGACGCAGCCGTCGGGCATCGTCATGATCGCCTCGCGCGGTCCCAAGTCCACGATCTCGCGTACGGCAAGCAGGCGTTCCTCCTCTGAGGCGAACTCGTGGCCGACTAGCTCCTCGGCCTCGAGGACGTTGGGCGAGACGACATCGGGCTCGGCGCGGACGGCGTGCGTGAGGGGGTCGCCGTCGGTGTCGATGACGGTGGAGACGCCCGCCTTCTGGAGCTCGCGGATGAGGGTGGCGTAGAGGTCGGGTTCCACCCCGCGGGGAAGCGATCCGGCGAGTACCACGATGGCGGCGCCGCGGGCGAGATAGAGGAGCTTCTCGTGAAACAGCTCCACCTCCTGCTCGCTGACGGAGGGGCCACGTTCGTTGATCTCGGTTTGCTCGCCGTTGGTGGGGTCGAGAACCGAGGTGTTGGTGCGCGACTCGTCGCGGATGCGGACGAAGTCGTTGAGGATGGCCTCCTCGGTGAGCTGCTCGACTATGTGTGTGCCGGTGGCCCCGCCGGCGAAGCCCGTAGCGATGACGGGTTGTCCGAGGGCCTTCAGGGCACGTGCGATGTTGACGCCCTTGCCGCCCGCCATCGTGCGCTGCTCGACGGTGCGGTGGCGCCGTCCGATGCGGAAATTAGGGACCGAGAGCGACTTGTCGATGGCCGCGTTGAGAGTGACTGTGATGATCATCTGTTGGTCACCTCCACCTTCCCGCGTGAGGCGCGCCGGACGGCGGTCGCTCGCGCTCCCCAGAGGCTAGCGGACGGGGGACGCGGAGGGAGAAGAACTACCTAAGTGTCCAGGCTCGTTCGCGCAGTCGCTCGGCCTCCGCGCGGGCAGCGGCGGGGGGGTTATCGCGGTTGTGCTCATCCGTGAGGTAGGCGTTGGCGATGGAGCGCGAGGCGGTGATGAGCCCTGCGGCCCGGCCGGGAGCAAAAGCGGGGGCAAGATCCTCCACACGCCCACCTTGGGCGCCCACGCCCGGGAGCAGGAACACCGCATTGGGCATTAGCTCCCGGGCACGCGCGAGGTGCTCCGGAATCGTTGCCCCAACCACAGCGCCGATGTCGCTGAGCCCGCTCTCCCCCACCCCGTGGACCCCGAGCGTGGCGACGATCCCGGCGATCCGCTCCCACACCGCCCCGCCTCCCTGAACCTTCAAATCCTCGATGTCGGCGGCGGAGGGATTCGAGGTGCGTGCGAGCACGAGCAAGCCGGCGCCAACCTCCCTGGCGGTACTCACAAACGGCTCAAGCGTGTCGACCCCCATGAGCGGATTGACGGTCACCATGTCGGCGCCCAACCCGGACACCCGACCGAAAGGGGTGTCGATCGCGCCGAGTAGTGCACGGGCGTAGGCAAGCGCGGTGACGTCGATGTCGCCGCGCTTGGCGTCGGCGATGACCAGTAGCGAGGTTTCATGGGCATAGGCGACGACGGCTTCGAGCGCTACCCAGCCAGGGGCGCCGAGGGCCTCGAAACGGGCGAGCTGGGGCTTGACCGCGACACAGGCGGGTCCCGCTGCATCGATTAGGGCACGGCAGTGGGCAAGCACCGCGGCGGAGGCACGCTCGGCAGCAGAGTGACCGGTCTCGATCTCGAGTGAAACCTCGGAATGGAGGCCGGGCCACAGCGCCATCGGGTCGGGATCGAGCCCCAGGACGATCTGGGATTTGCGCTGCTCGACGTGAGCGGCGAGCCGATCGCCAAACGCACCGGACGCGGGGGTTGCAAATCCACGCGGCTCCCCTTCAGGGGCTTGGAGGGGGCGCGTGGCAGGTGTCCTCACAACAAGGAAGAATACGTGGCGAGATGGAGCTCTCCCGCGTGGCGTGGATCGTGACGGTGCTTGTGGCGTTGGTGACAGCGGTGCTGTTGCTGCTCTCCGACTACACCGGGTACGCGGCGCTCAGTATCGCCGTGGGGGCGTCGGCGGCGATCAACCTGACGTGATGTGCTCGCGCGGAGTAAGGCTTTCTTCGCACACGCGCGCGAGTCACCCTCAAACGGATACATCCCCCCGCGCCAAGAGCCATTCGTGCAGAGCCCGCACAGCGCGTCCACGGTGGGAGAGCTCATCCTTGCGCTCGTCGGTCAGCTCTGCAGCAGTCATCTCGGGGTGCTCGTGCGGAATGAAGGCGGGGTCATAACCAAACCCTCGCTCGCCCCGCGGGCGGTCGGCGAGTAAGCCCGTCCAGCGGCCCTCGAAGACGCACTCCACGCCGCTGGTGGGATCTACATACGCGAGCGCACAGACATAGGCGAGCGGGCTGCCTGCTGGAGCTTCGGCGAGCAGCTTGGAAAGGTTCTGCTCATCGGTGGCGTGCTCGCCGGCATAGCGCGCTGAGCGCACCCCCGGTGCCCCTCCAAGGGCGGCGGCTTGGATGCCGGAGTCGTCGGCGATGCTGATGCGCCCTGTCGCGACGGCCGCGGCGCGAGCCTTTCCGAGGGCGTTCTCCTCGAAGGTGTCGCCGGTCTCGGGCGGGAGCGCGATGTCGTCGAGAAGCGCATCCACGACGAAGCCGGGGAGCAACCGCGCGAACTCTCGCCGCTTGTGCTCATTGCGCGTGGAGAGGAGCAACGAGGAGGGATTTGCTGCGTGCTCAGCGGTGGGAGGACGGTTTGGGGCTTGCGAGACGACCGCCTCCTAATGGTCGCGTAGTGCTTGCTGCTGAAACGCCCGCAACTGCTCGATCCCATCGGCGGCGAGCGCCAGCAGCTCATCCAGCGAGGCGCGCGAGAGTGGGGTGCGCTCTGCCGTGGCTTGCACCTCGACAAGCCCGCCATCGCCGGTCATGACGACGTTGGCGTCTACCTCGGCGGAGGAGTCCTCGCCGTAGTCGAGGTCGAGGAGCGCACGGCCCTCGACCATGCCGCAGGAGACGGCGGCGATGGAGCCGGTGAGGGGGGAGCGCTCGATGCGCTCCTTGCGAAGCAGCTCCGAGCAGGCGAGCGCAAGCGCGACGTAGGCGCCGGTGATCGAGGCGCAACGGGTGCCACCGTCGGCTTGGAGGACGTCGCAGTCGAGGTAGATGGTGCGTTCGCCCAGCGCATCGAGGTCGATCACGGCCCGCAGAGAGCGGCCGATGAGCCGCTGGATCTCCACGCCACGGCCGTCCTGGCGGCCCTTGGAGATGTCCCGTTGCTTACGGTCGCCGGTGGAGGCGGGGAGCATGCCGTACTCGGCCGTGAGCCAACCCCGGCCCTTCCCGGCCATCCAGCGCGGCACCTGCTCCTGGGCGGAGGCTGTGCAGATGACGCGGGTCTCGCCCATCGAGATGAGAGCCGAGCCGGTGGCGGTGCGCACGAAGCCAGGTTCGATTTGGACAGGCCGCAGCTCGCCCACGCCACGGGCGTAGCTGCGTTTGCGCACACCCGGAGCAGCGGGAGCCTGCTCTCCGCCGCGCACCGGCGGCTCGTTGCTGGGCGGGGCCAACCCTTCGCCCTGCAGCGGGGTATCGGCGCTCACGCGAGCATCCCGGCAGCTTGGGGGTCGACGTGCTCGACTTCGCCGAGCGGCATCTGCAGGAAGCGAGTACCGAGTTCCCGGAAGGTCTCGGTGTCGCCGGTGCAGAGGAAGCGGTAGTCGCCCTCACCGTGGGCACGCGGGTTTGAGAGGTTGCGCGTGGATAGGGCATGCTCGACCTGGCGAGCGAGCGCGCCTCCTGAGCTGATGAGTGTGACGGTAGGTCCGAGCATGCGCTGAAGCATGGGGCTGATGAGCGGGTAGTGGGTGCAACCGAGGATGACCGTATCGACCTCGGCGGCGCGCAACGGGGCGCAGACTTCGCGCACGCTGACGATTGCCCGCTCATCGAACTGATGTCCCGCCTGAATGATGGAGGCAAGCTCGGGACACGCGACCGGGTGGAGCGTGACGTGCGGATCGACTGCCGAGACGGCCCGCTCGTAGCTGCCGCTGGCAACGGTGGTGGGGGTGGCGAGCAAACCGATGCGTCCGTTGCGGGTGGCGGCCACGGCGCGTAGCGCCTCTGGGCGGACCACCCCGAGCACGTCGACTCCGAGTGTCGTCTCCATCATGCGCCGCTCGAGGATGGGTAGCGCGGCCGCGGTGGCAGAGTTGCAAGCGATCACGAGCAGCTTGGCGCGGCGGCGCAGCAACTCCTCGGCAATCTCCGAGGAGAAGCGCGCGAGCTCCTCAGGGGTGCGCTCGCCATAAGGGAAGCGGGCAGTGTCGCCAAGGTAGATGAAGTCCTCGTAAGGCAGCCGCACGAGTAGCTCGTGCAGCACAGTGAGCCCGCCAACCCCCGAATCGAACACGCCGATGGGCCGCGTGCGTGGATCGGCCGCGAGCGGATTGTCGGCCGACGCAGAGTTCTCGAAGGAGCCGACCTGATCGCTTGGAGGGGCGGACATCACGCAGGCCATCATTCCAGAGCTATAACGTCAGCGCGGATGCGCGCGCTGGTGGTGTCGAACATGAAGCCCTCCGAAGCTCACCCAGAGCGCGGGAGCTTCGTCCGCGACCAGGTGGACGCGTTGCGTGGTGTTCCCGATGTGACCGTCGAGCTGTACGAGTTCGCGCCGGGCGTCCGTGCACTGATCCGAGCGTGGCGGGATCTGGGCAAGCGTTACGGCAACGAGCTGTTCGACGTGGTGCATGCCCACTTCGGACTCACCGCCTGGCCGGCGTTGGCGGTGAAAGCACGGGGTCGGGCACTGACCGTGCACGGCACAGATTTGAGCCATCCCCGCACCCGCATGCTCACCGCGGCGGCACTGCCGAAGATGGGCCTGCTGGCGGCTGTATCGGAGGGACTCGTGAAGAAGATCCCTGGAGCAGGCAACCGTGCCCGCGCGGTGGTGTTGCCCTGCGGCGCGAACCTGGAGCGCTTCAGGCCCATGTCCCGGAGGGAGGCGCGGGAGGCGTTGAAACTCGAGATCGATACCCCTTACCTCTTGTTCCCCGCCGACCCGGAGCGACCCGAGAAGCGCTACGACCGCGCGCAAGCGCTTGCCGGCGCCGCGGGCGCGAAGCTGCTGACACTTGGGGGCGTGGAGCCAGAGCGGGTGGCACTGTTCATCAACGCGTCCAACGCGGTGGTTGTGCCCTCTGAGCGCGAGGGGTTTGGGCTGGCCGTAGTGGAGACGCTTGCGTGCGATGTGCCCGTGCTTGCCACACCGGTGGGAGTGCATCGGGAGGCATTGCAGGGACTCGCCGGGACGTTGTGCGCGGAGTTCGATCTGGAGCGTTGGGGGGCGGCGCTCGGCCCCCACCTCGCCGCCGCGGACCCCCGTGTGGTGGGGCGCGAGAGGGCGGAGCGGTTCTCGGCGACACGTATGGGAGAGCATGTCGCGCAGGCATGGCGCTCGCTCGTCGTGGATGCCGGATAGCATTGGGGACGTGGCAGGAGCACCCGAAGGGCACAGGACGGACGAAGCTGGGCAGATACCGCAAGCACCTGCTCAGGCCCCACAGGCGCCCGAGCAGAATCCGGCAGAGCCCGGGCCGGCCGGCGGACAGGCCGAGCAGCCCACCGAGCGGACGCCGCAGGCGCCGGGGTTCGGCGAGCGCGGACGGATGCGCCGGCGCGCGCGCTTCCTGCGCAGGGCACGTGAGCTCGCTTATCGCGACCTCGGCGGGCTCGTGTTCGACCTGCACCGCTTCGGCCAGCGCAACGATCAGGTGGTACTGGCGAAGCTGGCGACACTCGGACACATCGACGCTGAGTTGCGCACACTGGAAGAAGCTCTTCGGGACCTGAGGCCGGTAACGGTGCTGCGCGAAGCGGGGATTGCCGCGTGCCCTCGATGCGCGGCAATCCACGGGAGCGACGACAAGTTCTGTCCAGGATGTGGGTTGGCGTTCGACAGGAGCGCCGACCGGCCGCTCTCCACGGCACCCGTTACGGGTACACCCGGAACGGCGCCAGCACCGGCAGCAGCAGGAACGCTTGGGACGACGGCGGCGCAGAGCGACCTCTCGATCGGACGCCCCGCGCCGGCAACGCCGGCCGAGCCCGCTCCGCCCGTGAAGCCCACCGCGGCGCCGGTGCCTGCCAGACCGGCATTTCCGGGGGTGTCGCAACCTAACAGCACACCACAGGTCGAGCCCAGCCAGGGGCCTAGCGGCGACGGCGGTCAGGACAAGCTCTCCCAACCGTCTCCTTCGCAAGCTGAGCTTTCGCCGTCCAACGGCGAGAAGAAGCCGGAGCCGGAAGACGAACCCACCCAGATATTGCGGCCCCCGGCGAGGGGCGCGTGAACGCGACAACGCCGCTTTCAACGCCCGCGGGGGGCGACGGTCAAGTTGAGCGCGAGCTGTGCCCTCTGTGTGGGGCGCCGTTGAAGCCCGAGCAGAACTGGTGCATGCGTTGCGGCGCCGCGGCACGCACGCGGCTGGCGGCGCAGCCGAAATGGAAGGCGCTCGTGATCGCGCTCGTGGTGGTGGTTGTGCTCGCGCTCGGTGTACTCACAGCAGCGCTTGTGACGCTCGCCGGATGAGCCTCCTCTACATCCGATCGGGGTCATCCCCCCCAAGGGGGAAGTGGGTTGAGGAAGGTGCCGGTTGAGCTTGGCCATAGCTGTAGACGAGAGCCACGCTGATGTAGACGTGGCGGTGGTGGGAGCCGGCGCGGCTGGTCTCTATGCGGCGTTGTGCGTCGCGCGGGAGGGCGGCAGGGTGGCGCTGCTGTCGGCGATGCCCCTGGCGCAGACCGCAAGCTACTGGGCGCAGGGGGGGCTGGCGGCCGTACTCGCTCAAGACGACAGCATGGAGCTTCACCTCGAGGACACCTTGCGCGCGGGGCGCGGAGCGGTAAGGCGCTCGGCGGCCCAGGTACTCGTGAGCGAGGCGCCGGAGTGCGTGCACGATTTGGAGCGGTTGGGGTTTCACTTCGATGCCGATCGGCGGGGGCGCTTGGCATTGAGCCTTGAGGGGGGACATTCGGTGAGGCGCATCGTGCACGCCGGCGGGAGCGCCACCGGACGGCGCCTGCTGCGCGAGCTGTCCGCATTGGTGGTGGCACACGAGCGTGTGCGGGTGGTGGAGGGCGCGCGCGCGTCAAGCCTGCTCGTCGACCAGGACGGTCGTTGCGAAGGCGTGCGGTGCACGCACGGAAGCGAGAACCCGCGAGCGACCACTCACACGATGAGGGCGCGGGCCGTGGTCTTGAGCACGGGCGGGGCCGCCGCACTGTGGTCGCGCACGACGAACCCCCCTGGCTCGGTGGGGCAGGGTCTTTTGCTGGCATACGACGCGGGCGCGTCGCTTGCCGACCTCGAGTTCATGCAGTTCCATCCGACAGCGGTGATCGGCGTGAAGGGCAGGGAAGGCTTTCTCATCACCGAGGCGATCAGGGGCGAGGGGGCGACGCTTCACGATCACGAAGGCGAGCGGTTCGTGGATGAGTTGGCGCCGCGCGATGAGGTGTCGCGCGCGATTCAGACGCGCCTACGCGAGAGCGGGGAGCGTTCTGTGAGCCTTGACATGCGGGCGATCGATCCGGCGCTGTTCCCGAACGTGGTGGGTGCGTTGCGCGAAGCGGGCCTCGATCCGACGCGCGAATTGGTACCGGTGGCGCCGGCCGCCCACTACACGATCGGCGGCGTCGTGGGCGACCTCCACGCCCGCTCTGAGGTGGCGGGGCTATATGCGGTTGGCGAGACCGCTTGCACGGGCCTGCACGGGGCCAATCGTCTGGCGTCGAACTCGTTGAGCGAGTGCTTCGTATTCGGGCGCCGGGCGGCGCTTGCGGCGCTCGATGAGCCTTCACAGGCGGGCTCGCCGGCACCCCCAACAGATGTGCACCGGGCGAGCCCGATCGTGGATGTGCGGCGGACAACGCAAACAGCTCTGTGGGAGCACGCGGGGATCGAACGCTCCGCAGAGGGGTTGACGCAGTTGCTGAAAGATCACCATCCGCTGACTCGGTTGATCGCACGAGCGGCTTTGACTCGCCAGGAGAGCAGGGGTACTCACACGCGCACCGACCATCCCGACCGGGATATAGCGCTGGACGAAAAGCATGTCATCGCACGCCCAGACGCCCCGACGCAAAGGGGACACGGGCAAGAGGAGGTCTGTGGAGAACTTTGTTGGCAAAGCTGGGAATAAACGCTAACCCAGGCTTAATGAATAACTTCTGTGCGCCTTAGGAATGGCTCGGATACTCGATACCCGGTCTTTTACGACTTCGCCGGTGTTGAGTGGGAGTAGAACTATGTACCAGTTCAGCCGAGCCATTTACAGAGAGTTGGCGCCGTATATCGTCGAGGGACGGGTTGACGCCGACCACGCCTCCAACCACAAGCAGGTGCTGGACGCGTGCGAGGCGGCGTTGGAGCGGTTGGCGACCGACCGCCACTACTTCGCCAAGCCCGCCAGAACGCTGTTTTGCGACATCAGGACCTACTTCCCGATGAGCGCGCAGGAGCGGGTTTTGCAGACCGTGGTGCGATACATGGGCCTGGCGCAGCGCTTTTTGATCGAGAATCCGGTGGCGGCGCACGCGGCGTTCACCGACGAGCCGCCCACGTGCAGGGCGACGACGCGGAAGGGCTCGGGCTGCCAGCGCGTGCCTTTGCCTCACAACGGTTATTGCCCCTCCCACCAGCACCTCGCCGACACCGAGCACACCGAGCGCCTCGCCGCGGCCTGACGCCCGCCGCGGTCGGCGCACGTGCCACCAGCACGCCGACCCCGTCGAACGTCAGGATGCTTGTCGTTTCCTCACCCATTTCGGTGAAGCGCGGAGGCGCACGAGCTAGTCTCGAGCGATGCTGCTCGGGGTGGACGTAGGCGGGACTTTCACCGACGCGGTGCTCATCAGACCCGACGGGAGCGCATATACAGCCAAGGCGCCTACCACTCCGGGAGAACAGCACGTCGGCGTGATGGGGGCCGTGGAGGCGGTGCTCGCGCGTGCGGGGGTCGACGCCGGCGATGTGGAGCGCTTCGCGCATGGCATGACCGTGGCCACGAACGCACTGTTGGAGGGCAAGGGTGCTCGCACGGCTTTCGTGGCGACGGACGGCTTCACGGACATCGTGGAGCTCGGCCGGCAAGCAAGACCAAGCCTCTATCGGCTGTGTGAGGCTGGCCCCAAGCCGCTCACCCCGGTCGAGCTGCGCTTCGGGGCGCCGGAGCGGATGGGTCCGGACGGGCCATTGCGAGCGCTTGATTCGAACGCGGCGGAAGCCTTGGTCGAGCAGCTGTACGAGGTGAAGCCGGAAGCGGTGGCGGTGGTGCTACTGCACTCCTACGCCCACCCGGAGCATGAGCGAAGGCTCGGAGAGCTCATCGCAGAGCGCATGGAAGGCGTGCAGCTATCGCTCTCGCACGAGTTGGTGGGCACATTCCGGGAGTACGAGCGAGCGTCCACCACCGAGATCGACGCGGCGCTCTCACCACTGCTTGGTGCCTACCTGACGCAACTCGAAGCGCAAACCGCGCGGCGCGGTTTGCCCCAAGCGCAGGTGATGCAGTCCTCGGGTGGACTCACCGATACGCAGCGGGCTGCTGCTCATGCGGCTCTTACGGTGCTCTCAGGGCCGGCGGGCGGCGTGGGGGGCGCGCTGCTGCTGAGCGAAGCAGCGGGCAAGGGCGACGTGTTGTGCTTTGACATGGGCGGTACCTCGTGCGATGTGTGCGTGATCTCAAAGGGCGAAGTCGCGGAGACGGGGCAGCGCACGGTCGCGGGTCGCCCGATGGCGTTGCCGGCACTCGATATCCACACGGTGGGGGCCGGCGGAGGGTCGATCGCCTGGAGGGACGCGGGGGGAGCGTTGCGTGTTGGACCCCAATCGGCGGGCGCGAATCCCGGCCCCGCCTGTTACGGCTTTGGTGGAGAGTTTGCGACCGTTACCGACGCGAACCTGGTGCTCGGAAGACTGCTCGACGACTCGCCGCTAGCGGGCGGTGTATTCCTCGACCGCGAGGCAGCCGAGCGAGCGATGGGGACACTCGCTCGCAAGTTGGGACTCGAGCGACTCGCATGCGCCGAGGGGATCGTGAGGGTGGCGGAGACGGAGATGCGACGGGCACTGGGGGTTATGACCGTGGAGCGGGGGATCGACCCTCGCGGCTTTACGTTGATGCCGTTTGGAGGCGCCGGCCCACTGCACGCGGCGGCGATGGCTACAGAGCTTGGGATCTCGCGAGTTTTGTGCCCGCGCGCGTGCGGGGTGCTCTCTGCGCTCGGTCTCGCCGCGGCAGCTTCGCGGCGGGATGCCTCGCGGACGGTGATGCTCAGCGGCGAAGCCTTCGCGAGCGAGCGTGTTGGGGCTGAGCGCGACTCGCTGATACAACGGGCGACGGACGAGCTCGACCCGCAAGCAGGGCCAGGAAGACCGGCCGAGCGCGTTGAGGTCAGCTATGAGCTGCGATACCGCGGGCAATCGTTTGAGTTGAGCGTGAAAGCCGGCATCGACAATCTCCGTAGCGCCTTCGAGGAGGCCCACGAGCAGCGCTACGGCTACCGCGACGAGCAGGGTGAAGTGGAGCTCGTGACTATCCGGGTTTCAGCCTGGGGCACACCACCGCCGCTGACGCTTGCCGGCCACGCGGGGGAGCCGCCGGCGCGGGGGAGCACACACATCGTCTTCGACGGCGAGCTTGTCGAGGCGGAGCTTTGGCGTGGCGAGCTGCCCCCCGGCACACGTATATGCGGCCCGGCGTTGTGCGCGATGCCGGAGTCCACGCTGCTCGTGCCACCCGGATGGCGAGGCGGGGTAGATGAGCACGGGACGATCGCCTTGGAGCGAACGGCATGAGCACGGTTGACCCGATTGAACTGCAGGTGATCGTGGGCGCGTTGAGGGCGGCATGCGAGGAGATGGGCGCGGCGCTGGTGCGGTCGGCGCACTCTGCCAACATCAAGGAGCGACGCGACGCCTCGACGGCCCTGTTCAACTCCGACGGGGAGATGGTGATGCAAGCCGAGCACATCCCTGTGCACCTCGGCTCGATGCCCGCGGCAGTGCGGGCGGTCGTGGGCGAGGAGCACCGCGAGGGTGTGTCTTGGGTGCTCAACGACCCCTTTCAGGGTGGCACCCATCTGCCGGACATCACGGTGGTGACACCCGTATTTGGGGGTGACTCGCGCGGGCGCGGGCGAAGTAAGGCTTTCTCCGCGGGCGCGCGCGAGTCACCCTCTGAGGAGACACACACCTCCCATTCGCCGAGATCGCTCATCGGGTTCGCCGCCAGCCGCGCGCACCACGCGGACGTCGGCGGACGGGTGCCGGGATCGATGCCGGCCGACAGCCGTAGCTTGGAGGAAGAGGGGGTGGTTATCTCACCGCAGCCGATCACCGAGGAGGCGATCGAGCGGATCGTAGGGCGGATGCGCCAGCCGCGCGAGCGACGCGCCGATCTGCGCGCACAATTGGCCGCCAATCGCGTGGGTGTGCTGCGTTTGAACGAGCTTTGCGACCGCGTGGGAGTGGGTCGGTTGCGGGCGGCGACTGACGCTGTGCTCGACTACGCAGAGCGACGTACGCGCGCATGTATTGCGATCCTCGAGGACGGAGTGAGCGAAGCGCACGACGTACTCGAGACAGCCGAGGTGGACCTCCATCTGCGCTTGAAGGCGACGGTGCACGGGGAGCGGATGACGCTCGACTTCACTGGGTCGGCGGGGAGGCACCAGGGCAATCTGAACTGTCCGTTGGCGGTGACACTCTCGGCGTGTTGGTTTGCCGTGAGGGTGCTCACCGACCCAGACATTCCACCCTGCTCGGGCGCTTACCGGCCGATAGAGGTGATCGTGCCAAGCGGCTGCTTGCTGAACGCTGAGCAGGGAGCCGCGGTGGTGGCGGGCAACGTGGAGACCTCCTCGCGCGTGGCCGACCTCGTATTGGGAGCATTTGGGAAGGCATTGGGTCAGGGGACCATGAACAACCTCACGCTTGGCAACGAGGATTTCACCTACTACGAGACGCTCGGGGGAGGCCAGGGCGCTTGCGCGGATGCGGACGGTCCGAGTGGGGTGCACGTGGCAATGAGCAACACTCTCAACACGCCGGTAGAGGCACTGGAGCGCGAACTGCCGCTTCGAGTCACCCGCTATTCGCTGCGCCGCGGGTCGGGCGGGACGGGCGTGCACCGGGGAGGGGACGGTGTGGTACGCGAGCTCGAGGCTTTGAGCGATATGACGTTCTCGCTGATCGCCGAGCGCCGCGAGCATGCGCCCCCCGGCGCCGCAGGGGGTGAGCCCGGCAAGGTCGGCCACGACGAGTTGATCGACAGGGCGGGCGAGGGGCGAGCGTTGCCGGCGAAGACGACGGGTAGGCTTCGAGCAGGTGAGCGACTTCGCATCGAAACCCCAGGTGGTGGCGGGTATGCCTGAGCGCATCGGTTTCCTGGGGCTGGGGATCATGGGCTCGCGCATGGCCGCTAACGTCGCCAAGGCCGGTTACGAGCTGACCGTGTGGACTCACAGCGAGGGCAAGGCGCAGCGGTGGGCAAGCGAGCATGGGGCGCGCGCTGTCGATACACCCGCGGAGGTGGCGGGCGTAAGCGACATCGTTGTCAGCATGGTGGTGGACGGTGGCCAGGTGGAGGGCGTGTTGTGCGAGGCCGGCGGCGTGATCGAGGGGGCGAAGGAGGACCTTTTGTGCGTGGACATGTCGACTATCGCGCCAACCGATACACGGCGTATCGCCGCGCGACTGGCCGAGCGGAACGTCCGCATGATCGACGCGCCCGTAACGGGCTCCTCGCCGCGGGCAGAGGCCGGGACGTTGACGATCATGGTGGGCGGAGAGCAGGCGGACTTCCAGCGCGCAAAGCCGCTGCTCGAATCGATGGGCGAGTTGATCGTGCACGTAGGCGCGCTCGGGCAGGGAGAGATGCTGAAGCTGATCAACAACTCGCTCGGGGCGGCCAACGCGGCGGCGGTCGCGGAGGCACTGCTGCTCGCCGACGCGACAGGAGTCGATCTCGACGCGCTGGTGGCGGCGACACAGAGCGGCTCGGGGGCCTCGGCACAGATGCAAATGAAGTCGGGGGCGATGCGCGAGCACGACTACACAACCCTCTTCAAGACCGAGCACCTGCTCAAGGACGTGCGGCTGTGCTTGGAGGAAGCACAGGCGGTCGGGATGCCATTCCCGGCGGCGGCGCACGCTCGCGACATGCTGGCCGCGACGATGGGACGCGGCCACGGCGCCGAGGATTACGCGTCGCTGATCGAGGCCGCCGAGGGCCTCGCTGGTCGGCGCCTGTGAACGTCTCGTAACCGTCTGGATACGAGAAGGAAACCCACCTCCCGCCTATCCCCAACACGCGACGTTCGGCGCCGACGGGCTCCAAACGTCGCGAAAAACCGCCGATTTGCAGGGGATTTGGGATTTTCGCTCGGATTTCGTATCTTTAAGGGGAGCGATACCCCGTGCTATCGGCCTGTTAGAGGCAACACGGACGGGGTAACGCGGTTTTCACACGATCCCTCTTATTCAGGTCATCCCAAATGCCAATTGCTCTTAAGGAATGGGCGGTCACCGTCCGCGCCCTCGCCGAAGGCGAGCAGCTCATCACCCTACGCAAGGGCGGTATACGCGAGCCCGAAAAGCACTTCAAGCTCGAGCACGACCGTTTCTTCCTCTATCCGACGTTCGATCACCAGCGCAACGACCTAGTACGCGAATCCCACCAGCCCGAGCTGCGTAGGGCACTGGAGGAAGGCGTATGGAACGACGGAGAGCCCCCAGTACAGGCGTTCAGCGTCGAAGGGGGCATCCAGCAACCCGAGCGTGTGCGCATCAGGGCATGGGCCGAAGTGGCGGGTCACTTCACGATCTCCGACCCCCGAGCGGTTGACGCTCTGTCGCCGTTCTACGTGTGGACTCCCGACTATGCGGAGAAGCGGCTGGAATGGAAGCGCCGCCACCCGCTGCACGTGTTGCTGCTTCGCACCTACAGGATCCCCCGCCCGGTGACCGTGAAGGTGAAGGACGAGTACGGAGTGTGTAGCTCCTGGTTGGAGCTCCAACGCGAACTGCCTTTCGAGGGCACACCGGTGCTCTCCGACGGCGAGTTCGAGCGTGCCGCCGAAGAGATCGAGACGATCACGCGCGAAGCCGGCCAGCCGATGGGCCAGCCGGTCCTCGTCTAGGCCAACAGCTCCCGCGCGCGATCGGCTTGCGACACGGGGACGAGTATGTCCCTGGGGCCGGCGGCGATAAAATCAGGGATGTCAAAGCCGCCGTTGCGCTGCACCATGCTTGGGATGTGCTCTTGGCGCAGCAGGCTCTGGATCAGTTCGGCCTCAGGAAGATTGTTGGCGTAAGCCACCTTCACGAGCCGCAGCTCGCCGGTTCCGCTCAATCCGCCGCCCGCCCCAGCCGCGCCGGGTGCGCCGGGTGCGGAGGGATCAGGCCGGGACTGTCTCCAAGGCCACCTCACGGACGACCCCCTCCTCAATCAGGTAGGACCTGACCTCTGGGTGTTCGGCGTCGGAGAGCCCGACGATGATCCACTCCACACCCGGCCAGTTGGCGGCGAAGTTGACGTCCGTTTGCGACGGGTAGGGGGCGGTGTGGGTGTGGGAGTGATAGATCGCGCCGATCTCCCAGCCCTGCGCTTCGAAGTCGCTCATCGCACCGAGCACATCCCTGCCGTCGATCTCAAAACGCTTGGGCGAGGCGTGAACATTGCGGGTTGGGCGCACGCTCATGGCTCGCCCCTCCCCCAGCTCTGCCCCCTGTGCCACGGCAACGACGCCGCAGCACTCGTTCGGGGAGTCCTCACGGGCGTGGGCGACTATCTGCTCAAGCTGTTGCGGGGAGATGTCCACGGCGTGTCACCACCACACGGTGCCGTCGAGATTCTCGATCTCCTCTACCGGGAGCGTGTAGATGCCGCTCGAGAGGTACTTCCAGCCGTCATCTGCCACCACGAACACGACGTTACCCTCGTCCAGCTCCCCAGCGATGCGCACCGCCACGCGGGCAATGGCACCCGAGGAGACGCCAGCGAAAACGCTCTCCTCATCCAGCAGCTTACGCGTCCAGATGATGGCGTCGCGGTTGGTGACGAAGATCTTGCGGTCGAGCAACGAGATGTCGATGATCGGTGGGATGAAACCGTCGTCGAGTGAACGCAAACCCTGAACCGGCTCACCCTGCATGGGCTCGGCGGCGACAATCTTGCAGGCGTCACCGAAGGTCTCCTTCAGGCGGCGGCCGTTGCCCATCAGCGTTCCCCCGGTACCGAGACCGGCGACGAACGCCGACACCTCGTCCAGCTCCTCGAGGATCTCGAGCGCCGTACCGTTGTAGTGGGCGTTGGGGTTGGCGACGTTGCCGTACTGATATGGCATGTAATAGGAGGAGTCGGCTTGAGCCATGTCGAGAGCCTTCTCGACCGCGCCGTTCGAGCCCTTCGAGCCCTCGGAGTAAACGATCTCCGCGCCGTACATATGAAGCAGCTGGGTACGCTCGGGGGTGACGTTCTCGGGCATCACCACCTTCAGGCGGTAGCCCTTGCGCGAACAGATCATGGCGAGCGAGATACCGGTGTTGCCAGAGGTGGGCTCAAGGATCGTTTGGCCGGGCATGATCGCGCCCTGGGCCTCCGCGTCCTCTATCAGCGCCCGCGCAACGCGATCCTTGACCGAGCCGGTGGGGTTGCGCGACTCGAGCTTTGCCCAAATGCGCACGCCGGGCTTGGGTGAGAGACGGGGAAGCTCCACGAGCGGCGTGTTGCCGATCGACTGGACGATGTCCCCGTAGCGCCCTCCGCAGGGCTTGTTGCCAACCCGCTCGACAGCCATTACTTCACGGAATATAGCGCCATCTGACCGCCGCGCCGAATCGCCTCACAAGCTTTTCACGGTTATGCGTGAGCATGGTTAGCCAGCGGGCAGTAGAGGCTGATTGCTCGCGCCAATACAAGCCAGACGATGAAGTTGGCCAGACAACCAATATGCTGGAGGTAGCGATGCGAGGGGACTTCGATTACGACTGGCTGGTTATCGGCTCCGGCTTCGGCGGGAGCGTGTCCGCGTTGCGGCTCTCGGAGAAGGGATACAAGGTCGGAGTGCTCGAGTGCGGGAGGCGCTTTGCCGACCACGAATTCCCCGAGTCCACCAGCGACTACAAGCGCTATTTCTGGCGTCCGAAGATCGGTTGGAAGGGGATCTTCAGGCTGACGACGTTCAAAGACGTGTCGGTGGTGAGCGGATGCGGTGTGGGTGGTGGGAGCCTCGGGTACGCCAACACCCTGTACGTGCCGCCAAAGCCCTTCTTCGAGGACCCGCAGTGGTCAGGGATCGCCGATTGGGAGGCAGAGCTCGCCCCTCACTACGAGGAAGCACAACGCATGTTGGGGGTGACTACGAACCCCTACGACGATCCCGCCGACGCGTTGCTGCGCGAGCTGGGTGAGGAGCTAGGTGTCTCCGACACCTACAAAAAGACTCCCGTGGGGGTCTACTTCGGCGAGCCCGGGGGTACGGCGAGCGCCGTGAGCGAGCAGCCCGGCGAGGCCACGCGCGACCCCTACTTCGGCGGCGATGGTCCCGACCGGACCCCCTGCTCGCTGTGCGGGCGCTGCATGGTGGGGTGCCCGCACGGGTCGAAGAACACCCTTGTGAAGAACTACCTGTACTTGGCGGAGAAGCGTGGAGCGAGGGTTAGCCCCGAACGCACGGTGATAGACGTCCGTCCGCTCGGAGCGGGCGACGGGAGCGAGGGGTATGAGGTCGAAAGCGTTCGCTCAGGCTCTTGGATAAGGCGCGAACGCGAAGTGCACCGCGCGCGCGGGGTCGTCGTGTCGGCCGGCCCGCTCGGGACGAACACGCTGCTGCAACGTTGCCGCCTCGGTGGCTCGCTGCCGCGCATCTCCTCGCGTCTGGGCGAGTTGGTGCGCACCAACTCAGAGGCGATTCTGGCGGTGACGGTGCCCGAGGACTACCCGGAGAATTTGATCAAGCGGGTGGCGATCACCTCCAGCATCTACCCCGATCCCTACACCCACATCGAGACCGTCACCTATGGCAACGACGGCGATTCGATGCACCGGCTCAATACGCTGCTCACCGGCGATGGGACGCGAGTCACGCGACCATTGAAGTTGCTTGGACAGATCGTGCGTCACCCAAGACGCTTCATGCAGGTGGTGCGCCCCAAGAACTGGTCACGGCGGACGATCATCATTCTCGTCATGCAAACGCTTGACAACGCAATCGCCCTGCGGCCCAAACAGGGACCGTTCAAAACGCTGTGGTTGAGCACAGAACAAGATCCTGAGCGACCGATCCCCACGTTCATCCCGGTGGCCAACAAGGCGGCAGAATGGTTCGCGCAGCGTACCGGCGGTGTCGCGCAGAGCTCGATCACCGAGGCGGTCTTCAACATCCCAACGACCGCGCACATCCTCGGCGGCGCGGTGATCGGCTCGGAGGCCTCGCGTGGCGTCGTGGACGCTCACCAGTGTGTGTTCGGCTACGAGAACCTGCTCGTTTGCGACGGCTCCGCGATCCCCGCCAACGTGGGTGTGAACCCCAGTCTCACGATAACCGCGCTCGCCGAGCACGCTATGAGCCATGTGCCGGTGGCGGGCATGACGAGCCCGAGCAACGCTAGAGCTACCGCGGCCGCTTAGCGACCGCCTAGAGCACTCGTCAGTCGAAGTCAGTCGGCGCGCGTTAGACCGACGCTAGGCCCTGTAGCGGACGATCACCTTGTGCGTACACCCCACCAGCTTCCAAGGCCGGTTCTGGGGTAGGTAGCGCATGATGAAGGTCTTGCGGCCCGGTCCGTTGCAGTCGACGATGCCATGGCCGTAGACGAGCGCGATGTGGTCGGCGCCGGCTCCGGTCCAGATGTGGTTGTAGCCATGGCTCGCGTACAACCAGTCGTTGCCGGGACCACCGTGGAGACGGTCGACCTGGTTTGTGGGCTGATCGCCCGCATGCGAGTCCCCCCAGATGACATCGCCCATGTTGCCGGCATAGATCGTGTCGCTGGAGGCACCCCCGAGAAGCTCGTTGTGGACGCCCAGCCAGCCGTGCATGGTGCCGCTTTCGTTGTTGGGGTGGCCTTTGTGGTGGCCTATCGAAGGCCAGCCGGTGTGATCCGCCATGCCTGCGGCCAACCCTGAGTAGGCGAGCACCAACATGCCCGTCAGGAGCACGAGCGCTCGAAGCCGTGAGATTTGCGCGCGAAAGCTCATCCCTGTCCTGTATCGGCAAGCGAATGCGCTTCCAATACAGCGCTCTGTCACGTCCACCTGACAGGCAGCGTGCGAGCCTAGCTGGACACCTGCTTCAAGCGCTCATAAAAATGCCCAAATTGCGGAGAAAATCGACTCGACGGCCGAATTGACCACCGACTTACGAGTGCGATGGAGAAGCGCTAGGCGCGCTGACTAGCGCCCGCCGGCCATGGCCGGCAGGATCACCACGGTGTCGCTCTCGCCAACCGCGGTGTCGAGCCCGTCGAGCACACGTACATCCTCGTCGTTGAGGTACACGTTGACGTACCGGTTGAGCTCGCCGTCGGCGGCAAACAGCTGGTCGGCTGTGGCGGGGTGGGAGTCGGCGAGGTCGCGCAGAATCTCACCGACGTTCACGCCGGAGGCTGGCACCTCGCGCTCGCCGCCCACCGACGCGCGCAGGACCGGGGGAATCTTGATCGTGGCCATGAGCTCGCGGCAGACTACCCTGCGGCGGCGCAGAATGCCTCGTAGTCGGGGAACACGCCCATCTCCTGGTCGGAGATCTCATCGGGTGGGCGCGAGCAAATCGGGCAGTCGGGGTCGCGGTGGACCTTCACCTCGCTGAGCGTGGCGGCAAGGGCGTCATAGAGCAAGAGGCGCCCGATCGCGGGATCGCCGATGCCGAGGATCAACTTCACCACCTCTGTGGCCTGCAGGAGCCCCATCGTGCCTGGCAACACGCCCAGAACGCCATTGGCGCCACAGGATGGCGCAAGCTCGGCGGGTGGGGGCTCGCGGAAGAGGCAGCGGTAGCAGGGGCCGTCATAAGGCTTGAATACAGACAGCTGACCGTCGAAACCGAGGATCGAGGCTGAGACGACCGGGATCTTCAACCGCACGGTGGCGTCGTTGAGGAGGTAGCGCGTGGGGAAGTTGTCCACCCCGTCCACGATCACGTCGTAGCCGGCGATGATGTCCATGATGTTGGTGGCGTCCAACCGCACCGGATACTTGACCACGTTGACGTCGGGGTTGAGCCCGTGGATGGTCTCCTCGGCGGAGTCCACCTTAGGGATGCCGATGCGCTGGGTGGAGTGGATCACCTGGCGCTGGAGGTTCGAGAGGTCGACCTCGTCGTCATCCACGATCCCGAGCGTTCCCACACCGGCCGCGGCGAGGTAGAGGGCCGTGGGCGAGCCCAGGCCGCCGGCGCCGAGCAGCAAAACCTTGGCGTCGAGCAGCTTCTGCTGGCCGTCGGTCCCTATCTCGGGGATGAGCAGGTGGCGTGAGTAGCGGTCGCGTTGTTCGGGGGTGAGCGTGCGGGGGATGTCCACGTCGTAGCCGCGGTCCTTCCAGAGCGCGATGCCACCCTTCATCGACTCGACGTGTTCGTAGCCCATGTCCTGTTCGAGTGTGCGGGCACCGTAGGCCGAGCGGTTGCCCGAGGCGCAGTAGAGGATGATGTGAGCGGAGCGGTCGGAGACGATCCCCTCGATGCGGGTCTCCAAGTAGGAGCGCGGCACGTGCCTTGCGCCGGGGAGCAGCCCCGAGGAGAGCTCGTCGGTCTCGCGCACGTCGATGATGACGGCGCCCTCCTGCAAGAGCTCCTTGACCTCTGATGGATCTACCTCATCGATTTCGCTCTTCACCTGTCGCAACAGGTCCGCGCTTGACGGGCTCATCTGAAAACTCCTGAATCGCGGTCGGATTTCATGGAACTTCAGAAAGTGTAGCGTCGATGGCGTTGTATCTGAATAGTTGACTTACCCTGCCTCCCGATGGCCGCGAAACCCCACGCCGTGACGACTGCGCTGCTGGCGCTTGCCCTCGTGGGGGGTGTTGCTTTCGCGGGGTGTGGGACGGGAGGCGGAGCCAAACAGCCGGCGAGCTTCGACGGCGCGGCCTATCCCCCAGGCATCGCGGCGCCGAGCTTCACGCTCCACGACAACCAAGGACATGTGGTGTCGCTGTCGGATTACCGCGGCAAGGTAGTGGTCTTGACCTTCCTCTCCAGCGATTGCAGGACGTGCACGCTCGTGGCTCAGCAGATCCGGGGGGCGCTCGACGAACTCTCCTCCCCCGCGGGAGTGGGCGCCATCTTCGTGAGCACCGACCCCGGCGCCGACACCCCCACACACGTGGCGCGCTTTCTCGGCTCGGCGTCGCTCACCGGCCGCGCCGTCTTCCTCACCGGCTCGCAACAGCAACTCAAAGCCGTATGGCACTCCTACCGCGTGACCTCCGGCGAAGACGGGATCACCGTGCTGCTGATCGACCGCGCCGGCGTCGAGCGAGTTGGGTTCGGGATCGAACAGATCACCCCCGAAGGTTTGAGTCACGACATCCGCCGCCTACTTCTCGGCGGCTGAGCGAAACCCCCTACCCCACGATCTCTCGTGGCCCACGGCCGGGTCGCGACCATATGCGCCTGATACCCTAGTCAGCAGGTAGGTATTTAGACGATGATGTTCTCAACTAAGGCCGAGTACGGCGTACGCGTGATGGTTGAGCTGGCCCGGCGGGCCGGCGAATGCACTGACGGCACAGAATCGGTGGTGCCCCTCGCGGAGATCGCCGAGCACGACGGTATGCCGTTGGCATACCTGGAGCACCTCGTGGCGCGACTGAGAAAGGCCGGGTTGATCGACAGCCGCAGGGGCTCGCGCGGGGGCTACCTGTTGGCGCGTCCGGCACAGGAGATCACGATGGCCGAGGTGGTGGAGGCGCTCGAGGGGTCGATCGCCCCGATCGAGTGCATCTCCCAAAGCCCCGACGGGAGCATCGTGTGCTCGCGCGAGTCAGACCCCAACCATGTGTGTCCCACGAAGCTCCTGTGGACGCGCGTGCGGGGGTCGATCGTGCGCACGCTCAACGACACCACCCTCGCCGACCTGCTCGTGACACGCAAGCCCCACGCCGCGGCGGGAACCCTTGCCGCGCCGTTGGACCCACTGCCGGCGTCTCCCGCTTTGTCCACTTCCCCCTAGTCCCCGTAACCGCTCACCGCAAAGGAACCATGGCTGACCTCGAAATCACAAATCTGCACGTGCGCACCGAGGATCGCGAGATCCTCAGAGGCGTCAACCTGAACATCGACCGCGGCGAGATCCACGCGCTCATGGGACCCAACGGGTCGGGTAAGTCGACGCTCGCCAACACGCTCCTGGGCCACCCCTCCTACGAGGTGACCGAGGGGAAGATCGTGTTCAAGGGTGAGGACATCACCGAGGCCGAGCCGCACGAGCGAGCGAAGTCGGGGCTGTTTCTCGCCTTCCAATACCCCGTGTCGATCCCGGGGGTGTCGGTGGCGAACTTCCTGCGTATGGCGATCAACGCCAAGCGGGAGGAGCCGATCCGCGTGAAGGAGTTCGGCGAACAGCTCCAGCACGCGATCAACCTGCTCGACGTGGACCGGGCGTTCACCTCGCGCCACCTCAACGACGGTTTCTCCGGCGGCGAGAAGAAGCGCGCGGAGATCCTGCAGATGGCGATGCTCTCCCCCGATGTGGCGATCCTCGACGAGACCGACTCGGGCCTTGACATCGATGCGCTACGCACCGTGGCGGAGGGCGTCCAGCGGTTGCACGACGAGCAGGGGTTGGGGGCGCTCATCATCACCCACTACCAGCGCATCCTTCACTACGTGAAGCCCGAGTTCGTGCATATTTTGATGGACGGACGGATCGTGCTCGAGGGTGGCGTGGAGCTCGTGGAGAGACTGGAGCGCGAGGGTTACGACCAGATTCGCCAGGAGGTGGGCGCCGGTGCCGCCTGAGACGACGGCCCCCAATACCTCCGTCAACGGAGCCACACCCACCCCTGAAAGCATCGCGGTCAAGCCGGGGCGCCACCGCGAGGCCTCGCTCTACCACGCGCTCGCGGGGGCGGGAGCGGGCGACGGACGCACGCTCGCCGAGCTTCGCGCCGACGCGGAGCGCGCCTTCCAAGCGAGCGAGTTGCCGGTGTGGCGTAGGTCGGGCTTTTGGACCACGACCTTCGCGGAGCTTGATTTCGATGCGCTTGCCCCACGCGAGTACCCAAGCGAAGAGGGTGCTCCCGAGTTCGTGAAAGAGGCGATCCCCGACCGCCCGCGGGCAGGACGGATCGTGCAGCAGGACTCCTCGATCGTGCACGTCGAGCTAGACGCGAAGCTGGCCGAGCAGGGCGTGATCTTGTGCTCGCTGGAGACGGCCGCGGAGAAGCACGGGGAGTTGTTCAAGCAGTGGTACTCCAAGCGGCTCACCATCGACCGTCACAAGCTGGAGGCGGCCAACGCCGCCTTCTGGACCGGCGGCGCGTTCCTCTATGTCCCGGATGGCCTCGTCGTGGAGGACCCCTTTGAGATCGTCTACGCGATCTCGGGAGCGGGAGTGGCACAGTATGGCCGCACGCTCGTGATCGGTGGGAAGAGCAGCGATTTCAAGGTCCACGAGCACGACCTCGCGGCTGATTTCGCAGACGGCCAATCGCTTCACGCGGGCGCTTTCGAGCTGTACCTCAAGGACAACGCCCGCTGCCGCCTCGCGCAAGTGCAGGACTGGGGGAGCGGCGACGTGTTCGACGCCTCCACTCGTTTCGTCGGCGTCGGCCGCGACGCCTACTGCCACTGGTTGCCGGCGCTGCTGGGGGGCCACCTGGTACGCCACCACCTCGAGCTTGCGGTGAGCGAGCCGGGTGGGGACATGGCGTTCAGAGGTCTCTTCTTCACCGAGGCTGAAGAGCATTTGGACACCTTCGCGGTTGACCTCCATGAGACCGGCCCCTCCGGTGGGGACGTGCACTGGCGCGGGGCCGCCACCGGCCAGAGCAGGGCGAGCTTCGAGGGCTTGATCCAGATCGATCCGGGTGCGCAGAAGACGCACACGTATTTGCAGATCCACACGATGATGCTCTCCCCGAAGGCCCGCCTCGATGCGATCCCATCGGTGTTGGTGTCGGCCGACGATGTGTCAGCCTCCCACGGTGGGACGGTGGGGGAACTGGACGAGGGGTCGATCTTCTACATGGCAAGCCGCGGACTCGACCGCCCATCCGCTGTGAGGCTGCTTGTGGAGGGCTTCTTCGAGCCGCTGCTGGGCCAGCTGGAAGACGAGCCGCTCGAAGAGCTGGTGCGCGCGAAGATAGCCGCGAAGTTGGCCGCCGCGCGTGAGGACATCGAGGCTTACGCAACGGCCCGATGAGCACGCTCGAGCGCTCCATCCAGGGCACGAGCCCGCTTGCCGAGCGCGGGGGTGGCCGCGAAGGGGAGTCCATGCGCCTCAACGTGCGCGAGGACTTCCCGATCTTCGCGCGCGAGTTCGACGGTAAGCCGCTCACATACCTCGACTCGGGTGCCACCTCGCAGAAGCCGAGGGCGGTGATCGAGGCGATGGACGCCTACTACTGCGAGCACAACGCGAATGTGCACCGCGGCGTGTATGCGCTCGCGCAAGAGGCCGACGCGGCCTACGATGACGCGCGCACGAAGGTGGCGGAGTTCGTGGGGTGGGAGCCGAAAACGACGATCTTCACAAAGAACGTCACCGAGGCGATCAACCTCGTCGCGTATTCGTGGGGTCGCGCGAACGTGGGTGCGGGCGACGTGGTGCTGACCACGCAGATGGAGCACCACGCGAACATCGTGCCGTGGCAGCAACTCTGCCGCGAGAAGGGCGCGCAGCTGCGCTACCTGGAGGTGGACGAGCGAGGGGAACTCTCACTCGAGCAACTCGACCGAGAGCTTGAACGGGGAGACGTGAAGTTGGTGGCGTTTACCCACGTCTCGAACGTCCTCGGCACGATCGTCCCTGTGGCGGAGATGACAGCGCGTGTGCGCGCGGCTGGCGCCACCTCGCTGATCGATGGTGCGCAGGCGGTGCCTCACATGGCGGTGGACGCGCAAGCGATCGGCGCCGATTTCTATGCCTGGACCGGCCACAAGGCACTCGGGCCGACAGGGATCGGGGTGTTGCACGGCAGGGGAGAGATCCTCGATGAGATGCCCCCGTTTCTCACAGGCGGCGACATGATCGCCTCCGTGAGCTTCGAGGGCGCCACGTGGAACGAATTGCCCTTCAAGTTCGAGGCGGGCACGCCCCCCATCGCAGAGGCTGTGGGGTTGGGAGCCGCGGTGGATTACCTCGCGGCACTCGATATGCAGCGAGTCAGAAGCCATGAGCGCGATCTCACCGCCTACTTGATCGAGCGCGTGAGGGAGGTGGAGGGGTTGCATTTCGTGGGCCCCCCCGAGGCGGAGAGTCGTGGCGGGATTCTCTCCTTCACGATCGACGGGATGCACGCGCACGACATTGCGGAGCTCGCGAACCGCGGGGGTGTGTGCATCCGCGCGGGACATCACTGCGCGCAACCGTTGATGAGGAGTCTCGGGGTAGCGGCGACGGCACGGGCGAGCGTTGGGGTGTACAACGAGCGCGAGGACGTGGATGCCCTGATCCAGGCGCTGAACGAGGGCAGGAAAGTGTTTGGTTTGTGATGGACGATCTCTACCGCGATTACATCCTCGACCACTACAAGCGCCCGCGTAACTTCGGCGAGCTCGACCCGCACGACATGGAGGCCCTCGAGCACAACCCATTGTGCGGGGATGAGTTGGGTGTGCACATCCGCGTGAAGGACGGCAAGATCGAGGATCTCCGCTTCCACGGCCACGGTTGCGCGATCTCCCAAGCCTCAGCTTCGATCGCCTCCGAGGAGCTGGTAGGGATGCCTTTGGATCAGGTCGCCGATCTCAACGCCGACTGGGCGATCGAGCTGCTCGGGATACCCGTGTCGGCGACACGACGCAAGTGCGCGCTGCTCGGCCTGAAGGTCGTCAAGGGCGCCGTCACGGGCGATAACAGCTGGCCGGTGGGTTCGGTTTAGATGCTCCCCGTGCCCAGGCATCGACCACGGCCCCGCCGACACCGAGCCGCCGTGCATTACGGACGAGTACCAAGCGAGACCTCGATACAATTCCTAGTTCACAGCACAGGATTCTCAAAGGGAGCCATATGGCGACGCTAGACCGCACCAAGATCGCAAAGCCGTCCCCCATAGTCGAGGACGACCAGGGCCAGCTGCTAGCGCGGAAAGGCATCTCGCGTGAGGTGGTGAGCGAGCTCTCCAAGGTCAAGGGCGAGCCCGAGTGGATGACAGAGAAGCGTGTGAAGTCGCTCGAAATCTACGAACGCAAGCCCGTCCCCACGTGGGGACCCGACCTCAGCGGTTTGAACCTGGACGAGCTGGTGCTCTACTCCCCCCCCACCGCCGGGCGCTTCAACTCGTGGGACGACGTCCCTGAGGAGATGAAGAAAACTTACGAGGACCTCGGCATCCCCCAGGCCGAGCGCGAGCACCTTGCGGGTGTGGTTGGCGTGTGGCGCCAGGAGCCCGTATATGAGGGACTCAAGGAAGAGTACGCAAAGCTCGGGATCCTCTTCTGTTCGATGGACACCGCTATCACCCAGTACCCCGATTTGGTGCAGAAGTACTTCATGAACAAGTGCGTACCCCCGCAGGACAACAAGTTCTCGGCGCTCCATGGCGCAGTGTGGTCGGGTGGGTCGTTCCTGTACGTCCCCAAGGGCGTAAAGGTGGATCTGCCACTGCAGGCGTACTTCCGCATGGAGGGCGCCGGAGAGGGCACCTTCGAGCACACCCTCATCATCGCCGACGAGGGCTCGGATGTGAACTACATCGAGGGTTGCACCGCGCAGACGTATTCGGTCAACTCGATGCACTCCGCGGTGGTTGAGATCTTCGTGCACGAGGGAGCGAAGGCGCGGTACACCACAGTGCAGAACTGGTCGAAGGACGTCTACAACCTCAACACCAAGCGTGCCATAGTGGACGCCGAGGGCACGGTCGAGTGGGTGGGGGGTTCGATGGGCGCGAAGTACGTGATGCTCTACCCCGGCTCGTATCTGATGGGCGAGGGTGCCCGTGCCGATCACCTCAACGTGGGTGTGGCGGGCAAGGGAGTGCACAAGGACACAGGCGCAAAGGTGGTGCACCTCGCTCCCAACACCACCTCGAACATCCTCGCCAAGTCGATCTCCAAGGACGGCGGCATCATGGGCTATCGCGGCCTCGTGAAGATGGGCAACAACTCCGCCGGCTCGAAGGCGAGGGTGCAGTGCGACGGCTTGATGATGGATGGGGAGTCGCGCTCTGACACGTGGCCTGATATCCAGATCCAGAACCCCAACGTCGCCGTCGCCCACGAGGCGACCGTCGGCAGGATCTCAGACGACCAGCTCTTCTACATGGGCTCCCGTGGCTTCACCGAGGACGAGGCGGCGGCGATGATCGTGAATGGCTTCATCGAGCCCGTCACGAAGGAGCTGCCAATGGAGTATGCAGTTGAGCTCAACCGGCTGATTCAGTTGGAGATGGTCGGCTCCATAGGCTGACCCGGCGCCGGATCGCAGCGTCTCGCCGCGAATCTCGCTCCCGCATTGCGCGCCCCAGCTGACACCATTGCCGCGCCGCTGTTCCCCACCAAGCTGCCGTGGGTGAACACGAACGGCTCCCAGGCGAGCATCCTCAAGCGGGGACAACCGATGCTGGTGGAGTTCTGGGACTTCTGCCGCCCCAACTCGATCCGCACGCTGCCCTATATGAAGGCGTGGCACGAGCGCTACGCCGGAGATGGGTTGCGTGTAGTGGGTGTGCACTGCCCCGGGTTTCCCCCCTCCGCAGACGAGCAGGCGGTACGAGACGCGGTGGAGCGTCTCCAGATCGCCTACCCCGTGCTCATCGACAGCGAGTTCGAGGTGTGGCAGGAGTATGAGAACAAGGGCTGGCCCGCCCGCTACCTGTTCGACGGGAGGGCACGTTTGTTCGACTACCACTACGGCGAGGGCGGCTACAAAGAAACAGAGCTTGCCATCCAAGAGCTTTTGGGAGTCGAGCGCGAGCCGCTCGACTCGCTGCGCGCGGAGGACGTTGACGGCGTGAAGCTCGTCATGCAAACCCCTGACCGCGAAGGTGCATGGTCAGGCGAGTACGAAGCCGGCGGCGTGTGGGTGGTGCTCGACGGCAGAGGCACAATCACGGTGAGCACCTCAGAGGGTGCCGACACCACGCTCACCGTCGATCACCCGGGGGCCTACCCACTGATCGAGCACGAGCGCCATACGGCCGCAACGATCTCTCTCGAAATCGGGGCAGGCGTAGAGTGCCTAGCGACGTGCTTCACGCCTGGCATGTTTTGAAAGCACGGCGCCGTGCGTCTGCCGCATGCCCCGTCGATAGACGGTTGGTCTAGGCGGGTACCGGCTTGAGATCGTCAGCGGGATGACTGTCGAGCAGCCGCAGCAGCTTGGGTGGGCCATCGTCCTCGACCAGCACAGCCCCTCCTGGCCAGTAGGGGCTCTCGCCTGGTTCCCCTCGGACGAAATAACCGTCGTATGTCCAACATCCGGCGTTGAGCAACCGCGCGCCTCCGGGCCCTCGCCACTCTGAGATGTCATCCCCCGGACGAGGACCCGCACGATGGGTATGACCGAAGATGACGTGCGCCTTGCCGAGTGCGAGCCGCGAAGCAACCTCGCCCATCGCGCGCAGTCCCGCCCGGCGCAGCTCATCGGTTGAGATGTCTGCTTGAAACGAGCCCAACCCCGCACGGTTGAGTGCCGCGATCGCGAAGGGAAAGGCACCGGCGATCGCGCGCAAACGCAAATCGCCCCAGCCACGGACCCCATCGCGGTCGCCCGCGAGCGCGCGCCAGGCACGTACGGTGGTTTGCCCGTTGAGCGTCGAGCCGGTGGGAGCCTGGCGCGCCACCGCGTCGATCCACGCGAACACGGGCGCAGTGACAGCCTCGTAGTCGCCAACCGCCGTAAACGCGTCCGCCGGCTGCTTCATCGCGCGGGCGGTCATCCCGATGCCAAGTCTCTCCATCGTTGGAATCGTGAGGTGGCAGTCGAGATAGTGGCCATGCGTGGCGTACACATCCTCGCGCAACCACAACCCCGGGAAGGCTCCGCCAAGACGGGCGGGGGCAGCCCACGAAGCTAGCGTCGCAAGCATCGCGGAGGCTTCCTTGGGAGCAAAACGCTGCTCCAATTCGAGCGGCACCGGTGTGGGGCTTTCGTCGCGATCGCGCAACCACGACTCGACCAGGGCGTGGTCGTGGTTTCCCGCCACAACCACGATCTCGCGACCAGAGAAGGAACGCCCAAGCTCCTCAAAAAATGGGCGTGCGGCGGCAAGTGCATCGCGACGAGGACCGTGGCGCAGCTCCAAGACGTCTCCGAGCAGGACAAGGCGATCTACGTCGGCAAGCGTCTCGATCAGAGCCGCGCGGGCAGCCGGCCGGCGCAGCACATCGGCGCCCGACCCCGCCCCGAGATGGAGGTCTGAGACGACGAGTGTGCGCGTCAAGGCGCCGCTGCGGCTACAGCCTCGCGGATCGGCTTCGGGAGCATGAAGCGGACGTCCTCCCGCACCACATGGAACTCTGAGATGTCCTTGACCCCCCGCGCGCGGAAGAAGTCGAGCAGGTTCTGAACGAGATCGTCGGGAGCGGAGGCACCTGAGCTGACACCCACGACGCGCTTTCCGGCGAGCCACTCCTCGCGCACCTCGCCGGCGTGGTCGATGAGGTATGCCTCGGTGCCACAATCGCGCGCCACCTCCACGAGGCGAACCGAATTGGAGGAGTTGCGCGAGCCGATCACAAGCATCAGGTCGCAGTCGCCCGCCATCTGCTTGACGGCGGCTTGACGGTTGGTGGTGGCGTAACAGATGTCGTCGGTCCGGGGACCAGCGATCGAGGGAAAGCGCTCGTGCAGGCGCTTGACTATCGATGTGGTTTCGTCCACCGAGAGGGTGGTCTGGGTGATGTAGGCCACCCGCTCGGGGTCCTCCACGACGAGCTCATCGACGTCCTGCTCGTTCTCGACCAGCACGATGTGCTCTGGGGCCTCCCCCATCGTGCCCTGCACCTCCTCGTGGCCGGCGTGACCGACCAGCACGATCGTGTAACCATCCTGGGCGAAGTGCACCGCCTCGCGATGAACCTTGGTGACGAGCGGACAGGTGGCATCGATCGTGTCGAGGTTGCGAACGTGGGCATCCTCACGCACCTTCGGCGACACACCGTGCGCAGAGAACACCGTGAGCGCGCCCTCGGGAATCTCGTTCACATCGTCGACGAACACCGCGCCGCGCTCGGCCAACAACTCAACCACGTGCTTGTTATGAACGATCTGCTTGCGCACGTACACCGGCGGACCGTGCAGATCGAGCGCGCGTTCCACGGTTTGCACCGCACGATCGACGCCCGCGCAGTATCCGCGGGGCGCGGCGAGCAGCAGCTTCTCGACTGTGTTGGCCACTACGCCCATTGTAGGTGTCCCAGCTACGCTTGACGGTGATGCCACAGCGCCACCTCGACAGACTCACCGCGGTCGATGCCTCCTTCCTGCACCAGGAGGGGACGAACTCGCACATGCACGTGGGGGGGCTCACGCTGCTGGAGGGACCACCCCCGGCGATGGAGGAGTTCCTTGAACAGATCCGCCGCCGCTTGCATTTGGTGCCCCGTTACCGCCACAAGCTCGCCTACACCGCGCTTGACAGCGGAAGGCCGGTGTGGGTGGACGACCCGAGCTTCAACCTCGAGTTCCACGTGCGCCACACCGCACTCCCCGCCCCCGGAAGCTGGGAACAGCTACGCAACCTCACCGCCCGCATCTTCTCCCAGGCGCTCGACCGTTCAAGACCGCTGTGGGAGATGTGGTTGATCGAGGGCCTTTGGGAGAACAAGTTCGCGCTGATCTCAAAGACCCACCATTCGTTGATCGACGGCATCGCGGGCGTAGATCTCGCCACGGTGCTGTTCGACCTCTCACCCGATCCGCCCCCGCTGCGCCATTCGGGGCGAGCATGGAAACCCAATCCCGAACCCGACACCACCGAGCTCGTGGCCGCCGGCTTGCGCGGCGCCGTGCGCGCCGGCGTGGAGATGGTTGGGGGAGCGGTGAGCGCGCTCACTCACCCCGAGCGCACACTCGATCGCGCCCGCGAGGCGGCGGAGGGAGTTGGGGAGATCGTGTGGGCAGGTCTCAACCCGGCACCCGCCACCCCGCTGAACGTCGAGATAGGTCCGCACCGGCGCTTCGTGGGTGTGGCGGCCCAGCTCGATGACTTCAAGCTCGTGAAGAACGTGTTGGGTGGCACCGTCAACGACGTTGTGCTGGCTGTCGTGACTAGCGCTTTGCGCTCTTTCCTGTTAGCCCGCGGTAGGCGCACAGAGGGTGTGGAGCTGCGTGCGCTCGTACCCGTGTCGGTGCGCACCGTGGGCGAGCGCCACGAGGGAGGCAACCGGATCGTGGTGATGAGGGGACCGTTGCCCGTGTACATCGAAGACCCGCTGGAACGGTTGCGCTTCGTGCGTCACGCGATGGATGGATTGAAGGAGTCAAAGCAGGCCCTCGGCGCCGAGGTGATCGCGGGCGCACAGAACTTCGCGCCACCCACCATCCTTGCGCAGGCCTCGCGGCTGAACTTCTCTACGCGGTTGTTCAATCTGATCGTTACCAACGTGCCCGGCCCCCAGTTCCCGTTGTATGTACTGGGACGCCGCATGGAGCGGGTGTTCCCGGTGGCGTTCCTACCGGAAAACCATGCCTTGGCGGTGGCAATCATGTCCTACGCGGGGGAGATGAACTTCGGGCTGCTCGGCGACTTCGATTCGCTGCCCGACATCGAGCAGATCGGCGACTCCATCGCCGAGGAGCTGGCCACCCTCGTGAGGCTTGCCCGGGAGAGGCAAGCGCAGGAAGATCAGAGTGACAAAGCCTCAGAGAATGGCGACGCCCCAAAGGCGGCGTCTAGTAGCCCAAGGCGAACTTCGCGTCCTCGCTCATCTTCTCAGGCGTCCAAGGGGGCGTGAACACCATCTCGGATTCGACCGAGGCGACACCTTCGAGCTCACCCACGAACTCTTCGATCTGTTCGGTGACCTGTGGCCCGATCGGACAGCCGGGGGTGGTGAGCGTGAACGTCACCTGCACGTCTCCCCCACTCACCTCCACGCCATAGATCAAACCAAGCTCCACGAAGTCGAGACCAAGCTCGGGGTCGATGACGTTTGACAGCGCGTCCATCACGTCATCCACAGTCACGGCGGGCTCGGTATTAGCTTGCTCGGACATACGCGCAGTCTACCTACCCGGTCGCAAAACCCGGGGGCGGAGCATCATCAGTTGTAAGAGCCCAACCGGTCCCACTGATACAGCTGGATGCACTCCTCCGCCAGGTCGATGGCGCGCTCGCGGGAGAGGTGTGGCAGCACCGTGTCGAGCGCCTGCTCCTCGGCCATCCCGGCCTGGAAGGCCTCCTCGCCCCTGAAGCCAGCGGCGATCTTCAGTGCCTCACGGCGGTTTTCGCCAAGGCTCGGGAACACTCCCACGAGGAAGTCGGTGTTGGGGATGGGCTGGCCCACCTCGAGCGAGGCGTGCCATGCGGCGAGTAGCTGCAGGTCGTCGTCGTCGAGGTCGGCGATGGCTCGGGCATAGTGCAGCGAGAGCTCCTGATCGGGGAGATCGTCAACCCATGCGCGTACCACCTCGCCGAGAAGTTGCCGTCGGGCCTCGCGGCCGACGGAATCCGCGATGACTCGGATGGCGTCGTGTGGCTCTATGAAGCACAGCGGCATGGCGGCTCCCTGGTTTACGCGAAACGGGGACGTGACACGCAGGACTTTAGGCGTCGGTGTGGACGGCAAAAATGCGCGGGACTCCCGGCGCGCAGGAAGGTGGGCCGGCTTCACGCGCGCGGGAGTCACCCCCGAGCGACGAACACCCGACGTGCCCACGGCGAGCGGCGGGCCGGTCGAGCCACCGAGTCAGACTTCGAGCGCTACTTGCGCACGCTCTACGGCGTGTACATCGTTGGTGTCGGGAGGGAAACCAAGCGTCACGCGCTCCTCCGAAGACCAGTTGGCGAGTGCCAGATCGAGCGCTTCGACTGGCGTGGACATCGCCTGGGCGAGCGTCGCGGCACGGCGCTCGATGTGGATTGGATCACCGATGCCGAACACACGCTTGGCGGCCTGCGGCGTGGGATCTTCCACGGGCGCCGATGCGCGCGTGGCGAGATGCAGCGAATCTGCGCGCATCTCATACAGGCCAAGCCGTCCCAGCGTGATCAGGAGGTCGTAGCGTCCCATCCGTCCGAAACCCGGCAAAGCGAGCCGCTCGAAGAGCCGCTCAAAGCGCCGCTGCGGCGTCCAGCCGGGCTCCCCGGTGAATGCAGACTCCTGTGTTCCCATGTGCTCGGCAAAACGCCTGTAGGAGACCAGGGTCTCCGTGCCCCGCGCGGGGTCGTGGGAAGTACGAGGTCCGAGCGGTACGTCCTCGAGGTCGGGGAGGGTGGCGGACTCCCAGCTACAGAGCAGCGCCTGACGGACACCCACGAATGGCTGGGAGCCCTGTAGCGGAGACAGGTAGGCCGCAAGGAGGCACATCCACGTGGCCTGCTCGATGTCGTCGCACTCGCGGGCCTCCGCGTACAGGCTCGGTGGGGCGGCCGTGAGCGTGAGCAGCCGTCCTGAGGCGAAGCCGATCTCCCCTACCAACCGCTTGGCGTCCTGCGAGGAGTGCAGGCCGGGGACAAGCTCGCAGCGGTAACCATCATCCTCCGAGCGCTGCTCGCGATGGACGCGGAGATCGCGCGGACGACGCGAGGATGGGCGACGCGTGCCTCCCGTCGTGCCCACCCCCGCGCGCGAGGGCGACCCCGGCCTGCCGCCCTCGGTCTGGCGCTTGGGCTTAGTTTGTCGCGTGGACTCTTGCCCTGGCACGGTGTCGCGACAGATCGGGCAGCGTTGGATGAAGCGGTTGTGGCGGCAGAACGTTTGTGTCACGCGCTTAACGCTAGCGAGCGAAAGCGCTGTTCCCGGCAGCTTGATGCGCCTGGATCGGTAGCGCGTAACCAGATGCCCGCGCCCTCTCAGCCCCGGCGCGGCGCTCTGAGTCGAGCGCGTGCAGGTAGTCGTCGAAATCGACCTGGATGGTGTGGCGCTTGGAGGCGACGTAGCGTTTGCGCATTGCCTGCTGGTCGCGTGCGATGTCCTGACGCACCTGGGCGGGTGGTGGGAGCGTGTACTCGCCCCGCAGGTGGTCGCCCACCCACGTGCTCTGGGCCTCCGCCAACGGCATGATCGCACCCAGGGGCTGCAACAAACCTATGAAATAGAGGCCGGCGATGTCGGGATGAAAGACGCGCCTGAACAGCTCGATGTGGTTGTCGGGCGCGGCCAGGAAGCCATCATCGAAGAAGGGGAAGGTGATCTTGTAGCCCGTGCAATAAACCACCACGTCGGCATGCACCTCGCTGCCGTCGGTGAAACGCACACGGTCGCCCTCGAGCGATGCGATGTTCGGCTTCGGGGCGATCATGCCATGGGCGATACGGTCGAGGATGCGCCCGGACACCGTGGGGTGTGACTCGCCGAACTTGTGATCGGGCTTTGGCAGCCCATAGCGCTCGGGCGGGCCAGTGATCGTCTTGATCGTCTGGTGGATCATGCGCTGGCGGATCGCAAACGGCACCCTTGGATTGTTAGGCAACTGGTCGACCGGCTTGCCGAACACGTACTTGGGGATGATCCATGCGCCTTTGCGCGCCGACAGGTAGGTGTTGGCCGCCACATAGGAGCTCTCAACCGCGAGATCCATGGCGGAGTTACCCATTCCCACGATCACGACATCCTTGCCGGCAAAAAGCGAGTTGTCCACGTAGGAGTGAGCATGCAACTGAGTGCCTGTAAAGGTGTCGGCGCCGGGGAAGGCCGGTTCGGGCCAGCGCGGGTCCCAGTGGTGGCCGTTGGCCACGAGTAGCGCGTCATATGAGCGTGTTTCGCCGTGGTCGAGCTCGATCTCCCATGTCCCGTCCTCGAGCTTGCGCGCGTGATCGACGCCCGTCTCGAAGGAGATGTGCTCGCGCAGCCCAAAGTGGTCGACGTATTTGTCGAAGTACTCCTTGATGTGCGTGTGGTGGGGGAAGTCGGGATAGGACGTGGGCATCGGGTAGTCCGCGTAGGCCATCCGCTCACGGGAGACGTTGATGAACAGGTCGCGGTATGCCGCCGACATGCCGTTGCGGTTGCCGAACACCCAGTTGCCTCCGACCTGGTCTGACTTCTCGATGCAGTCGAAGGGGATGCCACGGTCCAGTAGCGCCTTTGCCGCCGCGATGCCGGAGGAGCCGGCGCCGATGATGCAGGCACGCGGCAGGGCACTCGGTGGAGCGTTGCCGTTGGCGGACACCGGATGCCCATTCTCGGAAGGCTTGGCCACGCGGCCAGTCTAGCCGCTGTGCCAAAACGACGACCCTACGCGCGTCGCCGAACCTTATCGATGGAGGTGCTACCTCATTGCCTGAACACCAAAGATTTCGGTCTCAGCGGGAGAGACGCTCGTAAAGCGAGCGCTCTTGCTCATGCCGTCGACGCAACCGCTCCTTGAAATCCTTGTCGCGCTTGCGCTCCTCAATGTGTGCGTCGATCGCAGTCCTGATCGCCTCGGTAAGGGTCTGATCGTCGGCCCGCGCCACCAACTCGAGTGTGGCTGCTCGCTCGTCGTCCAGCCTGAGAGTCATCGTCTTAGCCATCTTGGGGAGCTCCTCGGGATTCGCAGGCACGGCGTGGTTCTATAGGAATACCTCATCGGTGTCAAGTCATTCTACGTTAAGATACCAAAATACTAATCCACCTAGTAGCTTGTTAGGATCGCGCGCATGCGGCGTATGGAGCTGGGTGACTTCCTCGTAATAGCCGAGCTCCATTCGGGCATCGACGCGCACCAATTGGCGCGTATTCCGCGCGTGATCAACCTCGCAGAGGGGGCCCTTGCCGCCCCCTTCGCGGGATTCGGCAACTACGACCTATTCCCGGCATTGCACGAAAAGGCGGCTGTGTATTGCTCGAGAATCGCAACCTATCATCCACTCCCAGACGGGAATAAGCGCACGGCTTATGACGTGATGAGGGAGTTCCTCGACCGCAACGGAGCCGTCTTTGCCCATCCAGCAGACGGTCTTGACGGGACCGCGCAAGCCATCGAGGATGTCGCCGCAAAGGTCCTCAGCGAGTCCAACTTCATCGGATGGATGCAGTCCAGAGTCAGAATCGGCTGATCGGTGTGATCACAGAGCTATCTTCATTCGGCCGGTACACCCGGCCCGACGTGTTGCGGCGGGCCCTCTGGCCCTTCATCGGCGTCGGCGTGCCCGGCGAGGCCGCCGTCTTCAGGCGCGGCACCGTTGCTGGCGGCATTCAGGGCCGGGTCGGCGCGAAGGCCGGCGAGATAGCGGTCGACCATCCGCGCACACTGGCGGCCCTCGTTGATGGCCCACACGATCAACGACTGACCGCGACGGGCGTCGCCGGCGGCGAACACCCCCTCGACCGAGG
>DASXNB010000071.1:0-24210 GCA_036495305.1 Solirubrobacteraceae bacterium | reverse complement strand
GGACCCGAAGGTGGCATTGGTACAAACCCCTCACGACTTCTCAAACCACGATTCGATCCAGCATTACGACATGGGTAGACACGAGCAGTCGGTGTTCTTCTCGGCAATATGTGTTGGAAAGGATCGCCACAACGCAGCCTTCTGGTGTGGCTCTGGGGCGTTGATCCGCCGCGAGGCGCTGCTCTCGGTTGGGGGCGTTGCGACGGAGACGATCGCGGAGGACTTCCACACGACGATCAAGCTGCACAAGGAGGGCTGGCGCACGCACTACGACGATCTGGTGATAGCCCAGGGGCGTGCCCCCCACGACCTGGCTTCCTATCTCTTGCAGCGCGACAGGTGGGCGAGGGGCAATCTCGCGGTGTTCACCACACCGGAGAGCCCGTTCCGCGCGCGAGGGTTGACGGGGCGCCAGCGGTTGAGCTACCTGGCGAGCCTCACGGGATATCTAGCCGGACCGATGAAGCTGCTGATGTTGGGGGTGCTCGCGGCGGTGTTGTGGACGGGTGCATTGCCGCTGCGGATCGCTCCGCTCGCGTTGGCGGGACTCTGGGCGCCGGCAACGTTGTTGACGGTGATGGCGGGCTCCGCGCTCTGCCGCGGCCAGCAGGGAAGCGGGGAGTCCACTCACTACGAACTGTGCACAGCTGAGATCTTCACGCGAGCGTTGCGTTGCATCGTGCGACCGGGGAGAACAAGCTTCAGGGTGACGCCCAAGGAGGGCATCGATCGCGGGGGGTGGGAATCTGTGCGGCAGTTCCATCTGCTGCTGACCGTCGCGACGCTACTGACTTTGGGGTTGTTGCTGCGGATCGCCGAGGACCTCGGGGTGGGACCGTTGCCCCCGATGCGCGGGTTTGCAGCCTGGTTCGTGCCGCTGCTCGGGGTGATTGAGCTGCGAAGGGTGGCGCGTACGCTCGTGCACGTGGGGCGGCGCAGGCAGTTGCGGGGGGAGTACCGCACGCCACTGACAGCGGCCGGCTTGCTGATACCCGCCGATGAAACAGCGAGCGAACCGTCACTACTTGCGCGGATGTGCGACATGACGACGAGCGGCGTGGGGTTTGAGCTTTCGCGTCCCCTCCCGCCCGGTACGCGTGCGAGTCTCACGGTGCAGCTTCCCGGTGTGGACGCGGAGTCCACGCCCACTCGCATGGAGGTGGAGGTGCGCTCGTGTAGGGCGCATGCAGAGGATTGGCGCATCGGAGCGACGATAGTTGGCTGCGAGGAGGACGATAGGCGCAGAATGCTCGCGTATTGCAATGTGGTTTGGCCATACCGGCGTCTGCGAGGAGAGGGCGAGGAGCTGCCCTCCATCCCGGGTCTATCGCGTCCAGAGGTAGCCGCGAACTCGTTGGCCGGGTGAGCGGAGCCCGCCTCTACGGGCCCGCCACGCCATCTCACTCGCATCTCACGGAACGGACACCTGAAAGCTGCCCACGGTTGGGAAGCTCATCGGGTTTCGCCCCGTCCCAGGAGGACCGTAGTGCGCGGCGATGGCCTCGTATAGCGGTCCTTCGCCACCGCTTTCTCCCCCGACGGTCGATGAGCTCGCGAAGAACACCCTTCCGGTGTAAGTGGTGGTGCAGGTGGTTTCAAGGGGCACTGTGATCTTTACGGGCGCTCCCGCCTTCAGGGTCTGGTTCGTGGGCTGACTCACGATTACGGCGGGGGTGGCGCACCCCGACACGGGCTTTGGCTTGAGTTCCACCACATACGCGCTCGAGGCGCTGTCTGCGGACACCGGCGCACTGAAGTTCACCGTCAACGCGGGACCCGGCGCTGCTTGCCCGCTCACGCCACTCGTCGCTGCGAATGTGCTCCCTGTGGCGTCGGCCACGAGTAGCGACGCCACCGGGTGCCCCTCGCGTGGCATGTAACTAACGTGCACCGTGCTACTCAACTGTGCCGCGTTTGGAAGTTGAGAACCAGAGCCACCGGGTTTTTGCGCATGACACTGGCGACTCGCGTCGTTGGCCGGGATCTGGCACTGGAAACCGTCACCGTAAGTCACGCTCAGCACCACGCCCCCAGTCGCTTTGCTCACGTATCCAAACGGACCCTGGTAGGCACCCGAGGACATGCTCGTGTTGGCATTCGCCTGTGCCTGCAAAACGAAGAGATAGGCGCCATCGGGCCCGTAGGGCGCGACCGTGAAGCTACCTTCGGGCGTCGCCACCTGGATGCTCTTCGCGTCCGGTCCCAGCAACCCCATCGCCACCTGGCGCAGTTCGGCTTGCGGGCAGCGCACACCCCAGTCCTGTTGTCCCGGCAGATCGCAGTGCTCTTGGTCTGTCTCACTCACGTTTTCGCCGGCCAACGGCAGCCCACTCGCAGGCACAATCACTGGCGGACCGGGAAGGATGGGAGAGACGCCCGTACCTACGACCGGGCAGGAGTCGGTGGCGATCGCGTCCGCCGGTAGGTAGGGGTGAAAGCGCCCGTCGCCCCCGAACGCGTACCCGCTGCCAAGCGCCCCCAGAGCGCCGTCAACGACGCGTCCGGCCTGCAAACACACGAGCCCCCGGGTTGTGCGTATCACGCGCATCCCCCACGGCGGCCCCCCTACGGGATCGGGTACGCGCATCGGCAAAGGCGCAAGGCTCGCCCCGACCGGCTCGCCGAGCCCCGTTTCCGGCGTTGCGGGCAGTACGAACGCAGGCGCCACCGGCTTCCCGCTCGCCAACAACAGTGCACCACCGGCACTCGCGGCGGCAAGCACCAGCACGCCCACCGCGATCGGTAGCACCACACCGCGACGACGCCACGAACCTCGCCCCCGCGCCGGGTGGGAGGTCTGCTCGATCCGCACCAGCACACTCGCGAGCGGCGGAGCTTGAACCTCGATGTCCGGGCGTCCCGCGCGAAGACGGTTCTCTATTTCTCTGAATGTGCTCATACCGTCTCCGTTCTGCCTACGCACGAATTCCCGTGCTCCTCGTTCTCAACCTTCCTGCCAGCAGCGCTGTCAAGATCCCTCCGCAGCCGTGCTCGCGCCCGGTGCAAACGCACCGCCAACGTCGCCCGTGAGCAACCCAACGCAGCAGCCACCTGCTCCGGCTCAAGCTCCTCCCAGTAGCGCAACAACAAAGCCTCCCGGTCGCCATCGGAGAGGCGCATGAGGGCTTCCCCCAACCTGCCATCGCGCAACTCGAGAGCAGGGGGCACCTCGATCGCCTCACCACGCAACCGCTCGTGAAGCCGTCTCCGTCTCATCGCGCCCCTGCGCTGCTCTGAAAGCACCCTCCGCGCAACCCCGTAGAGCCACGGCAATGCCTCATCCGGCAGCGTCGAGCGATGGCGCCACGCCACCAGGAACACCTGCGCGACCACCTCTTCGGCGGTCTCACGATCGGAGCGCCGCTGCGCGTAGCGCATGACCGCGTCTGCATGACCCTCATAGAGACGCGTCATCTCCTGCTGCTGATCGCCGTCCACAACCACACTATGGCCAGCTGCGCCTTACCGATTACACCTCGCGCTCACACCCCTTATGCGCCGTGCCCGGATGCTTCAGGCAAGGCTCGTCAAACCGACGATGACGTGCACCGGGAGTTCATCGGGCGTCTCTCCGGAAGCGATGAGCTCGCCGATCTTTGCGAGGGTCCCGGCGAGGAGGGCAGCGCTGGAGCCGGCGCCTGAATCGAGAAGCGGGAGACCGAGGAATCGAACCTCGAGCAAGGGTTTTGGAGACCCCCATGTTACCGTTACACCAGTCTCCCAAAACGCCCGTTTTGCAGGCAATTCTGGCGCTTTGTGAAGCGTCCCGCGCGCTTGGGTGACACGCGGTACGCCGGAGCAGAGTCCGCTTACCGGACCCACGCATCCGTGTGTAGGATACCCTTGCAGAGGGATGATCGGGCGCTTGGGGATCGTTGGGGTTGTGCTCGCCCTCTGGTTGACGCCAGTGGGGGCGCTTGACGATGCCCTGGCCTCAACTCAGGACACCGCCTCGACGCACGCCTACCTCAAGGCGGGCTACACGGCGTTGCACGCCATAGTGACTACCTGGCCCTCCGTGGAAGCGAACATCCGCAAGCTCAACCACAAGCTCCATACCGAATGCCCAGACGTCGCGGGCAGCTCACCGCAGACCGACGAAGAGCAGAAGCTTGCACACGAGGTAGCGGGGGCACTGTGGGCAACCGGCTACCACACCAACGCCGGAATCGTGCGGAAGTTCGTAAGGGCAGTGAGCCCGCTGCGATGGAGCAACCCCAAGATCAACCGGGACGCTCACAACTACCTCAAAGGCCTTCAGGAAATGGTGGCACTGCAGGTGCCCGACCTCTGCGGCGACGTGCGCGTGTGGCGCACGGGGGGCTACGGAGCGGTGAGCACCACCACCGCCAAGTACGCAAGTCACGTAGACGCGATCGAAGTCAAAGAAATCCCACGCAACCTGATGAGGCCGTTCGTCGCCCCCGCCGACAAAGGGCTAGTTGCCACCGACGAACGCCTCGCCCTGCGCTTTGAAGAACTCGAAGTGGGCAGGGGCATGGAAGACTGGGACACCTTGCTCGAAACGCTCGCGTTGAACCAGTAGCCCCACGGCCGCGAGCCGCGGAGGGGGCTCGACTCACGTCGAGCTTTTGCTCGCACAACCTCAAGCATCAAGCCAGTCATGCCGACACAGGAACAGACCCTGTGCTGGCAATATGCTCATAATCTATCGCACAATCATTGCGGGTATCCGGCGGGTAGACATCCGCCGCGAGTCCGGCTTCACGCTGATCGAAACGCTGATGGCGACGGTCATCTTGGTCGTCGGTCTGATCGGATTGCTGGGTATGCTCGACGTGTCCGTTAGGGCAAGCGCATCCACACGCGCACGCGAGGGTGCGACGAGCCTGGCGCGAGAGATCATCGAGGACGCGCGCACGATCCCTTACGCGCAGCTCATCCCCACTGCCATCGAAAGCCAGCTTCAGGCAATGAACGGGATGGCAGACAGCTCATCCGCCTCGGGATGGCAAATCGCACGGCGAGGATTCACCTACACGGCGGTGGTGAAAGAGTGCGCGATCGACGACCCGAAGGACGGGCTCGCAGAAACCCACGGCAGCACGTTCTGCGAAGGACAGCAGGCATGGAAAGCCGGTGAAGTCGTAGATACGGCGCCGGAAGACCTGAAGCGAATTACCACCGAAGTGAGCTGGACCTTCCAGAAACGCACCTCAACCGTTAAGCAGGTCTCGACGCTCACGGCCGCGGGACAGGCGATCGGGCTGCTCGCGAGCAAACTGGAACTCACTGGACCGGCAGGATTCCTCGGGACTGCCACATCGCCGATAGTCACCAACGAAGCAACGAAAACGCTAACCTTCTCGGTCTCCTTCCCGGAAGGCACCAGCGCCATCGACTGGTCGCTGGAAGGCGCCAAGCAGGAAGAGCTGACGCCGGCGAGCAGCAAAGCTACGTCGCTGACGTTCTCCTGGACGATCAACGAATCCGCGCAGAAAATCCACGTCTCCGACGGCACTTACCAGATCGCCGCGCAGGCGGTCGATTCGACCGGGGTCATCGGCCCACCGATCTCTATCCCAGTGCGCCTCATCCGCGGGGAACCCCTCCCACCCGGTGAAATCGTGGGTGGTTTTAATACTGTCTTCAAGGAAGGCGTCGCGACCGAAGTCGCCGAGTTCCAGTGGAAAGCCAACGCGGAGCGCAACGTGATCGGCTACCGGGTCCTCGGCCCAAAAAAAGAACTCATCTGCCCCGAAAGCCTCGAAGTGTTGAGCACGACCACGTCCTGTATCGACTTCAGTCTTCTATCGGAAAAACCATCGGAACGTGCCTATACCGTCGTCGCTCTCTACCGCAACGCCAGCGAAGCCATACAGGAAAGTCCCGCTGGGACTATCAAAATCACGCGCGCCACGAGCACGGCGCCGAACCCCCCCACTAACCTTGTTCTCACGAAGAAAGAAGACGGCTCGGTGACCTTGAAATGGACGGCACCCAGCGGAACCGCCCCCTCTTTCTACCGGATCTATCGCGGCTCGACGAACTATACGAGCCGCTATGACCAAACCACGTCGACCGAATACAACGACACCGAAGCCACCACCACCCACGAATACTGGGTCACTGCCGTCGGCTCGCACCTGACGGAGTCCTCCCCTCCCCTTGGGCCGGTGACCGGATGATGGGTATTCGCGACGAGCGAGGGTTCACGCTGATCGAGCTGCTCGTAGCGATGGCGATCACCACCGTCGTCTTCGGGAGCACGCTCTCGATCCTGGACGTGTTCCAGAGCAACAACCGCTTCGACCAGTTCCGTAACGAAAACCAGGACACCGCCCGTACTACCCTCGACCGCCTCTCTAGGCAGCTGCGCAACATCGTCGCGCGCACCACCTCTGAAGGGACGGTGCCCGGAGCGCTTGAACTGGCAGAACCATACGAAGTTGCGTTTGAGACGATCGACACCACGAAAGCCACAAGCGAAGCAAACACGGTCAACGCCATGCGTGTGCGCTACTGCCTGGACGACTCCAAACCGGAAAACGAGATCCTTTGGGAACAGGTCCGCCGTTGGACGACAAAAGAAGCGCCGGCACTACCAACCTCGACATCGTGTCCCGATCGGACCAAGGAAGGCACCTCGGAAGCCGACTGGAACACCTCGACGCAGGTCGTACAGCACGTCACCAACCGACTCGGCGGCCAGGGAAACCCGAAAAACGAAGAAGAACGAAACCGGTGGATGTTCACATACTCGGCGAAAGAATCCCCTCAGATCCTCTCGGTTGAGGCCAACGTCTTCCTCAACATCAATCCAAAACAGACCAGGCCGGGAGAGAGCCAGCTCACGAGCGGGGTCTCGCTGCGCAACGCCAACCGCGTACCGGTCGCGGAATTCATCGCAACGGAGGAAGGCAACCGTCAGGTGCGTCTCAACGCCTCGGCCTCCTACGATCCGGACGGTCTTTCCCTCACGTACAAGTGGTTGGACAACGGCGAAGAACTCCTCACAACCTCCCAGCAATACGAAACGAAAGCAACGTGCCAATCGACCAAAGCAACAGGATTCTGTACGAATAGTAAACAGAAATTCAAGCTCATAGTCACCAACCCCGGCGGCCTCTCTGCCTACACCGAAAAGGAAGTGACGATCAAATGAGGCGCATAGGTAACGAGGATGGATTTGCGGTGGTGTCCGCGATAGTCCTGCTGACCGTGATCATGGGCCTCGGCCTGGGGCTTCTGCTGTTCGCCGATAGCCAGCAGAAAGCATCCGCCCGCGAGCAGTCAAACGAGGCCGCCTTCAACGTCGCCGAGGCGGCACTTAACGCCCAGGTGGGTCAACTCTCGAGGGAATGGCCCACGAAAGAAAACCCGTCCCTACCGTCGAGTTATTGCACTGCGACAACCGTAACCGAAAAAACTAACGGCTGCCCTAGCTCCACGGATCTGAAACTCGATCCCAACACGAGTTCGACGACGTGCCCGGGGACCGACGCCTGGGGATCGCCGCTCAGCAACCAGTGGACAACTTATGTGCGACAAGACACGATCGAAGGCACTGGCGAAAGCGCGCATGAAAGCTCGCTCTTCAACTCCGCGGGAGAGAAGTCCCAGCCCTCCTATGCAACCTCAGAAGCCGGCGCGCTGTGGGTGCGCGCTGTTGGAGTCGTCCAGTGCCATCCCGTGGCTGTGGTCACGCTCGTCACACGGCAGCGCGTCGCCCTCAACTTCCCCCAAGACGCGATCACCGGCAACTGGTTCAAGGTAACGAACAGCGGCAAGAAGGTCATCGTCGACCGCAAAGGCAAAGCAATCGAAGCCGGACAGGTCGGCATGCGCTGCGAACCACCACGGTCGCGGACATCTGGGACATGCGAAGAATACAGCGAATCCAAGGAACAGGTTTCGCCGCCGATAACCGAACATCCGGTCACCTCGGCTACCACCCTGACCGCCAGCCAGCTGGCGACCCTCAGGTCAGAAGCGATGGCACACGCGACCTTCTACTCTGCCACCTCTCCCTATCACTGCCCGTCGAGCATGGCCGAACTGGAAGGGATGAAACTGTCGAGCAGCACAAGGGCGCCCGTATATATCGAAGGCTGCGGCGAACTGAGCGTCAAAGCCAACGGGATCGCGAACACCGAAGCCAATCCTGGGTTCCTCCTCATCGCCAACGGCACGTTCGAAATTAACGGCACCGCCACTTACTACGGCATCATCTATGCCGCCAATCTCCAAAAAAGCACAGAAGCAGTGGTCAAGCTGCAGGGCAACGCAAATGTCGTCGGAGGCATTATCGTCGACGGTACGGGCGGCATAGAATTCGGCTCCAGCGGCAAGAACCTGGAATTTGACTCGCTTGCGATCCACAACCTCACGATCTCCGCCGGGGCCGCGTCAACGCGCAACAGTTTCAGGATCCTACCCTCCGGCCAGTGATCGACAAGGCCGCTCGCGCCACACCCAACCGACCCTGTAGTGTAGTTTCAACATGTGGCGAAAACACTACACAATGTAGACGCCCCCCACCCCGACTTGCTAGCGGCTGTCGTGCTGCACACGCTCGTGAGCAAAGGCCGCGAGGGATTGACCGTCGCGCAGGTAGCCCTCGCATGCGACCGTAGCCCCAATCACCCGGGCGAAGAGCGCGAAATCGACGTGGCGCTCGCGATCCTGCTCGACGACGGATTGACACGGATAGAGGACGACCTCTACTTCCCCACCCGCGCGGCGGTTAGAGCCGCGGAGCTCAGCTTCTGAGCGCTACTCCACCCCGTCGAGCAATGCGGTGGGGCGTATCTTCAACGCACGCGCCAACTTGAGCACGGTGCGCAGGTTCGGCCCCCTCCCACCCCGCTCATACACGCTGATAGCGGCCCTGTCGACATTCGCCTCATATCCAAGTGCTTCCTGGGAGAACTCCGCTTGGATGCGCGCGGCACGAAGGTTCGCGCCCAAACGCGCCGCCGGGTCCTTACCCACTCCCTCATAGGAGGGCCGCTCGAAGCGCCTCCCACCTCCCTCGCCCACGCCCTTGAGCAGCTCCGAAGGCGTCACATCAAGCGCACGAGCGACCCGTACAAGCGTTGAGAGGTCGGGGCAGCGCTCGGCTCGCTCGAGGAAACTGATGGCCGCGCGGTCCAGCTGGGTTGCCTCTGAGAGGGCCACTTGGGAGAGCCCGGCGGCCGCTCGCGCCGCACGCATCCTCTCGCCATAGGCACGCACCTGCTCGTCGATCTGGGGGTCCTTGGTGTGCCTCACGCGCGCATCTTCCCCCTTCGCCTACAGAAACACCACGGCGAAAACGCAACAGGGATTGCACCGCTCATACGACCCGGCTCGCAGACGCCTGGCGAGCCCGCGGGACGCCACCCGCAACACCTCCGCCACACGGCACGATGGTAAGTTCTCCGGGTGATTTGGGATGTTCGATGACACCCTTGACGATGCGGTCACCCACGAGCGCATCGCCAAGGCAGAGCGCCTGCGAAAGCAGGGCGTCGAGCCCTTTCCGCACATCCGCCAGGGGGGGCGCACCGACATCTCCGCGCTACTCGACGCCCACGATCCCGGCGAGCTGAAGGCAGGGGAGCACTCTGACCTTCAATACCGCATCGCCGGACGCCTCATCTCAAGGCGGGGGCATGGCAAGACCACGTTCATGGATCTCCGCGACTTCTCCGGGCAGATCCAGTTGTGGGTGAACGAGGACACACTCGGCGAGGACGCATACGCGCGAATGGTGGATCTGGATGTAGGCGACATCGTGGAGGCGAGCGGCCCCATCTACGTCACCCAACGGGGGCAACTCGCGTTGAGCGTGCACGAGGGAACCCTCCTCACCAAGGCGCTACGGCCACCCCCCGCCAAGTACCACGGCCTCGGCGACACCGGCACGCGCTATCGATACCGCGAGCTCGACCTGCTGGCGAACGAAACCACCCGCGAGCTGTTCGTCACGCGAGCGCGCACCATCGACGCGCTGCGGGCTTTCCTGGGTGAGAAGGGATTCATCGAGGTCGAAACGCCCGTGCTACAGGCACTCGCGGGGGGCGCATCGGCGCGACCGTTTCTCACTCACCACAACGCGCTCGACCAGGAGATGTCGTTGAGGATCTCCGTGGAGCTCTATCTCAACCGCTGCCTCATCGGGGGTCTGGAGAACGTGTATGACCTCGGCAAGTGCTTCCGCAACGAGGGCATCTCCTACCGCCACTCCCCCGAGTTCACGATGCTGGAGTGGTTGATGGCCTACGCCGACCACACCGACGTGGCGCGCTTCACCGAAGAAATGGTGGCGTATGTGGCCCAAAAGGTACTTGGCACAACGCTCATCGAACGCGGCGGCGAGCAGATAGATCTAGCAAAGCCCTGGCGTGCCACCACCATGCAGGCGGAGATCCTGCGCGTCACCGGGGTTGACTTCCTCGCCACTGAGCGCGATGAGCTGGCAAAGCTCCTCAACGACAAGATTCATCCGGACGCTACGTGGGCGCAGGTGGTGCAGGCGGTGTACTCCAAGCTCGTGGAGCCCACCCTCAACCAGCCCACGATGGTGTACGACTTCCCGCTCGACTCCTTCCCGATAACCAAGGCCCATGCGGAGATCCCGCGCGTGGCAGAGCACTTCGACGCAGTCATCGGAGGCATCGAGCTCGTGAGCGGCGACTCCGAGGTCACCGACCCCATCGAGCAGTGGGAGCGCTTCGTGGCGCAACGCAAGGAGCGCCGCGCCGACGACGACGACGCCCCCCACCCCCACGACGAGGAGTACGTGCGGGCGCTCGAGTACGGCCTCGCCCCGTCTGCCTCCGGAGGGATGGGTGTCGATCGTCTCTTGATGCTCCTCACCGGCCACGACACCCTGCGCGAGGTGGCGCCCTTCCCGGTGATGCGCGAGTTGCGTCAACCGCCCGCCGATTCCGAGTAGGCGAAGGCCGCTGGAAGGCTATAGTCGCCTTCGGACCTGACCATGAGCAACGGGGAGCAAAACTTCGAGGAGCTTCACTTCGCGCCCGCGCCGGCGATCGACGGCGAGGTGCCCGGGCCGCGCTCGCGCGAGATGCTCTCAGAACAGGACGAACTGGAGTCATCCGCCCGCTCCTACCCCCGCGCCGTGCCCGTCGCCATCGAGGAGGGCAAGGGCGCGACCATGAAGGATGTCGACGGCAACACCTTCATCGACTTCTTCGGGGGGGCGGGCGTGCTCAACGTCGGCCACTCCCACCCGGCTGTGCTCCAGGCCGCAAGCGAGCAGGAGAAGAAGCTCGTGCACGCGCTCGACTTCCCCACGAAGCCGAAGCTGCGCTTGATGCGAAAGCTCCGCTCACTCCTCCCAGGCGTGCTTGGCGAGAGTGGACGCTTTCACTTCGGGGGACCCACCGGCTCCGATGCAATCGAGTCGGCGCTGAAGCTCACTCGCGCCCACACAGGTCGCGACGCAGTGATCGCCTTCCAAGGCTCCTACCACGGGATGACCAAGGAAGCGCTCTCGCTTACCTCCGACACCTCCTTCGGCGGCCCCACGAGCACCCCGGTGCATTTCATGCCCTACCCCTACTGCTACCGCTGCCCACTCGGGCTGAAGCCCGACTCGTGTGAGATGGCGTGCGCGAAGCTGCTCGACACCTCCCTTGAAGACCCCCACACCGGCATCCCCACCCCCGCGGCGGTCCTGATCGAGCCGATCCAGGGCGAGGGGGGCACGATCGTGCCCCCCGATGGCTACCTCACCGAGGTGCGGCGTATCACCCGCAAGCACGACGTTCCGCTGATCTGCGATGAGATCCAATCCGGGTTCGCGCGCACAGGCAAGATGTTCGCCGTCGAACACGACGGTGTCACCCCCGATGTCATGACCCTCTCAAAGGCACTTGGCGGGATCGGGTATCCGCTCTCATGCATCGCCTACGACGCGAACCTCGACACGTGGACCAAGGGCGCCCACATCGGCACCTTCCGCGGCCACCAGGTTGCGATGGCAGCCGGGTTGGCGGCAATCGAGTTCATGCAGGAGGTTAATCTCGCCGACCACGCCGCCACACTTGGTGAGCTCACGCTCGGGTTGCTACGCGAGGCGCAAGATTCGCTTCCCTCCATGGGTGATGTGCGCGGGCGAGGACTGATGATCGGGATCGAGATGGTCAAGGACCGCGACACCAAGGAACCATGGCCAGAGATGGCGGCACAACTGCGCACCGAGTGTTTCCGCAAGGGGGTCATCATCGAGGTGGGGGGCCATTTCGGCAACGTCGCCCGCTTCCTCCCCCCGCTCGTGATCACACGCGAGTTGTTGCTCGCGGGCGTCGAGATCTTCGTGGACGCGGTGCGCGCCTGCGAAGAGGCCTTCGCCCGGCCCGTCGCGCTGGTCTGAGACTAGTCTCAGGTGCCGCCCGCACGGTCGCGAGGATGCAGCAGGTGGGTTACAAGAGAAACAGTCAAGAACAGTTAAGGCTCTGGTGCGGCTGTTACTAGAGCCTGTGGAGCAGAGACGGCGCTATGCGTCGCGGGACATAAACGGCCCGCATCAGCCGGCCTTGGTCTGGTCGGCCGGTGGCCACTGCGGATCTATGCCCTCGCTGCGGAGAAGCTCTGCTTCCACAGCGAAGACGTCCTCGACGCGCTGGTCCGCGCCGAGCATGTATCCGACGGGCTTGCTCAGCCCCTCCAGCCGGTTACCCTCTTGACGAGGTTGTAGATCTCGCTGTCTAGCCATGATGGTCTTCCCGTTGCCCCTCGCCGGCGGCGCGCCAGCAGCAGGGCGTACGTCTCAGCGACAAGCTCGTGCGTGTACTCAGTTGAACGATAGCCCGCCTGACGGATGCTTTCGCGAAGACCTGTCGGAGTACGCTCAAGGAGCTTCCGTCCACCCGCTACGTCCTCCTGTGAACAGCGCACGACACTTAGGGCATGTCCCCACTCATGCCATGCCGTACGCATGAGGAATGCCTCATAGGTGGCCTGGTCGAGGCCGGCCAGCTTGGGATGGCCGACATCAAGAAGGATGATGCGGAGCTCGTGAAGCCAAACCCCCAGTGCGAGGTTGAGCCTGTGTCGGGCGTCTGCGGAGAGCCCTCGTTGCCCAGCCGAACGCAGGAAGGCGTCCACCGCTGCGCCGAGCGGCTGATCGATCCCCTGCGACTGCGAAGCGCCAATCGACTCCAGCAAGGCGCGATGTGCGGCGGGAAGATCCAGCCAGGCAAGATGCAGGACACGCTGAGCCCGTTCGAGCTCAGGGACCCCAAGCCACTTGCGCCTGGATCTATCGGAGGTGGGCATCGTGCCGGCACCTTCGTTGTAACCAGTCCCGACCCTGCAAAGCCCTCGCCAGCAAACGAAACGATTCCTGGACGAAGGCTGCACGGGCCAATGCGGACGGAGGGACTCGAACCCTCAAGGGCGTAAGCCCACTGGCTCCTAAGGCCAGCGTGTCTACCAATTCCACCACGTCCGCAAGATCCGTGGAAGTCCCACAGGGACCGCCTGAGATTGTATGGTCAAAGGTGCGATGTCCTCCACTTCGGGTCAACAAGGGCGGTCAGGCGTGATCGTCACGCACCCCAACCGGCGCAAGCCGGTGGTGCAGGCGACCCGTTTGACGGTGGTACTGCTGCTGATCGCCTCCGCCGCGCTCATCCTGATCGTGACCATCGGCGGATGGGGCACCCTCGAGGGCGACATCCCTATCCTGCTCGCGTGGGCCATCGTGTACCTGCTGATGGCTTACTTCGCCGCGCGTTGGAGCCGTGGGGTGCTGCCGATGGCGGCGGCGCTCGCGCTACTCATGTTCGTGTTCGCGCTCGTCGCCGCACCGAGCTGGTTTGCTCGCGACAAAGCGGGGTTCGCCGAACCACCGCTTCCCGCGGGCCTGCTCGGGGTACTCACGCTCGCGATCATCCCCGTGCAGATCCTGCTCATCGCCTTCGCCATGCGTGGCTTCTCGCAGGGCTGGAACATCGAGATGGAGCAACTCGATCCAAACGCCGACAGTGGCGTGCTTGCCGGTTCGGCGTAGCTCCCGGTTCATCGTCCGAATCAGCCCGCAGCCCGCTGGATAACCCTGACCAGACCTGCGGTTTAGGGCGGGCGCACGCCCTGCCAGCCGCATCGAGGTCTAAACTATAGGCGGCGCGCGGCGGTGGCGAAATGGCAAACGCGATGCTCTCAAAAGGCATTGTCCGTAAGGACTTGTGGGTTCGACTCCCACCCGCCGCATCCGAATTGTGCGCTCGAACGCTGAGTACGCCAAAGTTAAGGACCTGCTCGATCAGGGCGTGAACGACTGCGCAATCGCCCGTACAACGGGAGTCCCACGCACGACAGTCCGAGACTGGCGCCGGGGGAGCACCGTGACGCGCCGACGCGACGAGCGAGCGGCCTGTCCGTGTTGTGGGCATCCCGATCACGACTTCACGGCGTTGCCGAGCGCCAGCTATGCGTACCTGCTTGGGATGTACCTGGGAGATGGGGACATCTCGCGGTATGCACGCACCTTGCGTCTACGGATCACGCTCGATACCAAATGGCCAAGCATCATTTTCTCATGCGAAAGCGCCATGCGCGCAGTTTTCCCGCAGAATCGAGTCGGTTGCTATCACCCAGACCGAAAAGCCGGATGTGTCGTCGTCAGCGTGTACTCCAAGCAGGCGGTCTGCCTGTTCCCCCAGCATGGCGATGGTCCCAAGCATGTTCGCCGTATTCGCCTCACTCCTTGGCAACGCACGATCGTGTGCGCGCGACCCGAGGACTTCCTTCGAGGCTTGATCCATTCGGACGGCTCTCGGTTCATCAACCGAGTCCACGTCAACGGCAAAGCCTACGAGTACACCCGATACAACTTTACGAGCGCATCGGACGACATCCGGAGCCTGTTCACCGAGGCATGCGACCAACTCGGGGTCGATTGGCGACAGATGAATCAGCGCAACGTCTCAGTCGCCCGCCGCGCGTCGGTCGCCAGGCTCGATAGGTTCATCGGGCCGAAGGCATAAGTATTCGCATATATGGCTCAACGCTAGACGGCGTTGCCATCAGCCCACAAGTTCGAGCAGTGACTCAGCGAGCCCCGGTACAACGGCCATTACCCCAAACGGCAGTCCCGCCCGCTCAGGCAGCTCGACCACAGAGAGCCCGGCCCGCTCACAAACAAGCGTCCCAGCAGCGATGTCCCAAGGCTTGACCGTACGCTCGAAGTAGGCGTCGTAGCGGCCGGCGGCGGTCCAGGCAAGATCGAGCGCGGCGGAGCCGAAACGGCGGACATCACGGACCCGTGGGAGCAGGCGCGCAAGCACCTCCGCTTGGGCGGCGCGAACCTCGGAGTCGTAAGCAAAGCCGGTGGCCACCATCGCGGTGGCGAGGTCGTGGCAAGAGGATGGAACCAGGGGCGCGCCGCCCAGCAAGGCGCCCCCGGAACGAGTGGCAGTGAACAACTCGTCGCGGCAAGGGTCGAATATGGCCCCGCCGAGCCCACCTTGGGAGTCGCGGACCGCCACCGAGACACACCATTGGGGGATCGAGAAGAGGAAATTGACGGTACCGTCGAGCGGATCAACCACCCATGTGAGATCGGAGGACCCCTCCTCTTCCCCGCCCTCCTCACCCAGGAAACCATCGTCGGGACGGGCGCTGGCGAGCGCGTCGCGAATGAGCCGCTCGGAGGCGAGGTCGGCCTCGGAGACGAGATCGGTGGGCGTCGACTTGCTTTCAAGCGCACGCTCACGACCGCTGTTGAAGCGCTCCAGCAGGAGCGCTCCCGCGTCGCGGGCGACGGCGACCGCGAGATCTAGAAGCTCGGTCTCGGAGACCTGGGGGTCGGCGTGGAGGCCGCTGGGATCAGGCTGCGTGCCCTCAGACGGGGAGGTCACGAAAACGCGGCAGGGCGGTCTTGCGCCCAGGGGCGCTCCGCCTCGATCTGGCCGGAGAGCGAGAGCAGCGTACCCTCGTCGCCCGGCCGCCCCACGATCTGCACGCCGCGCGGGAGCCCGTCGGCGCCGAAGCCCGCCGGGACGGAGGCCGCCGGCTGGCCCGTGAGATTCCAGGGAGCGTTATAGGGCACCAGCGAGATCACCCCATTCAACGTCCACAGGGCGCCGCGGCCCTCGTACTGGCCGATGCGGGGCGGCGGCTGGGCTGTTGTGGGCGTGAGCAGGACGTCGTGGTCTGAGAGCACCCGGTTGAGCTTGTCGGCGAGCACGTGCTCGGCGGCGCGCGAACGCTCCAAGAGGCCGGGCGGCACTAGCGCGCCCATGGCCGACATCGAGCGCGTGCGACGCGAAAGGCGCTCGGGGTGAGGGAGCGCGTTGGCTTCGTCGTGGATGCCGCGCAGAAAGCGCATGAGCACCGAGGGCATCGTGTCGAGGCCATAGTCGGGGTCCTGCTCTTTGACTTCGTGGCCGAGTGAACGTAGGAGCTCGACGGTTTGCTCGAGTGCCCGCCGCGCGTCGGCGTCGAGCTTGGCGATCACGAGCGGGGGGATCTTCGTGGAGTAAGCGATCCGCAAGCGCCCGGGAGGTGTGCGGGCGGAGGAGAGGAACGAGTGGGCGGGAGGGGCTGGACGATCGCGATCTACCGTGGCCGACCCCGACGCCACGTCGTGAAAGAGCGCGGTGTCGGTGACAGAACGGGAAAGCACGCCGTTGACCGACATGCCGTGCCACGCCTCTGGTTTAGGCGCCATCGAGATGCGCCCACGTTGGGGCTTGAGCCCGAACAGGCCACACCACGCCGAGGGGATACGGATCGAACCGGCGCCGTCGGAGCCGAGCGCGGCTCCCACCAAACCGGCCGCCACTGCCGCGCCGCTACCGCCTGAGGAGCCACCGGGAGCACGCTGGGGATCCCACGGATTGCGGGTGGCGCCAAAGGTGGGAGTCTCCGTGAAGGGCCAGATGCAGAGCTCGGGGACGTTGGTCTTGCCGATGACTATCGCCCCAGCTTCGCGTAGGCGGCGCACCACCTCGGCATCGGCGGCGACGGGACCAGTATGGGCGTTGGTGCCGAGCGCGGTGGCCTCTCCAGCGACATCGATGTCGTCCTTGACGGCCATCGGAACCCCCAGCAACGGACGATCGGCGGGAGGGGCTCCAGCTCTTCGACGCGCATCGGCCTGGTCGGCTTCCAGCAGCGCGCGTTCGGCGAACACCACCCTGAAAGCGTTGAGGTCCCCGTCGAAGCGGTCGATGCGCTCGAGGTAGAGCTCAACCAGCTCGCGCGATGACACCTCCCCCGCCGCGATCAGCTCGGCTTGGCGGGAAATCCCGGCGAACGCTAGATCCGTGACGTCCATCCCCACCAATCCTAAACCGGGGTCACCGGATTGCGCTTGGAGGGCCACTCACGACTCTTCGCGGCGGAATGGGCAAAACGCCGGATCAGGTCTGTGCGCAGCGCATCCGGCTCGACCACCGCGTCGATCACGAGCTCAGAAGCCAGATGGAGAAGGTCTATGTCCGCCGCGTACTCCCTTCGCAACTCCTCTGTCTTCTCACTCCGGGCCGCCTCATCGCCGATCGCGGCGAGCTGGTTGTAGTAGACCGCGTTGATTGCGGCCTGTGGACCCATGACGGCGATCGAGGCGCTCGGGAGCGCAATACAACAGTCGGGGTCGAACGCGGGACCGGCCATCGCGTACAACCCGGCACCGTAGGCCTTGCGCACGATGACGGAGATCTTTGGGACGGTGGCCTCGGAGACGGCGGAGATCATCTTGGCGCCATGGCGGATGATGCCGGCGCGCTCGACCTGAGTGCCGATCATGAAGCCGGGAACGTCGGCGAGGAAGAGCAGAGGGATGTTGAAGGCGTTGCAGGTGTTGATGAAGCGGGCGGCCTTGTCGGCGGAGTCGGAGAAGAGCACACCCCCCTTGTGCTTGGGCTGATTGGCGACGATCCCGATCGCCTGACCGTCGAGACGGGCATAGGCCACAACCAGCTCCTTGGCCCAGCGGGAATGGATCTGCAGTAGCGAGCCCTCGTCGACGATCGCATCTATGAGCGAAAGCATGTCGAATGGCTTGTTCTCGTCGGCGGGTATCAACCCACCGATGTCGCCACCCTCGGCTATCGCCGCGGGCGGGAGCGACGGCGCGTCCGGAGCGGGCTGCTGCCAGTTTGTGGGCATATAGGAGAGGTAGTGGCGCGCCATGGCGATCCCCTCCTCGTCGCTCTTCACGAGCTGATGGGCACAACCCGAGACAGAGGTGTGCATGCGCGCCCCGCCCATCTCCTCGAGCGTGACATTCTCGCCGATCACCATCTGCGCCATGCGGGGCGAGCCGAGGTACATCGAGGCGTTGCCGTCGCGCATGATCACGATGTCGCAGAAGGCGGGGATGTAGGCGCCGCCGGCGGCGGAGGGGCCGAAGAGGACGCATACCTGCGGGACCACGCCGGACATGCGGACCTCGTTGAAGAAGATGCGACCTGCGCCGCGCCGCCCGGGGAACATCTGCACCTGCTCTGTGATGCGTGCTCCCGCGGAGTCCACGAGGTACACCATCGGGATGCTTAGCGACGCGGCACGCTCCTGGATGCGGAGGATCTTCTCGACCGTCTTCGGACCCCACGAGCCGGCCTTGACGGTGGGATCGTTGGCCATGAGCGCCACGGGGCGTCCTTCGATCGTCCCCACCCCTGTGACAACGCCGTCGGCCCCCAAGCCATCCTCATTCCAGTTGGCAAGCAATGCCTCCTCGGAGAACGAGCCCTCGTCAAGTAGGAGCGCCACACGCTCGCGCACGGGCAGCTTGCCCTGCTCATGGGCCTTCTCGTGGTGACGTTGCGGTCCGCCGGCGAGCGCGCGCGCTTCGGCATGTTGGAGGTCGGACATCGAGGCGAGAGCCTATTACGCCGGGCCAGGCGGACGACTGGCGGCGAGTTAAGCGCGATCCGCGCATTAAGTCCGGCTTAACACGGAGAAGCGACTGGAAGGTTACGGAAAGCGAGGAGTCACCCCGTATGAGAGCCATCTACAAGAAGGAGGCATTTTCATGTCCTATCCAGCCATAGGCTCCTTACCCCAGCAAGCGACTCACGCCCGCAGACGCCGACTGGCACGTATGCGCGCCGCGCGCGTAATTCTGCCATCGCTGTTTGCGGCCCTACTCGCTTGCCTCACACTCTTCCCAGGCGCCGCCACCGCCTTCGACCATCCCTTCATCGGCCAGTTCTCCACGATCTCTCAGGTCGGGAGCACCGTTCCGGGCAACGGCGACGTGAACCCCTACGGGATTGTGAACGTGCGCCACAGCGTGGGCTCGCTCGTGCGAGGAGACCTGCTGATCAGCAACTTCAACAACGATGAAAACCTTCAGGGCACGGGTACCACGATCGTGCAGGTGAGCCCAAGCGGCAGCCTGTCTCTGTTCGCCCAGATAAACCCGGCAACCCTCCCAGGACCGTGCCCCGGCGGGGTCGGGCTGACCACGGCGCTTGCAATCCTCCCGCACGGATTCGTCGTCGTCGGAAGCCTGCCCACCTCAGACGGGAGCGCCGCCACCGCCCAGGCGGGGTGTTTGATCGTGCTCGACAAGAAAGGCAACGTGGTGGAGACGATCTCCGGTCCGCCGATCAACGGCCCGTGGGACATGACCTCTATCGATGAGAGTTGGGGCGCCACGCTGTTCGTCACCAACGTCCTGAACGGCACTGTGGCAGCGGGTGAAACTCCTACCGACGGCGGCACCGTTGTACGAATTCGGCTCAATATCGGCAACAAACACCGTCCGCCGAAGGTGGCCGCGATGGATGTCATCGCAAACGGCTTCCCCGAGCGCACCGATCCCGCCGCACTCGTGGTCGGCCCGACAGGCGTGGCGCTGAGCGATGAAGGCACGCTTTATGTAGCCGACACTCAGGACAGTCGCATCGCCGCCGTCCCCTATGCCGAGAGCCGGCATGCCCCACTTGAAGGTGGGGGCACGACGATCGCGACAGGCGGCTACCTGAAAAGCCCGCTCGGGCTCACGATGGCCCCGAACGGCGACCTCCTCACAGCCAACGGGGGCGATGGCAACATAGTCGAGACGACACCGATCGGCGCCGAGTTCCAGCCCTTCGACACTGGCGCCGGCGAAGGCGGCCTGTTCGGGCTCGTGGTAGCACCACAACGCCAGGGTGTGTACTTCGTGGATGACGCCAACAACACGTTGGGCCTGTTGCACTAACGCAACGACGATCTCGGTGGGTCGGTGAAAATGCCGACCCACCCTGCGCTCGCCTCGGAAAAGCCGGCGTCTGGCTTTCCGAGGCGAGGCCGCGTCAGATCCCGTCAGAGCGCGGCGATGCAACGCCATACATCGGTGGCAGGATAGGCTCCCTGTAGATGTCCGACGAGGATGACTTCGACTTTTCGGCGGCGGGACTACGTTCGGACGGTTCCGACCTGCAGATCTCAGTCGAGGTGCTGGCAGGCAAGCTGGAAACGCGCTGCCATCTCAGACGCATGTGGAGCGACAAGGCGGAGGGTTCTTCGGACGCGGCGAAAAGCACGTGCGCCAAATCACCGTAACCCTGGGAGACGCCTCCTATCGGATGACTGTGGCGAGCGACCGCGTCGAGGCCTCTCGCGAGCGCCAGGTGGGAGGGATAGCGATCAAGCGCGAGCCGCTTGACCCGGGACAGTGGGTGACGACCCTGACAGCGGACCTACGCGAGCAGGCCCAGCGCAGCGCCGAGGCCCGCGCGGCACTTGAGAGACTCATGCGATGAGCCTCGATGAGCCCTCCTTGGAGGCAGATCAGGCTGAGTCGCTGGCGCGTATCGAACAGGGCGGGATCACGATCGCGGCCGAGCGGCGTCTGAACGAGTTGCGCGATGGCGGTGGATCTTTCACCTCGGATCTGTCGGTCAACGGATTCGCGCTCTGTCACACGTTGGGGTTGCGGCCGCTCTCGCAGGTGATGGGAAGCTCGCTCTACCAGGTGGGCTATCAGTCCTCGCTGGGCGGTCTTGGCTCGTGGGGTCAGCTCGGCCTCGGCCGGACCTTCATGGTCAAGCTGGACACGCTCTCGGAGGCACTCAACGAGGTGCGCTCAAGGGCGCTTGGACGACTAGCTGAAGAGGCGCGTCACGTGGGCGCCGACGCCGTGGTGGGCGTGAGCACACGGGCGGGAGAAAGCGCACTTGAAACGGGATCGGTGACGCTCGAACACGTGGTAGTGGGCACCGCCGTGGAGCGTAAGGACAGTCGCGGTTCACAGCCCGTGTTGACCGAGCTCTCGGTGGCGGATTTTGCCAAGCTGGTGCAGGCGGGATTCGAGCCCGCCGGGATCGTGGCATGGAGTGCGGTGTACTTTGCCGGTTTTGAATACGGACCCGCCATCGGGATGATGGAAAGGCTTACCCCGGGTGAAAATTTGAGCTGAACGAGTTCACGCAGGCCTTTTACGCCGCCCGCGAGGCGGTGATGACGCGACTCGGCAGGCAAGCCGAATCGCTTGGCGCGGACGGGATCGTGGGCGTGAAGGTGAGCCACCACGCCGTGCCGCACACGCTGAGTGGCACGATGGGACGGGGCGAGCGCAAGGGTTTGATGGTGACGTTCAACGCGATCGGCACCGCGATCTATCAGCGTGAGATCACGCCGCTGTACCTACCCGAGACAGCAATCGACTTGACCAACTGGAGGAGCGCGACATGAGCAAAGGCGACAGCGTGAGCGAGAGCGAGGCGGCATACGACCCTACCTCGCTTGAGGGGGTGCCGGAGGCCGGGAGGGCACGTCTTGAGCAGAACCGCGCGGGGCTGTTCACATCGGATCTGAGCGTGAACGAGTTCCTGCTCATCAAGCAGGCGGGCTTTGACCCAGTGGGCTTGGTGGTGGGCAGCTCGATTTACCACATCGGCATACAGCTGGCGGGCTGGAAGCAGAGCCAGGAGATGACGGTGCTCTCCGAAGCCATGTACGGGGCACGGCAGCTTGCGATGACCCGTATGGAGGAGGAGGCCGACCAACTCGGTGCCGATGGTGTTGTGGGTGTGCGCCTTGACATCGGCCGCTACGAGTGGGGACAGGACATGGCGGAGTTCATCGCCATCGGCACCGCAGTGAAGCACCGCGAAGGCGTGCTTCACCGTGCGCCCAACGGGCGGCCCTTCACAAGCGACCTCTCCGGACAGGACTTCTGGACCCTGCTGCGCACCGGCCACCGGCCGGTGGGGATGGTGATGGGTAGCTGCGTCTACCACGTCGCCCACAGAGGCATGCTGAAGTCGATGGCGCAAACGGGGCGCAACGTTGAGTTGTCGAACTTCACCCAGGCGTTGTATGACGCGCGTGAGCTTGCGATGGAGCGCATGCAGAGCGAGGCGCAGGCATTGAGCGCTGAGGGGATCGTCGGTGTGGATCTCCAGGAGAAGAGTCACGGCTGGGGCAGCCATACGATCGAGTTCTTCGCTGTGGGAACCGCGATCGTGCCGAGCGATGGGCATGATGGGTCGATCGAAGCACCCACGCCGATACTCGATCTGAGCTGAGCCGGACGCAAGAGCTCCGCGAGGCCTTGGGCCGCGGCCAAACCCATTCGAACCGGAGGACCTCATGAGCATCGTGATAACCGAAGACCGCGGCAACGTCCGCCACGTCGTGCTGAACCGGCCGGAGAAGCGAAACGCCATGAGCCAAGAGCTGTTGCGGGTGCTCGGGGAGGCATTGCAAGGTGCGGCTGACGACGCGTCGGTGCACTGTGTAGTGCTGCGCGGTGAAGGTCCGGTGTTTTCCGCTGGCGTGGATCTGGTGGAGCTTGCGGCGTCGGCGAATGAGCCGGGCAACCTCCGCCCCTTCAGGAACAACTTCTTGGCGTGCCCCAACCTCTGCGAAGAGATGCCAAAGCCCGTGATCTGCCAGATCCACAGGACATGCGTGGGTGGCGCTTTGGAGGTGGCGCTCGGTTGCGATCTGCGGATCGCCTCAAGCGACGCGCAGTTCGGGCTGCCCGAGGTGAAGTTCGGGATCATCCCGGACGTGGGTGGCTCGACGCGGCTGCCCGCCGTGGTGGGGCTCGGGCGCGCCAAGGAGCTGATCATGACCGCTCGCACGATCGACGCGACCGAGGCGGAGCGCATCGGCTTGGTCAACAGGGTGGTGGCACCGGAGGAGTTGGAGCAGGCAACAGACGCGCTGGTGGAGGAACTGCTCGCGAACTCGCACATCGCGGTCGGCCGAGCCAAGCGCGTGATCGACGCATCGGCCCGCCCCACGCTCGCGCAGACGCTCGAGATGGAGGTGTCGGTCCAGGAGTACTGCGTTGCGAACATGCGCGAGCAAGCGCGCCAAGCCGAGGCGCTGACCAGCGCCTCCGAGTAGCGACCTTCGTGCTGGCTCTTATGGGCGCGCGCGAGTCATCTTTTTCGGAAATCCCCGCCCGCGCTCGACGCCTCGCGCCAATCGACCGGCCCCGCCACAAGTGTATGGGAGCCAAGTGTGCGCCCGAGCACCCCTTGCACACGCCGCGAGCAGGCAAGCAGAGCGTCGAGGTCGATGCCGGTGGAGACATCCATCTCATGAAGCATCGAGATGAGATCCTCCGTGGCGATGTTGCCGGTGGCGCCAGCTGGCACGGGGCAACCCCCGAGCTCGCCGAATGAGGACTCGAAGCTCATGACGCCCGCCTGAAGTGCCGCCAGCACATTGGCGAGCCCTTGGCCGCGGGTGTTGTGGAAGTGCGCGGTCAGCTCCACGTCGCCGAGCCCGTCGCGCCACAACCCGAACAGCTCCCCGACCTGTAGGGGGTTGGCCATGCCCGTGGTGTCGCCAAAGCCGATCTCCTGCGCCCCCGCGTCCCGCAGCCGCCGGGCGATTCCAAGCACACGCCCGGGCGGCACGTGGCCCTCGTATGGACACCCGAACGAAGTCGAGATCACGCCCTCGCAGCGCAAGCCTTCCTCATGTGCGCGCGCAAGCACCCCTTCAAGCGCGGTCAGCGACTCCTCGATCGAGCGGTTGACGTTCTTGCGGTTATGGGTCTCCGACGCTGAGAGGAACACGTTGATCTCCTCGAACGCCGGGCGGGCGCGAGAGATCGTCTCGCGCAATTCCAATGCCCTGTCGAGTCCGCGCTCATTGGGTATGAGGACGCTGATCGCCACCTGCTCGGGGATGTCGATGCGCTCCAGCACCTCAGCGGCGTCGGCGAGCTGGGGGATGACGTCGGGGCGAACGAAGCTCGTGACCTCGAGCCTTTGTAGGCCTGTGCGAGCGAGCATGTCGATCAGCTCGACCTTACGCTCGGTGGGGATGATC
>DASXNB010000070.1:0-6510 GCA_036495305.1 Solirubrobacteraceae bacterium | reverse complement strand
GATGATCGATGCGGGCGCGACGCGGGAGGACGTTTTCGCCGCCTCGGTGGCCGAGACGAGAGAGACATATCCCCAGGAGGTGACGGTATGAGCGCGGATGCGAGCAAGCAGGCACCGGATGCGCGGGCGGGTGAGCCGGCCGGCCCCCGCGGGCAGGCGGGCGAGCCCAGCGAAGAGGAGCTGCGCGCCGCCTACGAGGCGGAACTCAGCCGCATAACGAGCACGGACATGATCGCGCAGGCGGTCGTCTCGCTGCTGAACATAGCGGCGCGAAGGCTGGGGCCGCCCGCCGAGTCGCAGGCGCCCGAGGGGAGCGGCGCCGGCCCGGGCGCCCAGGGCGCCGACTCCGCACGCGACCTCGACCAGGTCCGGGACGCGATCGACGCTGTGAGGGCTCTCCTGGACATCCTCGAACGGAGCATTCCGGCCCAGGAGCTGCGTTCGCTGCGCGAGGCGCTGTCGCAGCTGCAGTTGGCCTACGCGCGCGAGGTCCAGGCGTCGGGAGCCACGCCGGGAGCCGCCGGTACGGGACCCGGAGGCGAGGCGCCGGCCGACGGGGAGGGGCAGCCGGCGGCCGAGGGCGACAGCTCGTCGGGAGTGGGTCCGGCGGAGTCGAGCGGGAGGCTGTGGGTCCCGGGCCGGTGAGGCAGGCCGCGAGCGGCGGCTGCTGGACGGCACCGCGTCGGCCGGCACGATAGACTGCGCCCGCGTTTGCCCCGGACGGACGCTTGCTGAGCAGATCCGGGCGTCAAACGTGCGCGCGAACATCCTCGCGCGGCACGCAAATCAGACCGCGGAGGATTTCTGTTGAGCAGCTTTCTGACGAACCATGGGGTCGTCGTCGCCCTCGTATGCGCCGCCTGCGCCGTGATCTACGGCCTGGTCACCACGCGCACCCTGCTGGCGCTATCGCCCGGAAACGAGCGGATGCAGAGCATCTCGCTTGCGGTCCAGGAAGGCGCTCGCGCCTACCTTAATCGTCAGTACCTGACGATTGCGGCCGTCGGTGTCGTGATCTTTGTGGCGTTGATCTTCGTCCAGAACATCGCCGTGGCCTGTGGCTTCGCGATCGGCGGAATCCTCTCGGGCGCGGCCGGTTACATCGGCATGAACGTCTCGGTGCGCGCCAATTCACGTGTAGCCGAGGCAGCCCGCGGCGGCGTCTCGCCGGCGCTGCGTGTTGCCTTCCAGGGTGGCGCCATCACCGGCATGCTGGTAGCGGGGCTCGCCCTGATGGGACTCGCGGGCTACTACGGCCTGCTCACAGCGGTATTCAACGACTCCCAGAAGACGGCTGTGGATGCGCTCATCGGGCTCGGTTTTGGTGGCTCGCTCATCTCCGTTTTCGCGCGACTCGGTGGCGGCATCTTTACGAAGGCCGCCGATGTCGGCGCCGACATCGTGGGGAAGATCGAGGCGGGCATCCCCGAGGACGATCCCCGCAACCCCGCGGTAATCGCCGACAACGTGGGCGACAATGTGGGCGACTGCGCCGGCATGGCCGCCGACCTGTTCGAGACCTATGCCGTCACCGCCGTCGCGGTGATGCTCCTCGGTGTCCTCACCTTCCACGAGGCCACCAAAGTGGTCATGTACCCGCTCGTACTCGGCGGCGTGGCGATCATCGCCTCGATCATCGGCACCTTCGCCGTGCGCTCCAAGAGCGGCAACGTCGAGCGCGCGCTCTACCAGGGTTTGATCGTATCCGGGATCATCGCTGCGGCGGCGTTCGCCCCGATCACCTATTGGCTGATGAAAGACCTCACATTCAGCCAGGTCGGCAACGTCGTGAATCCGCCCTCATGGGGCAAGTTCTACCTCTGTGCGCTCATCGGAATCGCCGTCACCGCGCTGTTGTTCGTGATCACGGACTACTACACCTCAACGCGCTTCTCCCCCGTGAAGAAGACCGCGAAGGCGTCGGTAACCGGCCACGCGACGAACATCATCCAGGGCTTCGGCTCGGGCCTACAGGCCACCGCTCTCCCCGCGATTGTGCTGGTGCTCGGGATCTTCGGCGCCTGGAAGCTCGCGGGCGGCGGCACCACCGGCATCTATGGCATCGGCGTGGCCGTCATGGGTCAGCTCTCCCTGACGGGGTTGATCGTCGCGCTTGACGCGTTTGGCCCGATCACCGACAACGCCGGCGGTATCGCCGAGATGGCCGAGCTCCCCGAGGAGGTCCGCAACGTCACCGATCCGCTGGACGCGGTTGGTAACACCACCAAGGCCGTCACCAAGGGTTATGCGATCGGCTCCGCCGTGATGGCGGCTGTGGTGCTGTTCGCCGGCTTCCGCCAGGAACTGGCCGACCACACCCACAAATCCATCGAAACGCTTCTGTTCTCCATCAACGAACCGCCCGTTCTCATCGGTCTGCTGCTCGGAGGGTTGATGGTGTGCCTGTTCGCTTCCCTCTCGATGGAGGCCGTCGGGCGCGCCGGTGGCGCGGTCGTGGAGGAGGTGCGCCGCCAGTTCAAAGAGCACCCCGGCATCATGGAGGGCACCGAAGAGCCCGACTACGCCACGTGCGTGGACATCGTCACCCGCACCGCGCAGCGCGAGATGATCCTGCCGGCGCTGCTCCCGATCGCCCTGCCGATAATCGTCGGATTGATCGACCAGAAGGCGCTCGGCGGCCTGCTCATCGGTGTGATCGTCGTGGGCTTCTTCTTCGCTGTCCTGATGACCGCGGGCGGTGGCGCTTGGGACAACGCCAAGAAGCTCATCGAGGACGGCGCCTTTGGTGGCAAGGGCTCCGAGGCTCACGCGGCGTCGATCACCGGCGACACGGTTGGCGATCCATTCAAGGACACCGCCGGCCCGGCCATCAACCCGATGATCAAGGTCGCGAACATCGTGGCCATCCTCATCATCCCGCTGATCACCTGAGCCGCCTGTCGAGTTGGCCAAGATGGGACCGTCCCTTTGATCGGCGGGCGGTCCCATCGACCTTCCCAGGCCCTAAGCTCAGTTGAGAGATGAGATGAACGGCAGGCAGGTACACCGTACGAGCACCACACTGCTGTCGTTTGCGATGGTCGCGATTGGTATCGCGCTCGCGGTCGAGGCGGTGCTCGGCGAAGGTGTCCTCTCGATCCGTTTGGTACTTGCCGTGCTCTTCATCGCCGCGGGCTCAGGACGGCTTTATGTCGAGGTGAGACGGGGGAGGGGCACGTGACACAGGGCGAGCAGCCGGATACCGGAACATCTGGGGACGTACCCGGCGCCGATTCTCATCACGCCCACCACCGGGCGGCTGAGCTGTCCGAGAGCGCCCGCACAACGCTCCGTCACTCGCTCGGCTCGCCAATCCTGTTCGCCGTCGTCTACACCTCGCTCGCCTCAGCAGTGTTCTTCTCACTAGGGGTGGTTGCCGACCACGCGCTCGGTTTGACACCTGTCGTGTTCCTCATTGCCGCGGTCATGTTCGGGGTCACCGCCATGACCTACCTGGAGGGTGCATCCCTTCACCCCGAACCTGGCGGCTCAACCGTGTTCGCGCGCTACGCCTTCAACGAGCTCACGAGCTTCATCGCCGGCTGGGCGATGCTGCTCGACTACGTGATCCTCATTGCCGTCACCGCGTTTGCGGCCACCCAATACATGGCCGTATTCTGGGCACCTCTCGGCCACTCCGGTGAGGCGCTGCTGCTCTCGATCGCCATCATCGCGTTCGTCGTGCTCACCAGCATCCGTGGCTTCAACTGGCGCCGCGAGTATCGCATCGGGTTGGTGGTCGTCGGGGCGTTGGCGCTCGAGCTCGTGGCGATTGCGATCGGGTTGGATCAGTTCTTCAACGCCCACACCCTTGTCTCTCAAGTGCATCTCGGTAGTGCCCCGACGTGGTCGGGGTTGATCTTCGCGCTCACCGTCACCACAATCGCCTTCACCTCGGTCGAGTCCGCCTCAGGTTTGGCCGGTGAGGTGAAGGCCGGCCGTGGCTCGCTGCGGCGGCTGATCGCCAGCGGCACCGCCACCGTCGTCATCGCCTATGTCGGTGTGGCCGTCGTCGCGGTTACCGCGCTCCCCCTCTTGAGCGCCAACAACCCTAGGCACGATTTCACCGATGCACCGGTCGTGGACATCTTGCGAGTGCTTCATCCGCATCTGCTCTCGCAAGTGCTTGTCTATGTGATCGGGGGAGTAGCGGTCGTAACGCTCGTTGCCGCCGCCGACTCGGCGATGCTCGGTCTCTCTCGCTTGGCGTACTCGCTTTCCACCAACCGCCAGATTCCCTCCGGGCTTGGCCGTTTGCACCCGCAGCGCTCCACCCCCTACGTGCTGATCCTGCTCGCGGGGTTGCTTGCCTGCGTGCTCGTGATCCCCGAGAGCCTCGATTTCCTGATAGGCATCTACGCCTTCGGCGCCATGCTCGCCTTCACGATTGCCCACGTCTCGGTCGTGAAGATGCGCTATTCCGAGCCCCTCTCCGACCGCCCCTACCGCACACCCTTCTCGGTGCGATTGCGTGGTGGTGACCTACCGCTGCTTGCCGTCTTTGGAGCCCTGGCCTGCTCGGCCGGTTGGATTGCGACGATGATCGTGCACGAACCGGCCCGCTACGTAGGGCTCGGTTGGATGCTCGCGGGGATCGTGCTCTATGTGATTTACCGCCGCGCCGACGAAACCTCGCTGTTGCGCCGCGTGACAGTACCCGCGGAGGCGTTGCGGGTCACACCCTCCCCTGAGCGGGAGTACGGCTCGATCCTTGTCCCCCTCACGGGTACTCCGCTCGATGAGGACATCGTCCAGACGGCTGCGCTGCTTGCAGCGGGGGAGCCCACGGAAGACGAGCTTGACGGCTCCACGATAGAGGCCGTGTGGATCTTCGAAATGCCCATGTCCTTGCCGCTCGATGCCCGCCTCCCGGACGCCCAGGTCAAACACGCCCGCCAAGCCCTCGCTCGCGCGAAGGCGGTGGGGGAGGAGTACGCGGGGGTGCGCGTCGCCACTGCCACCATCCGTGCCCGTCGCGCCGGCCAAGCGATCCTCGAGGAGGCTCGCCGCCGTGGTGTGGAGGCGATCGTGCTCGGTGCGGAGGAGCCCTCGCGCATCCGTGGTGGCTCTCGCTTCGGGGGCCGCGGTGGTCCAATGGAGAACTTCGTGGGGGAGGCCACCAAGCAGGTGATCGCCAAGGCTCGCTGCCGCGTCATCGTCACTGCCCCAGCAGCCCGCGACACGGGTGCGCCAAACGGCGACACTCCCGCATCCCATGGCGCCGGCGAGCCTGTTGCGACGGAGCCGGTCGCCAACCCTCCCATCGTCTAATCTCCGGCCCGTGCTCCTCTCGACACCCATCCCATGTTCATCCTGATCGTCGGCGCCGGACGCGTGGGCTCAGCGCTCGCCAAGTCCGCCCTGGGTGCCGGCCACGAAGTGTCGGTGCTCGACGAGGACCAGCTCTCCCACGAGCGCCTCGACGCCGGACAAACACGCTCATGGGAGGAAGCCGACGGCATGTTCACGCTCGGTACCGCCCTCGAGGTGGAGGCCCTGATCCAAGCGGGTATCGAGCGCGCCGACGTATTCATCGCCTCGACCGACGGGGACAACACGAACTTGATCATCGCTCAGATCGCCCAACGGCGGTTTGGTGTGAAGAAGGTGCTGGTTCGCGTGATGGACCCCGCCCGTGCAGCGTGGTACGGCGAACAGGGGTTGCACACGATCTCTCCCACCAAGCACGCCATCGAGATGTTCGAAAGCGCGCTCGCTCCCGGCCCGGCATGAACTACTCCATGCAACGCCCCCCCACCACAACCATTCATTCCACTCACCACGAGTGCTCCACCCATACAGTCCCCCAGGCATTCCACCGCGAGGTTCAGCCGTGTACGTGATCATCGTGGGGGCCGGCAAGGTCGGACGCAACCTCGCCCGCGAGCTCATCGGGAAGGGCAACGAGGTGACCATCATCGAGTCCTCGCGCCCCCGCTACCTCTCGATGGAGGAAGAGTACGAGCACGCTGTCCAGTACGGCGACGCCACCGAGCTGTGGGTGCTCGAGCGCGCCGGCATTCAACGCGCCGACCTCGTGATCGCCGTGACGGGAGACGACGAGGACAACATGCTCGTGTGTCAGGTGGCCAAGGAGAAGTACCTCTGCGAGCGCATCATCGCCCGCGTGAACAACCCCCGCAACTACGATCACTTCAAGCTGCTCGGTATCCAGCCGGCGGTCTCAGCCACAGACCTGATCCTGCGCTTGATCGAGCACGAGGTGCCCCGCTACGGGCTCGTTCACCTGCTGGCGCTCGAAGAGGAGCGCCTTGAGATCATCGAGCTCGAGGTCTCAGCCGACGCCCCCGTCGTGGGCGAATCTGTCGCTGCCATCGACCTTCCCGAGGGCTCGCTCATCATCTCCGTTCTTCGCGGCGGTGCGGGCTTTGTCCCCAAGCCGGATACGGTCATCGAAGCCGGCGATGAGGTCTTGCTCGTGCTCGACCCGGGCCTTGAGCCCGCCATCACGGCGTTCTTCGCGCCTGCTGGCTCTCGGGCCGAGGCGTA
>DASXNB010000069.1:0-68716 GCA_036495305.1 Solirubrobacteraceae bacterium | reverse complement strand
CGCCCCGAAGCGGTGGAAAAGCGCCGCGAGCGTGGGCGGCGCACAGCACGCGAGAATCTCGCCGACCTCGTGGACGAGGGAACTTTTGTGGAGTACGGGCCGCTCATCTTCGCTGCCCAGGAGCGCCGCCGTGCGCGCGAGGAGCTGATCGCGGCCACCCCCGCCGACGGCTTGGTTGGAGGAGCCGGCGAGATCGAGGGGAACCCTTGCGTGGCGATGTCCTACGACTACACCGTCCTTGCGGGTACCCAGGGCATGCGGGGGCACCTCAAGAAGGATCGCCTGTTCGAGCTTGCCGAGCGCAGGCGTCTGCCGGTGGTCCTGTTCGCTGAGGGCGGAGGGGGGCGACCGGGCGACGTGGACATGCCGATTGTGGCGGGCCTCGACTGTCGCGCCTTTCACCTCTTCGGCCGTCTGAGCGGGAGGGTGCCGCTCGTGGGTGTCGCTTCGGGGTACTGCTTCGCCGGTAACGCGGCACTGCTCGGGTGTTGTGACGTGGTGATCGCCACCGAGGATTCCTCTATCGGGATGGGCGGCCCCGCGATGATCGAGGGGGGAGGGCTCGGCGCGTATCACCCGTCTGAGGTGGGGCCGATCGACGTGCAGTACGCAAACGGGGTGGTGGACTTGCGCGTGCAGGACGACGCGGAGGCGGTGGAGGCCACCAAGCGCTACCTCTCCTACTTCCACGGTGAGGCCGGCGAGTTCCAGGCGCCTGACCAGGAGCTGTTGCGGAGCATCGTGCCCGAACAACGCAAGCGCGCCTACGGGGTGAGGGGAGTGCTCCACACGCTCTGTGACGAGGGTTCGGTGCTCGAGCTGCGCGGTGGGTTCGGCGCGGGCATGGTGACCGCGCTCGCGCGGGTCGAGGGCAAGCCGTTGGGGGTGATCGCCAACGATCCATCCCACCTGGGCGGGGCGATCGACGCCGACGCCGCCGACAAGGCGGCACGCTTCCTGCAGCTGTGCGACACGTTCGGGTTGCCGGTGCTGTTGCTGTGCGACACGCCCGGTTTTATGGTGGGGCCAGACGCCGAGGGCACCGCCACGGTGCGTCATTTCGCACGGTTGTTCGTGATCGGCGCGAACCTGGAGGTCCCGATCGGGACGATCGTGCTACGTAAGGGTTACGGGCTGGGCGCACAGGCGATGGCGGGGGGATCCTTCAAGGCTCCGCTATTCACCGTGGGTTGGCCCACCTCCGAGTTCGGGGGGATGGGGCTCGAGGGGGCGGTGCGATTGGGTATGCGCCGCGAGCTCGACGCGATCGAGGATGCGCAGGAGCGCGAGCGCATCTTCCAGGCCACGGTGGCTGCCGCCTACGAGCATGGAGAGGGCCTCAACATGGCGGCGTACGGCGAGATAGATGACGTGATCGACCCGGCCGATTCGCGCCGCTGGGTGGTCACGTTGTTCGATCACCCAACCCCACACTGGCGCGAGAGGGTGTCCAAGCGACGCCCCAACGTAGACACCTGGTGAGTGCCGCGCGGGAGTCAACCCGCCGCCGCGCGCGACTGATCCCGGGCGCCCGTTAGAGCGCCCGGGTTACTTCAGCGCGCGCGAATTACGCGACCTGGACGTTTACTGCCTTGGGTCCCTTGTCGCCGGCTTCGGCGTCATAGGTGACCTTCGCTCCTTCGGCGAGCGAGCGGTAGCCGTCGCCGGCGATGCCGGTGTGGTGGACGAACAGGTCCTTGGACTGGTCATCGGGGGTGATGAACCCGAAACCCTTGTCATCGCTGAACCACTTCACGGTTCCTGTAGCCATTTCTCTTACCTCCTGCGTGTGTATGTGCTGCGAACGCGGAGATTGCTATGAGCAAAGGCTACGAGCGCTGGCACTACGTTTGACCGGGGCGTAGCGCCCCGCTGATGGCAAGCACCATAGCAGCGTAAGGGCCAGATTTTTTGTGTGCGATGTAACGAAACGCACGCGGCCGGAAAGTGACGGGATGCGCTACCCCAACTCGATCGCGCGGATGGTGTGCTCGTCGGGAAGCTTGTCGAGTACCCGCCGCAGGATGTCGCGTTCATCGGCCTGCTCGCGTTGCAGATCGTCGAGCAGCAGCCGGGCGGCGGTGTGGGAGATCTTCATCTGCGCAGGGGTGAGCGGGACGGTGACGTTCCCGTTTGGCTCAGGGGTGGCGTCGAGGCTCGCAAGGACTTCGCGTGCGAGGCCGCGGATGAGGGGCTCGTGGGCCTCGTCTGAGATGAGCAGCCGCAACGCGTGGCCCAGCACGGGGGCCTCATCGGAGTCGAGGAAGAGGTGGTAGGCAGGCTCGGTGTCGGTCATCGGCTGTCCCTTCGTCGGTGAGCTATTCCTCTGAGTGAGTGGTCTCTTTGGGAGGGTCGTCGTCTTTTTGGGGGAGAGACCTCGTGCCTTGCGCGCGGGACGACGCGCAAGTATCAGCATCGATTGTAATTATGAAGCAATCCCGGCGGGTCGCCGCGTGCGCCGCGGCCGAGCGTTATGGCTGGGATGAGATCGCGCACGCCTACCGCGCACGGATAGTTACTTTGGGGGGTGACTTGCGCGCGCGCGAAGTAGAGCTGACTCCGCGCGCACGCGCGGGTCACCCGTTTTCGAAGAGAACGTTGCGCTCAGGTTGCTCGCCACCCACATCCTCAAACTCTGGACATACTCGAATTGCTCGCACATACGTCTAGAACGTATGTCGAATGTTGGCAAGTTGACGCATCCCTTCTTTACGATTTGCCGTAGGAGGGTAGGAAACACGTAGGGCCAACCGGACGACGAGGGGTCGTCCGAATCGGGCAGTCGGGCCGCACGACCTCGAAGATGCAGCCACAGAGACACAATCACCACCAACCGCAAACCATGCCGGCCGATCCCGTCACGCCGATCGCGGCTGGGCGGCTGGAGGTCGAGGAGCCGCTGAGGTGCGTGTGGAGTGGCTTTCCCCACTACGACCGCTCCTGTCGTTCGCGTATACCTATGAGCGTGGTGGTGAAGGCATGGCATCGCGAGATGCAGCTCAAAGGGACCGAGGAGGGCTTCTTCTACTTCTCTTGGCGCTCGGGCGTGTGGCTTGCCTACGGTCTGGCCGACGGTGGCGTCCGGGGCGTGTACTGCCCCACCCACTGCTCCGAGCGCGATTCTCGCGAAACGCCCGAGGAGGCGCAACCGGTCGAACGACCGGTGGGCATCGCGCTGCAATAGCATTGCCCGTCCCGTGCTCCGCACCCTTGTAGCCGATCTCAAATCACATCTCGATGAGACGGTGCAACTGCGCGGGTGGGTGCAGGCGGTGCGCGACCAGAAGCGCATGCAGTTCGTGGTGTTGCGCGATGAAACCGGCCTCGCTCAACTGATACTCGACAAGGACGACCCCCCGAGCGAGCTCAACGAGACGATCTCGGCACTCACCCCCGAGTCGGCCGTGACCGTGACTGGACTCGTGGTGGCGGATGAGCGCGTGAAGCTCGGAGGCCTCGAGATCCGCCTCGCGTCTCTCACCGTCGAGTCGCCCGCGGAGCCCGAACTGCCGGTGACGGCTGAGTCGGCGCTCGATAAGCGAATAGATTGGCGCTATCTCGACCTGCGCAGGCCCGACAGGCGCCTGATCTTCGAGGTACAAACCACGGTCGAGCGGGCGATGCGCGAGTACTGGCGCGAGCAAGGCTTCATCGAGATTCACACACCCAAGACGATGGGTTCAGCCAGCGAGTCGGGCGCGGAGCTGTTCAAGATGGAGTACTTCGAACGTACCGCCTACCTCGCTCAGTCGCCCCAGTTCTACAAGCAGATGGCGATGGCGGGCGGCTTTGGCAAGGTGTTCGAGGTCGGGCCCGTGTTTCGTGCCAACCCATCGTTCACTTCACGCCACGACACCGAGTTCACGAGTGTGGATGTTGAGATCTCATGGATCGACTCCCACGAGGACGTGATGGCCTTCGAGGAGCGCTGGTTGGCGCACGTACTGGGGACGGTTGCCGCGACCCACGGCGAGCAGATCTCCCAGACCTTTGACACCATGGTCAAGGCTCCCACGCTGCCCTTTCCGCGCATGACGCTCGCCGACGCGAAGGCCCTGCTCCTCGGGCACGGCCATGAGGTGCCGGGTGCCGGCCACGATCTCGACCCTCCGAGCGAGCGGGCACTGTCGGCGATCGTTGCCGAGCAGTCAGGCAGCGAGTTCGTGTTCGTCACCGACTACCCCACATCGGTGCGGCCCTTCTACCACATGCGCCATGAGGATCAACCAACCCTCACCAAGAGCTTCGACCTGCTCTGGCGCGGGATCGAGCTCACCACTGGGGCCCAGCGCGAGCACCGCTACGAGCAGCTCCTCGCCCAGGCGCGTGAGAAGGACGTGGAGATCGAGCCGATCCAGTACTACCTCGACTTCTTCCGCTACGGCGCTCCCCCGCACGGCGGCTTTGGCTTCGGTCTTACGCGGCTTCTGATGCAGATGTTGGGTCAAGACAATGTCCGTGAGGTCACGTTTCTCTATCGGGGTCCCAACCGTTTGGAGCCATAGGAGCCCGCCACCTCCTCAGCGGTGGGCCCGGTTGGCCTGCAGGTTCGGGTGGCTATGCCACGGCCGCCGCCGCGGTGGCGAAATCGTTGAAGGGGGTGGAGGCGGGGAGCGTCGGAGGGTGATCGCCCCCCAGCCTCCTACCCGGTGAGAGAGCTATACGGCTGAGCCTCAGTTCGCGGTGGTAGTGGGCGACGAGCGCCAGGGTTGCCGTCCACTCACGTCCTGCCGCGCTTCTCCTGTGGCCAGCGGCGTCCTTGCCCCGGCCTATCGCCGCTCCGTTGCCTGTCGCGTCGTGGCCTGTCGAGGTCCTGCCGTGGATCATCGCTCTAGGCTGCAATTGCGCTCTCCTCACAGTCGTCACAGTGTTGAAGGCCCTCGAGTTCGATTTCGAGCGGCGCGTGGTTGGATGGCCGGCGTCCCTGCCGGTAGGCGTGCTTGACCTCGCAGCGGGCGATGTGCTCGGCGAGGCGACTGCTCGCCAGAGCGAGATCGATACGTAGGCCGTAGTCCCTGGCGTAGTGACCCTCGCGCTGATCCCAGCACGTATAGCCACGGTCCTCGGGATGCAGGTGGCGATAAACGTCCACGAGCTCGCCCTCGCGCAGGATCTGGCGCAGATCCTCGCGCTCGGCGGCGGCGGTGTGGTAGGAGCCCTCAAGCCACGTGGGCTCATACACGTCGCGATCGGATGGCGCGACGTTGAAGTCCCCGGCGATCAATAGTGGGTGGTAGTGGTCGCGGCATGCCTGGTTGGCGACGGCCTCGAGGAAGGCGAGCTTGCCCGAGTCATCCAGTTCATCGCGCGTCGGCCCCGCCGGTACGTACACCGAGCCGATAGTCAAACCGGCACAGGTTGTCTCAAGCCAGCGCCCCGCCGCAAGGTCGTGGCGGCTGTCGAGTGACATGCAACGGTGCGTCACCCGATGGTCGGAGCGCACAAGTATCGCCACGCCCCCGTTGCGACGGCCCGGGCTGTGCTGTGCGCGGTAGCCGAGCTGGCCGAGGCGCTCGTGGGGGAAGTGGCGGAACGGGCAGCGTGTCTCTTGCAGGCACACCATGTCCGGGCGCTCCCTGCGAAGCATTTCGGCCAAGCGTGGCATGCGTGCGCGAATCCCGTTTACGTTCCAGCTGATCACTCTGATTCTGCCTGTGTTGTTCGTGGTCATCGTCCCGATCTCCATGGTCGTGGAGGCGACCCTCCGTGGAAAACAGTCTCTACACCAAACTTGAAACTGTGCGCTACACAAGACTTGAAACTGCGTCCTACACAACTGGACAGGTTATGTGAGGCAAGTAAAAACGTCCATAGTTCAAGTGGCCAAATCTAAAGCGCATCATTAGACATTAAGGACCATCGGTGTCCGGGATCGGCCGCATGCCGTCCGCCCCCGTCTCTACCTTCAAACCATGCTCGTTAATGAGCTCTCAGATGGCACAGACATAGACCAGGTCTTGCTGGTGCGCGCTAGTGAGCGCCGCTCCCGCAGGGACGGTGGCGACTATTTGCGCCTGCAACTGGGCGACCGCACCGGTGCCATCGTGGCGATGGTGTGGGAGGACATCGCCGACACTGAGCGGGCGGCGCCCCTCGGAGCAGCGGTACGGGTGTGTGGCCGTTACACCGTCCATCCACGCTTTGGCCCACAGATAAACCTTCGCTCGCTCGCGGTGGCCGAACCCGAGAGTTATTCGTTGGCCGACCTCATCGATGGCCCGATTCGTTCTGCCGAGCAGATGGAGGCCGATCTGCGCGAGTTGCTCGCGACCGTGCGAAACCATCATCTCACCGCACTGCTCGACCGCGTGTTCGGGGAGCACTCGTCTCTTTGGGCCGGCTACCGCGTGGCTCCGGCGGCCAAGTACTACCACCAGGCTTACTGCCACGGGCTGCTCGAGCACTGTCTCGGCGTGGCCCAGGGCGTGAGCGCGATATCGGCGACTTTCCCCGGCATCGACCGCGACGTGGCGGTGACGGGCGCGCTACTTCACGACATCGGAAAGCTCGACGCCTACACCGATGATCCTCAGAGCATCGATCTCACCGACCTCGGTCGCTTGCACGGCGAGATCCCGCTCGGGTACTACCGCATAAGACGCACGATCGAAGACATCGACGGTTTCCCCGAGGAGCTCGCTTGGGCGGTGCTCCACATCATTCTCTCCCACCACGGTTCGCTCGAGCACGGCAGCCCCGTGGTTCCCTGCACGCGCGAGGCCACGCTCGTGCACATGATCGACAACCTCGGCGGGCGCCTGGGCAGCTTCGACCGCATCGAGAAGGAGCTCGCCCCCGGCGCGCGCTGGTCGAATTTCGACCGCGCGATTGGATCGGGCGCGTGGTTCGGCGCCGGCGAGGCGTCGCGGCGGGCCGACGAGCCCGCGCGCGAAGCTGCGTAAGAGTCACCCGTAAAAGCCGCAAATAGCGAGCGGGGGGCCGTCCGCGCGAATACGTCTCGCCGCAGGGTTCTATCGTTCAATCCTGATGGCCAAGGACACAGAGAAGCTGATCCGCCAGCTGTCGCTGATCTCATACCTGATGGCCGAGCGACGGCCGGTGACGGCGCTTGAGATACGGCGCGACGTGGAGGGGTACAGCGGCATGAACGAGGACGCGTTTGCGCGCCGTTTCTATGCAGACCGTTCCGAGCTCGAGTCGCTGCGTATCCAGCTCACCGTCGATCGTCCCGCCGACGGCGCCGCCGAGCAGGAGAACTATTCGCTGCGTCCCGAGAACTTCCATCTGCCCGCGATCGAGTTCTCAGACGAAGAGCTGGCGGCGCTGCAAACAGCGCTGCATCTATTGGATGGGGAATTCGCCTACGCCGAGCCCCTACGACTCGCTTTGCAACAGATCACTTGGGGTCGCCCCAGCCCGTTGCGCGCTCCCGAGCAGCAGTCGGTGGCCTTGGGGATCACCGCCTCGGCTGGCGGTCACGAACTGTCTGTGAGGCTCGCCAAGATCGAGACCGCCATCTTCCGCAACAAGACGATCACGTTCGACTACTACACGATGGCACGCGACGAGGTGGGTGCTCGTAAGGTCGACCCCTACCACCTGCTCTTCCAAGGGGGCGAGTTCTACCTGCTTGGGTATGCCCACGAGCGTGAAGCGGTCCGTGTGTTCCGGCTCACACGCATCCGCGGCAAGGTGTCCTACGCCACCAAGGCCGAGCACGACTTCCGTAGGCCCGCCGACTTCGATCCACGCGCGTACGCGAATCGCGCCGAGTGGCAACTCGGCGATGAGGTGGGTGTCGCCGAGGTGCTGATATCCGAGCGTATCGCTTGGCAGATAGAACGCCACTTCGGCCGCTACGGGGAGATCGTCCCAGCCGACGATCGTGGGGGCGAGGGCGACCGCATACTGCGGACCAGCTACTCGAGCGACCGCATGATCGTCTCCTGGGTACTTGGCCTGGGCGAGCAGGCGCGCCTGCTCGGACCCCCCGAGCTGGTCGAGGAACTCGGCCGGCGTTTGGCGACCGTCGAGGAGCTCCACTCCGAGACGCTCGAGCTTGCCGATGTGGTGGCGCCCATGGATGAGCCGGCGAGTACAGGCGCCACCGCGCGGGCGGGGCGCAGGGCGGGGGCGGCCGAGCGTGAGGTCAATCCCGACGCCGCGATTCGTCCCGAGCGCTTCGCGCGACTTGTGACGCTCGCGAGCATCCTCATCCGCGGAGGTAGGCGCAACGAGCGTGTGAACATGGCGGCGTTGTGCGAGCAGTTGCAGCTCACCGACGAGGAGTTGCGTGAGGACATAAACGTGCTGAACGTCGTGAACTTCGGCGGTGGGTCATACGTGCTGTACGCGGAAATCCTCGAGGAGGAGGGCGAGATCGACGTCGATCCTGAGCCCTACAGCGACAACTTCGACCGCCCGGCCAGGCTGTTGCCGGTGGAGGCCAAGGCACTTGTGGCTGCGATCGACCTGATCGGCGAGCACATCCCCGAGGGCTCGCTCGCCAGCGCGCGCGAGAAGATCGTGGTGGCCCTTGGCGAGGACCCGATGGAGCAGGGTCTGCAGGTGGCGCACGCCACGAGCGACGATTCGGAGGTCGCAAGGACGGTGTCGCGCGCGATAGTCGAGCACCGGCTCGTGGAGCTCGACTATTACAAGGAGAACGAGGACGAGTTCTCGCTCAGGCGTGTGGAGCCCTACGCGCTAACCAACGGGCGCGAGGGTTGGTACGTCGCGTCCTTCGATCCGCACAAGCACGAGATGCGCCACTTCCGCCTCGACCGGATCAGGCGCGCGCATGTCACCGACGAGACGTTCCAGGCCCGTCCGGAGGTCGACCCCGCCGCCGAGGTTGATGGTTGGTTGCGTACTGGCGAGGTCGAGGCTTCGCGCACCGCACGACTATGGATCTCGCCCGAGCGGGCACGTTGGGCGCGTGAGCAGCGGCGTGTGAGCGAGGAGCTTGCCGATGGCTCGATCGTGGTGGAACTGAGCTTCGCCGGTGTCGACTGGCTGGTGCGAGAGGTGCTCAAGGAGGCCGGCGACGCGGCCGTGATCGAGCCCGAGGACGCGCGTGAGGCGGTGCTCGCCGCGGCGCGACGGCTGCACGTGGATCGCCCTTCACCGGCCGGCGTTTCGTGAGCAGGCACGAATCGATCCACTGAGAGCGGGAGCAGGCATGAACCGATCGAGGGGCGCGCGTGAGTAGGCGCGATCTCATCAAGATGAGCGAGACCGAGGCGGCCTCATTCCTCGCCGAAGAGCGCACGGTGACGTGCGCCACCGCCGGACCGCGGGGGTGGCCGCACCTGATGCCGCTCTGGTATGTGTTGCGTGAGCCCGCGCAAGGTCAAGGTCCGCGGATCTGGGCATGGACCTACGGCTCGTCTCAAAAGGTCCGTAACCTCGAGCGCGATCCCCGGGCGACGCTGCAAGTCGAGGCAGGCGAGGAGTATCAGGAGTTGCGCGGAGTTATGTTCGAGTGCGACGTTCACGTCCATCGCGAGGTTGAGATCGTGAGCGCTTTGGGACAGGAGATATTCAGGCGCTATGCCGCCCCTCGTGGCGAGCCCCCCGTCGACGCCCTGGCCCCCGAGGTGGCGGCGATGGTGGACAAGCAGGCCGTCAAGCGGGTGGGTCTGGAGTTCGTCGAGCTGCGCCGCACGAGCTGGGATCACCGTAAGCTCGGGGGCCTCTATTGACGCCGCTGCCCGCATCGGGCGTTCGGTGTGGCGCGCGATAGGTAGGCTTCGCGCCGGATGGAGCCATTGAAGGGACTGATCCTCTCCGGGGGTAAGGGCACGCGTTTGCGCCCGATCACCCACACGAGTGCCAAGCAACTGGTACCTGTGGCGAACAAGCCCGTGCTGTTTTACGGGATCGAGGCGATGGCGGCCGCCGGTGTGGATGAGGTGGGGATCATCATTGCGCCGGAGACTGGCGATGAGATCCGCGAGGTCGCCGGCGATGGTTCGGCCTTTGGTGTGCGCATCGAGTACATCGTTCAGGACGAGCCGCTGGGCCTCGCTCACGCCGTGCTCACCGCCGAGCCATTTCTCGGTAAGAGCCCGTTCGTGATGTATCTGGGCGACAACCTCCTGCAGGGCGGTATCTCAGATCTCGTGTCGGCCTTCCGTGAGCACGAGCCGGAGGCCCTCATCCTGCTGACGCCGGTGCCCGACCCGCAGAACTACGGCGTCGCCGAGCTAGCCGAGGCCGGACCCGGCGAGGTGGGGAGTGTTCGAAAGTTGGTGGAGAAGCCCGCACAACCGGCGACAGACCTGGCGCTCGTGGGGGTTTATATGTTCACCGCCCAAATTCACGACGCAGCTCGGGCGATCGAGCCATCTCCGCGCGGCGAGCTCGAGATAACAGACGCGATCCAGCACCTGGTGGATTCGGGTTTGCGCGTGGAGCCTCACATCGTGCGTGGCTGGTGGAAGGACACGGGCCGCCTCGATGACATGCTGGAGGCGAACCGTTTGATCCTCGACAACTTGACCGAGCGTGTCGAGGGGGAGCTGATCGACTCCCAGGTGGACGGGCGCGTGGTGATCGAGGCGGGGGCGCGTTTGGAGCGCTCTACGGTGCGCGGTCCGGCGATTGTGGGAGCTGGGGCGGTGTTGCGCGACAGTTACATAGGGCCCTACACGGCAATCGGCAAGAACTGCCAGATCACGAGCTCGGAGGTGGAGCACTCGATTCTGCTCGAGGGATCCTCGGTGTGCGACCTCGACGGACGCATGGAGTCCTCGCTGCTCGGCCGCAACGTAACCGTTCGCCGTGGCGACCGCCAGCCGCGGGCTTATCGCTTCATGGTGGGCGACAACTCGGACATCTCGATCCTTTGAGGCTGCTCGTCACGGGCGCCGGGGGGATGCTCGGCGCCGACATCATCCATGCGGGCGAGCGCGGCGGGCACGAGCTTGTGCCGCTCACGCACGCCCAACTTGACATCGGCGAGGAGGAGGCCGTTACGGCGGCGCTCGCCGCAGCCGGGGCGGACGCAGTTGTGAACTGCGCCGCCTGGACTGATGTGGACGGCGCCCAAAGCGATCCAGAGGGAGCGCGGACGGCGAATGCGCTCGGCGCCGGCAACCTCGCCCGCGCCGCGGCCACCGCGGGAATCCAGCTCGTGCACGTCTCCACTGACTACGTGTTCAATGGGGAGGCTCCGCTCGACGGGGAGGGCAAGCGACGGCCTTATGTCGAGTCAGACCCCACCGCGCCACAGTCGGTGTACGGGCAAACCAAGCTCGACGGCGAGCGCCTCGTATTGCAAGCGTCGCCTTTGCACACGGTGGCTCGCAGCTCATGGCTGTTCGGCGTGGATGGGCGCAACTTCGCGCGCACGATGCTCGATCTCGCCGCCGACCGCGACGAGGTTCGTGTGGTGGACGATCAGGTGGGGTGTCCAACCTGGACGGGCCATCTCGCACCCGCCTTGCTCGGCTTGATCGAACGTGAGGTACGCGGACTCGTACACCTTGCGGGTGGTGGGTACGTTTCGTGGAACGGCTTTGCCAAGGAGATATTCCGCCAAGCCGAGGTCAACTGCCGCGTTGAGGTTGCCACCAGCGCTGAGATGGCCCGTCCCGCCCCACGCCCCGCGTGGTCGGCGCTGGAATCCGAGCGCCCCGATGTGATTCCGATGCCAGACTGGCGTGACGGCCTCGGCGGATATCTGGCGGCCAGGAATGGCATGATGCGCACATGAAGCTTCTCGTTTGCGGTGGCGCCGGGTTCATCGGTTCCAATTTCACGCGCTTGCGTCTGCGCGAGAGCGGCGATGAGGTGGTGGTGCTCGACAAGCTCACCTATGCGGGGAGGACCGAGAACTTCCACGACTTCGCAGAGGACCCCGGCTTTCGTTTCGTGCATGGCGCCATCGAGGACCCGCAGGCCGTAGCCTCGGCCCTTGAGGGCTGCGAAGCGATCGTGAACTTCGCGGCCGAGACTCACGTAGACCGTTCGATCGCTGAACCCGATGCGTTTGTCAGGACACACGGTCTTGGTACCTATGTGCTGTTGGAGGCGGCTCGCGACCGCGGCCTACGTTATGTCCAGGTGTCCACCGATGAGGTTTACGGCTCGATCGAGGATGGTTCCTTCACTGAGGAGTCTCCACTGCGTCCCTCCTCGCCTTACTCGGCCACTAAGACGGGCGCGGATCTGCTAGTTGAGAGCTACTTCCACACTTACGGTTTGCCGGCGACGATTTGCCGCGGATCGAACAACTACGGTCCCTACCAATATCCGGAGAAGCTGATCCCACTGATGGTGTTGAACGCCCTTCACGGCGACTCTCTACCCGTGTACGGCGATGGGATGCAGGTGCGTAACTGGATACACGCCACCGACTTCGGTCGCGCTATTGGGCACGTGCTTGAACACGGGCATCCGGGAGAGGTGTACAACGCCGGGGGCCCCGATGAGTGTCCCAATATCGAGGTTGTCACCCGCATCATCGAGCTCACGGGCGCTAACGCGTCGCAGATCGAGCATGTGACCGACCGTCCCGGGCACGACCGCCGCTACTCACTCTCATCGGCGAAGGTCAGAGCGCTTGGCTGGGAGCCGCGCGTGCGATTCAGCGAGGGCCTGGAGGAAACCGTCGCGTGGTATCGCGACAATCCCTGGTGGTGGGAGCCGATCCGCTCGGGTGACTACCGCGAGTACTACGAGCGCCAGTACGGCCGAACACTGACGTAGCGGTTACTGCTGAGTGCTCGCGATCTTCCAGCGCGAGCCTTCCTTGACCAATGAGACGGTCGTGATGCGGCTCTTGCCAGAATAGGTGCTCTTCACCTTCGCCGTGGCCGTGGCGCCATTCACCGACACGGATTCGATCGTGAGGTTCGTCGAGTCGAGCTGCACGAGCTGTTTCTTCAGCACCGCCTGACATCCGCCTGCGCTCTCCAAGCGCTTGGTCACTGAGGCGGCCAGATCGTTTTCACACAGCTTCTTCTGTTCGCGTGCGGTGACGTTGCTCTGGAAGTCGGAGAGCGTTTGCGCGACGTTGTGGCTTTCGCCAGTGAATTTGCTCGTGGACGTCGTTTCGCCGCAGGCTGTGATGCCTACGGCGAACGCAAATCCGCAGAGTACGACTGCCGCTTGTCTCAGGGGACTAGCTTTTCTCGTCGTCGCGGCGGTAGCCGAGCCGTGCCGAGATGTTGTCGGCGGTGGCAACGAGGTGGGGGCCAAGCGCATCAACCAGCTCCTCGAGTGAGATCATCGAGCTGTGGGCGGCAATGTTCACGGCTGCCACAACCTCACGTGACTCGGTGCGTACAGGCGCGGAGATGGAGTGAAGGCCTTGTGCGAGCTCTTCGTCGTTGACCGCCATGCCCTCCTCGAGGACGTGTTCGAGTTCGGTGCGCAACGCCTTCTTGCTCGTGATCGAGTTCGGACCGCGGCGTGTGAGGGTCATGTCGCCGATCAGCTCGCGCTGCTCGGACTCGGGTAGGTTGGCGAGCAGGACCTTGCCCATCGAAGTGCAGTAGGCGGGAAGGCGCGAACCGGGACGAAGGTTCATGTCGATCTTGTTCTGTCCGCGACGGAAGCTGCGGGCGCGGTCGACATAGAGAATCTCCGGACCGTCGAGCACCGAGAGGTTAACCGTGTAGGACGTGCGCTGGCGGAGCTCTTCCAGGTAGGGACGCGAGTGCTCGCGCAGGCCGGTCGAGTTGAGCGCGGACATACCGAGGTCGGTGACGCGTAGCCCGAGACGGTACTTGCGCGAGGCGCCCTGCTCGAGGAAGCCGAGGGCCACCAGTGTGATGACGTAGCGGTGTGTGGTGGAGCGGCTCATGCCGAGGTCGTCGGCTATGTCGGCGATGCCGAGCACGGGACGCTCGGGAGAGAAGCAGCCGAGGATCGCAAGACCGCGCTCGAGCGACTGGGAGTAACGTGGCTCGCGAAGGCTGGGTATCGACCACTCGCCCTCTTGGCCGGACTTGGAATTCGAACTTACTCTTGGCATCTGTGCTATGGCCCCTATCCGTAGTGCCGGAGGTGCCTCTACTTGGTGCACCTCTATTGAACAGTCATCATACTTGGGAATGCAGACGATCTCAATCGAGAACTGCGTTTTAGCCCGCATTGTGGAGGTCTTTGCAGCTGTTCGGCTCGCCGACTCAAGCAAAGGCGTCTCGGCCTTGCCTTCCCTCCCGGAGCTCGAGGATGGCCAAATCCGCAGTGTTAGTGCCGTTTTTGACCCCCCTCACGGGGTTTTCCGCACCAATGTTCGAACTATTCCCGATTCAGGGTTATGGCGTTGAAGTTGGAAATACTCAGAACTGAATGTTCAGATACCCAAGGAGTGTGTGTCGATGAGTGAGCCGGCCGACATCATGGTGGTGGGGGGCGACGTGCGCACGATGGACCCCTCCGCTCCCCGCGCAGGAGCGGTTGCCGCGCGCGGTGGGCGCATCGTAGCGGTGGGCGCGGAGAGGGATCTGAACTCTTTGCTTGGCGCCAAAACTGTGGTGGTGGACGCGCGGGGGGCCACTGTGCTCCCAGGGTTGATAGACGCGCACGGACACTTTGGTCACGTGGCTCGCTCGATGGCGGGTGCTGTGGACTGTCGCACGCCGCCTGTGCGGTCGGTGGCCGACATTCTCCACCGCGCGGGAGAGCGCGCCCGGGCTGTGGCGCCCGGGACGTGGGTGTTGCTGCAGGGCACCACCTTTCAAGACGAGTTGCTCACGGAGCGCCGCTTTCCCACGCCGGAGGAGTTGACGGCTGTATCGGCGGACCGGCCGATCGTGTACCGCTCGAGCATTCACCACCTCGTGGTGAATCGTTGCGCGCTTGAGCTTGCGGGAATCGATCGCCACACGCCCGAGCCGCCGAGCGCTCGCATAGAGCGCGATGGGAACGGAGAGCCCACGGGTGTGCTCGCGGAGATGTTCGACCACTTCCCCATCCCCGAGCCCACCGAACCTGAGCTTGCGGACTCGATCGCGGAGGTTGCGTGGGGTCATTACCTCTCAAACGGGGTTACATCTATCCAGGAGATCTGGGACTCCCCGCAAGTGATGCGCCTGTTGGCGGGAGCCGTGGAGAGTCGCAAGGTGCCCTTGCGTGTTCGTGGCTTTGGTTGGGTGCCGTTGGCGGGAACGGTGGCGGAGGTGGCCTCGGGTGCCATCGCCGACATCCCGCTGCTCGAGGATTGGTTTGAAGGGGGCGGAGTGAAGCTGTTCGTGGACGGTGGCACGTCCGCCCACACCGCCGCCTTCTATGACGAGTACTTGGATGCGCCGGGACAGCGCGGTGCGTTGTGCTTCGAACTGGAGGAGCTGACATCTCATATTCGCGACGCCCACGCGGCTGGCGCGCAGGTGGCGCTGCACGCGGCGGGGGACCTCGCGCAGGACATTTCGCTTGCCGCATTCGAGCTGGCTGGGGTGCGTGCGGAGCAGGACCTGCGGCCACGGATCGAGCATGGGGGCAACACCGCGTGGAACGCTTTCCGGAGCGCTTGGTGTAAGCGGCTTGGGGTACTCCCCGTGCCGAACCTCGGGTTCATTTACAACTACGGCGAGTTCTGGCCGCGCTCGCTCGGGAGTAGGCGCGGCGGAGATTGTGTGCCCCTGCGCACGATGCTCGAATCGGGGATACCGGTGCCGGGAACATCCGACACCACAGGTGGGGACCCACGGTTGCTAAACCCTTTTCACAACATGTGGTGCGCTATGACCCGCCACACTTTCACCGGCGCCACGATCGCCCCCCACGAGCGCATCGCACGGGAGCAGGCGCTTGAGATGTATACGCGTAACGCCGCTCACGTTGGTTTCTGGGAGCGCTCGCGCGGGACGCTGCAGGCGGGCAAGCTCGCCGACGTCGTGGTGTTGGGACAGGCCATGGATGGCGTGTCAGACGAGGATTTCGAGCAACTCGAGGCTGCGCACACGATCGTGGGCGGCAAGCTTGTATACAGCGCCAGCGAGGAGTTGCGTGGTGGTGTGAGTAACTTCACCCCTGAACACCTCTATAAGATCGGGATTTGATGGACTTCTATATGTTCCTGCCCGGGCAGTGGTGGGATCGGAGTAAGCCTGTTGGTGTGCTCTACGAGGAGATGCTCGAGCAGGCGGTGCAGGCCGAGCGGCTCGGGTATGACGGCATTTGGCTAGCCGAACAGAACCTCGTGAGCTTCCTCGCGGCACCCGACCCATTGCAGCTGGCGGCGATGATCGCGCAGCGCACGAAGCGCATTCGTATCGGGGTGGCGGTATTCGTGCTGCCGTTTCACCATCCTCTACGGCTTGCCGGAGCGATCGCGCAAATCGACCAGCTGAGCGGGGGGCGCTTCGACGTGGCGGCGGGCCGTGGCGCTTCTCCCTACCAAATGCGTCAGTTTCAGGCCGAGCTACCGGAAGCCGACAGTCGGGAGATGTTTGCCGAGCACCTTCACATCATGGTCGACCACTGGCGAGCTGGTGAGGCGCTCGCTCACGAGGGCCGTTTCTTCTCCTACCCAAACGCCACGGTGCTGCCGCCGTCCTTGCAACAGCCTCATCCGCCACTATGGGTGGCGGCGCTGTCGGCGCGGTCGATGGAATGGGCGGTGAAGTTGGGTTTCGATTCCAACTTCATCTTCGCCCCTTTCCGTGAGCCGTTTTCTCACGTGGAAAATGTGTACGGGGCGTTCGAGCGTGCGATGGGCGAGCTCGGTAGGCCGCGGGAGAGCGCGAAGTTCGCTGTCAATCGCATGACCTGCGTAGGCGAGAGGGCCGAGACGCAGGAGGTGTTGCGGTATGTGTTGATGAACCATCGCATCATCGACCAGCAACTCGAGGGCACCGAGCGGGTGAAGCAGGGTAACTACGTGGTGGAGGAGCCTGTCAAGCAGGACGAGCCGGGGCTTCAGGAGATGCACGAGAACATCGCCTATGGCCGGGTGGAGGAGGTGCGCGAGAAGGTCGCCGCTTACGCGAAGCTCGGCGTCGACGTGTTCTCCGCATGGCACAACGTGGGCCAACCCCACGAGCAGGTGATGCGCTCGATGGAGCAGTTCGCGCGGGAAATAATGCCGGAGTTCAGGTGACCAACCTTCTCGATCCGCTCGAACTGGGCGATCTCACGATTCCCAACCGCATCATGATGTCCCCGATGAGCCAGCGCGCGGCCGGCGAGGACGGGCGCATGGGCGACTGGCACCTCGTCCACTACGGCTCGCGCGCTGTGGGTGGGTGCGGGCTCGTGATGGTGGAGGACACCGCCGTGTCGCCGCTCGCTCGCACCTCGCGCTCCGCGTTGGGGCTCTACGACGTGGGTCAAGCCGAGCAGTTGCGCCGAACTGTCTCTTTCTGTCGCGCACAGGGCGCGGCGGTGGGAGTGCAGTTGGCCCACGCTGGGCGCAAGGCGCTCGCAGACACGCACGGAGGCGATGGAACCGTGGGGCCATCGCCGGTGGGATTCGGCCCAGGATGGGTCACTCCGGGCGAAGCCTCGCAGGCTGCGCTCGCCGACGTGGTAGGAGCGTTTGCGGCGTCGGCGCGACTTGCCCTGGAGGCCGGGTGCGATGTGGTGGAGGTGCATGCGGCTCACGGGTATCTGCTGCACCAGTTCCTTTCTCCACTTACAAATTTGAGAGATGACGCCTACGGCGTCAGCCCCTACCAGCGCCGTAGGTTGCTGTTGGAGGTGGTATCGGCGGTACGGGCGCAGTGGCCGGCTGGTAGGCCACTGTTTGTGCGGCTGCCCGCCGGCGATGGTGAGCTCGACGGTTTGTCGATTGAGGAGGCGGTGGATATCGCGCTCGACTGCGTGAAGGCGGGTGCGGATCTCATCGATGTCACCGGTGGTACTCCGCTATTCGGGGGACGACGTGCAGGCGTGGCCGAGACGCTCGCGTTCGCGGTGGCGTTTAGGGCAGTGTCGCCAAGTGTTCCGCTGGCGCTGGGAGGCGATGTGGTTGACGCGGCGGGTGCGAGCGCGCTCTTCGACGAGTACGGGGCGTCGCTTGTGTCGGTGGGCCGCCCCCTACTGGCCGACCCATATTGGGCTCTGCGAGCTGCTGGCGGTGCGGAGAGTTCAGCGATCGTCCCGCCCGTGTACGGGGAGCTCGCAAAAACGGGTTTTCTCGATCTTTCGAAAGCGCCCGAAGGAACTGTATTCTCGCCCGATCATCCGAAGTGCATCGGTGGTTCGATGGAGGAGGAGTGACGATGATGGTTGGCAAAAATGCGGCAACCCCTCGCAGGGCGCTCGCGTGCGGTTTGGTCGCCACGCTGGCGCTGGTGGGCGCGGGATGTGGGTCTTCCAAAAGCAAGGGATCGACGGTCGCCGCCGGGGCGCCCGTGAAGGTGGGTTATCTGGCGTCGCTGACGGGCTTCTGCGGGTCGTTCTCCCAAGACTACGTAAAGGGTGCGCAGCAGGCCGTGAAGACGATCAACGCGGAAGGTGGGGCGGACGGGCATCCGCTGCAACTGCTGGTGCGCGACGACAAGGCCGAACCCAGTGTGGGTGTCAGCCAGGCGCGTGACTTGGTGTTGAGCGAACACGTTGGCTTCCTCGCCGGGACATGCACGAGCGCAGTGGGCAAGAGCGTGGCGCGGTTGGTGGCTAACCCGAGCCACGTGGTGTACAGCGTCGGCGTAGCCGATCCGACCGTCTTCAAGGGTGGGGGGTATGTGTTCGGGACGATCCCAACCGCCGACGTCGAGGGTGCCAACGCGGCTTCCTTCGTACGTGCACATCCGCAGTGGAAAACGGTGGCGGTGATCAGCGAGGACTACAGCTACGGGTATGAAGTGACGGCGGCCTTCCGCAAGGGGATGAAGGGCAGCCCGCAGAAGATAGTCAGCCAGGAATATGTGCCTTCGGGAGCGTCGAGTTACAGCTCCTACATCAACAAGCTGGTCGCCGAGAAACCCGACGTGACCTACAGCACTGTGATCGCCGAAGACACGATCACGTTCGTCAAGCAGGCTTTCCCGTTGGGTCTCTTCAAAGCGACCCAGCTGTTTGGGATTCTCGACTACGGCACGATTGATCCGATGCCAAAGCCGCCGGTTGGGGCCCTTGGGTACACCTACTATCCCTCGGCGTCGATCTATGACACGCCGCTCTCCAAGAAGCTCGACCCGCTGGGGACCGAAGTGGCCAATAGCGGCGCTGCCGGCGACGGGTTCAACCAGATCGAGATGATCGCTCAGGGGATCGACCAGGCCAAATCAACCGAACCGTCCGCGGTGCGTAGTGCGCTTGAGGGGGGAACGGTGCAGATGGTGCAGGGGAGCGAGAAGATCCATGCGTGCAACAACCTCACGGCCGTTCCGATTGCGATGGGGCCGGTTGTGGCGGCTACGAAAGAACTGCCGTTTGCGCACTTCTCACCGATAGAGCTGGTAGATACCAACAAGTACTTCACCTGCTGAGTCTTCCGGCTCGCCGGGGGGGCGCTCGTCTCCCCGGCAGGTCGCGGCTGATCGAACGAGTCGGGTAGTGGCGGTGGCGGGGAGAGGCGGGTGGGAGGGCCCTTATAAGTTGTGGGGACTGTGAGCCTCGCTACTTTTCTTGACCAACTCTTCGCGGGCTTGGGCTTGGGCTTCTTGTTGTTCTTTTCCGCCGCGGGGCTCAACCTGGTATGGGGTGTGCTCGGCGTCATGAACTTCGCCGCGGGGGCGGTGTACATGCTGGGGGCGTACATGGCCACAACAGTGATCGCGCGAATAGGCGCCTCGACGCTCGGTTGGCTGCTGGCGCTCGTGCTCGTGCCGTTGGTGGCGGCGGGGTTGGGCGCGATCGCCGAGGTTGTGCTCCTGCGGCGCACCTACCGAGAGCACGACGAAAACCAGCAGTTCATGCTCACACTCGCGCTCTCGTATCTGATCGCCGGTGGTGTGGTGCTGGTGTATGGATCGGGTTTTCGCACCGTCGCTCTGCCGGGTTCGCTGAGCGGTAGTTGGAGCTTGTTGGGGGCGACGTTGCCGACGTACACAGCCGTGGTGATAGTGCTCGGCGTGACGGTGGCGGGTGCGATTTGGGCACTGTTGTACGGCACGCGCGTGGGCCTTCTCACACGCGCGGCGGTTGACGATCGCACGATGCTCTCGATGTTGGGGGTGGATGTGAACCTGCTCTATACGGGTGTGTTCGCGTTTGGGATCGGCCTTGGTGCCCTTGGGGGTGTGATCGACTCCCCCAACGGGGCGGTGACCACAAATCTGGAAACCACAGCGCTCGTGCCGGCGTTCATCGTTGTGGTGACTGGTGGTTTGGGGAACATGACGGGCGCCCTCATCGCGGCGGTGTCGATCGGGGTGATCGAGAGCTTCGTGACGTTGCAAACCCCCACGCTCGCGCCGCTTACGCCCTATGCGGTGATGACCTGTGTGCTGCTGGTCCGCGGGCTCTCGGGGCGGCGGTTGCTACCGATGCGGGTGCGGGCAAGCGCATGACGCGCGCGCGAGCCTGGATGGGCCCCTTTGCGGATTGGGGCCCGACGGTGACACTCTTGCTGCTCGGCGCGGCGCTGCCGGTGCTTGTGTCCACCGAGTACGTGCTGCTGGGGGCGAGCATGATCGTGACGATGCTCGTGGGCTTGAGCTTCAATCTGCTGTTCGGTTACGCGGGGATGTTCTCGTTCGGGCAGGCAGCCTTCTACGGCGTCGGGGCGTATGTGACGGTGTTGCTCATGAACAACGCCGGGGTGAGCTTCTACCTGGCGCTGCCCGCGGCCGTGGTTGCGGCGGTACTCGTGGCGGTGGTGAGCGGGCCGATGCTTGTGAGGATCGAGCCGATCGCCTTCATCATGCTCACCTTCGCTCTCGCCGACCTCTTCGAATTCGCGGCGGGACATGCGCGTGGTTTGACCGGCGGGGATAGCGGCACGATCGCGAGTTTGCCCGAATCGCTGAACGTGATCGTGAGCGTGAACCGCGTTTATTACGTGATCCTGGGGGTTGCAACGGTGGCGGTAGTCGCGGCGTTCGTGTTCGTGAAGTCGAGCGCCGGGCTGGTGTTGCGGGGTATCCGCGAAGACGCCCTGCGCGCGCGGACGCTTGGCATCGCAGTGAGCCGCAGGCGCTTGGGGGTGTTCATGCTCTCCGCCGGGGTGGCGGCGGTGGGCGGCGGCCTGTCGGTGCTCTCGGCGCAGATCGTGTATCCGAGTGTGTTCGCCTGGCAGGTGTCGGCGAATGCGCTGATCGTGACGCTGCTCGGTGGGGTGGGATTGTTCTCTGGGCCGATGCTGGGGGCGGTGCTGCTCGGGTTGATCGACTTCTACGTGGGACGTTTCACAACGAACACGCTGTTGGTGGATGGCGTTGTATTGCTGGTGGTGGTGCTGGTTGCACCGCGCGGTGTGGGTGCGTCGGGGAGGGGCAGTCTGCCGGGCGCCGCGGTGGGTCTCGCGCGGGGTGCGAGGGCGGCGGCACGAGGTCTGCGTGGAGGAGTGGGACGTTTGCGGGGCGCGAGTTGAACCCGCTCGCCCCACCTGTGCTCGAGCTGCACGACGTAAAGCGCCATTTCGGGGGCATTCGCGCCGTTGACGGCGTGACGATTGCGATTTCCGAGGGGACGGTGGTGGCGGTGATCGGGCCTAACGGGGCGGGCAAGAGCACGCTGTTTGCGCTGCTCATGGGCGAGCTTGCCTTGAGCGGCGGGACGATCTCTCTCGACGGCCGCGATATGCGCGGCCTATCGCCCGACCGGCGTGCACGACTGGGCATGGGTCGAACCTTCCAGGCCCCGCGTCTGTTCGCGGGTTTGAGTGTGCAGGAGAACATTGGCATCGTGCTTCACGCACGTAGAGGGCAAGCGGCGTCAGCCGGGAGTGGGGCATCTGCGCCGCTTGCCGAGGTGGGCCTCGAGGACCAGGCCGGTGCTCTTGCCGGGTCGCTCTCGCAAGGCCAGCGCAAGCGTTTGGAGCTTGCGATGGTGCTCGCGCTCGAACCACGGATACTGCTGCTCGACGAGCCCACCGCGGGTATGGGTGTGGGCGAGCGCGCGAGCATCATGGGGCTCGTGATGGCGGCTGTGAAGCGGCGGGGGCTGACTATGGTGTTCTGCGAGCACGACATGGAGACAGTGTTCGCACACGCGCGGCGGGTTGTGGTGATGGATCGGGGCACGCTGATCGCCGACGGATCGCCGGAGTCGGTGCGGGGGGATGCGCTTGTGCAGGAGGTCTATCTGGGCCGCCACCCGGGGAGTGAGGCGTGAGGCTGTCGGTGGGTGGGCTGCAAGCCCACTATGGCTCGAGCCAGGTGCTGTTCGGTGTGGACATGCACGTGGAGGACGGCGAGACGGTGGCTTTGATCGGTCGCAACGGGGCGGGCAAGACGACGACGCTCGAGTGCGTGATGGGGGTGTCGGCGGCTCGGCGAGGTTCGATAGTGGTGGAGAACCGCGAGACGGTTGGCCTCTCCCCGCACGAGATCGCACGGTTGGGAGTGGCGCTCGTGCCGCAAGGTAGGCGTGTGTTCAAAGGGCTCACGGTCGAGGAGAACCTACGTACAGGTATCGCCTCCGCGGCTAGAGGCTCAGAGCGCTCGCATCGCTGGAGCGTCGAGGAGCTGTTCGAAGTGTTCCCTCTGCTTGCGGGCGTGAGGAAGTCTAAGGGGGCGTGGTTGAGCGGGGGTGAGCAGCAGGTGCTCTCGATCGCGCGCGCGTTGATCTCAAACCCGGGGATACTGCTGCTCGACGAGCCCACAGAGGGTTTGGCGCCACGGGTGGTGGAGGACCTCACAGAGCAACTGTTGCTGGTCAAGCGGGCGGGTTTGACCATAGTGCTGGCCGAGCAGCATCTCGGCTTGGTGGAGGGTCTTGCCGACCGGGCCTATGTGATCGACCGTGGGGTGGTGCGGGCGCAGGGCGATCCAACCGCGCTGCTCTCTGACGAGCAGATCCGCCACGCTTACCTTTCGCTGTGATCGACCCGCAAAGCTCAAGCCCAACTCGCGCCCTGTATGAGCGAGCCCGCAAGCGCTTCCCTGGGGGGAGCTCGCGTACCACGCTCTCCTCGTTGGGCGGCCCGCCCTATGCGCTCCGGGGCGAAGGCTGGAAGATGGTGGATGTAGACGGGCGCGAGCTGATCGACCTGCACGGGGACTACTCGGCGCTCGTGCACGGCAACACGTTCGCGCCCGTGGTGCAGGCCGCACGAGCGGCGCTCGAGTCGGGCTCGGCCTTTGGCTTGCCTACACCGGCCGAGGTCGAGCTTGCGGAGTGCTTGGCCGAGAGGGTGGGGTGGGCGGAGCGCTGGCGCTTTACGGGCTCTGGCAGCGAAGCGGTGATGGCTGCCGTCAGAGCGGCTCGCGCCGCGAGCGGCCGCGACATGGTGGTGCGCTTCGCGGAGTGCTACCACGGCGGTTGGGACGCGCTCTCCCAGCCGGGCGCGGGAGGTGTCCCCGGCCGCGTGCGCCAGGACGTCTTGACAATGACGCTCGGTGACGGCAACGGTCTCCTAAACGCCTTGGACAGGCACGAGGGCGAGATCGCGTGCGTGCTGCTCGACTTGATGCCCAACCGCGCGGGACTTCACCCCGTTGAAGTCGAGTTCGCAAAGCTCGTGCGAGACAAGACGCGCAGCCGGGGGATCGCCTTGATAGTCGATGAGGTGATCACCTTCCGTATGGCGAGGGGGGGCATGCAAGAGCTCTATGGCATTGAGGGGGACATCGTGACGCTGGGGAAGCTCATTGGTGGGGGTTTGCCGGTGGGGGCGCTCGGGGGGAGGGCGGAATGGATGGACGTCTTCGACCCCTCAAAGGCCGGTGCGGTGGCGCTGGCGGGCACGTTTGCCGCAAACCCCGTGTCGATGCGGGCGGGGTTGGCCGCGCTGGATGCGTTCGGGCCCGCCCAGATCGAGCGCATAGGCGGGCTTGGCGAGCGACTGCGGCGTGGGCTCGAGGCCCAGGGGTACGAGGTAAGCGGTAGCGGTTCGCTGTGCAAGCTGCACAGCGACGATTTGAAGGCGCAGTGGTGGCGGCTATACGAGCAGGGAGTGCTGATCGCTGCCGACGGTCTGATGAGCGTGTCGACGGCCATGGACGGGGCTGTCGTGGATCGGGCATTGCAAGCGTTCGCGCGCGCCGCCCGCTGACGCACCACCATGCGTTCCCTACCAGCGCGGTTGATCGCGCTCGGTGGCGCACGCGCGGTAGCCTCGGACGGAGTGCCTCACGATTCGCTGTCAGCGTTCAGTCAAGCAACCCGGGCGTGGTTTGAAGCGTCGTTTGCGCGACCAACTCCCGCACAGGAGCAGGCGTGGCCGGCGATCGCAAGCGGCGAGCACGTGTTGCTATCCGCGCCCACGGGTTCCGGGAAGACACTAGCGGCGTTCCTGTGGGCGCTTGACCGGCTGAGCATGGAACCGCGTGAGGGGGATGGCGTGAGGGTGGTGTACGTGTCGCCATTGAAGGCGCTGTCGTATGACATCGAGCGCAACCTGCGCGCGCCGCTTCGCGGGATCGCGGCGGATGTGACGGTGGGGATCAGGACGGGCGACACCTCTCAAGGCGAGCGGGCGGCGATGGCGCGCAAACCGCCCGACATCCTCATCACGACACCCGAGTCGCTCTACCTGATCCTTGGCTCGCGCGCGCGAAAGATGTTGAGCGCTGTGGAGACTGTGATAGTGGATGAGATCCATGCGGTGGCGGCGGTGAAGCGCGGCGCGCACCTCGCGTTGACGTTGGAGCGACTTGACGAGCAGGTGCGTGCGGCGCGTGGGACAAACTCTGCGGGACGCCTCCCCGGGGCACGGGCTGGCAACGGGGTGCAGCGCGTGGGATTGTCGGCGACGCAGAACCCATTGGCGGAGGTGGGTCGCTTCCTTGTGGGACCCACGCGCAAGGTGAGACTCCTCGACGCAGGGACGCGAAAGCCGCTCGACCTGAAGATCCACGTGCCTGTGGAATCGATGAGCGAACCGGGCACGCCCGGCGTCGATCCGTTGGAGCCGACGCCGGGCGGGGGCGAGTCGACCCGGAACTCGATTTGGCCGGCGATCTACCCCGAGCTTCTGCGCCTGGTGCGCGAACACCGCTCAACTATCGTGTTTGTGAACAACCGGCGCTCGGCCGAGAGGGTGGCGCTGCGCCTCAACGAGATGGCGGATGCGGAGCGCGAGAGCGCGGAGGGCGAAGAGGGAGCGGTTGCCGTCGGAGGGATTCTCGCCGGCGGCGAGCGCAAGGCGACGAGCGAGATAGCCCGTGCCCACCACGGCTCGCTCTCGCGGGAGGAGCGCACCCTGGTCGAGGAGCAGTTGAAGGCTGGTGAGTTGCCGTGCCTGGTGGCAACCTCCTCGCTTGAGCTCGGGATCGACATGGGCGCCGTCGATCTCGTGTTGCAGGTGGAGTCGCCGAAGTCGGTGGCGCGCGGGTTGCAGCGCATCGGGCGGGCCGGTCACGGCGTGGGGGACGTGAGCAAGGGGCGCATCTTCCCGAAGTTCCGCGGCGACTTGTTGGAGTCGGCGGTGGTGTGCAAGCGCATGCGCGAAGGGGCGATCGAGGCGACGGTGGTGCCACGCAACGCGCTCGACGTGCTGGCACAGCAGATCGTGGCGATCGCCGCCTCGGCTGAGGATGGGGCGAGCATCGGCGGCGAGGGAGTCTCCATGGAGGACGTGCGCGGGGTGCGCTCCTCGGAGTTCGAGGGCGACGGGAGTGTGGCGGTGGATGACCTGCACGCCCTCGTGACGCGCACCCACTCCTTCGGTGAGCTCCCGCGGGCGCTGCTTGAGAACGTGCTTGACATGCTCGACGGGCGCTATCCATCCAGCGAGTTCGGCGAGCTGCGGGCGCGCATCGTGTGGGATCGGGTGGCGGGGACGATTCGCGCGCGTAAGGGCGCCCGCCAGCTTGCCATCGCAAACGCCGGGACGATCCCAGACCGTGGTTTGTATGCCGTGACCCTGCCCGATGGCAGGCGCGTGGGGGAGCTCGACGAGGAGATGGTGTACGAGGCGCGGCCCGGGCAGGTGTTCCTGCTGGGGGCTTCCTCCTGGCGGATCGAGGAGATAGGTAGGGACCGTGTGATCGTCACCCCCGCGCCGGGCGTGCCGGGGGCGGTGCCGTTCTGGAAGGGCGACGGGGTGGGGCGTCCCAAGGAGTTGGGGGCGGCGATCGGGCAGTTCGCGCGTTGGGCGGTGGACCAGGACGAGGGACTGCTGATGCGCGAGTACGACCTCGACGAGCGTGCGGCGCGCAACCTCTTGGATTATCTGCGCGAGCAGTTGCAGGCCACGCAAGTGCTTCCCAGCGACCGCACGATCGTGCTGGAGCGCTTTCGCGACGAGATCGGCGATTGGCGGCTGTGCGTGCTTTCGCCCTACGGCGGTCGTGTGCATGCCGCTTGGGGTCTTGCGATATCCGCGCGTATCCGTGAGCGCTACGGGATCGACGGCGAGGCGCTGTGGTCGGACGACGGCATCGTGGTGCGCTTGCCAGACGTCGATTTCGACGCGGACTCAGCTGGTGGGAGCACGCCGACGGAGGGAGTCGAATCCTCGGGTGCCACCGGGGCGGCTTCATACGCCGACCTCGTTGCCATCGACCCGGACGAGGTTGAGGCGCAGGTAGTGGCCGAGCTGGGCGGCTCGGCACTGTTCGGGGCCCGCTTTCGCGAGAACGCGGGGCGGGCGTTGTTGATTCCACGCGCCTACCCCGGTCGGCGCACCCCGTTGTGGCAGCAGCGGTTGAAGGCGCAAAACCTGCTCGAGGTGGCGCGCCGTTATCCCGACTTCCCGATCGTGCTGGAGACATATCGCGAGTGCCTGCAAGACGTGCTCGACCTGCCGGGGTTGCGCGAGCTTTTGCAGGGCATCGCCACACGCGAGTGTTCGCTGGTGGAGGTGGAAACCCGCAGCGCCTCCCCGTTTGCGGGGTCGCTGCTGTTCGACTACGTGGCGACGTACATGTACGAGGGCGACACTCCCAGCGCCGAGCGGCGCGCGGCGGCGCTTTCACTGGACAGGGAGCTTTTGCGCGAGCTCCTGGGCCAGGAGGAGCTGAGGGAGCTGATCGACGCGACGGCGATAGAGCGGGTGGAGGACGACCTACAGCACCGCTCGGAGCGAACACGTGCCACGAGCGCAGACGGCCTCTGCGACGTGCTGCGGGCGGTGGGCGACCTGCGCCCGGCGGAGATCCCCGAGCGTGTGCTCGAAAGCCTCGATGGCGCCGCGATGCTCGCCACGCTCGAGCGCGAGCGCCGGGTGGCGCGCGTGCGGGTGGCGGGGGAGGAGCGCTTCATCGCAAGCGACGACGCCGGGCTCTACCGCGACGCGTTGGGGGTGCCCTCCCCCGGGGGCTTGCCGGAGGCGTTTCTCGCCGAGGTGCCCGATGCTCTGTCCAAGCTCGTGGTGCGCTTCGCAAGCACCCACGGGCCGTTCACCACGATGGAGCTGCGCGAGCGCTACGCGGTAGATGCGTCGTCTGCATTGCGCGAGCTCGAGCGCGCCGGGACGCTCGCGCAGGGGCAACTGCGACCCAACCCCACGAGCACAACTGACCGACCTCAGTCAGGCACAAGTCCTTCGCACCTGCGCGAAGGAGACGGGCGCGAATGGTGTGATATTGAGGTGTTGCGTCGCCTGCGCCGCGCCACGCTCGCGTCGCTACGCAAGGAGATCGAGCCGGCGGGAGAGCGGGCGCTTGCCGCCTTCATGCCTTCCTGGCAGGGTGTGGGCCGCTGGCGGGTGGCTGCTGGCAGGCGCGATGGAGCGGAGCGACTGCGTGAGGTGCTCGTGCCGCTGCAGGGCCTTGCTCTGCCGGCGGCGGCGTGGGAGCGCGACGTGCTACCGGCTCGCACCGGCTCTTACTCGCAGGTTTGGCTCGACAGCCTGTGTGCGAGCGGCGAGGTGGTGTGGGTGGGCGCCGGCTCGCTCGGTAGGGATTCGGGTCGCGTGGCGCTCTATTTCCGCGAGGACGCCGCCCTGCTCGGCCCGCCGGCCGCCACGCGCGGAGATCCACCCGGGGGGCGCGAGCACGCGCTCCTGCGGGAGCGGCTGGCGGCGGCGCCCTGCTTCTTCACAGATCTCCTCGCCGAGCTCGACCTTCCCGCGCCGGCGCTTACTCACGCGCTGTGGGATTTGGTGTGGGCGGGTGAGGTCACCAACGACGCGTGGGCGCCGCTGCGGGCGCCGCGTCTCACCCTTGCCGCACAGCACCTAGCGTCGACCGCACGCACGCGCGGCGGGGGGTTGCGTGGAGGCAGACGCTTTGGTGGGCCATCGCTTCGCGGCGGCCGCTTGGGGGGGAGCGCACAGGTGCAGGGTCGCTGGTCGGCCACCGCGCGGCTCTTCGGTGTGCCCGAGCCTGAGACGTTGCGCGCAGGTCATGCCATCGCGGGCGTGGATGATCCTCGCCCGCGCCGGAGGGCTCTCGCGGAGCTGCTGCTGGAGCGCTACGGGGTGCTCACACGCGAGCAGGTGCTGGCGGAGGGCATCGCCGGGGGCTTCTCGTCCGTGTATGGGGCCCTGTGCGAACTAGAGACGCTGGGGGTGTGCCGGCGTGGGTACTTCGTGGAGGGTCTTGGGGGCGCTCAATTCGCATTGCCAGGAGCCGTCGAGCGGCTGCGTGCCGGAGATTCTCACCAGAAGAGTTCCGCAGCGGTGTTGGCGGCCGTCGATCCCGCGCAACCGTATGGCGCGGCGCTGCCCTGGCCGCGTCGCCACGGTCAAGCGCGTCGCCCGGCTCGGGTGGCCGGGGCATATGTCGTGTTCGTGGATGCGGTCCCGGCGCTCTACCTGGAGCGCGGTGGGCGTGGGATCGTGACGCTTGACGACGGATCGCCGAGGCTCGCGCTGGGCGCACTCGCCGACGCTGTACGTGCAGGCGAGGTCGATGCCGTGGCGCTCGAGCGGGTCGATGGGGAGCCCGCGATCGGATCGACGCTCGAGCCCTTGCTGGTAGATCTGGGCTTTCGCCAAGGTCCAAGAAAGCTGACGCTACGCGCTTGAATCGCTCCAGCTTCTCGAATAAGATCGATGGTGGAGAACATGATGGGTCGAATGGGCAAATGGGGTATACGGTGGATGTGATGGCGTCGAGCACTCGACGGCCCTCGGTAAGCGGCTGTGCGCTCCCGAGTGAGAAACAATCGTCCGGATTGGCAGATTCAGGTCTTGCCAATAGTTCAGTGCTGAATTATCGTGGCGAACAATGGGGATGAGTGGAACAGGCGGGGAGGGTGGCGTGACGTCCCTGCCGGAGGAGTCGGTCCCAAGCGACTGTCTGGAGACAGGGTATTCGCGGGACGGTCAGGGCTTTGGACTAGAGGAGACAGAGGGTGGTCCTTATCAAGGCTTGATGCCGCTGTACAAACGCCTTCCGCATGGACCTCACGGCCTAGGACGCGAGGCGGTGGCGCGCCACCAGCGGGCTCGTCTTTATGGAGGAATGGTGGAGTCGGTGTACCAGCGCGGTTATGCCGCGACGAGCGTCGCGCATGTGATCGCGCTTGCGGGCGTGTCGCGTCGCGCCTTCTACGAGCAGTTCTCGAACAAGGAAGACTGCTTCCTCGCTACATACGACGCGCTGGTGGCGGCATCGCGCAAGCGGGTGCTGACCGCCTGGCTGTCCGAGCGAGGATGGGCCAATCGTCTCTACGCCGCCACACATCTCTTCCTCGAGGGGATCGCCTCCGATCCGCGCGGCGCCTACCTGGTGCTGGTCGAGTCGCTGGGGATCGGGCCGCGTGGTCACGAGCGTTTGCAGCAAACCACCACCGCCTTCGAGCGAGTGGTTGCGACGGGCTTCTCGTTGACACCCGACGGTATTGCCCTTCCTCCGCTTGCCCCGCGCGCGATCGTGGGCGGTGTCCGCTACGTGGTGATACGGCGTTTGCGCGAAAAACGCGAGGCCGAGCTCGCCGGGCTCACCGACGAACTGCTGGATTGGGTGAGCTCATACCGCTCCTCGGCGATCACGAGGCTACGTACGCTCGGTTCCGCGAGACCTTCGCGGCTGGTGGTCAAACGGGCGCGGTTCCTGACGCGCGAAGACCGCCGTTCGTGCGTGATGGACGCGATGGTGCAGCTTGCCTTGGACGAGGGCTATCCGAACATCGCCGACGCAGACATCGCACGCGCCGCGGCGGTGTCCACCGAAGCCTTCCACCGGGAGTTCGCGAACAAGCAGGAGTGCCTGCTTGCCGTCGTGGACGAGTTTGCGGCGGAAGCCCACGACGCCGTGCTGCGGGCGACCCGCAACGACGAGGACTGGCCGGAGTCCGTGCACAAAGGTGTGGAGGCGTTGATCGGGTACTGCGCCGCCCATCCCGGTCTGGTGAAGCTTTCGTTCATCGACCTGTTCGACGCCGGCGACGGGATGGTGGCGCGGATGAGCGGTTTGATGGATGGGTTCATCAACGTGATGACCAAGCGCATCCCGGAACCGCAGCGCGCGCCGGTAGTGGCGGCCGAGGCGATCATCGGCGCGGTGTGGGCGATCCTCTCGAGCTACGCCCCGCACGATCGTCTGCGTTATCTGCCCTGCCTTGTGGATCACCTCGCCTTCCTGATCCTCGCGCCCTACATCGGTCCTCGCGCGGCGGTGGAGTCGATCGAGGTGTCGGGCTCCAGGCGCAAGCAGCTCGCCGCCTCCTGAGCGCTCCCAAAGCCGCCTCTATCCTGAAGTTGGTGGCTACCGACCAAACCATCCGTGTTGGCACGCCCCCACGGAGAGTGGGGCACAAGGGCGCGGCACATCTCGCCCAGGGCAACACGATTGCGAGCTTTGACGCGGCGCTGGCGCACAACGTCGACATGATCGAGTTCGACGTGCTCAGCGAACGCTCCGACGGCAGTGGCAGTTTGCTGGTGGCGCACGACTATGAGGACATGCGCTCGCGTACCCCACTCACGCTCGATCAGGCGCTCGGATATCTGGCGGGCGAGGCGTTCGCGCACGTGGAGATCGACCTCGACGTGAAGATCCCCGGTTATGAGTTGCAGGTGGTGGACGCCCTGCGCGCGGCAGGGCTGGTGGAGAGGACGCTGATCAGCGGTATGTATCCATCTGCGCTCGCGCGCGTGCGGGCAGCCGAGCCGGCGCTCCGGCTCGGCTGGTCGGTGCCGCGCGTGAGACGCGATTACACCAGTGACTTGCTCACGGCAATCCCGGCGCTCGCGATGCTCACCGGCTATCGTGCGCTGCTGCCGCGCCGTGCCCACGCGGCGCTGGTGGCGGGCGAGGTGGACGCCATCATGGCTCATTGGCGCGTTGTGACCCCGGCGCTCGTGCGCGCGGTGGCAGACGGGGAGGGAGAGCTTTATGTGTGGACCGTGGACGACGCCGCGCGCATCGCCAAGCTCACCGAGATGGGAGTGAGCGGCATCATCACGAACGATCCGCGCCTGTTCGACGCCTTGCCCGCGTCTGGGTGAGTTTGCACGCCTCTACTTGAGCTTGCAGGTGGCGGCGCTGTAGCCGGGCGGGTCGGCGCTCGCCTGGCTCTTGTGACCGGCCACGGTGACGCGGGTGGCGCTTTGAAGTACGGTCGCGCCGCGGCGCCATTGGAAAGTGACGTAGCCGCGCAGCGTGAAGCCCGTGCTCCCGGCCACCGGAGCCAGTTCCACGCTGAATCCTCCCTGGCGCGCGACGGATGCAGTGCCGAGCTTCAACAGGCCGGAGTCGCCACCTTTGCTCAGGTATAGCCACTTCTTGGTGGTGGGGTCTTCGTATTGCACACGCGCGCGCATGTACATCGTGTCCTTGGAGTGGCCGTCGCCGGGCATCGATCCGCGGATGCCGATCGTGTGGGCTTGGTCCTTGGGGTTGCACACGTCGACGGTGGCCCACAGTTCGCGCGAGTGCAGCAGCGAGTGCGCCGCCGCGGGGGTGATCGCGGCGGCAAGCAGAACGGGCGCGATCGACCTGAACGGATCCATTCTCTGAAGATAGCGCCGTGGCCCTCCCGTTCGGTGATGCGCCGTCGCTGTGATATCTCCCTGTCATGGCGGTGAGGGACACCGAGATAGTTGAGTTGCTTGGGCGGGTGCCTGTCTTCTCGACCCTCGAGCACGAAGATCTGGAGCGCGTGAGCAGGCTTGCGGTGCCGCGATCCTTCGAGCCCGGGCAGGTGGTGTTCCGCGAAGGAGACGCGAGCGACACGTGTTACGTGGTGCGTACAGGTAGCGCGCGCGCTGTACGCGGGCACCCCGACGGACGCACGATCACGCTTGCGACGTTCGGGCCGGGCGATATCTTCGGAGAGCTGGCCATGTTCGAGGACGAGTTGCGCTCGGCCACCGTCGAGGCCGTTCAACCGACGGAGGTTGTGGCGGTGCTGGGTCCCGATATGCGTCGCCTGATGGTGGAGCATCCGGAAATCTCGATTCGGCTAGTGGTGGCGCTCGGAAGGAGGCTGCGCGAAACCAACGACCGTCTCGCCAAACAGTCCTTTCAAACCGTCCAGTCGCGCGTGGCGGTGGTGCTTCGCGACCTTGTGTCCCAGGCTGTCACCTCGGGCGCTCCGGCACAGGAGGTCCTAGTGAGCGCCACTCAAGCCGACCTCGCCAAGCTCGCGGGTTCTTCGCGTGAGTCGGCCTCGCGCTTCTTGGCGGTACTCGAGCGCGCAGGCGTCATCTCCCAGGGGCGGGGGCGCCTCGTGGTTCACGATCCAACGGCTCTCGACCGGTATGTCTTCTGAAGAGATGTCCTCCAAGAAGCGCTCTGGACGGGGCGGTGGCGAGAGGGGAGTGAGCGATACGCGCGAGGTGTCGGCCGGCGGGGTGGTGATTCACGAGAACCGGGTACTCGCGATAGTCCCCTCCCGGCGTGCCGCCGATGGCTCGGCTGTGCTTGCGCTGCCCAAGGGGCATCTCGACGGCGCGGAGACGGCCGCACAGGCGGCCGTCCGCGAGGTACGTGAGGAGACCGGTGTTACGGCCGAGTTGATCGGGGAGCTGGGGGAGGTGCGCTACTGGTACATGCGCGAGCGCAAAAGGGTGGCAAAGAGCGTCTACTTCTTCCTCTTTGGCTATGTGGGCGGCGATTTGAGGGATCACGACGACGAGGTGGTGGAAGCCCGCTGGATCGGGCTCGACGAGGCTCAGCGTGAGCTCACGTACCAGGGGGAGCGTGACATGGTTGCCCGCGCGCTCGCGATCCAAGGGCAAGACCGATAGCCTGCCGGGTCGTGCAGGTACTCAACTTCTACTCCACGATCTTCGCCGACGAGCTGAAGAAGGGTCGCAAGACCGCCACGATCCGCCTCGGCGATAAGTCCGGTAAGTACCGCAAGAACCAGGCGGTGCTGGTGACTATCGGCTACCAGTATTCCCCGCGCGAGCGCATCTTCGAAGCGGTGATAGATCAGGTTGAGGTGATGAAGGTGGCGGAGCTCTCGCCGCGTGACATCAAGCACGACAACCCCGAGTTCCGTCGTCACGAGGAGCTTGTGAGCTTCCTCGAACAGATCTACGGTCGCGAGGTGTCGATGCAGGACACGGTTACGGTTGTGCGCTTCTCGCAGATCCTCGACAAGCCCACCGCGATGACCGAAGCGATGAAGGGTTTCGGCGGCGCGCAAAACTAACCACCCGTTTCAAGAGGCGCATCAGTTGGGCTCCGAAGGTACGTAGTTTTCTGATGGTTGAGCGCCAATGGGAAACAAGGGGTGCAATTGGTGCGCCGGAGGCGGAGGATTCGTCTTGGCCTTCTGGCCCCCCGCGCGGACATCGTCGGTCGCTCCCCCGTGACAGGCGATGTTCGTGTGGGGCTCACGACCCACCTTACGATGTCAACGATGCGAGAAACCCTGAGCCCCAAGCAGCCGAACGAGCCGGTTGACCGCGACGGCCATGCACGGGCCGAGACGCCGCAGGACGGTGGGCGCCGTGAAAGCCATGCCCAGAGGGCGGCCGGCAAGCAGGCTGACGGGCGTGGCCACGTAACCGAGATTCAGCGTGCGCGGATGATTGCGGCGATGATTGACGTGGTGTCCGAGCGCACGCGCGCTAACGCCACGGTGGCGCACGTGGTGGCCCGTTCGGGTGTGTCGCGACGCACCTTCTACGAAGTGTTCGAGGATTTCGAGGACTGCTTCCTGGCGGCTCTCGACCATTCCGTGGCGCAGGCCTCCGAGTACGTGCTGGGCGCCTACGACCCCCAGGCGCGGTGGCGCGTGAGGGTCAAAGCGGGGTTGGTGGGGGTGCTGGAATTCCTTGAAGACGAGCCGGCGATGGGTCGGCTGTGCGTAGTTGAGACGCTTGGCGCCGGACCGAAGGTGCATGAGCGTCGCATGCGCGTGATCGACACGATCATCGTAATCGTCGACGAAGGCCGAAAGGAAGCCAAGGCCGCACGCGCATTGCCGCCGCTAACCGCAGAGGGTGTGGTGGGGGGCGTGCTCTCGGTGCTCCATGCCCGCCTCGTGTCAGGTGGTGGCGCGTCGCTACTGGAACTCACCGGTCCTTTGATGGGGATGCTGGTGCTTCCATATCTGGGTCCCGCTGCCGCGCAGAAGGAAAATGCCACTCCTGCGCCTACCCGCGTGCCTCGCGAGCGCCCCGCCAACAGGGATCCGCTGCGAGATTTGCAGATGCGCCTCACATATCGGACGGTGCGCGTGTTGCTGGCGATCGCCGAATCCCCCGGCAGGTCCAACCGCGAGGTGGGGGCAGCGGCTGGGATCGACGATCAAGGGCAGATATCGAAGCTGTTGAGTCGCCTGGAGCGCCTCGGATTGATCGAAAACGCAGGTACGGGAGAGGTGCGGGGGTCCCCCAACGCGTGGGCGCTCACCGAGCGGGGTTTTGAGGTGGAGCAACTCGTCGTGGGCCAACCGCGGGCCGGCGTCGCCTCCTGACGCGCAGCCGAGTCGGGTTTTTCGGGCCCTGCTGGGGTAGCGTCTGCGTTTCTTCTATATATTTGTCTTGGCACTCTCACGGTGAGAGTGCCAAGGGTACGGCCGCCCATCTACGCGCGTAGCCGTCCGTCCGAAGCACATCTCTAAACGGAGGTTTTGCAAGCATGAAACTCAAGCCCCTGGGCGATCGTCTGATCGTGCGGGCCATCGAGGAGGAGCAGACAACCGCAAGTGGTCTCGTTCTACCCGACACCGCCAAGGAGAAGCCAATCAAAGGCGAGGTTCTCGCCGTTGGTGATGGCAAGCTCGACGATGCCGGTAAGCGCATCCCACTCGACGTCGCCGAGGGCGACGAGGTCCTCTACAGCAAGTACGGCGGCACCGAGATCAAAGATCCGAAGACCGGTGAGGATCTACTCGTTCTGCGCGAGTCCGACGTCCTCGCCAAGATCGCGTAAGGAGATCTGAATAGATATGGCTCATAAGGAACTCAAGTACAGCTCCGAGGCGCGCAAGTCTCTGGAGGCCGGCGTCGACGCTGTCGCCAACGCCGTGAAGGTCACGCTAGGCCCGAAGGGCCGCTATGTGGTGCTCGACAAGAAGTTCGGTGCCCCCACGATTACCAACGACGGTGTCACGATCGCTCGTGAGATCGAGGTGGAGGACGTCTTTGAGAACCAGGGCGCCCAGCTGGTGCGCGAGGTGGCAACCGCCACCAACGACGTCGCGGGCGACGGCACCACCACGGCCACCGTGCTTGCCCAGGCGATTGTTCGCCAGGGTCTGAAGAACGTCGCGGCCGGCGCCAACCCGTTGGCGCTCAAGCGCGGCATCGAGAAGGCGGTCGACCAGGTGGTTGCCAACATCGCTTCGCAGTCCAAGGAGGTGTCCGGCAAGGACCAGATCGCCCGCGTCGCCACCATCTCCGCCGGTGACGATGACATCGGCGACGTGATCGCCGACGCCATCGAGAAGGTAGGCAAGGACGGCGTAGTGAACGTCGAGGAGGGCCAAACGTTCGGCATGGACCTCGAGTTCACCGAGGGGATGCAGTTCGATAAGGGCTACATCTCGCCCTACATGGTCACCGACCAAGACCGTATGGAGGCCACCCTCGAGGACCCCTACATCCTGATCGCAAACCAGAAGATCGGCTCCGTGCGCGACGTGCTGCCTGTGCTCGAGGCTGTGATTCAGTCGGGCAAGCCGCTGCTCATCATCGCCGAGGACGTCGAGGGCGAGTCGCTCGCGACGCTCGTGGTGAACAAGCTGCGCGGCACCTTCACCGGTGTGGCCGTGAAGGCGCCGGGCTTCGGCGATCGCCGCAAGCGCATGCTCGAGGACATCGCGATCCTCACCAAAGCAGAGGTGATCACCGAGGAGATGGGCCTGAAGCTCGAGAACACCCAGGTGTCTCAGCTCGGGCACGCCCGTAGGGTGGTTGTGGGTAAGGACAACACCACCATCGTCGACGGTGCGGGCGATGCGGAGGCCATCAAGGGCCGCATCAACCAGATCAAGGCCGAAGTGGAGAACACCGACTCGGACTTCGACCGCGAGAAGCTGCAGGAGCGCTTGGCAAAGCTCTCCGGCGGTGTGGCGGTCGTGAAGGTCGGTGCTGCCACCGAGACGGAGATGAAGGAGAAGAAGCACCGCGTCGAGGACGCGCTGCAGGCAACTCGGGCGGCGCTCGAGGAGGGCATCGTGCCCGGTGGTGGCGTCGCGCTGCTGCAGGCCGCTCCGGCAATCGCGGTGGATGACATCGAGGAGGACGACGAGAAGACCGGCGCTCGTATCGTGTTGCGTGCTCTGGAGGAGCCGCTTCGTCAGATCGCCGAGAACGCGGGCCTCGAGGGCTCCGTCGTGGTGAACGACGTGCGCAAGGCGAAGGCCGGAGAAGGCCTCAACGCCGCCACCAACGAGATCGTGGATCTCGTGGCCGCCGGGGTCATCGACCCGGCGATGGTGACGCGTTCGGCGCTTCAGAACGCAGCGTCGATCGCCAAGAACATCCTCACCACCGAGGCCATCGTGGCCGAGGTGCCCGAGAAGGAAGGCGGCGGAATGCCGGGCGGCGGCATGCCCGACATGAGCGGCATGATGTAAGCCAATCGCCTACCACGCGCGCCGCGCTACAGCGGCGCGCGTATTCGGTCGATAGGACTCACGAGGGCCCGGCAGGATGCTGGGTCCTCGTTTGTTAAGCGCTCGACCCTCGTTCGCTCGGAGCGCCGAGGTCGAAGCCCTGCCTGTCCCTCGGCAGGGCTTCGGATTTCGGCTCTATTGCACCGCCGACACGGGCCGCGGGCCGTGGCCCACGTACTTGGCTGTCGGCCGAATCAGCTTGGCCTCACGCTTCTGCTCGAGGATGTGCGCCGACCAGCCCGCCACGCGCGCGCAGGTGAACATCGGCGTGAACAAGTCCGCCGGCACTTCTGCCAGGTCGAGGATCACGGCCGACCAGAACTCCACGTTGGTGGCGAGCACGCGGTCGGGCTTGCGGGCGGTGAGCTCCGCAAGGGCGGCCTTCTCGAGCGCTTGGGCGGCCTCGAAGCGGGGCGAGCCCAGTTCGCTACAGGTGCGCCGCAGCACGCGCGCCCGGGGGTCTTCGGCGCGGTAGACGCGGTGGCCGAAGCCCATCAGCCGCTCGCCACGGTCGAGTGCATCCTTGACCCAGGCGTCTGCGTCGCCGGTGCGTTCCACTTCGTCGAGCATCTTCAGCACGCGTGAGGGAGCCCCACCGTGGAGCGGTCCGGAGAGGGCGCCCACAGCAGCCGACAGGGCGGCGGCGCAGTCGGCGCCGGTGGAGGCCACGACGCGGGCGGTGAACGTGGAGGCGTTCATACCGTGCTCGGCCGCGGAGATCCAGTAGGCGTCGATGGCCTTGGCATGGTCGGGGTTGACCTCTCCGCGCCAGCGGATGAGGAAGCGCTCGGGTATTGAAACCCCCTTGTCGACCTCGGTCTGGGGCACCGGCGGCTGGCCGGCGTCGCGGGCGGATTGAGCCACGAACGAGAGCGCCATCACCGATGCTCGCGCGAGGTTGTCGCGGGCCTGCTCGTCTGAGATGTCGATGAGCGCGTTGAAGCCCCACTCGGGGGCGAGCATGGCAAGCGCCGATTGCACGTCCACGCGATGGTCGCCCGAGCGGACGGTGAGGACGTGCGGTTCCGCGGGGGGAAGGCCGGGCTTGAAATGGCCGTCCACCAGCAGGCCCCATACCTGCTCGTAGGGAACCGTGCCGACCAGCTCCTCGATGTCGACGCCGCGATAACGCAGCGATCCGCCGGCCCTGTCGGGCTCGGCGATCTCGGTGGCGAAGGCGACCACGCCCTCGAGACCGGACTGGACTTCATTGGCAGGGGGTGAGACGGGAGGCGACTGTGTCGTGACCTCGCTCATGAGCGCTCGCTTTCGGGCTTGGATGACCGGTTGAGAGTCGATCCCGCTGGATTGCACCGAAATCGACCCCGGCTGCCTTTTGGGCAGGTGCATATCCTCGCAGGATTCGCCCCGGTAGGCTGCGCTGTAAGACCTACGAGGAGGGGACCACCGTGACCGACAGTGACCTGATGTTCCGCTCGGCGATAGAGCTAGCTGGGATGGTGCGCTCTGGGGAGATTTCCTCGCGTGAGCTTGTGGAGACCTCGCTTACTCGCATCGAGGAGCTCAACCCCAAGTTGAATGCGTTCGTGGAGATCGATGGCGAGCGGGCGCTCGCTACCGCAGACCAGATCAAGCCCGGCGACGAGCGCCCGTTCGCGGGGGTGCCGATCGCGATCAAGAACAACCGTCCAGTGAGCGGTTTGAAGATCACGATTGGGTGTTCGTTGATGGCAGACCACGTGGCCGACTACGACCACCACGTGGTGCGTCGTTTCAAGGACGCAGGCTTTGTGATCGTGGGCAGCACCACACTTCCCGAGTACGGCATCCTGCCCACGAGCGAGGCCAGGTTGTTCGGTGCCACGCGCAATCCGTGGGATCTCGACCGGACACCTGGGGGCTCCTCCGGCGGCGCCGCGGCGGCGGTGGCTTCCGGGATGGTGCCGGTGGCACACGGCAACGACGGGGGCGGCTCGATCCGCATCCCGGCCGCTTGTTGCGGACTGGTCGGTTTGAAGCCCACTCGCGGTCGTATCTCGGCCGCCCCGGAACTGGGCGACTCCTCGCTTGGGATCGACGGGGTGCTCACGCGCGACGTGGCGGACACCGCCGCCATCCTCGATGCGCTGGCGGGTTATCAGACAGGCGACGCAACTTGGGCGCCACCCCCCTCCGAGCCCTTTGCCTCGGTGGCTACGCGAAAGCCCGGCAAGCTGCGAATCGCCGCCACCACCCTTTCGCCGGTGATGGACGCGGTTGTGGACCCGCTGTGCGCGCGGGCCGTGGCGGACGCGGCAGAGCTCTTGCGTTCGCTTGGGCACGAGGTGGAGGAGGTCGATCCGCCGTGGCAGATCCCCGGTGTATCCGACCTGTTTGGTGCAGTCTTCTCGATCCACGTGGCGCTTCAGATTGTGTACTCCGGGATCCTCGGGGGCCACGAGCCCACGGCGGATGACATGGAGCCGATGAGTTGGGCGATCTACTCGCTGGCGCAGAGCATGAACGCGCTCCAAGGCAAGGGGCTTGAAATCCAGCTGCAGGCGTTTACGCGCCAGCTCGTGGAGTTCCTCGACCCCTACGACGTCCTGCTGACACCGGCTCTGGCCGAGCGTCCCCTGCCGCTCGGGACACTTGACACGGCGGCACCAGACCCGATGTCCACCTTCACCCGCTCAGGCCTGTTCACCCCATTCACACCCGTGTTCAACGCCAGCGGCCAGCCGGGCATCTCCCTGCCTCTCTATCAAGGCGAGGACGGCCTCCCGCTTGGGGTTCAGATCGTCGGTCGGCCCGCGGGCGAGGGTGCGCTCTTGGCGCTTGCCTCGCAGATCGAGATGGCGTCGCCTTGGGAGGATCGCCGGGCGCCGGTGTCCTAGCCGGCTCCCAGCACCGAGTCGATCGGGCGAGGGTTCACGCCAAGTGTGCGTGCGTCGTGTGTACCGCTCTTGGAGACCATGTTCGTTTGGATCGACTCGGCCTCGTCCCATGTGAGGGGGGTGTCCGAGTGCATGATCCGCTCGAGCCCTTCAAGCGCGTGTGAGGCGACTAGCTCAGGGACGTGCAGGAGGGGGCGCTCGCGGCGAAGCGAACGTAGGACCTCACGTAGGACCTCGTCGTAGGTGAGCGTTTGTGGGCCGGCCAGCTCGTAGCGGCGATGTGCGTCGCGGTGGTGCTCGCTTGAGCGCAAGACGGCGGCAAGACAGTCGGCGACGTCCTCGGCCCAAATCGGTTGACATACGGCGGCATGGCCGCGACCTGGGACGGGTAGAAAGGGAAGACGCGCAAGGCGCTCGATCAGCTTGAGCCAGCGGTCGCCGGGGGAGTAGACGAGCGAAGCCGCCACCACGGTGGAGCGGATGTTGGCCTCGGCGACAGAGTGCTCGGCGATGGCCCTGGAGCGAAACAGACGCGACTTTGAGTGCTCTGAGGCGCCGAGTTGCGAGAAGTAGAGGAAGTGCTCCACACCTGCGCGCTGCGCGGCGTCGAGCATCCTCCAGGTGGCCATCGCGACGAGCTCCTCGATCGAGCCGCGGGGCTGATCGCGTGTGGAGGCAGCAAGGTGGACAACGGTGTCGACACCGCGCATGGCATTGCGAAAAGAAGGCGGGTTGGTGAGGTCGCCGAGCGCGATTTGTACACGCACGCGCTGGGGCCCCAACCGCCGTGGGTTGCGTACGAGGCAGCGCACGGGCTGTTCTTCGTCTATGAGCCGGCGTAGTAGCGCCGAGCCCACGAGCCCGGTGGCGCCGGTGAGCAAAAGCATCGTGCAAAGCTAGCGGAGTGGGTGCTTGACACCTTGCCTGGCTGGGCTGCCAGGATGCGGGGGGCGGCCTCGCTACTATTCGTGTCCGTTTCAAGTCGACCCGAAAACGATCGAGAGAGAAGTCGAATGGCCTACGTAATCGCTGAGCCGTGCATTGGCACGAAGGACAATTCCTGCGTCGAGGTGTGCCCCGTGGATTGCATCCACCCGACGCCCGACGAGCCCGGCTACGACGCGGCCGAGATGCTCTACATCGACCCGGAGGAGTGCATCGACTGCGATGCCTGCGTCGAGGCCTGCCCCGTGGATGCCTGTTTCGCCGAGGACCAGCTCCCGGACGAGTGGCAAAAGTTCTCGCAGATCAACGCTGAGTACTTCGCCAACGCGAAGTAGCCTAGCCCTACCTGTGCGGGCCGCTGGCATGGCCCGCCATGGATTGGGAGGGGATGGAGGCCGTCCCGGCCATTGCGGGCCGCTGGCGCGGCCCGGTCGTGACAGGGGACCGGCGTTAGGCCATCGGTAGCGACATGCCCGCCGGCTTTGGGCTGGGGGGTGGCGCTGGTGGTGTTACCTCGATAACCGGCAGCGTGGGCAGCTCGATCGGGGCCATCGCGATCAAGCCGCGGGCGGCTTGCCGGATCGCTTGCGAGGCGGGGTCGTCGGGATTCTCGATGACGAGCGGGACGCCGGAGTCGGCGTGCTCGCGCAGGGGCATCGTGAGGGGGACCTTGCCGAGCAGGGGCACGTCGAGCTCGTCGGCGAGGTCCTTGCCGCCGCCCTCGCCAAAGATGGGGTAGCGCTCGCCCGAGGGGGTTGTGAAGCCCGACATGTTCTCGATCACTCCGCAAATCTCGAGCGACACCTTGTTGGCCATCTCCGCCGAGCGCCGCGCCACCTTCTGGGCGGTGGGTTGGGGGGTGGTGACGATCACGAACTGCGCTTGGGGGAGAAGTTGGGCGAGCGTCATCGAAACATCGCCCGTGCCGGGTGGAAGGTCGATGAGCAGGTAGTCGAGCACACCCCATTCGACGTCTTGGAGGAACTGGTTGAGGGCCTTGTGGAGCATTGGTCCGCGCCACACGACAGCGGCGTCCTCCTCCACGAAAAAGCCGATCGACATGATCTTCACGCCGTGTGACTCGAGCGGGACGATCTTGCGCTGGGGGGAGACCGGGGGACGGGTGGCGCCGAGACCGTACATGCGGGGGATCGAATACCCCCATACGTCGGCGTCGAGGATGCCCACGCGCTTGCCGTCGGCTGTGAGGGCGGCGGCGAGGTTGGCGGTGAGCGTGGACTTGCCCACGCCCCCCTTGCCTGAACCGACGCAAACGACGTTCGATACCTGCGCGAGAGCCCCGGCTGGGAGAGTTGCGCGGCCGAGCTTCTGCTGGAGGGCGGTCTTCTCGCTGTCGGAGAGCACGTCGAAGTAGACGTTCACGTGGGTTACGCCCTCGAGCGCCGCCACGGCTTGGGCGACTGAGGTTTGGAAGTGGCCCTTGATGGGGCAACCGGCGGTGGTGAGCGAGACGGTGACATCCACCACCCCGTTGGGGGAGATGTCGATGGAGCGCACCATCTCGAGCTCAACTATGGAGCGGCGCAGCTCGGGGTCGATGACCGCCTCGAGTGCTTTGAGAACTTCGTCTCGGTTGGTCACGACTGCCATTCTGGCAAAACCTCGCGTTCAATCCGGACTTTGCCTGACCGCATACCGCGGGTGGGCCTGAAAAAATGCCGCCGGACGGTAGGGGACCGCCCGGCGGCGAGGGAGGAGAGGGTGCTGCTACTGCCGGCGGGTTATGAGGCCGGCAGACTTTCCCGTTCCCGGTTTCTCTCCAGTTCAGGACGGGGGAAGTTGGGCCCGAACCCACGCGCGGGCGCGGGATCGGTAGGTCGTGTTGATCTATACGAGGCTCAGAATGCGCTCCTGAACTCGGTTGGCGAGCTCTTCGCCATCGCGCTTGCGCCGGGTGACTTCGCGCTCGACGCGCCCACGGGTCTGGCGCACCTCACGCTCGACGCGAACACGGGTCTTGCGGATCTCGCGCTCTACCCGGCTGCGGGCGGTGTGGCCGCGCCGCTCGAACTTGCGTAGCTGGGCGTTGGCCTTCGAGGGGGACGAGTAGCTCTCGATCGTGTCCACTACACGCTCTCGCGCGATGAGCGCCGCGCCGACCGGGATCAGGACGGCGCGCTCGGCGTAGGAGCTGAGGGTGTCGTTCTTGACGGCCTGCGTGGAGCGCTTGGTGGATGCGCTCGAGCCAGAGGCGGTCGCGCGCTTGGGGGTGCTCTTGGCGCGGGATGCGCTCTTGGGAGCAGTGGTGCGACGCGTCTTTGCGCCGTTTGCTGGAGTGGTTTGGGCTGTTGCCATGTGGAGGGGGTCTCCTATTTGCTGGGGTACACTTGTTCTGGTCGGTGCGAGCTTAGCACCGAACATATGTTCCTAACCCGCTCTCGTTCGATCGTTACAGCTGGATCTCAAGCTGGGGTGAACACCCTGTAAAGAGGCCTTATGAATAGCCACGAGCTTGTGACATGTGGAACATGCGTTCGGGTGGGATAATTGCCCGTGCTTGCGCTACCCGCGGGCGCCCACGGCAAACCACGGCGCGAGGCGGTTTCGGTTCAGGCGGCAGAGCGCGTGCGGGAGAGCCACGCGCTGGGATGTTGCAGCTCGGTGCTGGTGGGGAGCATCTCGGGCGAGCTCCACGCGACCGTGAGCGCAGAGGGGCCGCCCTCGGCGACCACCGCGTCGCAGAACTCGCGCCCCACCTCGTATTGGCGGAGCTTCATCTCAAGTCCCATGAGGCGCTCGACGATGCGCCACTGCCAGCCTCGGTTGCGGCGGCGGCGGTTCATCGCGGTGCGCATGGTGTCGAGCGTCGGTAGTACCTCGGCGCCCACCGCGTCCATGACGTGCTCGGCGTGACCCTCGATGAGGGACATGGTGGTTTGCATTCTCTCGACCAGCGCCCAGCGATCCTCACCGAGCCCGAGGCGCAGGATCTCACCGTCGCGCAACCGCTCGGCGAGTGAGCCGAGGGCCGAGGCGTTTGGCAGTTTCAGCGAACGCCCAAACCCCACGTGCATGCCGTCGATCAGCTCACGCAGCATTCCGCCGAGATGGTCGCGCAGCCATGGGGCGCCGCCGAACTGGACAGCGTGGGTGACCTCATGGATCGCCACCCACGCGGTGAACTCGGCGCGGTCGAGGCTCAGGTTGCGTGCCGCTTGGGCGATGTTGGGGGCCAGCAGCAAAAGGCGCGGGGGGCGTTTGGGGTCGAGCAGTGCGATGTCGTACTGGCCGAGCACACGCTGTGAGAGCAGTCCGGTGACTGCGCCAACCTGCGCGCCAAGGAGCAACTGCGTGATCGAACGCATCGCCGGCGCCAGGGGGCCCGAACCATGGCGCACGCGGTCTGTGAGTGGCTCGAGTAGCGGACGCATGGTGGCGATGTTCGCCTCGATCCACACGGGTCGGTCGATCGACTCGATCGTGGGCAGCTCCCCGCCTGGGGTGAGGCCGGTGTAAGCGGATACGCGCTCGGCGAACTCCTCCGCCAGCGGTTGCACGCCGCCCGCGGCGTCCCCGCTTGCTTGAGGTGACCACTCGCCGGTACCGCCGGCGAGAATCTCGCCGACCCGTTGCGCGACGTTCCAGTCGATGCCATCCATACATAGAGCGTACGCCCATCCATGTGGCTCCTCGCCGCTCGCCCGCGGGTCGTTGCCTGGAAGCCCAGGCCTTGGCGCGCTCGTATGCTTGGGTTGTGTCAACGCCACGGATCGCTTTTGCTCCACAGGCCGACCATGGCGTGGAGGAAGCGGGCACGCTGTTCGAGCGGGCGGCCACCCGCGACGTGCTCGCATGGATGCGGTTGTTGGCCGACCCCTCCGACGCGGCGGCGGTGGTGAGGGCGCTCGGGCGCCCACCGATCGAGATGCGCCAGGTGGATATCGCGCGGGCGGTGCAGGTGGCGCGCAAAGCGAAGCTCGACATGATCTCGGCGCTTGGCCTGGCGATGGAGGCACCGCAGATGCCACCGGAGGCGCGCGAGCGGATCGAGCGCTTCCGGGTGCTCCACCACGAGGCGGTGGAGGCGTTCGAGGCGCTGCGCCCACGCTTGCGGGTGAGTCCCCAAGAGTTGGTGGCTGAGCTCACGGCGGCCTCTGAGGGACGGTTGCTCGGCGGGGAGGCGCTCTCCGATGCGCAGGCGCAAACGCTTGACGCAACGGTGGAGCTGATGCGCGAAGAGGTGCTCGGGGGGGCCGCTCGCATCGCCGGTCGTCTGGGGGAGCTGCGACTCGACACCGACCTCGACATCTCCCACGGGGTGGTGCGCTACCTGGAGTTCGTGAAGCTCTCCGCTCTCAAGCAGCGCCCGGCCGGCCAAAGCGTGGAGGAGGCGCTTGCCGACATCAATCAACGCTTGCTAGTGGCCTGTACCCCTCTACAGCGAGAGATCTTCCAAACGTCGACACTCGATGACACGCTGCTCGCGGCCGAGAGGGGCGAGCCCGAGAACGCTCCACGACCGGCGGTCACCTCCCCGGCGAACAGCGCGTTCGCCCGGCGTGAGGAACCATCGCTTCAGGCCTTTCTGCCTCGCCGTGGCGAGGGGTTGGTGCTATCGGCCTCCGACATAGACACCTACAGGGCCTGTCCACTGCGGTACAAGTTCGCGCGGGTTCTCAAGATCCCCTCGCCGCAGACTTTGCATCAGCGTTTCGGTATAGCCGTGCATCAGGTGCTCGAGCGCTACCACGGCTCCGATCACACCACTGTGGGGCAGATGATGGATCTGTTCGAGAACTGCTGGCGGCGGGGGGGCTTCGGCGAGAGCGACCAGGAGCGCGAACTACACGGGAAGGCGAGGGCGGCGCTTGTGCTCTATCACCAGCACCTTGAGGCCCATGAGGCCGAGCCCGTGTGGTTCGAGCGGGGGTTCTCCTTCAAGCTCGGCCCCCACCACCTGAGGGGGCGGGTGGATCGCGTGGACAAGCTCCCCGACGGCAACTACGAGATGATCGACTACAAGACCGGACGCCCCCGCACGGTTGAGCAGCTCAAGGACGACGTGCAGCTCTCGCTCTATGCCGTGGGTGCACGGGAGTCGTGGGAGGTGGAGGCGGAGCGGCTGTCCTATTACTACGTGCTTGACGACCTCAAGGTGCCTGTGCCCTCCGCGGATATGGACACCGACTGGATCGCGCGAGTGGTGGAGGAGGTGGGCGAGGCGATCATGGAGCAGCGCTTCGAGCCAACCCCCTCGCCGGCCGCATGCGCGCTGTGCGACTACCGCATCGCGTGCCCTGCCTGGGAGCGATGACCGCCGATTTGCCTGCGCTTTAGGCTAGGCCATTAGGGTGGTTCGCGAATGAAGAGAAGTAGCGCGATGGCGGGGGGTTTGACGAGTGTGCGGCTGTGCCTGCCGACACTCTCACTGTTGGCTGTCGGCCTTTTGGTGGGTTGCGGAGGCGGTGGCTCGACGAGTGCCTCTGTCCCGAGCTCTCCAGCCGCCGCTGTGAGCGCATCCACTGCGTCAGCCGCTGACGCAGTGGCGGTCGTCGCGGGCGTGCCGATCGCGAAGTCGAGTTACACCCACTGGCTCACGGTGGAGCAGAAGCTCGGCGCCGCCGGCTCGCCCAGTCATCAGGCGCTCGGCTTCCTGATCACCTCCGAGTGGGTGCTCGGCGAGGCCATTGCCCGCCACATGAGCGTCTCAGAAGCCGAAGTGAAGAAGCGTTACACCCAGCTCGTCCACCAGAGCTTCCCGAAGGCGGGCTCCCTTCGCAAGTACCTCGCGAAGTCGGGCGAGACCGAAGCCGATTTGCTCGCGCGCATCAAGGTGGAACTGCTCGCCTCGCGCATCGCCGCGAAGATCGCATCCGGAAAGAGCTCCTCTCAGCGCACCGCAATGCTCGCAGGCTTTGAGAAGAGCTTCCAGACGCACTGGAAGGGCCTTACGGACTGCAATACGGGCTATGTGATGGAAGATTGCAAGCAATACAAAGGCAAGCCCGAACACCTCAATGGGTCCACGTCCGGTAGTGCATCCTCGCGCGGCTCGGCTCCAGGTGGCTCATCGTCGTCCTCGTCGGCAAGCACCAACGGCGAGGTGTATACGGCGCCGGGGGCGTTCTCAATCTCCAGCTCGGCCTTTGAACGTAACGGTGCGATCCCCGCCGAATACACGTGTGCGGGTAAGGGCATCTCCCCGCCGCTCTCCTGGCAGAAAGTGCCCGCCAAAGCCGCCGAGTTGTTCATGTTCGTGATCGACGACAATTCCACTGGCAAGTCAGGGGGCATCCGTTGGGTTGTCGGCAACATCGACCCCTCCTCCACGGGTGTCGCCGCCGGTCAGACTCCGCAGGGGGGCATAGTGGGTACGAACACCGAAGGCAAGGCCGCCTACTCGCCGATCTGCCCCGCGAAGGGCAAGAGCGACACGATCGAGTTCGTGATGTACGCGCTCTCCAAGAAGATCTCGCTCTCGCCAGGATTCTCCCCGACCACGGCCGAGGCCGAGTACGGGCAACACAAACTGCTTATGGGTCAAGCCGCCGTCAACTACGGCATCGCTTCGCGCTAGACACCCTGCCTGCCGCTCAGCTCGATCCCCGGTGGTGCAACCCGGGGCCATTCCATCCTCAGCTCTCGATCCCCCGCTGGCGCAGAAAGCGCTGGAATTCGCGAGCGATGAGGTCGCCCGACGGGAGGTCCTGCGGACCGAGAGCAGTTTGCTCGCTCTCGGCGGCGCGTAGCTCCAAACGCTCCACGAACGCCTGGATGTCGGGGTCGGATTGCACCGCGAGGCCAACCTGGCGCTCATACTCCCCCGCCGCCTCCTCGAGCTCTGAGACGTCCACCGACACGCCCACCATCAACTCCAGCTTGCGCAGCAACGCGAGCGCCGCCTTCGGACTCGCGGCGGCGGCTACGTAGTGGGGGACGCTCGCCCAGATGCTCGCCGAGGGTAGCCCCGCTTCGGCGCAGGTGGCATGCAACACACCCACGATGCCGGTGGGTCCCTCATAACGGCTCGCTTTCAAGCCGATCCGCTCGATCATCGCGGGGTCGGAGGCAAAGCCGGTCATGGCCACGGGTTGCGAGTGGGGCACGTCGGCGAGCAATCCGCCGAGCGTCACCACGAGTTGCACGTCGAGTGCTTCTGCGAGATCCACCACCAGTGCGCTGAACGATCGCCACCGCATCGACGGCTCGGCACCCTGCACGATCACGAGGTCTCGCGGCGCGCGGGGTGCGAGGGCCTCGAAGATTTCCACTGACGGCCAGGAGATCACGCGGGCTTGGGTCTCGTCGATCTGCACGTGTGGGCGGTTGGCTTGGAAGTCGTAGAACTCCTCAGTGTCAACTTGGGCGAAGCGCTCGGCGGAAAGCGCCTGCCCGAGGAAGGCGGTGGCGGTGGAGGCGGCGTCGCCCGCATCATTCCAGCCTTGGAACGAGCACACCATCGCGGGGGCCCTCAGGCCGTCGGGGCGGCGGTCCCAGATGAGTGGCTGCATCCGACTCACCGTACATCATGAACACCCCATGTCCCCCAACATTCCAGCTGGTGGCACTCCGCCCGCCGGGCGTGAGGTGTCGGGCGGAGGCGACGCGATCGCCACATTGCGCGACGGTGACTCGGTGAACGCGGTGTTCGCCTGTGTGCGCAAGGAGCGGCTCCTCACCCGCACGGGCGACCCCTATCTCACGCTCGAGCTGCGCGACCAGGCGGGAAGCACGAAGGGGAGGGTGTTCCGTGACGCGGATCTGCTCGCCGGGCGTTTCGAGCGGGGCGAGTTGGTGCGCGTGCGCGGACGCGTGGACACGTTTCGCGGGGAGCTCCAAATCGCGGTGGAGGACATTGCGAGGGTGGAGCTCTCAGACGAGGAGGCTGCGCGTTTCCTACCCGTCTCGCGACGCGACCTCGACGAGCTGGAGGGGTTCTTCGAGCATTTGGCGCGTGAGGTGTTCGACCCCGCTTACAAAGCCCTGCTCGACCGGCTTCTCGCCGACGGCGAGCTGCGCGCGGGACTGCGCCGTGCACCTTGTTCGCTGCCCTCAGTTGGGGGGCCGCGCGCGACCGTTCACCACGCTTTCCTCGGGGGTTTGATCGAGCACACGGTTGCCGTGGGAACGATGGCGATCGAGCTGTGCGCTGTGCACCCGCGCTTGGACCGCGATCTGCTGCTGTGCGCCGCGCTCGTGCACGATCTGGGCAAGACGCGCGAGTACGCGTACGGTGCTGAGATCACACGCACCGAGGAGGGTGTGATGTTGGGTCATGTTGAGCTGGGGATGAGGCTGATCGCAGCCCACGCCCCGCCGAGCCTCACCGGGGCGCGGCGGCTTGCGCTCGAGCACTGCGTGCTGGTCCACCACGGGGAGGGTGCCGGAGGCGGCCGGCGCGCCGCCTCAGCCGAGGCGCTGGCTCTACAGCGCCTCAATGCGCTCGACGCGGGCGTGAAGGGGGCTTTCGAGATGGGACTCGGGCGCTAGCGAACCCTTCAAGTTCAGGTTTGCAAATGCCGATCATCTTCAGGTGGGGACCGACTCACCCAGCTCAACCGGCGCACCCGTGAGCGAGCTCTCGCTCCTACGCCCCGTGGAGGGGGCTCAGCCGCGTGCTGCCAGCAGGCCCATCAACGCCACAGCACTCACGCACGCCGGCGGTGACGCCAAACCGGGACGTTTGATCGGCGATGTGGTGGTGGATCTCGGGTTCGCCTCCCGCGAGAAGGTGGAGGAGGCGGTGGAGCTCGCGCGGGCCCAACGCAAGCCCACGGGCCAGATCCTCGTGGAGCAGGGCATCTTGCGCCACGATCAGCTCGCGCGTGTGGTGGCGGAGAGGTACGGCCTCGACTACATCGACCTCTCGATCTACGAGCTCGACATGGGTGCTGTGAACTTGATCGACATGGAGGCGATCAGGCGCTACCAGGCGGTGCCGGTGGGCTTCCTCGACGACGGGACACTGCTGTTGGCGATGGCCGACCCGACGAACGTGCTCACGGTGGATGACATCGCGATGCTCACGGGCAGGCGTGTGCGCGCGGCGTCGGCGTCGGTTGAGGACCTCAACATCCTCATCACCCGCCTCTCGCGTGTGGAGCAGTCGGTGGAAGCGATCGGCGAGGAGGAAGCGCAACCTGAGCCCGAGGTCCTGATGGACGAGGCCGACAAGGACGCCCCGGTCATCAAGCTGGTGCATTCGATCATCGCCGAAGCGATCGACCAGGGTGCCTCCGACATCCACATCGACCCCTCCGAGGGGGACATGCGGGTGTTGTTCCGCGTGGACGGGGTGCTCTCGCAGACCGCCACGCTGAAGAAGGGTATGGCGGCAAACATCATCTCTCGCGTGAAGATCATGTCGGAGATGGACATCTCCGAGCGGAGGGTGCCCCAGGACGGACGCTTCGCGCTCACGGTGGCGGGCAGGCGGGTGGATGTGCGCGTGACCACGCTCCCGTTGGTGTACGGCGAGGGCGCCTACCTGCGCATCCTCGATAAGGGCGCCATCGTAAGGGGCTTGGAGTCGTTGGGAATGCAGCGCACCGAGCAAGACCGTTTCGCTTATGCGATCGGACGCCCCAACGGGGCGGTGCTCGTAACCGGGCCTACCGGCAGCGGCAAGTCGACGACGCTTTACGCCGCACTCGGGGCCATCAACGACGGCAGCCGCTCGATTCTCACGATCGAGGACCCTGTGGAGTCGCGCATCGCGGGGGTCAAGCAGATGCAGATCGCGCCCAAGGCGGGCATGACCTTCGCGAGTGGGTTGCGGGCGATGTTGCGCGCTGACCCCGACGTGATCATGGTGGGTGAGATCCGCGATCGCGAAACCGCGCACATCGCCGTCGAGGCGGCGCTCACCGGCCACCTTGTGCTCTCGACGCTTCATACACGCGATGCCCCGAGCGCACTCGGCCGCCTGATGGACATGGGGATCGAGCCTTTCTTGATCTCCTCCGCGATCGACTGCATCGTGGCGCAGCGCCTCGTGAGAGTGCTCTGTCAACACTGTAAGCAGCCGAGCAAAGCGCCCGAGTCGCTGCTCGCCGAGTACGGGTTGTACGAGTCCGAGGCGTACGAGTCGGTGGGTTGCTCGCGCTGCGCAAACAGTGGCTACCGCGGACGGATGGGAATCTATGAGGTGATGTCGATCACCGAAGAGGTACGAGCGCTCGTGCTCGCCCACGCATCGGTCGATGACATCGCCGCCGCCGCGGCGCGCCAGGGAATGCGCCGCATGCGCGAGGATGGGATCGCGAAGGTTCGCGCCGGTCAAACCTCGATCGCCGAGATCGAGCGGATGACCACGACGATGCTTTAGCGGGCCGACGCTTGTTCACGCCGGCCCGCTCGGCACCTATTTCTTTTTGGTCTTTGCCTTTTTGCCTTTGGCCTTCTTGTGCTTGTTGGCTTTGGCCTTGGGTGTAGTGGGTTCCAGCCGTGAGCCACCTTTGTAGCCGTCGGCGGGGCAGTGGAGCGGGCGCCCGAGGTCGAATGGACCTGAGATCGCCTGTGTGGGCACACCCTTTTCTAGATAGATGTCAGTGACGGTGAGCAGTGGATCGACACGTGGCTCGGCGCACAGTTTCTTGCCGATTGAGAACTGTCCCACGATCGTCTCGTATGGTGCTTTCGCCGTGCCCACGCAGTTGACGGCGTAGCCGGGGACTTCGCCACCGCAGGAGAACGCGTCGGCGATTGAGGACACCGAAAGGCTGCTCCCAAGCGGAGCGGCTTCAAAGCCGGTGAGTGGAACCTGCGCCTGAAGCTGATAGCCGGTGATGAGGCCATCGCAGGAGAACGTGTAGCGCACCTGTTGTTCTGTACTGCCCACTTCGGGTGTACCTGCCGAGATGTGGCCGGTGCATTGGTAGTCGTTTGGGTCGCCTTCGACGATAATTTCCGCGTGCGCCACGGCGCTGAGAGCCCAGGAGAGGGCGAGGGCGCCGAGGATCGCCGCGAACAGCAGCGAGGCTCGAAGGTGAACTGGTCGATGTGTGTGCAACGGGTCTCCGTTCGTCGTTTGTCTGTTTGAAGGCGGTCTCAGCCGCCGGCGTGCGGTTCCGGCCCACCGTCGATCCCGGTGACGGGCGATCGGTGACCCCGCGCTTGTGATGCGGCCTGGGCCGCCTTCTCGGTCGTGCTGTAGACCGTGGCGCCGAACGAGACTGCGCCGGGGTCATTCGCATGGCCCAAGGGGAGCACTCCGAAGAGACGCGAAAGACTCTTCAGGAGCGAGAAATCGTTGAAGCTTTCGCTCACCCTCGTGCCCGCGTGCACAAACGGCGAGATGAGCAGCGCACCCACAGGTTCGGTGGCGGCGCTCGCGGACGAGGCGGGGGGGCTGGTGGGGACGATCGCGATCAACCCCCCTTCGCGGTAGGCGGCGGTGGCGAGGATCTTGGGTACCACTTCTTTGAGGAACCCATCCGCGGGCTCGAGCCCGGCGGATGGGTCCGGCGAGCAAGGGGTGGCCGAGCCGTTGTCGCACGCGGAGGGCACGATCCAGCTCAGGTTCGGGATGTTCGCGGGGCTCGCCAGGTCGGTGAGCAGCGCGCTCTCATCGATGTCCTCGCTCGCGCACGCCCCCGTGTCGAGCAGGGAGTGGAAATAGACGAAGGGATTGCTCGCCGTCACGTACGGGTCGCCGGGTAGGGGCGTGTGGTTCGGGTCGGTGGTGCCGAGTTCCGGGTGGCGGCAGGTGAGGTTCGCGGGGGTCTGAGCTGACGGTGTCTGTCCGGTGGGTGTCTGCGCCGACAGCGTCTGTGCGGTGGTTGGCGTAGCGCCCGTCACCTGGGTGCTCGCGCCAGGTGTTGAAGCGGGACTCATGCTCTGGATGTAGGCCTTCCACGTGAGCCCCCCTTCGGTGACCTCGTCGGCGAGCGTCTTCACGGTCGTGGGATACACGCACCCCACGCCCTCGGCGAGACCTGTAGTGGCGTTGATGGTGGGGGGTTGCAGTTCGCTGTAGGTGGGGCAGTTGTGTTCGGTATCGAGGTTCACGCCCTGACCTGAGAGCAGCGCGATCCCGTTGCCCAGTTCGCTGGGGGCGGTGAGGGTGTAGTCGTCTAGCAACACCCCCTTGGGGACGAGTCGGGTGGCAAGGTAGGGGTCGGTAGTTTTCGATTGCGCGAGTGCCGCCCGGAAGTCTTGCCCTGAGAGCGCGATCACCCACATGTGTTTGATAGGGGGCTGCTTTATGGGCGCGGTGGAAGAGGCTTTTTCGCCTTTGCCGGAGCTTTCCGAGGAGGATTCTTCCGAGGAGGATTCTTCGGAGGTTTGGCCTTCGGAGGACTGTTCGTGCGAGCTGGTTTCCCCAGAGGAGCCCGTCGCGCTCGAGGCCGCCGCCCCTTTGCCGATGCTTTTCGTCGCGGGGGCTACTTGCGTCGTTGTGCTTTCGGTGGTGGGCGTTGTCGGAGAGATCGAGCCGCTTCCCGCCCGCGCGGCCAGTGCGGCGAGCGCACGCTCGAGGATGGTGGAATTGCCGGCGAGCGAGCTAGCCGGCCCCGGCCCGAGCGCGCCGCCGGCGAGGACGCCGCCGGCTAGCACCACGGCGGCGAGCACTCCAGTGACACGCCGCGACGGACCGCCCGGGCCAAGCCAAGAGGCGCCCCCTGCGGAGTTCGGTGAGGGCTCGTCGCTCTCGGAGACATTCGAGAAAGGGTTTGAGGGGGTGGTGGACGCATATGAGGACTCCGCATCCGGATTGCCCCAGAAAGCGCCGAGGTCGAGGCGAGGCTTGCCGCGCCTCGAGCCGCACTGAAGGCAGTAGCGCTGGTCGTCCACGAGCGTGGCGCGGCAGCCCGCGCATACGGCGTCAGTCGCTCGGTCGTTCTGGTTTGGGTGTGGGGACGGGGGCTTGTCGGTCATGGCTTTAGCGGCGGAGCTGGAAACAGCTTCTTCATAAAATACCTAATCTCGATCTTATTTATGAAGAATATGCTAGGCTGCGCCGCTCCAGCTGTCAACTATTCGAAACGGAGCCCTTACCCAAATGCCACGAACCCGCCGTGTCGCCGCTCTTCTCGCGGCGACGTTCACGCTCTCGATCGCTGTCCCCGCGATAGCGCTCGCGACGACCAAACTCACGATCAGCGGCGCGACCGCGTCGTTCCCGCTCGTGTCGCTGCTCACCCAGAAGTACGCAAAGCTCAACCCGAAGGTCAAGTTCAAACTTTCTCAGGGGGGGACACAGGTTGGGATCAACGAGGTGGCCGCCGGCAAAGTGTCGATCGCCGATGTCTCGCGCGACCCACAGAAGGCCGATCCCACGGGACTCGTGTTCTATCCCGTCGCCAAGTACTACCTGTGCATCGTCACCAACAAGGCAAACACGCTCTCGAACCTCACCCAGGCGCAGGCCGAATCGATCTTCACCGGGAAGATCACGGAATGGGGCAAGGTGCCAGGTGCAACCGCCACAGGGCCGATTGACATCATCAACCGCAACGCCTCGGCGGGGACACTCTCGAACTTCCAGACGTTGCTCATCGGCGGCAAGAAAGTGTCGGGTCCCAAAGGTGCGCCCGTCGCCGAAAAGCCCTCCGAGGGACTGCAGCGTCAGGCGATCGAAAAGGACCCCAACGCGGTTGGCTTCCTTTCCGGCTACTTCGCAAGCCAAGGCGTGAACGACGTCGGTTACAACGGCGTCGCCTGCACACTGGCCAACGCGAGCTCGGGGCAGTACGCGGGTGTGGCGCACTTCTATGAGGTGACCAAGGGCAACGCGACCGGCGCCGCTCTGTCGTTCATCAAGTGGATCACCGGCAGCAAAGCCGCGAAAAAGATCATCTCGACGCAGTGGATCGCCCTGAAATGATCCTGGCGCGTTTGCGCCAACCGTGGTCTGACCGCCGCGCCGAGTGGACGCTCGGCGCGGCGGCGATGGTGGTGTGCGCGAGCGTGGTGGCGATGGTGGCGTTCGTGACGATTCGCGCGTGGCCCACGATCGCCCACAACGGGATCGGCTGGCTCGGGCCGGGGGGGAACGTGGACAGACAGATCGAAGGGATGGTGAGCTCGAGCTCGCATCCGCCCGCATCCGCCTACCACGTGAACGCGTGGTCACTCGTGTACGGGACCCTGCTGACTAGCGCGATCGCACTCGCGCTCGCTCTGCCGATCTCGCTGCTCTCCTCGATCTTCATCGTGGAGTTCGCGCCGAGGACGTTGCGGCGGGTGATCGTGCCGGTAGTGCGTTTGCTCGCGTCGGTGCCTTCGGTGCTGTACGGGTTGATCGGGATCCTCGTGTTGGTGCCCTTCGTGGGCAACCACCTCATCACGATCCCCGAGAAGCGGGCGCTGCAGAGCACCGTCGAGCTGACAGGCGCCGGCCTTGGTGTGGTGTCGGTGATCCTCGCGGTGATGATCACACCGATCATGGTGGCGCTCATCTCCGAGGCGCTGGCGGGCGTGCCGGCGTCGTGGCGCGAGGGGGCGATGGCGCTCGGTGCGCATCGGCTGCGCGCGACGCTCGCGGTGAGTTTGAAGGCGATCCGCCCGGCGATCGTGGCGGCCGCGGCGCTTGCGGCCGCGCGCGCGATCGGGGAGGCGGTGATGGTGTCGATGGTGTCGGGGTCGATCTCCTTCGCCCCGAATCTCAATCACGGGGTGCTGACATTCTTCGGCGAGCCGCTGCGGACGTTGGCGAGCTCGATCGTGGACAACCACGAAGGCTTCGGCGGCGCGCCGGCGCTCAACGCGACGCTTTACGCGTTCGCCCTGTTGCTGCTGTTCTCGGCGATAGCGCTCTCGGTGGGGGCCTACCTGGTGAAGCTCCCCTTGCGCAGGTACCAGCTCAAATGACCCTCCCTGGTCTCACTCCCACAGACGGGCACGCTCAAATTGAGGGGCAAGCTCAAATGGGCATGGCCGCCCTAGCTCCTCCGCGCCGGACACGCGGACGCGGCTCCTCGATGAGGACGTGGCGTTTGCGCGACCAGATCATCCTCATCGCCGCCTGGGCGGCCGGGTTGGGGTTGTGCGCGGTGACGGGGGCAATCGTGATCTACATGGGCGTGAAGGGCTTTCAGTACCTGCGCCCCGAGCTGCTGGTGACGCATCCGAAGACCAGCGAAAACGGGGCGGTGTCGGGCGGCTTTCTCGATCCGCTGATAGGCACGGCCGTGCTGACGGCGATCGGGATCGCGCTTGCGCTGCCGCTCGGGGTATGCAGCGCCGCCTGGATCGTCGAGTACGGCCAGGGTGGGCGGGTTCGCCAAACATTGGCGCGGGTTGTGGAATCGAGCATCGAGATCGTGGCGGGGACGCCAGACATCGTGATTGCGATCTTCGGTTTGGCGGTGTTCGAGATGGGCCTCTTCGGCCCGCTCTCAACGGCGTCTGAAAGCGGGGTGGTGACCGGCCACTCGTTCTTTGCCGCCGGGGCTACGATGTCGCTGATCGCTCTACCGCCGCTGTTTGCCGCCACGCGTGAGGGGTTGCAGGCGGTGCCGGCGCACATGCGTGAGGCGGCTTATGCGCTGGGCAAGACGCGCATCGCGACGATCCGCCGCGTGCTGTTGCCGAGTGTGCGTTCGAACATCGCGACCGGCGTGACGCTCGGGATCAGCCGCATCGTGGGGGACACGGCGATCGTGATCGTGGTGTTGGGGGAGACCCTACGCAACGAACCGGGCCGGACGGTGTCGATCCCGATCGTGGGACCGATCTTGGAATTCCTGACCGGGCAGGGGTCGGCGTTGACGAGCTATGTGTACGACAACTCGCCCGCGGGGGAAGGCAACGCGCCAGAGAAGGCTTATGCGGCCGCGTTCGTACTGCTCCTGTTCATCCTCGCGTTGAACGGGATCGTCGGTTTGGTGAGCCGTGCGCACACGCGCTCGACCGGCTTTGAGGCAGGAGGCGGAAGGCTTTGACAACTACACGTTTCCCTACTAATCTCATTGGTTCGATGGAGAAACTGACGATGAATCTTGATGACACCCTGATCGATCCTTGGCCGCTCGAGGCGGAGGCGGTGGGCGAGCGGGCGGACCTATCCGGCATGGGGGCCGACACTGCCACGGCGCGGGCCGGCATCGCGGCGCAGCGGCCTGACCTTGCGGGCGAGCGGGTGGAGCCATCACGGGACGCGGTGCCGCCGGTGCGGACGATCGTGGTGGACCGCGTACCCACGGCCGTCGTCCCTCCGCAGGAACGCGAGGCACGCCGCACACTTGCGACGGAGGCGGGGCCAGAGCGCCTGAGTTTGCGCGATGTGAGCATCTACTACGGCGAGAAGCGCGCGGTGAATTCCGTGTCGCTGAACATCCACCAGGGCGAGGTGCTTGCGTTGATCGGCCCTTCGGGGTGCGGCAAGACGAGCCTCTTGCGTACGCTCAACCGGCTCACCGAGCTGACCCCGAGCGCCGCGCGAGCAGGGGAGATCTTGCTCGACGGGCAGGACGTGCACGCTTTGCAAGACACAACCTTGCGCTCGCGTGTGGCGATGGTGTTTCAGCAGCCCAACCCTTTCCCGATGTCGATCTTCGACAACGTGGCGTTTGCCCTGCGCGAGCAGTCGCGCAAGAAGCCGCGTAGGCGCGAGCTCGAGCCGCTCGTGATCGACGCGTTGCGGCGTGCCGGTTTGTACGAGGAGGTGCGCGACGATCTCAACCGTCCCGCCCTGCGGCTCTCGGGCGGCCAGCAGCAGCGCTTGTGCATCGCTCGCGCGATCGCGATGCGCCCGGAGGTGCTGCTGATGGACGAGCCGTGCAGCGCGCTCGACCCGATCTCCACAGGCGTGATCGAGGAGCTGATCCATGAGTTGCGCCGCGACCTCGCGGTCGTGATCGTCACCCACAATCTCGCTCAAGCCCGCCGAGTGGCGGACAAGGTGGCGTTCATGTATCTCGGCGACCTCATCGAGTACGGCACCGCCGATCAAGTGTTCGACGAGCCCCGGGCGGTGCGCACACGCGACTATGTGCGGGGGACGTTCGGGTGAATGTCGTCCCGATCCAGACCCCACCCGAGGATGTCGACGCGAAGTGCCGTAACTGCGGCGCCTCGGTGGTGGCCGACCAGCGCTACTGCCTGACCTGCGGGCGGCCTTGTTCGCCGGTGCGGTTGCCGTTCCTTGACGTGCTCCAGGCCGAAGCCGCCGCGCACGTACCCGCCACGGTGGTGCAGTCTCCTGCGGGTTACCTGCCACCGGCCCAGCAAGATCCGGGTGCGATGGGTTGGTTGCGACATCACGCGGGGTTGCTGGCACTGCTCTCGGTTCTGCTCACCGCAGGCTTGATCGGGTTGCTCATCGGTCACTGGATGGCGCCCGCCAAAGCGTCCGGACCGCAGGTTGTGAAGTTCGAAGGCCTCCCGGCGACGGGTCTCGCGGCCGCTGGCGGCGCCGTCTCGACGACGCCGACCAGCGTGGCCCCCGCCGCCAAAGCCGCCGCGCCCGCGAAAGAAAGTGAATCGCAGGAAAAGACCGAAGTGAAAGAAGCCGAATCGTCCAAGAAGAAGATTCCGCCCCCGGTGAAGACGAGTTCCGCAACCATCGACAAACTCGAAAAATCGACCGGCAAGGCGCATCAGAAAGAAATCGAAAAGCTCACCGAAGGCGGCCAGCCGATCGAAACGGGCAAATGATGGGTGAATTGAGTTCTGTGCCGATAGGGTCGCTTGCGGAGTTGCGCAGCCGCCGGTTGCAACTCGCAGAACGTGTAGCCACACTCACGTGGGACCTCGGTGGGCTCACGTATGAGATGGCGGTACGCGACCACTATCGCCTCGACGTGATCGCAAAGCGCGCCGCCGAGCTACAACAGGCCGACGCCGAGCTAGGCGAGGTCGAACGGCTGCTCGGCGCCGCCGAGGCGGGGGTCCACGGTACTTGCCGCTCCTGCGGTGCCGTCCACTCCCGCGGCGCCGCCTACTGCTGGCACTGTGGCGCAGGTTTGTTGCGGGAGGCCCGGCCGGCGGTTGTGGCGCAGGACGTTGCAACGCCCGCGCCGTCGGCTTGATCGCCCGTACACCACGGCGGCTCAGCCTGGGTCGAAGATACGTTGAGATCGCGGGAGCGCTGGTAGATCGCCGATAGCATCGCCACCGTGTGGTCTTCCCGGATGAGTTGGGTGGCAGCGGTGGCGAGTATCGCCGTGGTTGCAAACGCGTCTGCAATGGCGATGGCCCCGTCGGCGGTTGCTCCGGCGCCGGCCCCCCGCGAAGGCTCCTGCCCGGTCTTCCCCGCGAGCAATCCGCTCAATAGGGACATCTCGCACGCGCCGGTGGATCCCAACTCGGCGAAATACATCGAAAGCATCGGCTCCTCGATCCACCTGCATGCCGACTTCGGCACTCCACCGAGTTATGGCATCCCATACGTGGTGGTGGGTGCCCATCAGCCGAAGGTGCCAGTCCACTTCACCGAATACGGGGAAGAATCGAATCCCGGCCCCTACCCCGTGCCGGCGAAAGCGCCGGTTGAGGGGGCGGGCGAAGAAGGCGACCGTCACGTGCTGGTATTGCAGGAGGGAACTTGCAAGCTGTATGAGCTCTACAACGCGCAACGCCACGGCGCGGGCTGGAACGCGGGCTCGGGCGCGGTGTTCAATTTGCGTAGCAATGCGTTGCGCCCGGAAGGCTGGACCTCCGCCGACGCCGCCGGATTGCCGATCTTCCCCCTGCTTGTGCGCTACAGCGAGGTGAAGGCGGGACGGATAGACCACGCGCTGCGCGTGACGGTGGAGCGCACGCAGCGCGGATACATCCACCCCGCGACGCACCTCGCCTCCAACAGTGACGATCCAAACCTTCCGCCGATGGGTTTGCGGTTGCGTTTGAAGGCCAGCTTCAGCCTCGCCGGCTACCGCGGCGAGGCGCTGGTGGTGTTGCGGGCGCTCAAGCGCTACGGCTTGATCGTGGCCGACAACGGCTCCTCCTGGTACATAACCGGCGCCCCCGATCCGCGCTGGAACAACGAAGACCTCGATCAGCTCAAGCGTGTCCCGGGCTCAGCCTTCGAGGCTGTGAAGACCGGTCGGATCCTGCACCGAGGCTAGCCCCTTCTCGCGGAGGCAGCCCTGGTCTGAGGCTCACTCAGCTACGGTCGCTTGCCGCGGGGTCGCGCTGGGCGAAGGCGTCTTGGGACCCGGCCTGCTGGGACGGTGGCGCTTGAGCGGGCTCGGGGGGCGGCGGCGGGGCAGCCGCCGGCAGTGTTGGTTGCTGTTGCTCGTTGGCCGTGCTGTGGGTGTGATTCTCGCCCGTGATCGCTTGCTTGAACTCGCGCATACCGCTACCGAGGGAGCGGCCGATCTCGGGTAGGCGCTTGGCGCCGAACACCAGCAGCACGAGGACGACGATGAATGCGATGTGAAGGGGGTTGTCGAGACCCATCTACGTTCGAGTCTAGAGGGTTTGGTGCTCGACTCCGCTTCGATAACCGCAACGGCGGACATTCGAGAGAGGAGTCTCCCCTTAGGTCTCCGACCCGTCTGCAGCGTGAACCGCGCTTGCGCCCGGCGGCTCAGAACCCTTGGGCTCTTCGCCCAGCGCCTTACGCACGAGCTGGATCGCCACGAGCACCATCAACAGGGCGAAGCCCACGCGTAGGATGGTGCCCGAAATAGCGTTCGCCAAGGCGACGCCGGTAGCGGCGCCCGCGATCGAAAGCAATCCCATCAGTAGCGCGTCGTGGCGGCGCACGTTGCCATACCCGTCCTGCTTGAACGTGCCCACGATCGCCACCGGGACGATCGCCAGCAGCGAGGTCGCCTCCGCCTGGTGTTGGCCGAGGTTCATGAAGATGACCAGACCGGGAACGAACAACACCCCGCCTCCCACGCCCAGAAGGCCCGCCATGACACCCGCGCACACCCCGATCGCGATCAAGCCGATCATCGCGTTATCAGCTCCACCGCGCTTGCCACGAGCACGGCCGCAAACAGCAGCGAGATCGAGCGGGTGGGGAGACGCTGTTGCAGCCACGTGCCGAGCAGCACCCCACCGATCGCGGGTACTCCTATGTAAATGGCGTCGAGGACATGCACGTTGCCGTAAGCGCCCTGGGTGGCGGCGGCGAAGGCGGCGATGAAAACGATTGCCGCAAGCGATGTCCCGGTTGCCTCGCGCGCGCCGTACCCGAGCCACAGCACCAACAGGGGGACCATCACTGTGCCTCCGCCTACCCCGAACAGGCCGCTGAACACCCCCGCGAGGGTGCCTATAACGGTGAGCTTCAGCGCGCGGCGCGTTCCCAACTCGGCCTGCCTCTCAGCGTTCATCACGCCTGTGCGACGGTTCGGCCCGCATGGAGCGCCATACTAAAGACCGTGTCCCCGGCTGCCACCCTGGTGGAGGCGCTCCAGCCGCTCCGCTCCAACCCCGCTCATAGTGCAGTGCTGCTCGATATCGACGGCACGCTTGCCCCGATCGTGCGGCATGCCGCCGATGCGCACGTGCCGGAGGCAACGCGCACGCTCCTCATCGAGATCTCACGGCGCTACCAACTGGTGGGTTGCGTGAGTGGCCGTCGCGCCGCCACCGCCCGTCAGATCGTGTCGATCGGGAGCATCGCCTACGTGGGCAACCATGGCGGTGAGTTGCTGCGCCCGGGAGCAACCCGTCCCGAGATCGACCCCGACGTGACCGCATGGTCGAAGCGGGTGGGCGAGTTCGCAATGCGAGCGTTCACACCCGAGGTGCAACGTGCGCGTGTGCGCAGCGAGGACAAGGAGGCGATTGCTGCCTTCCATTGGCGGGGCGCCCCCGACGAGGAGCACGCCGCCGAGCTGGTACGCGAGATCGCCGCTCGCGCCCAGCAGGAGGGGTTTGCGATCCATTGGGGTCGCAAGGTGCTCGAGGTGCGCCCCCCGGTGGCGCTCGATAAGGGACTCGGGGTGAGCGCGCTATTGCAAAGCGCCGGCGATGGCAACGGCGAGGCGCTCAAGGGGGCGCTGTACGTGGGTGACGACTCCACCGACATCGACGCCTTCGCCGCATTGCGGGCGCTCGTTGCGGGTGGTGCGCTTGGATTCTCCGTATGCGTGGCGGTCGGCTCGGAGGAGACCCCCCCAGAGCTTGCCGAGCAGGCAGATTTGATAATCGACGGGCAGGGCGGCGTGCGCGGCTTGCTCGAGGCCCTTTTGTAGCGGAGCGTGCACTTCGTCGATTTCCTCAGGGCGACCGTGTTGCTGAGCGCCGCCGCCGCCACCGCGCTTGTGATCGTCACCGTTTTCTCGGCTGGCGGGGATGACGCGGCCGCCGTTTACGTGTCCGCGGGCTGGTGGGTGGTGGCGGCCGCCGCCGGCTTGTGGTTGGGTCGTCGCGCGGAGGTGAATCCCCCGATAACGCGCCTTCTTGGCGAGGCGAAGGCAAGCACCACACTGCCCGAGCACCGCCCGGGTGCGACACTGTTCAACCGGCTTTGGCCGCTACTTCTGTTCTCCGTGATCGCGGGTGGGCTTGCGTTCCTTGCTCCGCAGATCCCGGGTATAGGCGCGGGCTTCGCGATCGCGCTCTCGCTGTGGTGGCGCCGCCAGGATGCGGCTGTGGCCGCGATCGAGGAGCGCGATGGGGTGCGTTTTCACGTCGTGCGCACCTCTCCGTTGCATTCGATCTCGCTGGTACGTACCCCTGGCTTCAAGACCTTTCGCCCGCAACACGTCAACGGCGCCACCACTTGACGTGGTGGCGAGGGAAGTGAGCGGGCGGGCATCGCAGGGGGCCACGACTTGACGGACGTGTTGATCGTCTCGCTTGGTTCCACAGGTGGACTGCGCGCCGTTGACGAGGAGTTGCTCGGTTCGCTGCGCCGCGCGGGCGCCACCGCGGAGATTGTGTCGGCGGCGCCTCAACCGCCAACCCGGACGTTGATGCTCACAGACCTGCGCTGGGCGCTTGCGGCACGCCGAGCCGCAAAGGAGGGGCTGAAGCGGACGGGGGCACGGGTGGTGATCTATTCGACCACGACCGCCGCGCTCTTGTGGCCGCGAGCGGGTGCTATCCGCTTCGACGCTCCCGCCGCCGCCAACCGGATGGGCCGTCACGGCCTGTGGCAGCGTCCGCTGGAGCGACGCCGGTTGCGCGAAGCGTCGCTGCTGCTCCCCCAGAGCCTAGGTGCATTGCTGGAGGTGCCGGCATCGGTGCGCGACACGCTGGGGTCCAATGGTGCGCTTGTGCTGGCGGTCCCCGTGGAGCCCTCTATGCCCTCTGTCGCGCACGCCCGTTCGAGGGCGGCGGACCCCCGCGATATCGCCGCCGTTACCTACGCCGCCAATCCCACGAAGAAGGGCCTCGACATGCTGTTGCGCGCCTGGGTACAGGTGCGAAGAGAGGACGAGGTGCTGCACGTGACCGGCGTCGAGGAGCAGGAGTTGCGCGCGCTCGGCTTCGATATCCCGGCGGAGGGTGTGCGCGTGACCGGGAAGCTCCCCCGCGAGGACTACCGCGCGCTGCTGTGCCGCGCGCGCGTCTACGTGTGCGCGGCCCGCCGGGAGGACTACGGTGTCGCCCAACTGGAGGCGCTTGCGGAGGGGTGCATGCTCGTCACAACGCCCTCGCCTGGTCCTTATGTGGCGCTCCCGATCGCGAGTGAGCTCGACCGACGACTTGTGAGCGAGGACATCGGGACAGCGCTGCGCGTTGCGCTCGATGACCCGGTTTCCCACTACTCCGAGCGAGCGCTCGTCTTGCTCGCCCCATTCAGGCGAGCAGAGGTTGATCGGCAGGTAGCCGAGGAATTGATTCCTCGATTGCTACCCAAAACGTGAACGAATGGCTCTCGTCCTCTCCCACTACCGGGCCTCGCATGCGCACACGCGTGAGCACGCACGCCCGCGAGCGTTACTCGCGCGCGCGAGTCACCCAAACTCTCAATACCCCTACGCACGCCTCCCCTCCTTGCGCAGGTCCCCGAACTCCTCCCAAGTCCGCGTGTTCGCGACATCCTCTGTCTCAAGCCACGCCCGGCGTGCGGTGGCGATGCCCCAGCGCATCACGTCAAAGCGCGCCACCCAATGGGCGTCGGAGTCGATCAGGATCGCGACGCCTGCCTGCGAGGCGGCGCGGGCGTGCACCTCGTTCAAATCACGACGGTCGGGGTTGGCGTTTATCTCGAGCATCGTGCCCGTGCGAGCCGCGGCATCGATCAGTGCTGACATGTCGAGCGCGTAGGGCTCGCGCCGCTCGATCAACCGTCCTGTGGGGTGACCGATGGCGTCCACCAGCGGGTGCTCCACCGCCTGGATCATGCGTGCGGTCATTGCCTCTTCGCTCATACCGAAGGCGGTGTGGACGCTTGCAATCACCCAGTCGAGCTGGGCCAGTAGGTCGTCTTCGTAGTCGAGTGACCCGTCGGGGAGGATGTTCACCTCGCTTCCCGCGAGGATGCGGATGCCCTCGATGCTCGCGTCCGCTTCCCGTACCAGCTCGATCTGGCGACGCAGCTGATCGGGGGAAACGTCGTCACCAAAGCCATGTGAGGCGGAGTGGTCGGTGATCGCCACGTACTGATACCCCCGCTCGCGCGCCCCCAACGCCATTGCCTCGATCGTGTCGCGCCCATCTGAAGCCACCGTGTGGCAGTGCAGGTCGCCCTTGATGTCGGACAGCTCGATCAGGTTGGGAAGGCCACTCGCGCTTGCCTTGCCCCTACGCCGCGAACCGCCACCGGCCCGCTCGAAGTCAACCGTCGCGGCGGCGAGCTCGCCTCGGTTCTCGCGCAACTCGGGGGCGATGTAGGCGAGGCCGAGCATCGCGTACACCTCCTCCTCGCTCGCGCAGGTTGTGGTGGTGCCATTCTCGTCGTCATAGACACCGTACTCGGACACGTGCAGCCCCTTGCGAACGGCTGCTTCGCGTAGCGCCGCGTTGTGCTTGCCCGAGCCGGTGAAGTGCTGCAGGAGGTTTCCATACTGCGAAGGCTTGGCGATCTTCAGGTCAACGCTTGCGCCCGAGTGCGAGCGTCCCCGTGCGCCGGCGTTGCTCGCCGAGGACACGCTCTCCATCTCGGGCAAACTGGCGAGACTCTTGGCGAGGGTGACAGGTTTGCGGGTGACCGCCACCAGATCTATGTCCTTCACGGAGTCGGCCATCCTGCGCGCCGAACCCGCGATTGACACCTGCGTTCCATCGCCGCCCTTTTCGGTGAGCCCTCTGGCGAGCGCTTCTCCTACCTCGAGCGCTCGCGGTAGCAGCAGGCGTGGTGTTCTGCGCTCCGCCACGCCGCGCTCGACCGCATCGAGCACGCTTTTCTCGAACTTCTCACCCAGGCCCCTCACCGTGCGCAGGCGCCCGGCGAGCGCCGCGTCTCGCAGCGACTCCACTGAATCGATGCCCAGCTCGGTGTGGAGCATTCGCACGCGCTTGGGTCCAACGCCCGGCAGTCTCCCGATCGCCAGCAGCCCGGGGGGAAACTTGGCACGCAACTTCTCCATCGCTGGAATCGAGCCCGTTTGGGTAAGCGCGAGGATCTTCTCCTGCAACGTGTCGCCGATGCCGGAAAGCTCGGTGGCGCGGCCTTCGAGCGCCAGCTCTGCGACGGAGACGGGCGCCTCGCGTATGGAGCGCGCGGCGGTGCGGTAGGCGACGACGCGGTGCACGATGGCACCGTCGAGCTCATACAGGTCGCCCAGCTCTTCCAGCGCGTCGGCGATGGTGGAATTGGTAAGTGTGCTCGCCATTTAGCGTGTCACCACCGCCACGACAGTATTCGGGGCGAGGACCAACCGTGCCTCGTGTGCGCTGATTTTCACGCTCCCGCGTGCTTCGAGCGCCGAGGTGCGCGTGAGCGTCTCGGTTCGCGCATGCCTTGCCGAGTCCCCAACATGCACGGCAAACGAGATGGGCTTACTCTCGAAGGAGCTCACGATCACTGTGGTGTGCTTCGCCGTTGTGACGGTAGCCGCGAGCACGTCGGGCGTTGTCGGCTTGCTTTCACCTCCCCGTGGGTGTCGCTTCAGGGGTGCCGCTGTCGAGGGGGAAGCGAGCGTGGAGATGCGGCTACCCACCGGAATCCAGCGGTGCAGGAACAGGAGGGCGTGCCCAAGTGGGCTGACCGCGACGGCGCCATCGGTTTCAAACACAAGCGGGTCATAGCTTGTGGCGGCCGCATGGAAGCGCACCTGCGACCAACCCCGTAGCAGCGCCGCCACCACGTAGCGTGCCGCCCACACCGCCGCCACAGGGGTGTCGGACACGCCGGGCTTGCCCCCGCAGGAGGCGCTATTGCTCTCGGAGATCACCGCCCCGCGGTGTGCGGCGCGTGCGGTGGCGAGTAGCCAGTCGTACTTTTCCACGAGACCCACGCTCGCGTGCTCGGAGAGCAGCCGGGTGGCCGTCGTCACTGGGCCGGATGTGCCGCAGGCCACGGTGGGGTAGGCGTGCACTGTCATCGTGTTGGGGGGATCTGACTGAAGTAGTTGCGCGATGCGCCCACGCCAGCCGATACCCGCGAGGTCGGGCCCCTCGATTTTGATGGCCCCGAGCTGGGCGCGGCGGGTGGCCCATTCGCTCGCGTACTCCCCCGCCGTCCAGGGGGAGGGGCGGTACTGCGGGACCTCGAAACCCGGTTCGTTGGGGAGGATGTGGGATATCCCGTAGAGGTCGGGCTCGTTGCCAAGCGAGAAGGTGAGCTGTAAGGCGGGGATCGCCCGCTCGGCGGCCGCAATTGTCGTTTGCTCGTCGGCGATCGGCCCTTCGGCGAAGTTCAGCCCTACTACGAGCTGGGCGCCCGTCTCGCGCGCGAGGCAGCCGAGCGTGGGCCAGAAGGAGGGTGGCACGTAGTAGTGGTAGGCGGGGGTGGGACCGGCGAGATCCTGTGAGTCCCCACCGATGCGGAGGGTGGGAGAGCCGAGGTTTCGCAGGGTGCTCACAAGTGTGGGGCCGGGGCATGGACCGCTACCGAGCGCACGCTCCATCAGCGGATACTCGAGCGAGAGCCCGAACGGAGTGCGGGTGATAACCGCCGCAGAGGCCCGGTAGGGCGGTGACGCGAGTGTGAGGAGGCCCCCCGCGAGCAATCCCGCCAGGAGAGCGGCGCGGAGGCGGCTCATCGGCGCCTATGATAGGGCGAGGGGGTGTTCACCTGGCCAGTGCCGCGCAAGCCGATCTCGCGGCGGGCTTACAAGCGAACTTCACATGCGCGCACGCCAACACACACAACGTCCGCGGAATGACACCCGCCGTGCGCGCGGACGATTCCCCCTGCGTGGGGGTGTTGGGTTTGCCCTCGTAACGGCGTGTCTGATGCTCGGCGGGTTTGCCTCAGCCGGCCCGGCGTCGGCGAGCTTTCGTTTCGGTCTCTCCGACTACGAAGCGAGCACCTTCTCCGACCCGCGTGTGACGGAGTTGGGGGTGCACCTCGCGCGCGACGTGGTGCCGTGGAACGCGGTGTACAACAAACGCGATCTCAAGCTGGTGACGGAGTGGTTGGACGCGGTGAAGCACGCCTACCACATCACTCCGTTCATCACTTTCCAGCACGCCGACAACTTTGGTAGGGCGCCTAGCCCGGCGCAGTACCTGAAGGCGTTTCTGCGCTTTCGCAAGTTGTTCCCGTGGGTGAAGGAGTTCTCGCCGATGGACGAGGCCACGCACGCGACCCAGCCCACCGAGCATCACCCGAGGCTGGCGGCCGAGTATTACAACGAGCTCGCCTCCCACTGCAGTGGGTGTGAGATCGCCGCGCCCGACATCCTCGACTCCGACGGGAACGTGGAGGCGTGGGTGGAAACCTTCCTGCAAACCGCCCACCCGAAGCCGACGATCTGGCCGTTTAACCCCTACGCGAGCGTGAGCACCGACAATCCGGTGTATATCGAACGCTTTCTCGCCGCCACCAAAGGTCAGGTGTGGTTCAGCGAGGTAGGGGGCGTGGTGTGGTGGCGCTTCAAAGGCCATCTCATCCAGCACAGCGAAGCGTATGCGGCCCAGGTGGCGCGGAACACTTTCACCTTCGCCAAGCTCAGCTCGCGGATAACGCGTGTGTACTACTACCACTGGCGCTCTCCTGGCAACCCCCACCATCTGCCCAAGCGGGTGACGTGGGATTCGGGGTTGATCCGCTCTAACGGTGCCCCCCGCCCCGCGCTCTTGGTGGTGGCGAAGGAACTTCACCGCGCGATTCAGAAACGCATTCCCAAGATTTTTTGAGGGGCCCTGCGGGCCTGCCGCGTGGTTTGCGAGCGATCAGCCGGCCGCGGGCGCAAGCGGCGGGGGCCTGTGGTGTGCTTGGTAGGCGGCGTTCAGGGAGGCCACCGTGTGCGAGTAGGACTGCCTGGGTCGATGGCCGCTGAAGGCGACCGTGAGAGAGCCGCTGGGGGAGGGCAAAGAAACGGCCGTACCCAGCTTCGACCCTCCGGGCGTGTGGACGTGCCGTGCCCAGGCCGGCAACTTCCAGCTCAGGGGGGTGTTAGGCGGCAGGTTGGAGTGCCAGGCGAGCGTCTCTCCACGTGTGGTTGAACGCTCGACGAAGGAGATGGTGCCGTCGGCGGTGGGCGCGGAGCTGATGGCGATGTGCTGCCCCGGGCCAAGCCACGCGGGGGAGGCGCCGTCGAGCAGGGATACACCGCCACGTGGGGTTTCCGCGACGAGCATGTTTCGCAACAGCGCCACATAGTCGGCGGAGAAGGTGCCGTGTGGAGCCATGTCCAGCGCCGCGCTGCGGGAGCCGAAGGGAGGGACGGTCCACTCCCAACCCCCGTCGGTGGAGGTGGTGTGGGCCAGCTCGGAATAAAGGCCCGCCAGAGCATCGGAGACGTCGCCCGTGGCGAGCTCGGTTTGGAAGATCGGGAACCCGAGGTAGTCGTGCAGGCTCTTGCCGTCGGCATACGTGGCGAGCCCCTCGCGCATGTGCGCTTGCGCCCACGCCACGGTGGCTTTCATCGCGGGGGAGGTAGCGGCGAGAACCTGCACGGGGTACGCCGAGTAGTAGTTGCCCCAGTCTTGCCCCCCGCTTGCGTCCAGCACGGGTGGGATGTGCCCCGCGCGCGCCACCGCGGCTGTTATCGCCAGGTTTAGTGACCCTTCAAAACGGCTGTCGACCGCCTCCCATTCGGCGGCGAGGTCTGAGCGGTTCGCGAGCTTGGCGTCGGAGATCGCCGAACGTAGCCCCGCCGCCGCCCACACATCGTCGCCGGTTATGTGCC
>DASXNB010000068.1:0-18137 GCA_036495305.1 Solirubrobacteraceae bacterium | reverse complement strand
GTCGAGGCGGGGGCGCGGAGCGCGCACGCCGCGACGGGCTCCGACCGCGAGCAGGCGCCGGGAGCCGATGCCGCGCCCGGCGGGCGCCCGCAGCACGAGGAGATCCAGCTCGAGCCGCTGGAGCGCCCGGGCACGTAGGGCGGCGGTCTTTAAGTACCACGCCGGATCGGCCGTTAAGGACGACAGAGGTACGCCGAGAATGCCCGCGTCCACGCTGACCAGACGACTCTTCATGCTCGCCGAGGTGCTGGCGTTGGCGCTCGCGGTCGCGGTCGCGGTCATGACTTCGCGCGCGCAGGACTGGAGACCGCTGACGCTGGTCGGGCTGCTGCTCGGGCTCGCCCTGCTCGGGCAGCGGCTGACGGTCGAGATCCGCGGGCAGCGGCTGACGGCCGCGTTCGTGGCGTGGGTGCTCGCGATGAGTCTGCTCGGGCCGGCGCCGGCGGCGCTGTTCGGCATCGTGATCACGGCGCTCACGTCGGCTCCGCGGCGGCTGCCGCTGACGTCGTGGCTGAACAACCTCTCGACGGTCGCGGTCTTCCCGGTCGTCGGCGGCCTGATGGTTCGCGCGATCGTCGGCGACGTGCACGACCCGGGCAACGTCGACGAAATCCAGAGCGTCACGTTCGGGCTGGTGGTCTTCGCGGTGTTCATGGTCACGAACGGCCTGAACTTCACGATGGTCGCGCTCGACAACAGCGTCATCTACGGCCGCGGGCTGCTGGGACAGGTGCGCGACCTGTTCGTGCCGCTGCTGCCCGGGCAGATCGCGACCGGCGCGCTCGCGGCGATCCTCGCGGTGGCCTACACGAACCTCGGCTTCCCGGCGCTGCTGGCCTCGGTGATCGTGCTGCTGGTCTTCCAGTCGCTCGCGGTCGCGCTGCTGCGCTCGGAGGACCGCGCGGACCAGCTGGAGGCGCGCTCGATGCACCTCGCGTCGTTGCAGCTCGGGGTGCTGGTGACGCTGGTCGAGACGCTCGCGCTGCGCGACCGCATGACCGCGCGCCACGCGGCCGCGGTGGCGCGCTACGCGCGGGCCCTCGCGCGCGAGGCGGGCTGTGACGAGGCCGAGCAGGACATCGCGCACACGGCGGGGCTGCTGCACGACATCGGCAAGTTCGCGCTGCCCGACCGGATCCTGGGCGCGGAGGTCCTCTCAGACGAGGATTGGGCGCTGATCCGCCGTCACCCGCAGGACGGTGCGACGCTCGTCGGGCGGCTCGACGGCTACGGCCCGATCGCGGACGCGATCCTCTACCACCACGAGCACGTCGACGGGAGCGGCTACCCGGCGGGGTTGATCGGCAACGAGATCCCGCTCGCCTCGCGCATCCTCTCGGTATGCAACGTGTACGACACCCTCACCGCCCGCGACACCTACCGCTCGCCCATGACCCCCCAAGACGCGATCGCGGAGCTGCGACGGGTATCCGGGCGCCAGCTCGATTCGGAGATAGTGGACACCTTCATCGCCATGCTCGAACGGGAGGGTCCGGTGACGTTCGCCCACGGCGACGACGCCGACTTCGAGGCGGAGCTCGCTTTCGAGCGCCGCGCCCGCGCGCTCGCCCAGCCCGCCGCACGCTAGCTCTCTGCGGAGGTCTGTAGGACACACGCCCGTGCCCTGCTGCTTGGGGCACGGTCAGGTACATGCGGTCGTGGGTTCGTGTCTCCGCGCACGCAAGGGGGCGTTTTAAAGACTTGAGACGCCGTCTCCATCAACGGCGCCTCAAGCGCTGACCCCCGAAATTTCGGGGGTGATTTCGAATCAGCCTTTCCAACCCATTACAAGCTCCTCTCGTCGCCGGGCGGGTCAACGACTCGTGCGACGGCCTCCATCCTCAGCCAAGCACGATGAGCGTTGAGTAGGTTCGCGTAGCATAATATAGAGATTGGACGGTTTGTCCACTTCGGCCAACCGGCTGCACGAGCGCTTGCAGCGTGCAGGGTTTTGCCAGGCGGCGAAGTACGTTTCTCCTGCAACACAGCACTTCTGTGCATTGAGGCTGTTGGTCAAACGACGCGAGAAACGTCGATTCACAGCCCGCAGACGATCCAAATGTTCGGCTTCCCACCCGAAGGCTTAAGGGTTTTCCCGCAGCCTCGCCGCGGTCATACCGAGGGTTGGACGGGCGGGTGGGCAGGACCTATTCAGGGGTTGTTTCGGGCGCTATTCTCGTGCAAAGGTCCACAAAGCTGCAGGAGGCTAATCCTGGGCGGTCAGAGTGCCGAATACCACCTCATGTAGGCGCTCGACGCGACCGACGGGCTCCACAGGACAGCGCCATGAAGGCGAAACCCGACTCACAAGAGGCCAAAATGCCCATCACACCCGATCCCAACCACGAGCACCAGCTCGTGTTCACGAGCTCACAGGCCGCCCGCTACCTCGGCGTGTCGCTCGCGACCGTGCGTCGTTGGACCGACGCTGGTTATCTCACCGGCTACCGCACTCCAGGAGGACAGCGGCGTTTCTCGCGCGAGCAGCTCGACGGGTTCATCGACTCGCTGCAGCGCACCGACGACGTGTCCGAGCGGCGCACCGAAGTGGCCTAACGATCAACGTGCCAGGCGCCCGAACTTCTCCCGCAGCCTGCGGTAGAAGGATGAGCCCGGTAGCTGCGCGATGACGCCAGCGTTGTTGACAAAGCGTGCGCCGATCGCTGCTCCAGGCGCGATCTCGCCCACGGGCCTCCCGTCCACGGAGACGTCCAGCGGCTCGCGCGAGCGGTTGTAGATCTCAAGGCGATCTTTTGGCGCCGCCACGAGCGTGCGCGCCGTGAGCGAGTGGGGCGCGATGAACGACACCACGAACCCCTCCACGCCCCACGCCATCACAGGACCGCCGTTGGCCAGGTTGTAGCCGGTTGACCCTGCCGGCGTTGCCACCACGAGCCCGTCGCAACGGACGCTGCCGAGCTCTTCGCCGTCGAGTACGTAGGCGATCTCCGCAACCCGCTCGCCCACCTTGCGATGGATTGCCACATCGTTGAACGCCCGCTCGGCTTCGTTGGTGTCCCCTCCCATCCGGTCGAGCACTATCGCTGGTAGTCGCAACAGCTCGAAGTCACCGTCAAAAGCCCGTCGCACCCCCTCTGAAAGCTCCTCCGGCTCGATCGTCGCCAGGAAGCCGATATCGCCGAAGTTCACGGCGAACACCGGCACATCTGTGCCGGCATAACGGCGCAGGGCGCGCAGAATCGTTCCATCCCCACCCAACACCATGCACAGGTCCACGGCGGGATCATTGGGCGCATCGACCACCATCCCGGGACGGGCCACGAGGCCGTGCTTGGCTGTCTCTGAGGGCTCAAAGCGCAATATGACGCCGGCCTTCACCGCCCCCTCCACCAACGTGTCGAGCGCATGCGCGGTCTGTGTGGGGCGGCTGTGCGTGAGCACCGTCACCTCGCTCACGGCTTTTATCGCCGGCTCGCGCGTGGACTGGAAAGGTTGTTCGTGTGAAACGTCGGGAGCGCTCATGGCTCCACCTCCCGCGCCATCCGCTCTACCTCCGCTATCTCACGTGTCGCTCCCGGGCGTGAGGGCTCCCCTATCCAGATGAACGTCTCAAGGTTGCCCTTCGGTCCCGGTAGTCCCGAGGAGCGGTAGCCGAGCACCCCTGCGCCCAGCTCGAGCGCCGCCGATCCCACTTCGAGGAGGGCCGAACGACGGTCATCGGAGGAGCGCACCACCCCACCCTTGCCCACCCGCTCGCGTCCCACCTCGAATTGCGGCTTCACCAGCGCGATCATGTCGTAACCACCGGCGAGACACGAGAGCACCGCTCCGAGGATCTTCCGCAGCGAGATGAACGACACGTCGATCACCGCGATGTGGGGCGCGAAGGGAAGCATCTGGGGTGTCAGCGCGCGGGCGTTCGTACGCTCGAGCAGGGTCACTCTCGGATCGTTGCGCAATCCGTAATCGAAGTCCCCATAACCCACATCGACTGCCACAACTTCCTTGACGCCGCGCTGCAGCAGGCAGTCGGTGAACCCCCCAGTCGATGCCCCCACGTCAAGCGCCCTGCGCCCCGCCACGGTCATCTCGAAATGATCGAGCGCGTTGGATAGCTTCACGCCGCCTCGTGAAACGAACCGGGGACGCTCCCTCACGCTGAGCTCAGCGTCCACCGCCACCATTTCCCCAGGCTTCTCCACCCGCCGTCCGTCAAGCCCGATCGTCACCTCGCCGGCCATCACCGACGCTGCTGCGCGCGTACGCGACGGGAACATCCCGCGCTCCGCCAGCAGGGTGTCTATGCGTTGCTTGGGCATGGGCGTAGGCAGGAACGGTAGCCGCTATGGGGATTCATGCCGCCAGAGATCCCTGACAAGTTCCGATGCTCGGGAGGATTCGATGTCGCTGTAGCGAACATCTAGGCTGGTTCAAACAGAGATTGTTCATATGTGCGCACTGTCACACAAACATGTGTTCCCCTGGTGCATGATTCTTCTCGACCCGAAGTACAGCAGCATCCCTCCTCCCCGAAACGGCCCGCCTCCCCAGCGGGCCGTTTCTTTTTGGTCGACAGGCCCGGGCAGGCTGGCATAGCACCTCCCGAGCGACGACTCTCCGGCTGATCCTCAGACGACTGGAGTGGATTCGCGCGTGAGGATCGCGGCGCGTACGCGCCCGGCGATGCGCTCCCCCGTGAAACCCACCTCCTCGTGCAACAACGCCGGCTTGCCGTGCGTGACGTAGCGGTCTGGCAACCCCACACGCAGAATCCGCGGTGGCGCCGCACCCGCCTCGTTGAGGGTCTCCCACACCGCAGACCCAAAGCCACCCGCAAGCACTCCCTCCTCCACGGTCACGAGCAGATCATTCTCAGCGGAAAGCTGCGCCATCAAACCCGCGTCAATGGGCTTGGCAAAACGCGCATCCACCACCGTCACCGCGATCTCATCGCCGGCGAGCAAAGCCGCCGCCTCGAGCGCCTTACCTACCCCCGAGCCATACCCGATCAACGCCACGCGCCCGCCAACAGTGCCGGCGGTAACGGGTGGGTCAGGAGCGATCAAGATCTCCCCCGTCCCGATCCCAATCGCTCGCGGCTCCCGCGGTAGTGGCACCCCCACGCCCTCACCTCGTGGATAGCGCAACGCCACTGGCCCCTCGTCGTATACGAGCGCCGTGTGCAGCATGCTCGCCAACATCGCCTCGTCCCGCGGCGCCATCAACACCATGTTCGGCAAACAACGCAAGTAGGGGATGTCGAAGGCCCCGTGATGGGTAGGTCCGTCATCGCCCACTAGCCCAGCCCGATCCATCGCGAACACCACATTCAATTTCTGCAAGCACACATCGTGCACGATCTGGTCGAAAGCCCGTTGCAAGAACGTCGAATAGATCGCGGCAACCGGCTTGCAACCCTGAAGCGCCAATCCCGCGGCGAACAAGATCGCCTGTTGCTCAGCGATACCCACATCGAAGTAGCGCTCAGGCATCGCCTGCTGCAGGATGTTCAACCCGGTACCGGAGTTCATCGCCGCGGTGATCCCCACCACGCGCTCATCGCGTTCGCATTCGCGCACGAGCGCCTCCCCAAAGACCTGGGTGTACTGCGGCGGGGAGGCAGGCGCCTTGGATGCCGGTTTGCTCGGCGCCGGCGCCCCGTTGGCAATCGACTTGGGCTTGGCCGCATGCCACTTCTCCATACCCTCCAACCCGCCGTCCTCGGCAGGCGCGAAACCCTTCCCCTTCACGGTTGCTATGTGCACCACTACCGGCCGCTCCGCTGCAATCGCCTCGCGCAAAGCGACCCTCAGCGCACGCACGTCGTGGCCGTCGATCACACCCATGTAGGCCCAGTCGAGCTCCTCCCACCACAGCCCCGGTGCCCAGAACGCCTTGATCGACTCCTTCAGTTGCGGCCCCAACCGTTCAAAAGCAGACCCGATCCCTCCAGGCAAACGCGTCAAACCGCCCTCCACGCCCGAGCGGGCGTGCCACAGCTTCGGGTTCAACCTCACGCGGTTGAAGTACCGCGACAACGCCCCCACGTTCGGGGCGATCGACATGCCATTGTCGTTGAGCACCACCACCATCGGCGTCCCCAAACCACCTGCCTGCCCGATCGCCTCGAAGGCCACTCCGCCGGTCATCGCCCCGTCACCGATCACCGCCACAACCTTGCCGTCGGATTGCTCGTCCTTGAGGTGGCGCATCCCCTCCTTGAGCCCCACTGCGTAACCGATCGAGGTGGAGGCGTGCCCGGCGCCCATGATGTCGTGCTCTGACTCCTCGCGCGAGCAGAACGGCGCCAATCCCTCGTACTGGCGGATCGTGTGCAGATCTTTGCTCCTGCCCGTGAGGATCTTGTGCGGGTAGGCTTGATGGCCAACGTCCCAAAGGATCTTGTCCTTGGGCGATTCCAACACCGAGTGAAGCGCCACCGCCAGCTCGCAGGTGCCGAGGTTCGCGCCGAAGTGCCCCCCGATCTCCCCCACCGTGTCGATGATGTGCTCGCGCACCTCTTGCGCGAGCTGCGCGAGATCCTCCTCGGATAGCTCCTTGAGGTCCTCGGGGCCGGTTATGCGGTCGATGATCTTCACGATGTGCGTGTGTAGATGAAGTCGGTGATCTGCTCCAGCTCGGCTGTCGGCGCGCAATCGGCCATCAAGGGCTCTCCCCCGGCCACCGCCGCTTGCGAAAGCGCCTCCCGGGCGGTCCGGTGAGACTCAGCGGCCAACTCCCTGGCCCTCTCTATACCGAACTCGCTCACGTATGTTCGCTTGCCGTGTCTCTCATCGCTACCCCGCGGCTTGCCGAGCGCTTCGTCGGTACCGGTCACGTCAAGGATGTCATCCACGATCTGAAACAACACACCCAACTCGGCCGCAAAGCGTCGAAACGCCATTGTCGCAGGTTCGCTCGCGCCTGCCAGCAAAAGCACACACACCACTGAGGCGCCAATCAGCCTGCTCGTCTTCAGCTCGTGCAGCCTGCGAAGCCCATCTGGCCCGTCTGGCGCGCTCGCACTCACGTCCACATACTGCCCCCCCACCATCCCATTCACACCTGTGGCGCTTGCCAGCTCAACCGCCGCAGCAAGCACGCGCTCCGGTAAGGACCCATCCGCCGCGAGCAGGTGATGAAAAGCCTCCGCATACAACCCATCCCCCGCGAGTATCGCCACATCCTCCCCATACGCCACATGGCACGTCGCCTGCCCCCTGCGCAGAGCGTCGTCGTCCATCGCCGGCAGGTCGTCATGGATCAGCGAGTACGTATGAATCAACTCCAACGCCACCGCCAATGGCATCGCGAGCGAACGCTCCAACCCTATGGCGCTCGCGGTCGCAAGCGCCAGCACAGGCCTTATGCGCTTCCCCCCCGCCAGCAGCGAATAGCGCATCGCCTCCGCCAAGCCCTGAGTGAGCGAGGCTTCGGAGAAGCGCATCGCCTCCAGCTCTGTCTCCACCTCCTCGCGCAGGTGCTCGGGATAGGAACCCTCCAACCGAGCGCTCCCCCTAGAGGAGGGAGTCCTGGCCTGGCGCCACCGGCGATACCTCCGCCCGCGCTTCGCGCTCGAGCTCCGCGCTCGCCTGTGTTGCAAGCGACGCGCAATCCTCCACCAGCGTCGCCGCCGCATCTGCCGACAGCTCGCCCGAGCGCAGCTGCTCAGCCGCACGCTCCAACTGCTCGATCAGGTCATCGATCCGCTCCAGGCTCATTTGTGTGACGCATTCTGGCGCAACTCGCGCAATACCGCTCCCAGCACCCCGTTCACGAAACCCGGGGCGTCGCTCCCACAGAACGTCTTCGCGCTTTCGATCGCCTCCTCGATCGCCCCCTCGGGCGGGATCGGCGTCTCCCCCGGCGCCACATCGGGGTGCAACATCTCGATCAACGCCACCCTCATGATGCTCCGCTCAAGCGGCTGAATCCGCTGCACCGACCACCCGTGGGCGTGGCGGTTGATGATCTCGTCCAGTTCCTCGGCATGGTCGGCCGCCGCGTGCGCCAACGCGCGCGTGAGCAGCGAAGAGTTGGCCCCCAGCGCGTCCGTCAGCTCCACTCCCGTGAGGTCGTGCTGGTAGAGCGCGAACACCGCCGCCCTACGCTGCTCTGAGCGGCGCATATTGGCTACCGGCCCAACTCGACGGCTTGCGCGCTCACGCGCGCGACATGTATTCGCCCGAGCGCGTATCCACGCGAACCTTCTCGCCCACATCCACGAACAACGGCACCTGGACCGTCGCGCCCGTCTCCAGTGTCGCCGGCTTGTTGCCCCCACCCGAGGCGGTGTCGCCGCGCAACCCCGGCTCGGTCTCGGTGACGGTCAAATCCACCGCACTTGGCAGCTGGATATCCGATGGTTGGTCGTCGATGAACAACACATCCACTTCGCTGCTCGGCGTCGTCCACTTCAGCGCCTCCGCGAACGTTGCTTCAGGCACGGCGATCTGCTCGAAGGACTCGCTGTCCATGAAGTGCGCGTCGGTCCCGTCTGCGTAGAGGTACTGCATCTTGCGCGCCTCGGTCCGCACCGCGCGGAACTTCTCACCCGCGCGGAAGGTCCGGTCGATCACCGCCCCGTCGCTTGCCCTGCGTAGCTTCGTACGCACGAAGGCTCCACCCTTGCCGGGCTTCACATGCTGGAACTCGAGGATCTTGAAGATCGTCCCCTCTACCTCTATGTGGTTTCCGTTACGGAATTGATTTGTGTTCAGCACGTATTCAGTTTACCCTTGCTTAGCATGACCGCGACATCCGAGAAGCCTAGCCGCATGGATCAGTACGTGCGTGTCAGCCGCGTAGGTGGACGCTCGGGTGAGAGCTTCATATCGCCCGAACTCCAGCGCGAGCAGGGCACGGCCTGGGCGCTGTCGCGTGGCGTCGAGATAGCCGTAGTCCATGAGGACCTTGACCAGTCGGGCGGCAAGCTGGAGCGTCCCGGCCTGGATGCGCTCATGGCGCGCATCAGAGCAGGCCAGACGGACGGTGTGATCGTCTCAAAACTGGATCGCCTGAGCCGCATGGGTGTGGCCGACACCCTGCGCTTGGTGGAACAGATCACGGACGCAGGTGGCGTGATCGCGGCGCTTGACCTTGGCCTCGATCCGACGATGCCATTTGGTGAGTTCGGCATGACCATCATGCTGGCACTGGCGCGCATGGAACGCCGTCGCATGAGCGAAGCGTGGGAGCACGCCAAGACGCGGGCGCTCGATCGCGGCGCTCGGATGGGACCAACGCCGTTCGGCTATACGCGGACTGATGACGGCCTGCTTGTGCCGCATCCGAAGTGGGCGCGCGTCGTGACAAAGGCCTTCAATCTGGCCGCAGACGGTGGCGTCGATGCGGTGCTCGCGTACCTTCGTAAGCAAGTACCGGCCTACCCCTCGGATGGTCAGCCGGGCGTTCGTCGCAAGCGCAGCGCCGATCATCGGACCTGGAACGCCTTCACCGTGCGCCGACTGCTGCGCAACCGTAGCTACCTGGGCGAGACCCACTACGGCGACCGTCTGGTACGGGATTCGCACCCTGCACTCGTGGATCGCGTGACGTTCGAGCGGGCGCACCCCGGCGATGAGAAGCCACAGCGCCGCCCCGCTGCTGTGTTCCCGCTGAGCGGGTTCGCCACCTGTGCCAACTGCGGCGAGTTCTTGATCGGCGCGCGAGCAGGCGGAGGCATCCGCACGTATCGCTGCCGCGCATCGCTGGCGAGCTGGAAGGGCGAGCGGTGCAGCTCGCCCACGAACATCACGGCCGACCGGCTAGAGGACTACGTGGTGGAACAGGTCAAGCAGGCATACGAACAGAGCGGCACATCGGGCCATGCGGCCAGCGTCGCGGAGACAGACGGCAATTTCGAGGACATTCAGGGCGAGCTGGAGGCGGCGGAGCGCGAGCTGGAGCGGTTCGCGGCCGATCCGACTGCGGCCAAGCTGCTTGGGGAGGCTGCGTGGACGGCGGCTTTGCGTACTCGAACCGAACGCGCCGAAGCCGCGCGGGCCGAGTACCGCGAACACGTGGACACGATGCGCGCGGCCGACATCGTGATACCGCCGATCGAGCTGCTTGACAGATTGGAGCCTGCCGAGCTGAGGACCGTACTACGCAGCGTCTTTGAGTCTGTCCGTGTTGGCCGTGGTAGTGCCCGCGGCCGTGGGCCGATGGCCGAGCGCGTCGAGCTGGTCTTTCATGGCGAACCGGCGTCCGGGGTAGCGGCGCTCGAGAACGCCACATAGCGCCCGCTCCAGCGCTTCGCGGGCCTCTTGCGGCATGGGCCGTATGGTTGGTGTCGCTGCGGCGAGACGCAGCGAATTGCGACCGGAACGGCTCGATCTGTGTGCGGAGCTGCGGGGCTTCACACATGTACTGACCAACAAGCGCGGGAACCGGCCAGCGAGTTTGACCTACGCCCGTGATTGACGGGGCCCCGTGAGTGTTCCCCGATGCCGAACCACCACGAACCCAGCGCCGAGCACGACCAAATCGTCCTCGATAACGCGCCACTGGCGCACCATCCAACGCATCCTCAGAGCACTCGGCGCCAGCGTCAGCGACGTACGTCAGCGCCTGCCAGCCGCGCACCGCCGCCGCCCCCACTCGACAGCCAGGATCGCAAACAGACTAGATGCACACGCCAGCGGGGACTGTGCGATCGCTGTGCCCAAACGACGCCGAGCCCAGTCCGAAACGAGCCAGCAGGGCGTCTCTCAACCTCCTGGCCGACTCTCTCATCGCCCCCACGAGAGCGACCGTTTCCCACATCAGGCGCAAAAACTCGATCGGCGCTTTTGCTTTTCATTCACAGATGCACAACCATGCCGACGCTGTGCGGATGCTGTGCACGGCCGCGCAAAAAGGAGTGGACGCAGTCAGGGACGCACCGCTCCCGCAGCGACTCCTTGCGCATCGCCACGTCACGGCGCGAGTTCTAGCTCGCACTCGAGATCATGTGCAGAAGGATGCTCGGCACGAAGGTCTCTGTGAAGTCACACGTCTGTTCGAGCGGTACCGCGAGCTTGGACGAGTCTGGGTCGATGGCGCGAGCCCAGTGAGCAGGCTCGTACCGCACGAGACTCGACAACGCCAGCAACAGGACCCACCACAGGGCAACGAACTCGGGCTTGTCGACGCCACCGAGAGACGGGAAGGCAAGACGCACATCGTCAACCCCTTCGATCTCGACCGGCCCAAGAGTCTCGAATCGCGCCTGGTAGGAATCCCGATCATTCCCATGCGTCTCCCATGCGAGAACGGGTGAGCTATCGAGCCACGGAAAGAGCCCCTTTAGCCCCAGCCTGCTCGTATGAGCGAATACGACTTGCGGAAGGTCCGTTCTGTAAGCGGGCGTGTCGCCCTCCGGGATGACTTCACGCGCAGGTTTCGCGCCCGAAAGCGACGGGTACGACGTTAGTCGCGCCTGCAACTCCTGGTCAGACAGATCGACGCTAAGTCCCTCGGCGCCGAGCTCAATTCGGCCGGCGCTGATGTGGTCCTCCCGACGCATAGCTGGCGGAAGATGCAAGCGCAGCGGCCCAGGTGCGTCCTCCACGTCATGCGAAAGGCTAGGGGACTCGGGGCAGGCCGCCCAAACTGCGCCCAAGCGCATTGGTGCTGTCATCGACTCGCCATCTGCGACTGCGTGAATCGCGCTGAGCGTGTCGCGCGAATCGGCTCGATTTGAGGGTCGTGGAACCACGCTCGTCTGAAGGACAGGCCAAGCGGGCACGACGCTCGCGCCGTGCCCGCGGATAATCCATGCGGAGTCGTCAACAAGAGCGGCGCTGACGGCGCGGAGTCCCTGGCTAAACGAATAGAAGAGCGGGAGAGGCCGCGTGGCGTAGCCGCTGGCGGCGGCCGCCTCCGCCAACTCTTGCGCCTGCCTCAAGGAAGCAACGAACACCGCCGAACGCTCTTTGTCGGCGGCTGCCAGCGCGGGCGGCGACGCCCTCAAGGCGCGCACTTCCTGCCATAGCTTGCCCCGTTGATCCATCGCGTGGAGCATCCCGAGTCGTTCGGACACGCACCGGTCGTACCGTAGACGCCCGACATGGACAAGGAGACGAAGCCGACACGTCCGGTGCCCGTAGTGGCGGCCACCCAGCCGCAACCGCTCCCGGTGCCGGCGGCGCCTCTATGCCTTGCGTGCCCTCCTTCGGGCGACACGGGCGTGCCCCTCGGTGCCCGTTTATCCCTTCCCAGACGTTCTCATTGCCACTCGTCAGGCGCCGCGCCGGGCTTCCACTCCTTGGTCACTCCACCGCCTGCCTCCTTGAGCCTTCGCCCGAACTCGACGATGTTGAGCTGGAAGTCCAGCTCGTCTCGCGGGTCGCGGCCTCCGTCATCGAGCGTCTGACGCCAATAGGCAAGGGCACACAGTGTCTCGACCTGTGAGTCATCGGTCCACCAACCCTGTTTGAGCCCTTTCAGCTCGTCGGGATACCGTCCGTACAGGGCGATGATCGTGGCGCCATTCACGATCGCCCCCGTAGGGCTCCAGCCACGCCGCCCGCGTGATCGTCAGCTCATCCGCCGGTGCGGTGCCGCTCCCGCGCGCTGCGGCGGCGAGCTTCGCCAGCCCGTCGCGGACCATCTGGCCGGCAACACGCGAGACGGGCTCGCCGGACGCTGCCGCCAGTTCACCCAAGCGTGCAGCGATTTCGTCGGGAAGCGTGATCTTGATTCGACTGCTCATTGCGGAACCTCCGAGTATCGACATTGAGGGCCTTTCTGGTGCCCCTTCCGTCGGTTACTGACCCCGAGCCCGCAAAATCGGCCAACGAATCGAGGCCCACTTTAGGGTCCGCTTGGATCGTGCATCTAGTCTGTTCAGGAGAAGTAGGGACCGCTCGGGATTGAGCGAGCCGGGGCGCGTGTGGGACTCGACGGAGCGGTATCGTTGGTGGCGATGAGCGCGAAACGCGAGTTTGACGTGGTGATCGTGGCTGAGCCGGAAGGCGGCTACAGCGTGTTCGTGCCGGAGCTGCCGAGTGTCGCCACGCAGGGCGAGACGATCGAGGAAGCGCGCACGAACGCCCAAGACGCGATCGAGGGATATCTCGAAGTCATGCACGAGGATGGCCTTCCCATCCCCACCGTGCACCGCGACCGCGTAGCGGTCCACGCCGCGTGAGCCAGACTCCAGCCGTCACGGGCAAGCAGCTCGTCAAGATCCTTGAAGGGCAGGGCTGGTATGTCAAGCGCATCCGTGGCAGCCATCACGTCCTGCGCCACCCGAGCATCCCCGACGCAATCCCCGTCCCGATCCACGGCAACCAGGCGATCAAGAAGGGCACGCTCGGCAACATCCTGCGCACCGCGGGCATCACCCGCGAGCAGCTCAACCGGCTGCTCTGACGGGGCCCGTCGCGCAGGAGGCCGCCGATGACGGCTGTACTCTCGCAGCATGGGCATGACGTACAACCTGCGCGAGCGCGAGGAGCAGGACGCGTTCTGTGAGACGCTAGTCCGGGCGCTGCCCGATGACGTCATTGCTGTCAGACAGCCGAGGCGGGCGGGCCGCAGTATGGCGTCCCTCTATCTGGAGGGGAAGGGCGACCTCTACCACCTCGTTGTGGACACCCTCAGCGCCGTGCCGTGGGAGCTTTGGTGTGCCGTGAGTACCCATCAGCTTGACCGGCACACGGCTGAAGCGATCGAGCAACGGCCGCTTTTTCGGGCCATCGCTGACGACCGCTACCCACACAGGCCGCATCACACGCAGCAGGGAGCGAGCGTCGCCACCTCTCCGGGCATCGACTGACGGGCGCCGTCCCCCCGCAGGCCCTACCGCCTGAATGGCTAAGGTTTTCAACGCGATGAGGCTTCCTGGGAGAAAAGGCCGGCCGTCTCTCACCGGGCCGGACGGGACCAAGTACGTCGTCGTGCCCATGGAGCGCACCGAGAGCTGGTACTTGATGCTTTGCCAAAAGGCAGTAGATCGAGTTGAGAATCCCGTGGCGCACTGGGTCTACCTTGCCGAGGTTTCCACCTTCTCCGACACCGTGCGGAAAATGCGTGGCGAAGCGAGTGCAGAAGGCACGCGCGAACAGACAGAAGCGGCCTTGGTGGCCGCGAAGCTCGGGTATCAACTCCGCGTAGTCGAGTTCGAGGACCTCAGCCTGGAGGACAGCAACGACGAGCTAACCGAGGTGATGCTCCAGATGGTGGCCGAAGGCAAAACTGGCGAAGGTTGGTTCCCCAACGTTTGTGGGACGGCCTCGATGCTGATGAATGCGAGCCTCAAAGCGCCATACGAGCCCGGGCCCGCCAGCTGGTTGGCGCCAGTCGGAGCGGGGCATGACGTACATGCGGCCATGTGTGCGTCGATGGTCAACAGCGTGCTCACGACGCCGGAGGGTGCCGACCGAGTGATCGAGGGTATTAGCGCCGAGGACCTCACCTACGCTTGGCGTTACGGCTATTACCTCCGCGCGTGCGAGATGTCGCTACCTGACGACGCCCGCGACTCCCTGGCAGAAATTGACCGTTCCTGAGACGCAGGGAATCGGGTCGGCACGACGATCTCGGGCGGCCGTTACGTCCGATCGGCCTAATACGTTCTACGCACGTTTCAGAATTGGTTAGTGGTGACCATGGAGCGAAGAGGGTAGCGGGCGATGCGGCTAAGGCTGCAGCTCGATCGCTGGCAGCCTCGGATCTGGCACACGGTCGGGATACAACAGATACCCGAGCTGACGCACACCGTCGGCCAGGCGTGGCCCGGGGCGCGAATAGGAGCTGTCCGCGTCCACGGCAACCGTTCGACAAGGTAGCCGCAGATGCGCCGCCCGCTCGGCTGCCTGCTCGGCGTTGAAACCGCACGGGGCGATCACCACGAGGTCGGGACGCTGGTCGAGCACGTCCTTCCAACTCACGCGTCGCGAGGGCTCGCCAACCTCGCCGATCACGCTCGTTCCCCCGGCCAACTCGATCATCTCTGGGATCCAATGCCCACCGCAGTAGGGCGGCTCGATCCACTCGGCGAGGAACACACGCGGTTGCTCCCTCCCGGCCACTGCTTTCTCCACGGCGGCGATCTTCTCGCGCATCCCCCGTGCGATCGCCTCGCCCCGCTCCTCAACGCCCAAACGCCTTGCGAGGGTGAGCACGCTGTCGGCCACCTCACCGAGCGTGCGGGGGTCGAGCGAGAGGATCTCCGCGTCCACGGGACAGGCCGTCGCGAGATCGTCGCTTGAAACCGCGCACACCGCGCACAGGTCTTGCGTCACGATCAAGTCGGGACGCAAACTGTCGATCAGCTCCGCGTCCACCGCGTACAGCGAGCCCCCGTCCTTCGTGGAGTCGCGCACCAGCTCGTCTATTTGCGTGTTGCTCAGCGCTGCCGTCTCCACCTTTGCGCTTGACACCACCGGCTTGCCGATCACACGCTCAGGCCAGCGACACTCGGCGCTCACCCCCACGAGCCTGTCCGCCAAACCGAGGTCGGCGATGATCTCGGTCGCGCTCGGCAACATCGAGCAGATTCGTTGCGGCACGGCATCCCCGCGCCCCGGCCCTTGGCGCTGCTCAGCGCTCGGCTCGCTCGTGTGGGTCGATGCCGCCATGACTCACACGTCAGGCTACCGCCACAAACGAGAGCCCTACCCGCCCGAATCCGCCGGTGCGTGTTCGCGCAAAGGCATGTGGCTCTGGCTGCTGGTCATATCATCGGCCCCGCAACCAACCGAAGGGAGCCTCTCGTGAAGACCCTGCAAGGCGCAACAGCGCTCGTAACCGGCGCTTCAGGTGGAATTGGGACGCATATCGCTCGCAGGCTGGCACGCGAGGGGATGCACGTGGCCGTGTCGGGAAGGCGCGAGAAGGAGCTGGCAAAGGTCGTCGAGGAGCTCACCTCACTTGGCGTGAAAGCCGTGTCGGTGCCGGCCGACCTCGCCGACCTCTCGACCCTCGACGCGCTGGTGGATGGTGTGGAGTCGGCGCTTGGGCCGATCGACGTGCTCGTGAACAACGCGGGCGTGGAGTCGGTGGGCGCTTTCACGAAATACACGCGTGAGGAGCTCACCTCGATGGTCGATGTCAACCTCACCGCCCCGCTCCTGCTCGCCCACCGCCTCACCCCCTCGATGCTTGAGCGTGGTCACGGACACATAGTGTTCATGGCGTCCGTCGCCGGCAAGATCGGACCCGCCTTCAACGAGCCCTACGCCGCCACGAAGGCCGGGTTGATCGGCCTCACCCAATCGTTGCGCGCCGAGTATCTGCAATCTCCCGTTGGCTTCTCGGTCATCTGCCCGGGTTTCGTCGCGGGTGACGGCATGTACGCGCGGATGGTGGATGACGGTCACAACTCCAACCGTGTGATGGGCACAACCACCACCGAGAAGATCTCAAGCGCGGTGGTGCGCGCCATCCGTGAGGACATCCCCGAGGTGATCGAGTCGGGTGCGCCCATCCGCCCGATGCTCGCCCTCGCCCAGCTCTCGCCGCGACTGGTGGAGTGGTTGACGCCGAAGGTGGGTATCACCGACCTCTTCGGCCGCGTCGCCGCAGCGCGCGGAAGAGCCATATAGCGAGCCCGCAAACCCCTGCACGGAGGCGTGATCTCCTCAAGCAGGCCCGGTGGTTTGCCGATGCCATTTGGGTGATCGCACGCCTTCGAGAGAGCGCGCCGCAACTGGGTGCTCGAGCCAGCGGGCGTCAGCCGGCCCTCCGAGAGGGCGCCCTGTGGGTCGCGTTTGCGTGCGCTTGCGCCGCCACCACTGCCTGGTTCGGCCTGAAGGGCTTTGCCTGGAGCGACTATGAAACGGAGGCTCGTCCCTCCTTTGAAGCGCTCACCCACGGACATCTGCTCGAGTTCCTGCGACTTGCCCCCGCCTATGGTGGCTCGCTCGTGTTGCGTGCACCCTTCGCGCTGCTCCCACACCTTTGGGGCGGTGGAGCGCTGGCGGTGTACCGCATGGTGGCCCTCCCCGCCCTGCTCGCTCTCATGGCACTCAGCGTTTGGCTTGCCCTACGGATGCGCTCCACTGGACAAACCCGTCTCGCGGCCGGCGTCGCGCTCGTCCTGTGCGTCCTGAATCCGGTCGCCATTTACGCGTTGGAATACGGCCACCCCGAGGACCTGCTCTGCGCGGTGCTAGTCATAGTCTCGGTGGCGTGCGCCACGCGCGAGCGCCCAATGTGGTCGGGCGTTCTCTTGGGGCTTGCCATCGCCACTAAGGCATGGGGCCTCATCGCGCTCGCCCCCGTCCTCGTGGCGCTCCCGAGCCGTCGTCCCCGGGCGCTCCTGGCCGCCATTGTCTGCGCCACGCTCGTCCTGGCGCCGCTTTCGCTCGCCCGTCCATCCGATCGCCTCGCCGGGGTCGGCGGCCCTGCCCTGCAAACCGGCGCCCTCTTCCAACCGTGGCAGGTGTGGTGGTGGCTCGGCTCGCACTCCACGGCGGTGCACAACACGAACGGTCAAATCCGCCCCGGCTATCGAGCGGCGCCCGCCTGGGTGTCGAAGATCTCCCACCCCCTGATCGTGCTGCTCGCGATGCCCCTCAGCCTGCTGTGGCTGAGGCGCCGCAAATCAAGCCGGCCTGGCCGCGGGCGAGCGAAGGACGTTCCCGGGAGCGAGTGGGATGCCCTTGCGCTGCTCGCCCTCGTCATGCTCGCCCGCTGTCTGCTCGACCCGTGGGACAACGTCTACTACGCGCTGCCCTTCCTGCTGGCCCTCACTTCCTGGGAGGCGCTCGCGCGCGGGCGCCCGCCACTGCTCGGCCTCAGCGCCACCATGATGGTGGCGCTCACCTTCGAATTGATCCCCTCCTACCTCTCACCAGACGGGCAGTCGGCCTTCTTCCTGGCCTGGACACTCCCGCTCGCCGCCGTCCTCGCGCACGCCCTCTACTTCCCCGGGCGCGCCCTAGTCGACGCTCGCAAGCTCCTTGGGCAAGCCCGTAAGCCGCTCAGCGCCGCTCTCGCCGATAACGGCTAGATCCTCGATCCGCACCCCCAAACGCCCGGGTATGTATACGCCCGGCTCGACCGTCACCACATTGCCCGCCACGAGCGGCTCATCGCCGGCGGTGCGCGACAGCCTGGGCGACTCGTGGATCTCCATCCCCACGCCGTGCCCCACCCCGTGGCCGAAGTGCTCGGCGTGGCCAGCCTCTTCGATGATCGCTCGCGCCACACCGTCAACCGCGCGTCCACTCACACCGGGACGC
>DASXNB010000067.1:0-17584 GCA_036495305.1 Solirubrobacteraceae bacterium | reverse complement strand
CCAACCTCCGTACACACTGCTCGACTACTTCCCCGAAGACTGGTTGTGCGTCGTCGACGAGTCGCACGTCGCGATCCCGCAGTTGCACGGTCAGTTCGAGGGTGACAAGTCGCGTAAAGAAACGCTGGTTGCGCACGGGTTCCGGTTGCCGTCCGCGATGGACAACCGGCCGCTGCGCTTCGAGGAATTCAGCGAACGCGTGAACCAGGTCGTGTTCCTGTCGGCCACGCCCGGCAAGTACGAGCGCGAGGTCTCCACGCAGATCGTCGAGCAGGTCGTGCGGCCGACCGGCCTCATCGATCCCGAAGTCATCGTGAAGCCCACGAAGGGCCAGATCGACGATCTCGTTGCCGAGATCAACCTGCGGGTCGAGGCCGATCAGCGCGTCCTCGTCACGACGCTCACGAAGAAGATGTCGGAGGACCTCACCGACTATCTCCTCGAGCTCGGCATCCGGGTGCGGTACCTGCATTCGGAGATCGACACGCTCGAACGCATCGAGATCCTCCGCTCGCTCCGGCTCGGCGAGTTCGACGTGCTCGTCGGCATCAACCTGCTGCGGGAAGGGCTCGACCTGCCGGAGGTGTCGCTCGTGGCGATCCTCGACGCCGACAAGGAGGGCTTCCTGCGTGGGGAGACATCCTTGATCCAAACGATCGGTCGCGCCGCTCGCAACGTCAAGGGCACGGTGCTGATGTACGCCGACAAGGAGACCAAGGCGATGAAGGCCGCGATCGGGGAGACCGACCGTCGCCGCGAGATCCAGCTCGCATACAACGAGGAGCACGGCATCACAGCGGCCACGATAGTCAAGGGCATCTCCGACATCGCTGAGTTCCTACAGGCCGAGTCGAAGGTTCCCAAGGGCAGGCGTAGGCGCTCTACGCGCGACAAAGCCAAGGAGATGCCACAGCACGAGCTGGAGCGGATGGTGGTGGAGCTCGAGGAGGAGATGATCGCGGCGGCCGACGATCTGCGCTTCGAGTATGCGGCCCAGTTGCGCGACGAGATCCGCGAGCTACGCCGAGAGCTGCGCGAGGTGCAGTCCTTGGAGGCGCCTGCCTGACGATGGAATTTGCGTGGCTCGGTAGGGCTTCGCGACGGTTCGTCCCGAAGATTTGCCCGTCAAGGGCGAGGGGTTGGGTATGTCTCTTTCGGGGTGACTCGCGTGCGCGCGCGAAGAAAGGCTAACTTCGCACGCGCCCGCACGAGTCACCCTTCTCCAAACATGTCCACACCCAGGCCTTGCTATCCCCACGGTGACGTAGGATGGGCACATGGAGCTTGACCGCCAAGGAATCGAGCGGCGCGATTTCCCAATCGCCCGGCGCGGGTACGATCCGGCGAGCGTCGATGCCCATCTGCGCGCGATAGCTGCGGAGGTGGAGGAGCTGCGCCGCGAGCTAGGGAGCCGTGGACGCGATTCGCTCGCCATCACGGCCGGTACGCAGGTCCAGGGTATCCTGGAGGCCGCTCAAGCGACGGCCGACACGATCGAGCGTGAGGCAACTGAGCAGGCCCGTGCGGCCCGTATGGCCGCCGATGCCGACGCGAAGCGCACACGCGAGCAGGCTGTGGCGCGTGCGCAACAGCACGTCGCGGCGGTGTCGCAGTCCACGGAGGCGCTGCTTGGGCGTGTGGGCTCGCTCGACGGTGAGACGCGCACACTCGTGGACAGCTTGCGCAGCGGTGCCGGACGCCTCGCGGGCGACCTTGCGGCTATGGAAGGGGAGATGGAGGCGCTGTATGACGCGGCGGCAGGTCGCTCAGGGGTAGGCCCGAGCGGCGCCGCCCCCGAGGCGGCTCCCTATGCCCCGGTGCCCGTGCCTGCTCCCGAAGCGCACGACGAGCCGTTCGTCGAGGCCTTCAGCGAGACAGCGGGTGGCATGCAAGGCGACCCCTACGACGAGCTCAACGGTCCCGCGGATGTGGAGCCACAGCTGGAGGCGTCCGAGCCGGCTTATGCCAACGAGGATGAGCCGCTCTTCCCGGAGGAACAGCAGGCGCACGCGGCCGCCTCAGGCGACCTTGACGGCGCCCGCCTGGTGGCGCTCAACATGGCTCTCAACGGTGACTCCCGCGAGGAGACAGGGCGCTATATCGCCGAGAACTTCGAGGTCTCGGATACCGACAGGCTGCTTGACGAGGTTTACGCGGCTATCGAAGGTTGAGCGCTCGTCGTTCCAGTGCGGGTTTGCGCTGAGAGTTAGTGGCACGGTCAATCGGGACCGGACCGGGACCGGGATGGCGGGGCGAACGTCTGTTCGCATCAATACAATAGACCGCCGATGGCGCAAAGCAACAAGATCGTCGTAAGCGGGGCGCGGGAGCACAACCTCAAGGACATCTCTCTGGAGCTGCCGAGAGACGCCCTCGTGGTCATCACGGGCCTGAGCGGCTCGGGCAAGTCGAGCTTGGCCTTCGACACCATCTATGCGGAGGGCCAGCGTCGCTATGTGGAGTCGTTGAGCGCCTACGCGCGGCAGTTTCTCGGGCAGATGGACAAGCCCGACGTGGACTCGATCGAGGGGCTCTCCCCAGCGATCTCGATCGACCAGAAGACCACTTCGCGCAATCCGCGCTCCACCGTGGGCACCGTCACAGAGATCTATGACTACCTGCGTCTTCTGTGGGCGCGTGTGGGTAAGCCGAATTGCCCGATCTGTGGGCGACCGATCCAGGGGCAGTCGGCGGAGCAGATCATCGACCAGACGATGGAGCTGGCTGACGGCACCCGCTTCATGGTGCTCGCGCCGGTGGTGCGGGGGCGTAAGGGGGAGTACGGCAAGCTGCTCGACGACCTCCGCGCCGACGGGTTCGCGCGCGTGAACATCGACGGGCGCACACGCATGCTCGAGGAAACGATCGTGCTCGATAAGCGCTACAAGCACGACATCTCAGTAGTGGTGGACCGGCTGGTGATGCGTCACGATATCCGCAAGCGTTTGGCCGATTCGATCGAGACAGCGGTCGGATTGGCGGACGGTCTCGTGGAGATCGAGATCGTTGGTTCGAGGAGCGAAAAGGATGAAGATCCCACCCACCCAGAAGACGGCCGCGTAGCCGGCGAGGAGGGCGCTCGCTCGCACTCCTCAGGCGCTCTGGGAGTCAGGGCCGCGGCCACACAGATAGTTCCGGGCGAGAAGCCGGAGCCGGGATCGCTGTTTACTTTTTCTGAGAAGTTCGCTTGCCCAGAGCACGGGCCCTCGCTGGTCGAGTTGGAGCCGCGGATATTCTCGTTCAACTCCCCCCACGGGGCTTGCGAGAGGTGCACGGGGTTGGGCTCCCAGATGGTGATCGACCCCGATCTCGTGGTACCCGACCCAAGTCTCTCCATCGGAGAAGGGGCGATTGCTCCGTGGATGAATAGCGCCTCCAACTACTACGAGCAGGTGACCGAGGCGATCGCCAAGCGTTACAAGGTGGACTTGGGCGCGCCGTGGGAGGAGTTGCCACAGGAGCAACGTGACCTGTTCCTGCATGGCACCAACGGCGAGCCACTGCAAATCACGTACAAGAATCGCTACGGTCGCAGCCGCTCATACGGGACGCGCTTCGAGGGTGTGGTGGCAAACCTGCAGCGCCGCTACCGCGAGACCGACTCGGAGTGGACACGAGAGAAGATCGAGGAGTTCATGTCGCTGCGCGCGTGCCCGGAGTGTGGCGGCGCGCGTTTGCGTACCGAGTCACGGGCCGTGCTCGTGGCGGGTACGCGTATCGAGGACTTCTGTGCGCTGTCGGCACGACGGGCACTCGTCTGGTTGGAGGAGGTGGAGCTGTCTGACACCGACCGCCACGTGGCAAGGCTGATCCTGCGCGAGATTTCCGAGCGGTTGCAGTTCCTGGAGAACGTGGGCATCGGCTACCTCTCGATGGACCGAGCCGCCGCGACGCTCTCCGGTGGGGAGGCGCAGCGGATTCGTCTCGCCACACAGATCGGCTCCTCGCTCGTGGGGGTGCTGTACATCCTCGACGAGCCCTCCATCGGCTTGCACCAGCGCGACAACGAGAAGCTGATCGCCACATTGGAGCGGTTGCGCGACCTCGGCAACACGGTGATCGTGGTTGAGCACGACGAGCAAACCATGCGTTGCGCCGACCATCTCGTAGACCTAGGTCCCGGCGCCGGCGAACACGGGGGGTGGATCGTTGCGCAGGGCACCGCCCCACAGGTACAGCGTGTGAAGCAATCGCTCACCGGACAGTTCCTTGCGGGCACACGCACAATCGAGGTTCCTTCCAAGCGCCGCACCCCGACTGGCTACGTGGAGATAAGTGGTGCCACCCAGCACAACCTGCGCGATATCGATGTGCATGTGCCGCTGGGGACGCTCACGTGTGTTACCGGCGTGTCGGGTTCGGGCAAGTCGACATTGGTCAACGAAGTGCTCTACAAGGCGGTTGCGAACCGCCTGCACCGGGCACGCCAGCGCCCGGGTGCGCACCGTTCGATCAAGGGTCTCGACCAGCTCGACAAGATCATCGCCGTCGACCAGTCCCCAATCGGTAGGACCCCCCGTTCGAACCCCGCCACCTACACGGGCTTGTTCGATGTGATCCGCGATCTCTTCTCAAAGACCCAGGAGGCCCGCGCACGTGGGTACAAGCCGGGGCGCTTCTCCTTCAACGTGAAGGGCGGGCGCTGTGAGGTGTGCAGGGGTGACGGACAGATCAAGATCGAGATGCATTTCCTCCCCGATGTGTACGTACCCTGCGAGCAGTGCGACGGGCGGCGCTACAACCGCGAGACCTTGGAGGTGAAGTTCAAGGGCAGAAGCATCGCCGAGGTGCTCGCAATGCCTGTGGAGGACGCCCTCAAGTTCTTCGAGCACATCCCCAAGATCCGCCGCCGACTGGAGACACTCGATGCGGTGGGCCTCGGGTACATTCGCCTCGGCCAGCCCGCCACCACGCTCTCCGGTGGGGAGGCGCAACGTGTGAAGCTCGCAACAGAGCTCTCCAAGGTTGCCACCGGCCGCACCCTCTACATCCTCGATGAGCCCACCACCGGGCTCCATTTCGCTGACGTGCAGCGGTTGCTTGAGGTGTTGCAGCGGCTCGTGGACGCAGGCAACAGCGTTGTGGTGATCGAGCACAACCTCGATGTCATTAAGTGCGCCGACCGTCTCATCGACATGGGTCCCGAGGGGGGCGAGGAGGGAGGGATGGTAATCGCCGCGGGCACCCCCGAGGAGGTGGCTGGCGAGCGCGCGTCGCACACCGGCGCGTTCCTGCGGGAGCTGGTGGCGGCGAAGTCTTCGCGGAGCGGCCGTTCCCGTACGGCACGCCCGCGCGGGAAATCAACCGGCGGCCAATCAACCGGCGGGCAATCAACCGGCGGGACGGCCAAGGGGGCGAAGGTCAACAGCGTCGCTAACGGGTCGGGCGTCAAGCGGAAGGCGAAGTCGGCGGGCAGGGTGTGAGCGTGGGGACACGTCAAGCCCGGCTGTGGATCGCCAAGTGGAGGTGGTATGAGCGCAACTCGTTGCCCTGGAACCGGGTAGCGATCCACCGCGAGATGATGCGCCGCGAAGCGTTCGCCCGCTGGCCCCTGCACGGCAACGTCTTGGAGGCGTTGCGTGAGGGACGTCTGGAGATCGGTGCGCACACGCTGTTCGAGCCTGGAGTGTGGATCACAATGCCCGGTTCAGCGCGTGTGAAGATCGGCGAAGGCGTGTTTCTCAACATGGGCGTGATGGTTGCCGCCGAGCATCTGGTTGAGATCGGTGCGCACAGCATGCTTGCCAACGGGTGCTTCGTCACCGACTCCTCGCACCGCTACGACGACCCCGTCAAGCCCATCACATGGCAGGGCTTCGAGAGCAAGGGCCCCACGCGGATCGGCGAGAACTGTTGGCTTGGCGCGAACGTGGTGGTCACAAGCGGGGTCACCATCGGCGAGCGTTGCGTGATCGGCGCCAACAGCGTCGTCACCAAAGATATCCCCCCGTTCACCATCGCCGCGGGCGCGCCCGCGCGCGCGATCCGCAAGGTCGAGTACGGGGAGCATGCCGCCCCCGCCTGACGGCGTGCCTCTTGCGATCCCGATGCACCCCGCGCCGTGCACACACCCGTGTCAGCACCGCGGGCCGCCAGTAATCGGGGTCTGCTCAGGTCAGTAGCTCGTGAAGCTCGGCAAGCTCCGCCGCGTCGATCGAGTAGCTGTGCTCCGGGCCGGGATAGCGGCCGGTCCGCACATCCTGGGCGTAGGCGCTCACGCCCGCGTTCATCTCCTCTTGGATGTTCGCGTACCGCTTGACGAACTTCGGTCCCAACCCGTCGCGGATGCCGAGCAGATCGTGGAACACGAGCACCTGACCGTCCGTGTCGGGGCCCGCCCCGATCCCGATCACAGGCACCTCGATGTGTGGCATCAGCTCCTTCGTGACCGCACTGGGGATCGCCTCGAACACGATCGCAAAACAGCCGCTCCCCTGGAGCGCTAGCGCCTCGGAGGCGATACGCGCCGCCGCCTGGGCGTTGCGACCTTGAGCCTTCCAACCGCCAAGCGCGGTCGAGCTCTGTGGCGTGAGCCCCACATGGCCCATTACAGGGATCCCGGCGCCCACTATCGCCCGCGCGCGGCTCGCCATCGCAGGGCCACCCCCCTCGAGCTTCACCACATCGCAACCAGCCTCCTTCACCATCCGGATCGCCGACCCCACGGCCTGCTCGTCGCTGATCTCATACGACCCGAACGGCAGATCGCCGATCAAAAGCGGTGTATGCAAACCACGGCGGGCCGCCTTCGCAAGCACCAGCATGTCGTCGAGGTCCACGGGCGTAGTGGCGCTATAGCCGAGGATGGTGGTGGCGGCGGAATCGCCCACCAGCACGAGATCGACACCTGCCGCCTCCGCGGCACGGGCGCTGGGGTAGTCATACGCGGTGACCATCACAATCGGCTCGCTCAAACGCTTCTTCTCGGCGAGCAACGGCAGGCTCATGGGTAGCCGTGGGGTGGGCGGGACTTCATCCAAGGGGACAGTGCTCGCCTGGAGAGAACGTGCTGCGGTGGGATGGCTTGCGGCTGGGTTGCCGGGGTGACTTGACATGTGTGTAGGGAATTCCTCTCTGACGAGGTTGACGCCGTACTCAGCCTCTCGCACCGGCCTCGAAGACCGGAGCCGAGCTCAGCAAGGTCGCCACCGCGTCGTCGACGGTGATGATGCGATTTGTTTGCGCCTCCACGTGCACCACGCGAGGCTCGTACTGCTCCATCTCCGCACGGTCGTACTGCCCGTAGGAAATGACAATTACAGTGTCCCCCCGGTGAACCAACCGCGCGGCGGCGCCGTTCACCTTGATGTCCCCCGACCCCCGTCTCCCGGCGATCGTGTAGGTCTCAAAGCGCGCCCCGTTGTCCACATCCACCACGTGAACCTGCTCGTGCTCGAGGATGTCGGCGGCTTCGAGCAAATCCGGGTCGATTGTGATCGAGCCGACGTAATGCAAATCGCAGTCGGTCACGGTTGCCCGGTGGATCTTTGACTTGAGCATCACACGCTGCATGTCGCTTGTGTCTCCCTGGGGGTCGCGGGGTCGGATTCCACGGCGCGGTTCAGTTCATCGCTTGCGGCTGGATTCAAGGTCACGTTGTCGATCAGGCGAGTCCCCCCTATGCGGGCCGCCACGGCGAGGAGTCCCGGCTCCCGCAGTTGCTCCACCGGCTCGAGCGTCTCGGGGCTGACGAGTACGAGATACTCCGGCTCCACATCGAAGCGCTCCATAGCCGCTCGACTGACGGCAAGCAGGTCCCCGGCCGCACGTGTTCCCTCCGCGACGGCCACCTGTGCGGCTTGTAGCGCCTCATGTAGCGCTATCGCCCGCGCGCGCTCGGAGGGGCTGAGCTGGACGTTGCGGCTCGACATAGCAAGGCCGTCACTCTCGCGTATGGTGGGGCCCACCTCGACGCGAAGCGGGATGTTGAGATCCTCCACCAACCGGTGTATCACGATCACCTGTTGGGCGTCCTTCTCACCAAAGTACGCAACGTCGGGGCCCACCATGTTCAGGAGCTTCGTCACCACAGTGGTGACACCGCGGAAGTGACTCGATCCGCGCACCCCCCCCTCCAACCTGTCGGTCAACCCGAATACCTCCACAGCCGTAGCGAAACCCGCCGGATACACCTCCTCTGGCGAGGGAGCGAACAGCAGATCTGCGCCGGCCCCCTCAGCAAGCTCGCGGTCGCGCTCCTCCTGGCGCGGATAGCGCTCCAGGTCTGCGCCCTCGTTGAACTGCGCCGGGTTCACGAACAGCGACACCACCACCACATCGCACTGTCTCCGCGCTCGCTCGATCAATGAGAGATGGCCGGCGTGGAGGGCACCCATCGTGGGCACCAACCCGATCGTGCGCCCGGTCGAGCGGGCCGATTCGAGTGCCCCTCGCACATCCTTCACGGAGCGCACAACCCTCATGGGCGCGCAACCTCCCAAGCGCCACGGCACGCGTAGCTACGTGAGCAGATCGATGTGAAGATCGGCGGGTTCATCTCATTCGGTCCAGTTCCCACACGGGATACCGGTCGCGACCTGCTTAAGCATACACCCGAACCTTGGCGGCGAGGGATACCATCCGCGACCCGTGAGCAACTCCAACACGATGTCACCCGTTGAGCGCCGCGAGGCGCTCAAGCAGGTATTCGCCACCGCCAACGTGTGCACACGTTGTCAGGAGCTCGCCGCCACGCGCAAGAACGTGGTGTTCGGCGCAGGCAACGCCAACGCCGATCTCATGTTCGTAGGGGAGGCCCCTGGGGCCTCCGAGGATGAACAGGGCCTTCCCTTTGTGGGACGCGCCGGCAAGCTGCTCTCCACGCTGCTCGAGGAGATCGGCCTCTCGCGTGCCGAGGTGTTCATCGCCAACGTCTTGAAGTGCCGACCCCCTGGCAACCGCGACCCCCAGCCGGTTGAGATCGAGAACTGTCGCGACTACCTTTACCGCCAGGTTGAGCTGATCCAGCCACGCGTGATCTGCTCGCTTGGCAACTTCTCAACCAAGCTCCTACGCGAGGACCCCACCGGCATCACCCGTCTGCACGGACAACCCGAGGTGCTCACACTCGGTGCCCGCTCCGTACGGCTCTACCCGATCTTCCATCCCGCCGCCGCGCTCTACACACCACGCATGCTCGAGACACTTCGCGAAGACTTCTCCCGCCTCCCAGAGCTACTCGCGCAGCCCGCTCCCGCTCAACCCGGGGACGTCATCGAGCCAGACGATGTGCCTGAGCCAGGGGACGCGTTCGAGCCGATCCCCGAGCTTCCCGAGGATGCCCCAACGTCACAGGCCTCCGATGCCACCGATCAGCTCGACCTCTTCTGAGTGTCAGCGCGCGTTCTCGCGAAGTCCACCCCGCAAGTAGCGGACAGAACGCGCCGAATATCGCGGCGAGGCATCCAAAACGCGCGGACACCCGTATAGGTGTTTGCAGGCTTTCTTGCGAGCCGCTAAAGCACGCCTGGTGGCCTGTCGATAGAGAAGCATCTCCATCCTCCCAAGCACCACGGCCGGCTTGCGATCTCCTCTCCCGCGAGCCGGCCGTTTTTCGTTGTAAGCGCCACTCCACCGCAACCGTGCCGAGAAGCCCTACGCTTCTCTGGTGGCGACACGCATCGTCGAGACCTCGGACCTGCGTCAAACCGAGGCGCTGGGCGCCGAAATCGCGGCCGCGCTCTCGCCCGGCGACCTCGTGCTCGTGCGCGGCGACCTTGGAGCAGGCAAGACCACCTTCATCCGCGGCGCCGCCGCGGCGCTCGGTGTTACCGACCCTGTCACAAGCCCCACCTTCTCCGTGGGGCACCGCTACCGCGGCGCCCACCACACGGTCTCCCACCTCGACCTGTATCGCATTGCGGGCCTTGGCGATGAGGAGCCCGACCTGCTCGATGACTACATAGGCCCCACCACTATCGCCTTCGTGGAGTGGCCCGAGGACGCCTCCCCGGAGTTGCACCACGCGCGGGTGCGAGTCACCCTCACCCATCTGGGTGGGGATCGCAGGCGGGTGGAGATCGACACGCTGGAGCCCACTCGCGCGGGGCTAATCCCGGATGACACGTTGCGCTCTGGGGTCCTCAGCTGATGGTTGTGCTCGGTCTTGACACCTCCACTAGCGCAACCGCTGTCGGTCTGCGCCTCGCCGACGGGCGCCTATTGCACGCGCGTGACGATCCCAACGAGGACGAGCGCCCCGGTCACGCCACGCGCTTGCTCCCGCTGGCTCACACGCTGCTCACCGACGCGGGGCTCTCCTGGGGAGAGATAGATCGGATTGCCGTCGGGGTGGGGCCGGGAACCTTCACCGGCCTGCGCATCGGTGTCGCCACCGCGAGGGGGTTGGCGCAGGCGCTTGAGATCGACCTCGTAGGTGTATCGAGCCTACGTGCCCTCGCCCATGGAGCCGGGGAGGGCGGGTATCTCTCGGTGCTCGCTGTCATCGACGCCCGTCGCGGCGAGGTGTTCGTGGCCGCCTATCAAGAGGGAGTCGAGTTGACCGCGCCCGCTCCGCTTTCCCCTGCCAACCTCGCCGAGTTGCGCGAGCGCGCAGATTCGCTTGCCTGCACACCGCGGTGGACCGCGCTCGGCGACGGCGCCGTGCGCTATCGCCAAGCACTCGAGCTTGCCGGTGTCGCCGTGCCTGGCGACGATTCCCCACTCCATCGCCTCGACGGCGGCGCCATCTGTGAGCTGGGCGTATCCGCACAACCGAGCGATTCGCCGGTCGTGCCCGACTACCGCCGCCGCCCCGACGCCGAAATCGCAGCACCCGGGGCGGGTACGCCTGCGGGTGCCCTCCAAGGAGCGTCCTCGTAGTGGGCTCCTCCATGGCTGAGCTCGCCACCGAGGAGTCCTTTTCGATCGAGGTTCGCGAACTCTCCTACGCTGACCTCCCGCGTGTCATCTCGATCGAGCGCCGTGCCTTCCCCACCCCGTGGTCACTTGCGATGTTCGTGCTCGAGCTCTCAAAGCCCTCTGGTATCTGTCTCGCGGCCGTGCACGCGCGGCGACTCGTCGGCTATCTCATCTGCTCGCGTTATGACACCGTGTGGCACGTCATGAACATCGCCGTCGACGTAGACCGCCGCCACAAGGGTGTCGCCTCGGCGCTGCTCGCCGAGCTTTACGCCCGCGTCGACGACGAAGCCGCTCGCTTCACCTTGGAGGTTCGTCGCTCCAACGAGGTTGCCATCCACCTCTACGAACGCGAAGGCTTCCGCGCCGCCGGGTTGCGTCGCCGCTACTACCAAGACAACGGTGAGGACGCGCTTGTGATGTGGCGCACTCCCGGCACGCTGTCGGGCTCGCTATATGACGTCCCCAACCCGGGGCCGGTATGACACGCCACCGAAGCTCGATGACGTCGGGTACCCGCCCCGCGGCGGGGCGTAGGCAATGACGATTCTCGCGGTCGAGACGAGTTGCGACGACACCTGCGCCGCGGTCGTCCATCCCAACGGCGTGATCGGCTCCAACGTGATCTCCTCCCAACGCGCTCACGACCGCTTCGGTGGGGTGGTCCCGGAGATCGCCTCCCGCCACCATCTCGAGCTGGCGAACGTTGTCGTGCAACAGGCCCTCACCGAGGCCAAAGTCGCGCTCGCGGACATCGATGCGGTCGCTGCCACGCAGGGCCCCGGTCTCGTCGGGGCGCTGCTCGTGGGTTTCTCAACCGCCAAGGCTCTTGCTGCCGCTCGCGAACTGCCGTTCGTCCCCGTCGACCACCTTCAGGGGCACGTCGCCGCGAATTTCCTCCTCCCCGAGCACCAACACGCCGCGTTCGAGCCCCCATTTCTCTGCCTGGTCGCCTCAGGTGGGCACACGTTGCTAGCGCACGTCCGCAACCACGAGAGCTTCGACACGCTCGGTCGCACGCTCGACGACGCCGCGGGGGAGGCTTTCGACAAGGGTGCCCGCATGCTCGGGCTCGGCTTCCCTGGAGGACCCGCGCTATCGCGACTCGCCGCCGACGGCGACCCCGAGGCATTCGATTTCCCCGCGTCCGGGTCGCGCGCCCGCGGCGGCCGTGGCGCCACCACACCGTTCGCCCGCTCGCTTGATTTCTCCTTTGCCGGTTTGAAGACCTCGCTGCTCTACCAGCTACGCGAGCTCACCCACGAAGAACAGGAGCGAAGGTCCGCCGACCTGGCTGCCTCGTTTCAGTCAGCCATAGTCGACCATCTCATGCTCCGCACCGAACAGGCGCTCGAACACACCGGTCTCGACCGTCTCGCCGTCGGCGGTGGGGTCGCCGCAAACAGTGAGCTGCGGCAGCGTCTCGGCGCTCTTTCCGCCACAGTGCATGTACCCCCGCCCGTGCTCTGCACAGATAACGCCGCCATGATTGGCTCCGCGGCACGCTTTGCGCCTAAGTTCTCCTATCCCGACTACTTGCCCTTTGACGCCTACGCCACCGGAGAGCGGCCCCGTTGAGCTTCGCACGAGGCCGCTCCCATCCGACGCCGCCACGCTGCGCAGCCCACCTACCGAGGAATCCCCGTTGGTCCTCCTAACCCTCTATTCAAAGCCCGATTGTCACCTCTGCGATGACGCTCGCGCCATCCTCTCGCGTGTTGGCGCTGACATCCCTTTCGAGTTGCGCGAGCTCGACATCACCGCCGACGACGATCTCCACCGCGCCTATTTCGAGCGAATACCCGTGGTCTCGCTCGACGGTGAAGAGTTGTTCGAATTTTTCGTGCAAGAGCACGTTTTGAGGGACCGTCTGGCGGCCATCCTCTAGAGTCACGGCCGATGGTTTTCAACGAGTTGACGAGTCCTACAGACGCGACTTACGGCGAGGACCCCCATGCCCCTGACAGGCTCTCGCTAGGCGTCGCCGCGCGGCTCTCCCGCTACCTGCAGGTCCTTACACAGGCCAAGAAGATGGGCAAGGAGACGATCTCCTCGCAGGAACTCTCCGACTACACCCATGTCAACTCCACGCAAATCCGCCGCGACCTCTCGGGCTTTGGCAAGTTCGGCAAGCGCGGCGTCGGCTACAACGTCGAGTCGCTCGTCTCTCAGATCCGCAAGATCCTCCGCACCGCGGGCCAGCACAACATCGCGTTGTTCGGCGCAGGCCACCTCGGCAAGGCCATCGCCTCCTCGGACATCTTCGCCGACCACGGTTTCCGCGTCGTCGCCATCTTCGACGTCCACCCCTCCAAGGTCGGCACACAGGTTGGTCCCCACACGGTCCGCCACACCCGCGAGCTGCAACAGCTAGTCGAGGACGAGGACATCGTGGTCGGCGTGCTCGCCGTCCCCACCGCTGCGGCCCAGAGCCTCGCAGATCAGCTGGTGGGGGCGGGTGTGAAGATCATCTTCAACTACTCGGAGTCCCTCCTTGCGGTCCCACCGGAGGTTACGGTCCATACTTCCTCCCCCGCAGTTGATCTGCTCTATGCGCTGTACTTCTACCTAACCTGACCTCTTTCCCGGCGCCGAGCGCCAAGCATCCTAAGCTGACGCCGTGACCAGCCTAGATCTCGACAAGGCAGTTGAAACGTTCGCGCTCTCCACCGACTTCACGGTCGGCTTGGAGGAGGAGTTCGCGATCCTCGACCCCTCCACGCTCGACCTCGTCCCCCGCTTCGAGGAGCTGCGCGATCTCGCGCTCCTGCGCGACCCCCTCCTTGGCGAATCCATCGCCGGCGAGCTCATCTCCTCGGAGATCGAGATCGTCTCGGGCGCCGGCGCTAACTTCTCCGATGCCCTTACCCGCCAGCGCGAGCGCCGCCGCCGCCTGTTCGCGCTCGCCGGCGCTGAGAGCGTTGCCCTGGGCGCCACCGGCACCCACCCGTGGGCCGACTACCGCGAGCAGCCCATAATCAACACCCCCCATTACAAACGGGTGGAGGACGGGCTCAAGTACGTGGCGTGGCGTAACAACACCTTCTCGCTACACGTCCACGTCGGTATCCGCGACATCGACCGCGCCGTGCGCATTTGCGACCGTCTGCGCCCCGTCCTCCCGCTGCTCCTCGCCCTCTCGGCCAACTCCCCCTATCTCGATGGCCGCGACTCGGGGCTTCACTCGGCCCGCACCCAGTCCTTCACGCGCAACTTCCCCCGCTGCGGCATCCCCGACGCCTTTGGCGGCTGGCGGGCCTACCGCGAATACATCGAGTTCCTGGTCCACACGCGCTCCATTGTCGAGTTCACCCAGGTTTGGTGGTCGGTCCGTCCCCACTTCGAGTTCGGCACGCTGGAGGTCCGCATCTGCGATGTTCAGTCAACCGCTCCCGAGTCTGAGGCGCTGGCCGCGCTCATCCTCGCCTGTGTCGCCCAGGCGGCGCGCGACATCGATGAGCACGTCCCTTTCACCGACCCTCCGCCACGATTGGTGGAGGAGAACATGTGGCGTGCCATCCGCTTCGGTCTGGACGGTCGCATGATCGATCTCGATCGCTCCGAGGAGTATCCCTCCGCCGCCATCGCCGAGCGGCTGCTCGCCTGGACCGCCCCCGTGCGCGCGGAGCTGTCGCTCGATCCAGTCTTTCCAGAGCGCAATGGCGCCCAACGCCAGCGACAGAGGATCGATGCGGGCGCCACTCCCGAGGAGGTCTATCGCGAGTCGGTGAACCAAACGCTCAACACCTACTCCCAGGAGGTCACCGTCTGAATGTCCGACACCCCGTTTGATCCGCAGTCTCCTGCCCACACCGGCGCACAACCAAGCGAGGCGGAGATGCGGGCCGCCTACGAAGCCGAGCTCAACCGCATCACCGCCACCGACATGATCTTGCAGACCGCTGTTTCACTGCTGAACATTGGCGGTCGCCGCCTGGGGCTGGCGCGCCCGGCCGAGCCCGGTGGGAGCGCCCCTGGTGGCGATCCTCCTGCATCTGAGCGGGATCTCGAGCAGGTGCGCGACGCCATCGACGGCGCCCGTGCCCTCATGCCCATTCTCGAGCGCCGCATGCCTCGCGAGATCGGCCCACTGCGCGACGCCGTCTCGCAACTGCAGATGGCCTACGCCCGTGAGGTGCAGTCCACGCGTGACCCCGCACCCGCGGCGCCCCCCGTTGCCCCATCCGCCGCCTCTACACCCACTGATGCTCCTCTCGGTGGTTCCACCGCCGAGCCTTCTGCGCCCGTTGCGGACGCGCCCGCGGGAGAGGAGAAGCCTGCGCCGGGACCCGCCGAGTCCTCGGGGCGGTTGTGGGTTCCGGGGCGCTGAGCGCCGGGGTGTTGGTGGTGTTGTTGTTGTTTGTTTGGGGGTGACTCGCGCGCGTGCGCGTAAGCAAGCTCTACTTCGCGCGTGCGCACGCGCGAAGGGGCTCCGTCGTGGGTGTGCGCGGTTGGCCGGATGGTCCGTCAGGGGGTCTGCACGTCTTTCCGCGTCTGCGCACGATAGACTGCGCCCGCCTTTACGCCGGGCATCGCTCACCGTGAGCTTGTCCGTGTGAGAACTGTGCGCGCGAACATCCTCGCGCGGCACTCCAACCAGACCGCGGAGGATTTCTGTTGAGCAGCTTTCTGACGGACCATGGGGTCGTCGTCGCCCTAGTTTGCGCCGCTTGCGCGGTGGCCTACGGCCTCATCACCACGCGCTCACTTCTGGCGCTCCCGCCCGGCAACGAGCGGATGCGCGAGATCGCGCGCGCCGTGCAGGAAGGCGCGAGCGCCTATCTGCGGCGCCAGTACACGACGATCGCGATCGTCGCGATCGTCCCGTTCATCCTGATCGGCGTCTACCACACGCTCGGCTGGGGCACTGCATGTGGCTTTCTGATCGGCGCGGTGTTGTCGGCGGCGGCCGGCTTCATCGGCATGAACGTGTCGGTGCGTTCGAACCTGCGCACCGCAGAAGCTGCACGCGGCGGCCTGAAGCCGGCGCTGAATGTGGCATTCCGGGCCGGTTCGGTGACGGGGCTGCTCGTCGTCGGGCTCGGTCTCTTCGGAGTCGCGGGCTACTACTGGCTGCTGACGGCCGGTTTCCATCACTCGCAGGACTCCGCGATCAACGACCTCGTCGGGCTCGCCTTCGGTGGCTCTCTCATTTCGGTGTTTGCGCGGCTCGGGGGAGGCATCTTCACGAAGGCCGCTGACGTCGGCGCCGACCTCGTCGGCAAGATCGAGGCAGGCATCCCGGAGGACGACCCGCGCAACCCGGCCGTGATCGCCGACAACGTCGGTGACAACGTCGGTGACTGCGCCGGTATGGCCGCCGACCTGTTCGAGACCTACGCGGTCACGACGGTCGCCGTGATGCTGCTCGGCAAGAACTTCCCCGGCAACCTGGCGCTCTATCCGTTGGTGCTCGGCGCCGTCGCCATCGTCGCCTCGGTGATCGGAACGTTCTTCGCGCGGGTCGGCAAGGGCGAGAACGCGATCATCAACGCGCTCTACAAGTCGGTGCTCGTGGCGACGGTCCTGTCGGCGATCGGCTTCTATCCGGTCACGAAGGCGTTCGACTCGGGCCTGTACAGCTTCAAGGATCTCTACCTCTCGGCTCTCACGGGCCTCGTGGTGACCTTCTTGCTCGTTGCGATCACCGAGTTCTACACCGGTACTCGCTGGAATCCGGTCAAGAAGATCGCCGCCGCGTCTGAGACCGGTCACGCGACGAACATCATCGAAGGGCTCGCAGTCGGTATGCAGGCGACCGCAGCGCCGGTGATCGTTCTCGCCGCCGGGATCCTCGTTGCGGATCACTTCGCGGGCCTCTACGGCATCGGCGTCGCCGTGATGGCTCAGCTCTCCATGTGCGGTCTGATCGTGGCGCTCGATGCATTCGGCCCGGTCACGGACAACGCGGGCGGCATCGCCGAAATGGCGGATCTGCCCGAGAGCGTGCGGGCGATCACCGATCCGCTCGACGCAGTCGGCAACACGACGAAGGCAGTCACGAAGGGCTACGCAATCGGCTCGGCTGCACTCGCCGCGCTCGTGCTCTTCAACTCGTACACGACCGGGCTGAGCGAGAAGGGCTTCCACACGGTGTTCCTGCTCTCGAACCCCTGGGTGATCGCCGGGCTCTTCATCGGCGGCCTGATGCCGTTCCTGTTCGCATCACTTGCGATGCAGGCGGTCGGTCGCGTCGGCGGTCAGGTCGTGCAGGAGGTGCGTCGCCAGTTCCGCGAGCACCCGGGAATCATGGCGGGCACGGAGCGTCCTGAGTACGGACGCACAATCGACATCGTCACGAACTCGGCGATCAAGTCGATGATCGCTCCGGCCCTGATCCCGATCGTGTTCCCGATCGTCGTTGGCCTGATCTCGATTCAGATGCTCGGCGGCCTGCTCGTCGGCACGATCGTCACGGGCCTCTTCCTCGCAATCGCGATGACCGCAGGCGGTGGCGCCTGGGACAACGCGAAGAAGATGATCGAAGATGGTGCCTACGGCGGCAAGGGCTCCGAGGCCCACGCGGCCTCGATCACGGGCGACACGGTCGGCGATCCCTACAAGGACACCGCCGGCCCCGCGATCAACCCGATGATCAAGATCACGAACATCGTGGCGATCCTGATCATTCCGCTGATCGTCTCCGTCCACTAGAACTCTGCGCGGTCTGGGGGTTGGAGCGCGCTCCGACCCCCAGACCGCCTACATTCCCGTACGTGTCCCG
>DASXNB010000066.1:0-11523 GCA_036495305.1 Solirubrobacteraceae bacterium | reverse complement strand
CCCGCCCCGGCCCAAGCAAGGCGGGCGGCGTTCTCGTTCATGTCGCCGGCGACGGGGCAGGCGATGACGGGAACTCCGGAGGAGAGGGCGCGGGCGAGGGTGCCGTGGCCGGCGTGGCAGACGACGGCGTCGCAATGGGGGAGGGTGCGGGCGTAGGAGAGCCAATCGACCACGCGCGCGTTGGTGGGTACAGGCAGGGGACGGGAGGGCAGTCGCCGGTTCCACGTCGCGAGCACGCGCACAGGCGCGTCGGCGAGTCCGCGTAGCGCGGCGTGTAGCAAGCGATGCTCAGGGTCTTGGGAGGTGGAGGGTGCGATGAGCACGAGCGGATCATCGCCAGGCGGTAGGGGTGTCTCCTCAGCTGGGGGCTCCCACAGCATCGGCCCGACGACATGCACATGGGGCTCCCAGGCACGCGGATACTCCAGCTGCGGGAACGTCGCGACCAGGGCCAGCTCGCGGCTGGTGCCGCCGTGGGGGTAGTCGAGCGGTGGCAACCCTACCTGCTCGCGGGTGTGGTTGAGCGCGAGGCGACCACTCTCGAGGCCGCGACGGATCGGCAGGTAGGCGCGACGCCAGAAGGCGCGGCCGATGGGAGTTCGGGGCAAGAGAGCGCCAAACGAGAAGATCGGGAAACCGGGTTCGCAGTCAGGGTTGACGTGCGGGATGAGCGTCGCACGGGGTACTCCTGAGAGCTCACCGGCAAGGGCGGGGCCGAGCGTGAGGATGTCGTGCACCACAACGTCGGGGCGTATCTCTCTAACGAGGGGGAGTGTGTCGCGGGTGGCGTAGACGGCTGCCTCGTAAAAGTCGAGTGGCTGCGGGAGGCCGTCTTGCCCGGGGATGGGCACCGGGAAAGCCGCGTACTCCGGGGCGGCGGTGAACGTCATCCCCTCCGCTTCGACTGGAGTACGCCAGCGCTCCCACGTCTGCAGCGTGACATCGTGACCGCGAGCGACGAGCGCACGGCCGAGACCGATCATCGGGAAGGCGTGCCCGGGGTCGCCGAAGGCGCCGAGCAGAATGCTCAGGCGTTTGGTGGGCTCCGGCGTACTCTCCGCGCTCGTACGGACGGGGCTGAGGGTCGAGGAGGCCACGACTTATGGCACGGGCGCCGCCCGAAGCTATGCAGCCAGCTCGGCGAGCAGGCGGAGCTGCTCCAGCCGGTCGTCCTTCGTGAACGCAATCGGCGTGATGCCGAGCGTGCCGACGCCGGCATCACGGTAGACGGCAAGCCGCTCACGCACGACATCCTTCGGTCCGCACAGCGACACGGTGTCGATGAGGGCATCGGGGATAGCCGCCATCGCCTCCTCGCGCTTGCCTTCCAGGTAGAAGTCCTGGATCACCTTGGCGTCGTCCTCGAAGCCATAGCGGGAGACGAGGTTGTTGTAGAAGTTCTGCTTGCGCGAGCCCATCCCGCCGACGTAGAGGGCGATGAAGGGGCGCATCGCGTTGCGTGCGCCCTCGAGGTCGTCGGTGATGAACACGTTCACCGTCGGGGCGATGTCAAAACCGTCAAGCGAGCGCCCGGCGCGGTCTGCACCTTCCTGCAGCAGGGGGCGCAGCTCGGAGACGTGCTCGGGGGAGAACAGTGTGGGAATCCACCCGTCGGCGATCTCCCCGGCGAGGGCGGTGTTCTTCGGGCCGATCGCCGCGAGGTAGATGGGGATGCGGTCTTGCACAGTTGAGATGGTGAGCTTGAGTGCCTTGCCGGGACCGTCGGGGAGCGGCAGTTCGAGCGTCTCGCCTTTGAATTCGACACGCTCGCGGGCAAGGGCCATCCGCACGACCGCCACGTACTCACGGGTGCGTTGGAGTTGCTTGGCAAAGCGCTGCCCGTGCCATCCCTCGGCGACCTGGGGACCGGAGGAGCCGATGCCGACGATCATGCGTCCGTTCGATAGCTGATCGATGGTGGCGGCGGTCATAGCGGTCATCGCGGGGGAGCGGCCTGGCATCTGGAAGATGCCTGAGCCGAGCCGGATCTTCGAGGTTTGCCCGGCAAGCCACGCGAGGACGGTGGCGGAGTCCGAACCGTAGGCCTCCGCGGTCCACACGGAGTCATAGCCGAGCTTCTCGGCTTCCTGGACGATTTCGAGCTGGTCTTGGGAGGAGAGGCCGAGACCCCAGTAGCCGATGTGGACGCCTAGCTTCATTTTGTTCCTTTCTCAGAGTGCGTCGCCGGGACGGACGAACATCATCTCCGGCACCACACAGGCGGGGGAGACGCGGAGCATGAAGCGCACAGCCTCCGCGATGTCCTCTGGGCGGATCATCTCCTCGGCTTTCACCTGGGACTTCACGAAGTCTGTCATGGGGGTGTCTACGAAGGCGGGGCAGAGCGCGGTGGACTTGATCCCCTGGGAGCCGAGCTCCTTGTTCATCGCTTCGGTCCAACCCACCACACCGTGCTTGGTGGCGGAGTAGATCGACAGCCAGGCCTCCGCGCGCTTGCCGGAGATCGAAGAGGTGTTGACCACAAGGGCGTTTGAGTGCTCCGCGCCCGCCGCCTGCAGCATCGAGAGACACTCGCGGTAGAAGATGACGATGGAGCGGAGGTTCACGGAGAGCTGCATGTCGAGGTGCTTGGTTTGGATCTCACCAACGGTCGAGCCGATTCCCACGCCCGCGTTGTTGACGAGCACGTCGAGGCGTCCGTAGCGCTCCTTGTGAGCGGCCACGACCTTCTGAATCTCGCTCTCCTCGGTGAGGGCGGCGGGGACGGCATACACGTCGAAGCCCTCGGAGGCGAGGCCCTCAGCGGCGGCTTGGAGCTTCTCGGGCCTACGGGCAGCCATCGTGACGCCGTACCCTTCCTCGCCGAGCACATGGGCGATCGCAAGCCCGATCCCCGACGACGCTCCCGTGACGATCGCTGCGCGCTCTGCCATCTGAGACTCCCCTCGTTGGTTGAAGGCAGTATCAAACCACGCTCCGCCTCCCTCGCGCCCGCCGGGGAGCGCTGGTAGCGTCTTGTCCGGCCGCGCATGGCGCGGCACGGGCCCGTAGCTCAGTTGGTTAGAGCCGCCGACTCATAATCGGTTGGTCGTAGGTTCGAGTCCTACCGGGCCCACTTCGGATTCTCCCGATCAGCCGGATCGAGGACCAAATTGGCTGGACCCGGCAAGCGGCCTCACCCAGCGTCAAGCTCATCGAGCCGGGCGCTAGTCAGCACCACCCGCTCTCCGCGAAACGCAACCCCCTCGGCCTCAAGCAAACGCCTCTGCCGGGCCCCCTTGGCAAGCGAGCCGTCCGCCCGCACAACACGATGCCAAGGAGCCTCATCTGCGGCTGCCTGACTGAGCACACGCCCGGCAAGCCGGGGCGCGCCCGGCGAGACGTCGCCATATGTCCGCACAAAGCCCGGCGGGATCGCGCGTACGCGACGCAAAATCGCTTCGTGCACGCTATCTCGTGTCTGCTTGGGCATGAAGCGCATGTTGCCAGCTCGCACTCCACGCTCTCGCAGCCTCCCGGCCCTCTGCGTTTGTAAGCCCTATAGCGGGTAAGCCTCGCTCACCCGATGCGGATGATGCGCAACCGACCGAATCGGTGGAGCATCCCGCCCACAGCGCCCCTTGCTCCCGATCGGAGAGACGATGCCCCAAAGCGCCGCCGCCCCCTCGCCCTTCCCGCCGATCGCCGACTACGCGTTCCTCTCCAACTGCCACACGGGAGCGCTTGTGGCACCCGACGGGACGGTGGACTGGCTGTGCGTGCCGCGTTTCGATTCGGCGAGCGTGTTCGGCGCGCTGCTCGACCGCCGGGCGGGCGTCTTCAGGTTCGGGCCGTTCGGCATCAATGTGCCTACAGCGCGCGTGTATGAACCGGGCACGAACACGCTGCTCACAACCTGGACGACCTCCACGGGGTGGGCGATCGTGCGCGATTCGCTCACGCTCGGACCCACGCGGGGCAAGGATCTCATCACCCCCCACACGCGTCCTCCCACCGACGAAGACGCCCACCACATGCTGGTGAGGGTTGCGATGTGCTTGGAAGGGGAGGTGGAGATGGAACTCACCTGCGAACCCGTCTTTGACTACGGCCGCATCCCCGCCAAGTGGGAGGTCACAAACGGTGGCCACACCGCCGACGCCAGTTCGGGCGCCGGTGGCTCCGGCGGCGCGAGTCCACGCGGAAAAAGCACTGGCGGTGAGACGGTCCATGGTGAGGGTGAGACGGTCCGTGGCGAGACGATCCGGTTGCAAACCGACATGGCGGTGGGCGTCGAGGGCGATTGGGTGCGTGCGCGACACGTCCTCAAGCAAGGCGAGCAGGTGTATTGCACGCTCACCTGGGCCGAGGAGCTGGTGGCGCCACAGGACCTCGACGAGGCCAACGCGTGCCTGGCCGCGACGGGCCACTACTGGCGCGGGTGGCTTTCGCGCGCGCGCCTACCCGACCACCGTTGGCGCGAGCCGATCCAGCGCTCGGCGCTCGCGATCAAGGGGCTCACCTACATGCCCACCGGTGCCACCGTGGCTGCGCTCACCACCTCACTCCCCGAGACCCCTGGAGGGGAGCGCAACTGGGATTACCGCTACACGTGGTTGCGCGACTCCACTTTCACTCTGCAAGCGCTCCACTATCTCAACCTCGACTGGGAGGCGGAGGAGTTCATGCAGTTCGTGGCGGATCTTGAGCCCAACGGGGATGGGGCGCTTCAGATCATGTACGGCATCGACGGTCGTCGCGACCTCACCGAGTCAACGCGCGACGATCTCTCGGGTTACGCGGGCGCAAGTCCCGTGAGGATCGGAAACGGCGCGTTTGACCAGCGCCAGAACGACGTGTTCGGGGCGGCGCTCGACTCGATCCTCCTGCACACTCGCCGCTCAGAACGGCTACCGCGCAGGCTGTGGCCGATCGTGCAAGCGCAGGCGCGGTGTGCGACCAAGGTGTGGCGCAAGCCCGACCAGGGGATCTGGGAGGCGCGGGGAAAGCCCCAGCACTACGTCTCCTCGAAGTTGATGTGCTGGGTGGCGATGGACCGCGCCTCAAAGCTCGCCACGATGCGGGGTGACGATGAGCTGCGGGAAACCTGGGAGGAGACGGCGCAAGAGATAAGGGCCGATATCCTCGCCCACGGGCTCACCAAGGATGGGGTGTTGCGCCAGCATTACGACACCGACGCGCTCGACGCCTCCAACCTGCTGGCGGCGCTGTTCGGTTTCCTTCCGGGCGATGACACCCGCTTGAAGACGAGCGTGCTCGCCATCGCCGACGACCTCACCGAGAACGGCTTCGTGCTTCGCTACCGCACGGAGGAAACCGACGATGGTTTGTCGGGCAAAGAGGGATCGTTCCTGATTTGCTCCTTCTGGCTCGTGTCGGCGCTGGCGATAGTCAAAGAGGAGCAGCGTGCCCGCGACCTGATGGAACGCCTCCTGCGTGTTGCTTCCCCGCTCGGGCTCTACGCCGAGGAGTTCGACACCGATACGGGCCGCCATCTAGGCAACTTCCCCCAGGCTTTCTCGCACCTCGCGCTGATCGAGGCGGCGGCTCGCATCATCTTGATCGAGCGCCTCGCGGAGATCTCGTGATCGAGGGCGAGCTTGCGATTATCAAGCGATGAGGGCGATCGACCCCAGGCTGCTCCACTATGCGCGGAGCACGAAGACGTTCTTGTACCTCTCGGTGGCCCTCGGGATTCTCGCCGCGGTCTTGATCGTGGCGCAGGCGTCGCTCTTGGCAGAGGTCGTGGTGGGGGCCTTCAAGAGCGACAAGGGCCTTCGAGAACTGCAGGGACCGCTGGTGGCATTGCTGTGTGTGGCGGTGGCACGGGCGGTTGTGGCTTGGGCGGCTGAGCTGGCCGCCGCGAGAAGCTCAGCGCGAGCGAAGTCGCAACTGCGGGGGGCGCTTTTGGGGCGTGTCGCGCAGGTGGGGATCGACAGTTCGCGCGAGTCGAGTACGGGTGAGCTGGCGACGCTGGCCACCCGTGGGATAGACGCCCTCGATGCGTGGTTCTCGCTGTACCTGCCACAAGTGGTGCTGGCGACGATCGTCCCCCTCGCAGTGCTGGCGGCGATCTTCACGGGCGATTGGATCTCCGGGGTGATCGTGGCGTTCACGATCCCACTGATCCCGCTGTTTATGGTGCTCGTGGGGGCGAGCACACGCGAGCGAATGGACCTACAGGTCAGCACGTTGCAGCGCTTGGCCGGGCACTTCCTCGACGTGGTGGGGGGGCTTGCGACATTGAAGGTGTTCGGGCGCGCCACGGCGCAGGGGCGGAGCATCCGCGAGGTGAGCGAGCGCTATCGCACGACAGCGCTGTACACGCTGCGCGTCAGCTTCCTCTCCTCGTTGATCCTGGAACTGGTGGCGAGCATCTCAGTGGCATTGGTGGCGGTGGCGATCGGGTTGCGGCTGATGAGTGGGGCGATGGCATTGCAAAGCGCGTTGTTCGTGCTCGTGCTCGCACCCGAGGCCTACCTGCCGTTGCGCAGGCTCGGCGCTAACTACCACGCCTCCGCGGAGGGGATGGCGGCGGCCGAGCAGGTGTTCGCGGTGCTCGAAGCGCCGCTCCCCCCACGCGGAACACGTACGCACGTGCCCAACCCGGCGCTGACCGGCATCGCCATCGAAGGGTTGACCATCGCCTACCCCGGCCGTGGCGAGCCGGCGGTGCAGGACTTTTCGTTGACGGTGGAGCCCGGTGAAACAGTGGCGCTCGCCGGGCCGAGCGGATGCGGCAAGTCGAGCGTGTTGAGCGTGCTGCTCGGCTTCCTGGCACCCGAGCGCGGGATGGTGCGAATCGGCGACGTCAACCTCGCGCTGCTCGACCCCGACGCGTGGCGAGAGCAGATCGCCTGGATGCCACAGCGACCGCATCTCTTTGCGGGGACGATCGCAGAGAACGTGCGCATCGGTCGCGAAGGGGCGTCGATGAAGGAGATACAAGCAGCGTGCTCACGCGCGGGACTGGACCGGGTGGAGGTAAACCTGGAGCGCGGCTTGGCAACTGAGCTTGGTGACAGAGGCGCGGGGCTTTCGGCGGGCGAGCGCCAACGCGTGGCTCTGGCACGGGCCTTCCTGCGCGACACGCCGCTACTGCTGCTGGATGAGCCCACGGCAAGCCTCGACGGTGAGACCGAGGAGCGGGTGATCGAGAGCGTGCGCGAGCTCTGTGAGGGGCGGACAGTGCTGCTGGTGGCGCACCGCCCGGCGCTGATCGAGATGGCCGACCGTGTGGTGAGCGTGGGCGCCATGGAGGCCGTGGCGTGAACGCGCCTCCGGCCGCGTCCACAGAGAATCCCGCCGCGAGGAGCCGGCCGCCAGGAGCCCGCGGCTCGCGGGCTCCTTTGCGACGCACTCTCGCGCTCGCGCGGGGGGCGGCGGGGCGGCTTGCCCTCGCGACGCTGCTGGGCGCCGGCGCGGTGGCTAGCGCGATCGGGCTGATCGCAACCTCGGCGTGGCTGATCTCGCGCTCCTCGCAACATCCGCGGGAGTCGGAGGTGGCGATCGCGATCGTGGGGGTGCAGTTCTTCGCGCTCTCACGCGGTTTGTGCCGCTATGGCGAACGGCTGGTGGGCCACGACGCCGCCTTCAGGGTGCTTACCGATCTGCGCGTTCATTTCTACGAGCGGCTGGAGCGGCTGGCGCCCTTGGGCTTGCCGGCCTTTCGCGGCGGGGAGCTACTCGCGAGGCTCGTGCACGACATCGACTCGTTGCAGGATCTGCTTCTGCGAGCGATCCCCTCCTTTGCGGTCGCGCTGCTCGTGGGCGTCGCGACGGTTGGTTTGATGACGTGGATGTTGCCGGCGGCCGGGGCCATCCTGCTCGTCGCGTTGCTCCTTGCGGGCGTGGCGGTCCCGTGGCTCACCGGACGTCTCGCGGCGCGAGCGGAGACCCGCCAGGCAGCCGCGAGGGGCGAGTTGACCGCCTCTGTGGTCGATCTCATCGAGGGCGCCCCGGAGCTTGTGGCAAACGGCGCGGCCGGCTCACACTTGCGTCGTGCGCTTGAAAGCGACGCTGAGTTGACACGCATCGCGCGAGCAAGCGCCCGTACGGCCGGCGTGGGGCAGGGTCTCACGACGCTGTGCTGCAACCTCGCGATGTGGGGTTCGCTGCTCGTGGGCGTCGAGGCGGTGCACGGGAGACGGCTCGACGGAGTGCTACTGGCGGGGCTCGCGCTCATCCCGCTCGTGGCATTTGAAATCGTGGCGGGGCTGCCCACCGCCACGCAGACGCTGCAGCGCGTGCGCCGCGCGGCGGCGAGGGTATTCGAGGCGATGGACGCGCCGCCGCCGGTGACCGAGCCGGCCCACCCTCTCGCTCTGTCCTCGGTCGCCGGCGGGAACGGCTCGAATGGCTCCTCTCGCGCCGGCGGGCACAGTTTGCGCGCGCGCGGCCTAACCGCCGCCTACCCTGGCGCACGCCGGGCCGTGCTCAGCGGGGTTGACCTCGATCTCACCCCCGGCAGACGCGTGGCGGTGGTGGGCGTGAGCGGCGCGGGCAAGTCCACGCTCGCCGCTGTGCTGCTGCGCTTCCTCGAATACGGAGCCGGGGACGTGACCCTCGACGGCGTGGAGCTGGCTGAACTTCACGGGGATCGGGTCAGGCGCGTAGTGGGATTTGTGAGCCAGGACGTGCACGTGTTCGACACCACCCTCGAGGAGAACCTACGCCTCGCGCGGCGCGAGGCGACACGCAAGGATCTACACGACGCTCTCGCGCGAGCCCGCCTGCTCGATTGGGTCGAGAGCCTGCCGCTGGGTCTGCAGACCGAAGTGGGGGAGCGGGGTGTGCGCATCTCAGGCGGTCAGCGCCAGCGTCTTGCAATCGCACGCGCGTTGCTCGCGAACTTCCCGATCTTGATCCTCGACGAGCCAGGCGAGCACCTCGACACTCCCACCACCGACGCGATCCTCGCCGACCTGCTTGCCGCCGAGCGAAGCGGCGCGATCCTGCTGATAACCCACCGCCTCGCCGGGCTGGAAGCTGTCGATGAAATCGTGGTACTCGACGGGGGAGCGGTGGTCGAACGGGGTTCGCATACGAACCTGCTCGCGCGTGGCGGGCGCTACGCCACGTCTTGGCTACGCGAAGCACCCCCGAGCCCCAGCCCCGAATTCTGGGACGGCGATTCGGGTAACGGTGTTTCGACATGACCAACGATCTGGCTCGCTGGCAGTTCGCGACGACGAGCATCTATCACTTCCTGTTTGTACCGGTCACGATCGGGTTGGCGCTGCTGGTGGCGATGCTGCAAACGGCGTGGTATCGCAACGAAAAGCCCGAGTACCGCCGCTTGACCCGCTTCTTCGGGACGCTGCTACTCATAAACGTCGCGGTGGGAGTAGTCACCGGCTTGGTGCAGGAGTTCGAGTTCGGCATGAACTGGTCGTCTTATTCGCGTTTCGTTGGCGATGTGTTCGGCGGACCGCTGGCGATGGAGGGACTTGCGGCGTTCTTCCTGGAGTCCACTTTTCTTGGACTATGGCTGTTCGGTTGGGACCGCCTACCCAAGCGCATTCACCTCGCCTGCATCTGGCTAGTGGCGTTTGGGTCGGCGCTCTCGGCGCTGTTCATCATGGCGGCCAACTCGTGGATGCAGCACCCGGTGGGGTACACCCTCAACAGCCACCACCAGCCACAGCTCAACGATATCGGCGCACTGTTCACCAACCCCACTTTCCTGTGGGGTTACGTGCACGTGCTGCTCGCGGCGGCGATCACCGGCTCGATGGTGATGCTTGCAATCTCCGCCTGGTACATCAAGCGTGCCAATACACAAGCGTCTGCGCCCGGGTCAGCCCAGAGGGCAACCCCAAGCGAGGTCGAGGCTTTCAAGAAGACCGCCTCGCTTTCTCTGGCGGTTTTGATCCCCTCGATCGTGCTCACACTTTTCGTCGGCAGCGAGCTCGGGGTGGTAGAGGACAGGTATCAACCAATGAAGATCGCGGCCGCGGAGGCGCAGTGGGAAAACTGCCAACCCTGCTCGTTCTCCCTCTTTCAGATCGGGGGCGGCAAAAATGACAAGACACCGTCACAGATAATCGAAGTCCCGCATGTCCTCTCGCTGCTTGCCACAAATTCGTGGAAGGGGGGAGTGACGGGACTCAGCCAGCTGCAACGCGAATACGAAGCCAGGTACGGGCCCGGAAACTACGTCCCCGACGTGTTCATTCAGTACTGGTCGATGCGGATCATGGCGTATATCGCGGCACTCGTGATGCTGTTTGCGTTGTGGGGGGCGTGGCTGCTTCATCGCGGCAAGCTTGAACGCTCCAAGTGGTTCTTGCGCCTTGCTGTGTGGGCAGTGGTGGCGCCATTTGCAATGAACACGGCTGGCTGGATGCTCACAGAGAATGGGCGTCAGCCTTGGATCGTGCAGGGATTGATGAAGACCATCCGCGCGAACTCCCCGTCGGTCACCTCCACGGACATCTGGATAAGCCTGGTCGTGTTCGTCGCGATCTACATCGCCTTGGGCGCCGCCGACCTGATCCTGATGTTGCGTTACGCGCGCAAGGGACTCGGCCAGGAGGATGGCCGTTCGCACGGTGAAAGCCACGACACGGCCGGGGTCATCCCGGCGCTCACCTACTGATGCAACTTCACACGCTCTGGTTCATCGTCATCGCGCTCTTGTGGGTTGGCTTCTTCGTGCTCGAGGGCTTTGATTTCGGCGTCGGGGTGCTGCACACAGTCGTCGGTAGGACCGAGAGCGGCATGCGTGTCGCCCTGAACGCGATCGGTCCCTTCTGGGACGGCAACGAGGTGTGGCTGGTCGTGGCGGGCGCCGGCATGTTCGCCGCGTTCCCGAACTGGTACGCGACGATGTTCTCCGCGCTCTACTTGGCGCTGCTACTCCTGCTCGTGGCCCTGATCGCGCGGGGTGTGGCGTTCGAGTTCAGGGGTAAGGGCGCAAACCCACGCTGGCGCAAAACCTGGACGTGGTGTACGACGCTTGGCAGCCTGCTCGTGCCGCTCTTGATCGGAGTCGGGCTCGGCGACCTCCTGCACGGTTTGCCGATCGACGCGAACCACGAGTACACGGGTAACTTCTTCGACCTTCTCACCCCTTATGGCCTGTGGACGGGAGTGACGATTCTCGGGCTCTGTCTCCTGCACGGGGCGACGTTCCTGGCGTTGAAGACAACCGATGAAGTGCGCGAGCGCGCCCGCACGCTCGCGAGGCCGTTCGGTTGGGCGGCGATCGCGCTCGTACTCGGCTGGGTTATCTGGACGCGGGCTATCGGCAAAACCCAGGTGCCCGGCCCGGTTGAAATCCTCGCGCTGCTCGCGGTGATCTTCGCCGCGAGGCTCGCCACGACCGAACACGAGGGTTGGGCGTTTGCCGCATCCGCCACGGCGATCGCGGCGACGGTGGGCTCGATCTTCATCGACCTCTATCCGAACGTGATGGTGTCGAGCACCAACGCGGCTTTCAACCTCACCGTGAGCAATTCCGCCTCCGGCTCCTATGCGCTGACCGTGATGAGCATCGTCACAGTCGTCGTCTTCCCACTCGTCCTGCTCTACCAGGGCTGGTCTTTTTACGTGTTTCGA
>DASXNB010000065.1:0-14533 GCA_036495305.1 Solirubrobacteraceae bacterium | reverse complement strand
GGCAGCGAGGTGCGTGTGTTGCTTGCCTCCGCCACCATCGCCAACCCCGTGGAGCTGGCCGAGCGCCTCACCGGCCTGCAGGACATCGCGCTCGTGGACGACGACGGCTCCCCAACCCCCCGCCGACAGATCGCGATGTGGAACCCCCCGCTCACCGACGAGGCCATCGGCGCGCGGCGCTCCGCCCTCGGCGAGGCCGCCGAGCTGCTCGCCCGGCTCGTGCGCGACGGGGCGCGCTGCATCTGCTTCATGAAGTCACGCAAGGGGGTCGAGCTGCTGGCCAAGATGGTCACCGAAGACCTGCAGCGCACAGATCCTGACCTTGCCGAGCGGGTTGCTCCCTACCGCGCCGGCTACACCCCCCAGCAGCGCCGCGAGTTGGAGGCACGCTTGATGAACGGCGAGCTACGCGCCGTCATCACCACCGACGCGCTGGAACTGGGGATCGACATCGGCGAGTTGGACGCAGCAGTCGTCGTCACATTCCCCGGAACGGTCGCCGCGCTACGCCAGATGTGGGGCCGCGCCGGGAGGCGCGGCAAGGGGTTGGCCGTTTACGTAGCCGGGGAGGACGCGCTCGACCAGTTCTTCTGTCGCCACCCCGACGAGTTTCTGGAGCGCCCCGTGGAGGCCGCGATCCTCGACCACGAGAGCGCCCAGATCCACCAGGCGCACCTGTTGTGTGCAGCGTATGAGGGACCGCTCGAACAGCACGACGCTGAGTTCTTCGGTCCCCGCTTGCAGGCTCACGCCGAGGCGCTCGTCTCTGCCGGACTGCTACGCAAGCGCACCGCCAAGCGCTCTCCCGAAGATGGTGGCGGGGGCGCCGAGAGTTACGTGCTGCGCCGCCCCGCCGACTACCCAGCAGCAAACGTCTCGCTGCGCTCTTCCTCGCCCGAGAGCTTCGCGATCGTGGATGTCTCCTCCGGTGAGCTGCTCGGCCAGACCGAGGCCGCACGCGCCCACTCGACGGTTCACGACGGCGCCATCTACCTGCACCAGGGCCGCTCCTATGAGGTACGCGAACTCGACCTCGAGAACCGTCGCGCGCTCGTGGCACCCTTCAACGGCGACTGGTACACCCAACCCAAGCGCGAGACCGACACCAACATCGAACGCCTGCTCGACCGCCGCGAAACGCTCGGCGTGACACTCTCCTTTGGCGAGGTGTCGGTCACCGAGACGGTGCTCGGCTACCAGCGCAAGCGGCTCTCAGATCATGCCCAGGTAGATCTTGTGATGCTCGATTTGCCCCAGACCTCGTTCTCCACTCAGGCGCTGTGGTTCGAGCTCGACGGCGGCACACTCACCGGCCTCGACCCAGGTGGAGAGGGCGCCAGGGAAGGTTGGGTTCCTATCGACGCACTACTTGGCTCGCTGCACGCCGCCGAGCACGCCCAGATCGCCGTGCTCCCTTTGATCGCGATGTGCGACCGCTGGGACATCGGGGGGCTCTCCACCAACGCCCACCCGCAAACAGGCGGCCCCACGATCTTCGTCTATGACGGCCACCCCGGCGGCATTGGTATCACCCGCCTCGCCTACCAGCGCTTCGAGGAGCTGTGTCGCGACGCCCACCGCCTCATCTCCGAGTGCCCGTGCGAGAGCGGCTGCCCGTCGTGCGTGCAGTCGCCCAAGTGCGGGAACCTGAATGAACCTTTGTCGAAGGCGGGGGCGAAGCTCGTGCTCGAAGGGATGCTCGCCGCTCAGCCGGCCTGATTGCCGGCGGCGATCTTCTTCAAATCGATGGTCGCGTCATAGAGCTTGGGATCGACACCCTCCTCCAGCGCTATCTCGCGCAGCGGGCGGCCCGACTCGGTGGCCTTTTTGACGATGGCGGTCGCCTTGTCGTAGCCGATCGCGCCGTTCAGAGCAGTGGCCACCGCGAGCGTGGCGCCCGCAGAGGCGGCGCAGCCGGCCTTGTTGACCGTGATCCCCTCGACGCACTTCTCCGCGAACACACGCGAAACTTTCGTGAGCAGATCTAGCGACTGCAAGAGATTGCGCGCGATCAAGGGGATGCGCACGTTCAGCTCGAACTGGCCCTGCAACCCGCCAACCGTGATGGCGGTGTCGTTGCCGATCACCTGTGCCGACACCTGCAGCACCACCTCGGGGATCACCGGATTCACCTTGCCGGGCATGATCGAGGAGCCCTTCTGTAGCTCAGGCAGGAAGATCTCGCTGATACCCGCTCGCGGGCCGGAGCCCATGAGGGCGAGGTCGCCGGCGATCTTCGTGAGCGACACCGCCACCACCTTGAGCGCACCTGAGAGCTCAACCAGCGCGTCACGGTTGGCCTGCGCCTCGAAGGAATCTAGCGGCGCTGAGATCTGCTTGAGGCCCGAGTCGCGCTTGAGCCGCGCGCGCACCTTCTCGGCGAACTTCGGGTGCGTGTTGAGGCCTGTGCCGGTGGCTGTGCCCCCGAGCGGGATCTGTCCGACGTGTATGAGCGCCGCCTGCACCCGCTCCTGGCCGAGCGCCATCTGCGCGGCGTAACCCGCGAACTCCTGGCCGAGCGTCACGGGCACCGCGTCCATCAGGTGCGTACGTCCCGACTTCACCACGCCCGCGAAGCTCTTTGCCTTCTTCGCGAACGACCGCTCGAGCTGCTTGAGCGCGGGGAGCAACTCATTCTGGGCGACATCCAGCGCGGCGAGATGCACGGCGGAGGGAAACACGTCGTTTGAGGACTGCCCCATGTTCACATGGTCGTTGGCGTGCACCTTCTCGCCCGCAAGCGTCGCGATCACCTCGTTGGCGTTCATGTTCGTGGAGGTGCCCGACCCGGTTTGGAACACATCGATCGGGAACTGCGCGTCGTGCTTGCCGGCGGCGATCTCTGCGGCCGCCTTCTCAATGCTCGCGGCGCTGCGCTTGCTCAACAGGCCCAGCTCCCCGTTGACACCCGCCGCCGCGCCCTTCACGCGCGCGAGCCAACGGACAACCGACACCGGCACTCTCTCGCCAGAGATCGGGAAGTTGTCAACTGCCTTGGCGGTCTCCCCGCCCCAGAGCTGCTTGTCGGTCATCGTCTCTCCTCGTCGGTAGCCGCGTCAGTATCTCACCCGCAGAAGGCGATCAGCTCACGCGCGACGCCCACCGGGTCGTCATAGGTCATCAGAAAGCCGGTACTCGCAAGCACCCGCAACTGACCATGGGGGAGTAGGCGCACCGTCTCTTCCGCTCCCGCCAACGGATGCAGCGGATCGCGATCGGCCCAAAGCAACAGCACAGGCATCCGCAAGCGCGCGTAGATGTCACGCACATGCGGCTGTTCACCCCGCGGCCAGCGCCGCGCGCACTTCGCCCACGAGCGCGCGAGGTTGGTGCTACCGGGCACATCGGCAAAGGCATGGCGGATGAGATCGCCCGCCTCTGGCACATGGCGCTCTGACAAACGCATCCCGAATGCCGGTGTGAACACGAGTTTGGTCGCGTGCGTGAGCACGCGATCGATACCGGGGAGCGATCCAGCGAGCGTCGCAAGCCGCCAAGCGTCGCGCTTGCGCGCGTGCTCTACCGGCAGGTGCAACCGGGTTGGCATCAGCACCATCCGACTCGGCTCGAGTTGCCCCGCCCCGACGGCCTGGAGCAGTATCTCAGCGCCCGCGTCGTGCCCCACCACGAGCGGGTGCGGTCCGAGCACATCGGCGGCGAAGCCGCTCATCACTTCGGCGAACCACTCGATTGTGTAGGGGTGGCGCGGGCGGTCCTCGGAGTCTCCGTGCAACGGCAGGTCGGGGATCACCACTCGGTGGCGCTCGGCCAGACGGTCCACCACCGGCTCCCACTCGCGGTGGGAGAGTAGTCCCGCGTGCAGCAACGCAAGCGGCGGTCCGGCGCCCATCTCACGGTAAGCAACGCGCGCGCCGTCGGAGTGGTGGTAGAGGCGCAGCCTCACAGGGACACCTTCCGCGCGAGCACGGTTTCATCGTAGGAGACACCGCCCGAGTTGCCGACAAGACGCTTCGCACGGGCGAGGACTCAGACGAGGATCAGCGCTATGCCCAAGCCCGGTGCGCGCGCGATGCGATGGTCGCCGGTGATCAGCGCGAACCCGAGACGACGGGCCAGCGCGACATAGCACGCATCGTACCCACTGAGATTGTGACGCAGGCTCCACGCGTCAGCCAACAACCCAACGGTCGGCAAGCGGACAATCGACATGGTGAGGAAGTCCGCGAGCATCTCCTCGGCACGGTCTTTGCCAACCTGCCGGGCGCGCTCAAGACCCCTGATGGCCTGCAGAACCTCTGGATTGATTGAGTCGGGCGCCACCAGATTGCTATCCCCAATGGACTGCTCCACCACCGCCGCACGCTCGCTGACAAGTAGCAACTCGACCACCGCCGAGGCGTCAATGATGCGAGACGGCGGCGCCGATCCGCTCGTCACGTTCCTCGCGCCCTTGTCGGATCGAGTCGAGAATGTCCTCTCGTGAAACGCCCGTGACAGGCTGACCCCGTTTGACTTGAGCCAACCACTCGCGCGTCGTTGGCATCGCGAGATCGCGCTCCAACACATAGAGCACGTAGTCGCTCAGGCTCCTGCCCTCCGCGCGTGCTCGCGCACGTAGCCGCTCGTGCAGCTCCACCGGAACACCCTTGACTTGGATCGCGCTCATAGCATGAGAATAGCATGCTCTTCGCATGCTTCCCGCAGAGAGGCGTTTCCGCTCGGGCCTTCGATCGGATCATCCCGAACAAGGTAAGCCGCGACTGCGACGGTACGTGGCGCGCGGCACTTCACCTGCTTCTGCAAACGATCGCCCATCGTGCACCCCGCGTTGCGTCGCTTGCTCCAGAGCCCATCAAAGCTTGACAATCCTCCGCATGAGTGCGATCCGTACGAATGCCGCCGCCGCGCTGCTCGGCGTGAGCCCCAACACGCTGCGCAGCTGGGAAAGCCGCTTTGGCTACCCCACTCCGCAACGCACCGATGGTGGCCACCGCCAGTTCGACCTCACCGAGATCGAAGCCCTACGGCAGGCGCTCGCCGACACCGGAGACATCTCCTCCGCGATCTCCGTGGTGCGTGAGCGTGGCGAGGGGCCCTCGACCCCCACGCGCCTGCGGTCCGCTTTTGCGCTTTTCAGCGAGGAGAAGGCCGATCGTTTGATGGAGGAAAGCATGGCCGTCCGCTCGGTTGAGCGCACCGTCGAGACCGTCCTCTTGCCCGCCGTCGAGGCGCTGATCGAGAGGGATCCAGCGGCACCCTCTATCCCAGCTGTAGCAACGTCCTGCCACAGCACCTCTGGCTCGCCCGAGTATTGCTTCGCCTGGCGGTATGCCACTGGCTGGCTGGCGGCCGCCCAGCGCGTCGCCCCACCCTCCACGCGTGACGAGGGCGTGCTGATTCTCGATGCCAGCCGCTCGCTTGACGTGAACGCGCTGTACGTGCAAGCGCTCGAGTTGCTTGTCCGCCGCGCCGGCCTGCGCGTGCTCACGCTGCCGGTCGAGCTGGAGGGAGGGCGTGTTGGAAACGCGCTGCGCGCGCTCAACCCCCAGGCACTCGTGCTAGGCGGACAGGGCTCCACGCTCGACGCCATCAGTCGAGTGATCTACGCCGCAAGGCAGAGCATCGGCGGGCTCGAAGTGCTCGATTACCGCGGCGCCCTGCCGGAGACGGGGGCAACCACTGTGCAGCGCATCGGCCCTATGCCGACCGATGCGGTAGCGAGTTTGCGGGAACTGATCGCCGGCGCTGCGCGTGCGCAGGCGATCGCGGTGTCTACGCCGGCGACAGCCACCGCTTCTTAGACGAGGCGCCCACCTACAATGGGCCGCCCCATGGCAGCCCGCGATCGACACCCGCTGATCCCCCCACGCGTACTTGACGCGCGCCAGGATCTCCCCGCGCTCGAGCAAGAGGTGCTGGAGCGCTGGCGCGAGCGCGACGTGTTCGGCGAGTCGCTGCGAATGCGCGAGGGCGCGCCCTCGTGGGTGTTCTATGAGGGGCCACCTACGGCGAACGGCAGACCCGGCTCCCACCACGTGCTCTCGCGCGTGTTCAAGGACATTTACCCTCGCTACAAGACCATGCGTGGCTTTCGCGTCGACCGTAAGGGCGGCTGGGACTGCCATGGACTGCCGGTGGAGATCGGTGTGGAGAAGGAGCTTGGCATCTCCTCCAAGGCGGAGATCGAGGAGTACGGCATCGAGAAGTTCAACGCCAAGTGCCGCGAATCTGTGTTCACCTACTTGGAGGAGTGGAACCGCCTCACCGAACGCATCGGCTTCTGGGTCGACCTCGATCACGCCTACCGCACGCTGGATGAGAACTACATCGAGTCGGTGTGGTGGGCGCTCGCGGAGATCGACCGCAAGGGGCTGCTGTACGAGGGCAACAAGGTCGTCCCCTACTGCCCCCGCTGCGGTACCGCGCTCTCCTCGCACGAGGTGGCGCTCGGGTACAAGGATGTGGTCGATCCGTCGGTGTATGTGCGCCTGCCGTTGCTCAGCCCAGCTGAAACGAACGGAGGCGAAAACGAAAGCGGGGCGGGCGGGAATCCCATCCAAGAGGGCGACGCGCTGCTGATTTGGACCACCACGCCTTGGACGCTGCCCGGCAATGTGGCCGTGGCAGCCGGGCCGAGAGTCGAGTACGTCCGCGCGCGCATCGGTGAGGAGACGCTGATCCTCGCCGCCCCGCTGGTGGAGAAGGTGCTCGGCGAAGACGCGGAGATCCTCGACCGCTTCCCAGGCAGCGCTCTCATCGGCGCGCACTACCAGGGTCCAGTTTTCGCGCTCACCGACCGCACCCCTCGCGGCTCGCCGGTCATCGCAGGCGACTTCGTCACCACCGAGGACGGCACCGGCCTAGTTCACATAGCCCCCGCCTTCGGCGAGGACGACTTCAGGGCCGCTAGAGCCGCGGGCGTCGGATCGGTTGACCCCGACAATCCCCACGCCGTCTACAACCCGGTCAAGCCCGACGGCACTTATGACAGCCGTGTGCTTGACCGCGACGGCAACTCTCTCGAGGGCCGCTTCGTCAAGGACCCCGCACTCACCGAGGAGCTGATCGCAGACCTCGACGCCCGCGGCCTGCTCTTCCGTCGCAGCGACTACGAGCACTCCTACCCCCACTGTTGGCGCTGCAACACGCCGCTCATCTACTACGTGAAGCCCTCCTGGTACATCGCCACCTCCAAGGTCCGCGAGCGCATGATGGCGGCCAACGACACCATCAACTGGTACCCCCCACACATCAAGGAAGGGCGCTTTGGCGACTGGCTGAAGAACAACGTGGATTGGGCCATCTCGCGCGAGCGCTATTGGGGCACGCCCCTGCCGGTGTGGCGCTGTCCCGCCGGGCACACGCACACGATCGGATCGTTCAGCGAACTGGCGACACTCTCAAAGAAGGAACTCTCGGATCACCATCGCCCGTACGTCGACAACGTCGAGTTCCCCTGCCCCGAGTGCGAGGGCCCGATGAAACGCGTGCCCGAGGTCATCGACGTGTGGTTTGACTCGGGCGCGATGCCCTTTGCCCAACATCACGCACCGCTCGAGAACGAGGCGGTGTTCGAGGAGCACTTCCCGGCGGACTTCATCTGCGAGGCGCTCGACCAGACACGCGGCTGGTTCTACTCGCTGCTTGCCGTCTCCACCCTGCTGTTCGACACCTCCTCCTATAAGAACGTCGTCTGTCTCGGGCTGATCCTCGACGCCGACGGCCAGAAGATGTCGAAGTCCAAGGGCAACACGGTCGAGCCGTGGCAGGTGCTCGACACATACGGCGCCGACGCCTTCCGCTGGTACTTCTTCACCTCAAAGCAACCGTGGGACGGCTACCGCTTCTCTGAAGAGTCGATCGGCGAGGGGGTGCGACTGTTCCTCAAGCAACTGTGGAGCACCTACTTCTTCTATTCGCTCTACGCCAATGCCAACGCGGCCGCGTTGAGAGGCGACGACACGACGGCAACAGGGATGAGGGCTGAGCAGGCCGGGAGCGACGGCGCGCCGCCGACGGCCGGCGGAGAGGACCCGCTCGACCGCTGGGCGCTCTCACGCACCGCCGCCACCGCCGAACTGGTCGCCGCGAGGCTCGACGCCTACGATGCCACCACCGCCGGGCGCGCCATCGCCGAGCTCGTGGACGACATCTCCAACTGGTACGTCCGCCGTTCCCGCCGGCGCTTCTGGGACGGCGACCGCGCCGCCTTCACCACGTTGCGTGAGTGTCTGCTGATCGTCGCCAAGCTGCTCGCCCCCTTCTGCCCCTTCATCGCCGATGAGATCTACGACAACCTCGACGGCGCCCTCGCGAGCGTCCACCTGGCTGACTTTCCCACGGCAGACGCTCTACCCGTGCGCGATCGCGAGTTGGACGATGCGATGGCCATCGCCCGCGAGACGGTGAGGCTCGGCCTGGGCGCTCGTGCGCAGGCGAAGATCAAGGTGCGCCAGCCGCTGGCGGAGGCTGTCGTGGTCGCCGACGGTCGCGAGCGCGCCGCCGTTCAGCAGCTCTCAGAGATCGTCCGTGAGGAGCTGAACGTGAGGCGCGTCCGCTTTGTCGACGCCGCGGAGGAGCTGGGCGAATACGAGGTCAAGGCCAACTACCGCACGCTCGGCCCCCTGTTCGGCAAAGAGATGCCCCTCGCCGCCGACGCCATCGCGGCACTCGACCCGGCGCGCGTCGCCTCTGCCGTGAGGACCGGCGAGCCGATCGGCATCTCGGTGGGCGGGCGCGAGCACACGCTCACCTCCGAGGACATCCTGCTCAGCATGAAGCCACCGGAGGGCTACTCCGTCGAGCGTGAGGGCGCCCACGCGGTGGCACTCGACCTCGCGATCGATGCCTCCTTGCTACGCGAGGGCCGCTCACGCGAGATCGTCCACGCCGTCCAGAACGCTCGCAAGACCGCGGGCCTTGAGGTCGAAGACCGCATCGAACTCGCCCTCTCGGGAAGCGCCGACCTGCTTGACGCCGCCCGCGAGCACGAGACCTACCTCAGCAGCGAGACGCTTGCCGTCAAGCTATCGCTGGGAGACTCGAACGGAACCATGGACTACCGCGAGCAAACCGAAGTTGAAGGGCTCACGCTCGACATCGCCCTGCGGCGAGCCAGGCGCACGCCGTAGTAAGAAATCGCCTGACTCGCGCACGCACGCGCGAAGTAGGCCTTTCTCCGCGTGCGCGCGCGAGTCACACGATTTTGGAGACTCCCGGCTACGCGGCCGACAGTACCCCGTCCAGCTCCGACTCGATCTTGCGCTTGGGGTAGGCCCCCACGACCGTCTTGGCGGGAAGGCCCCCCTTGAAGAGGATCATCGTCGGGATCGACAGCACCTGGAAGGCCGCGGCGGTCTGCTGGTTATCATCCACGTTGAGCTTCACGATGCGCAGATCCTCCCGCTCTGAGGCGATCTCCTCGAGCACGGGGCCCACCACGCGGCAAGGTCCGCACCACGGGGCCCAGAAGTCGACGAGCACGGGCTTCTCCGACTCGATGACCTCGGCCTGAAAGTTCGCGTCTGTTACCTCACTCAGTGCGCCTGCCATGATGGATCTCCTGTTCGGGTGGCCGTTTCCTTGCTGCCGTTCGCCCGGCCTCACCGGGCTTCCTGCCACTCACTATACAAAATGAAGTATAGCGCAGCGAACTTCAGTGACCGACGTGCACGGTCCACCCTTCCCATGTACCCACGAACGGCGCACGTATACCCGTTAGGGCAACGAAGAGATGCGGCGATACATACACCTCGATGAAGGCCGCGATGACCAGAACCGGCAGCGCGATCGCCACCGTCACGACGGTGGCGGCGAGCAACTGATCCCACTCGCCGCGGCGGCTGGCGATGATCCATGCCGCGAGTGGCAGGAACAATGCGATCAACTCGGGAATAGCGTGCGGGAGCACCGCGAGCAGCAGCAAGGCGGGTGACACTCTCAAGAAGTGCGCAACCCCCGCAAGCGTGTGACCGAGCAGGTACGCCTGCGCCGACAGCGAGAAGGTGGTGGCGCACACCACGAATGCGATCGCGATGCGACCGCCGTGCTCGTGTACCCAACGCGACACACCACTCTTGCTCTGCGCTTGCAACGGCAACGAGCTACCGGCGATGAACCCCGCCACGCACGCCATCGCGTGCAACGCGAGCACAAGCAGGTTGTGCGAGAGCACGGTCCCCACATCGCCGAGATCCCCCACGGCAAATGGCGGGCGCAACTGGATCACCTGCACGTATCCCATCGATAGAGCCGAGATCGCGAGCACCGCGACGAGCAGCCCACCCGCGGCTACCGCCGACCCCGCCACCCATGCGCCGATCACCGGCAGCGGGCGGCGCTGCCAGGCGCGCAACGTCGTGCGCGTGCGGCGCACACCGTGATAGAGCGCGTAGGCGGAGGCGTCCACACTCATCTGATCGGCGCGCGCGTCCCGTTACATGAGACGTGAACGCAACTGTCTGCCAAAGGGAAACGCGCCTCAAATGGGGCTGGCCGGTCTCCTTGGAAGCGTGCTCAGTTCGACGTCGAAGCCTGCGTCTCCGCGGCGGTCTCGGTAGAGGAAGGCCGCGCCACGCTCACAGGCGGCTGGCGTCCAAAACGCAGCTTCGGCACCAACCACATCGCCTCGGCCGCGATCTTCCACGACATCTTGCTCTGGCCGAGCTCGCGGTCTTTGAAGACGATCGGAACCTCCTGTACGCGAAAGCCAGCGCTGACTGCACGGTAGGTGAGCTCCACCTGGAAGGCATACCCCTGCGAGCGCACGCTGTCGAAGTGGATCGCCTCCAGCACCTCGTGCTTGAAGCACTTGAATCCGCCCGTGAGGTCTCGCACTTTCAATCCGAGCACCAGCCGCGCATAGGTGGAGCCGCCCTGACTGATCGCCCGCCGCAACAACCCCCAGTCAACAACGCCCCCACCGGGCACGTAACGCGAGCCAAGCGCGAGGTCGGCGCCCCCGCGCACAACGGCAAGCAGCCGCGCGAGGTCGGCGGGGTCGTGGGAGAAGTCGGAGTCCATCTCCATCACATATGCAGCGCCGTGATCGAGCGCGTAGGCGAAGCCCGCGAGATAGGCGGGACCGATGCCGTTCTTCTCCATCCGATGCAGCACCTCGACCTGCTCGCGGTCATTGGCGAGGCGGTCGGCGATGTCTCCAGTGCCGTCGGGAGAGCCGTCGTCGACGATCAAGATCTTGTATGCCCCGTCGGTACTACCGGCGAGCACATCGCTTGAGGCGGCTACTATCGCCTCGATGTTCTCAGCCTCGTTGTACGTCGGGAGGATCAGCCAGGGCACGTCGGTCACGAGGCGCGTACCCTAGCGTGTCAACCGCTCGTGTAACGTCGCTGGCGGCTGCCTGCGGCCTGGTTGGCGCACTCCTGTTGTTTCTCTTTGCGCCTGCATCCACCCTCGGCGCGCAAACGCCTGTGAGCGCGTCGACGCTCGACCAGTACATCAAGGGGATCGCCCGCGCGTGGGAGCCCTACACGACCGCCGACGGCCGCGTGACCGATCCCCTCGAACCCGCAGACACGGGGGATAACTACGGCGTGATCCTGCTCGCCGATGTGATGCTCAAGACGGCCGCGCGCGACAGCGACAGCTCGCTTGAAGAAACTGGAGAGCGGATCATCGAGTCGGCGCTCACAAAACCCATATTGAGCGACCCTTTCAACCTGCTTGCCATCGCCGCCACAGTGCGCGACGGCGAGACGGGTAGGCTGCCCGCAAGCGCGTGGGCAAAGATCTCAGGCCCGCTCGTCCGTCGGGCCGGGGAGATCGGCGCGCCGACGGAGGCCACCTGCCTGATCGTGCCGGGCTGCTACGACAACTGGCGATTGGTGTGGTCGGCCGGTGCGGCACTCCTGATGGAGGACCATGTCCCAGGCCAGCCTGCCACGCTCGCGGGTTCCAGGCGATTCGTGGCCAAACAGATCGAAGAAGATCTCTCCCTCGCGGTGACGCACGCGGGCGCGCCACTGCTGTCTCTCGGCCCCGGGAAAACAGTATCCGGCCCGGCCCGCGAGCTCTCCGACCCCGGCGCCGAGCCCGCCGCCTACGAGCTCTTCTCGAGCTTTATGCTCGAGCTGGTTGCGGAAGCCGATCCCGGGGTCATCGGGCCGAAGGTCGCGCGGCTGCACCGCCAGACCGACCGCTACGCACTCGACATGATGGCCCCCGACGGCCAGCTCTCGCTATCCGGGCGATCGCTCGACCAGTCGTGGGTGCAAGCCGCCGCAGCCGCACTGGGATCAAGGCGGGCACGGCTCGACCCCGCCCAGGCGACGACGTGGCGCGCCTACTCCGACCGCGCCCTCTCCTACCTGCTCACCGCCTACCCGCTCGAACCAGACGGCCTGCTGCCGATGGTTCCCGGGCTGGGACTCCAATGGGACCCCTCGATCGTCGACGTCTACGCCGCGTTGAACCAATACGAGGGGCTTACGCTGTGGCTGCTTTCAGATGCCCTCACTTATTGGCCCCACACCGATGCACAGCGGGGGGCACTGCCGGTCGACGCGCCCAAGTCGCTTTATGACGATCTCTCCTCGAGCGGGCTCGTGTGGGGTCGCAAGGGGAACGTGTGGTGGGAGCTGAGCGGGCTCTCCAAGGGCACAGACCCGCGCTCCGCTCAGGGACTCGTCGCGGTGAAGGTGGCATCGGATGGCCACTGGCGTGACGTGTTGGCGTTGCGCCCACGCGAAGGCGAATCGTCGAGCGCCTGGACACTCTCGCTGGCAAGCGGGGAAGGCGCCACGCCGGTCTTCACCAATGCGCGCGGTTCCGGTGGCAAGGTGGTTTTGACCGGCACCTACAAGCGTGCGGATGGCCACACGCTCATGAACGGCCACCACCACCCCACGCGCGCGAAGGCGATGCTGCTCACGACGGCCAGCGGGATCGAGCTGAGTTTGACTGTGCCTGCGAAGACAGTGCTTTCCACGACGGTGTGGCTGGCCGGTGGCGCCGGGACGGACCATGGATCGGGCGCGCACCCTGGGGGGGTGTCCGCTCGCAATGCCACCTCCACGCATGGCACGTGCATAGTGACCGCATCGGGGCTCGCCTGCCCCGTGACAGTCTCGTGGAAAAAGGCTGGCACCGCGACGCTTGAAGTTGGCGGGTAGTCAAAAGGGTATGAAGCGCACGGCCTTTCTCGCAATCGCAATGGGGACGCTTGCGTTCTCCGCGGCGGTGGCCCAGGCGGGCGTTCCAACCACAGGCTTTCTCGCCAAGCCGACCGAGCAGCTCGGGATACCAGGAATGCTCGCCTCCGGGGAGATCACCCCGGAGGGCGACCTCTACACCGGGTGGGCTGAGTACGAGTTGAGCTTCGGCCGGCGGCTCAGACCCTGGGACCAGCCTACGCGCACGCTCCCCAACCCCGGGGTGCCGAGGTTCTCGAGCGCCCTCTCCGACGGGCCCGTGCGTTACCTGCAGAGCATCTTTGCGATTGCGGTTGGGGGCCTGCCGGTGGCATATGAGACCGTGACCGCCATCAACACCTCAAACCGTCCGCGCGAAGCACGGGTGGCGATGGCGGTGGCGTACACACGCGGACGTTCAGTCCGTGGCATCCACGGCATGACCACCGGCGCCTACCGTTACGAGCGGCCCGTCGGTGGAACTCCCGGCTTCTACGAGCAGCCCGGGCAGGCGTATTCGCCGAGCTTCCCCTACACCACCTCCGGACGCGATCTCGACCGCTCAGGACTGTTGTTGGCGCGCGGCCCCGCCGCTCCCAGCAGCCCGCTTGGCGCCACGGCCTCCACAAGAGCGGGACCCACCGCACCCCACGACGCGCGCTTGTTCACCGCGCACCTGAAGGCAGGTGCCACCGTGAGCTTCACCTGGCAAATCCCCTTGAGCCCACCCCCGGCCGGCGCTGGCGCCGCCAACACGCTCGACCGCGTACCTCTCAGCGACGCGCGCGCCGACCTCGCGCAAGCCTGGGCTGCCGAAGAGGCGGGAATGACAGAAATCGACGTGCCGGAGCAGAAGGTGAACGCCACCTACCGCGCCTCCGTCGCCCAGATACTCGCCTCGCGCTACCTCACCCCCTCAGGTTGGGTGCAGGGGGTCAACAAGCTCCAATACCAAGCCTTCTGGATACGCGACGGCGCGCTTGAGACGGAGGCGCTCGACCTCGCCGGGCTGCACACGCAGGCGGCACAGAACCTCCAGTTCATGGACACCCTGCAACAGTCCGACGGACTGTTCATCGACCGTGCCAACCAGTACGACGGGCTCGGCGAGGCGTTGTGGGCGCTCGAGCGCCACGCTGAGCTGACGCGCGACCCCGCCTACGCGCAGGCACAGCTTGCGCGCATCGGCGCGGCCGTGCAGTGGCTCTCGCTTGTGTCCGCAACCGACCCGCTCGGCCTGCTGCCCGCAGGCAACCCCGGCGACGACGAGCTCGCTTACGGGCACATAACCGGCGACGATGTGTGGGCGGCGGCGGGGCTACGTTCGGCGATCTCCGACGCCAAGCTCGCGAACCGCTCAGACCTCGCCGCCGAATGGGAGGCGGTCGACAGCCGTTTTGAAGGGTCACTAAACCTGGCGA
>DASXNB010000064.1:0-26932 GCA_036495305.1 Solirubrobacteraceae bacterium | reverse complement strand
GACGTTGTTGGTCATGGTCGTGAGCGTCTGCGCTGGCTGGTTGCCCTCGCTGACGCTCGGCGGGGCCTGCGGGGGGAGGGCAGAGACGCTCTCGAGTGTCTGCGTGTACTCCAGCGCAGCAGGAACCGCGACGTAGACCTTGAACCCGATGTCGCCGGTGCTCGTTCCCGGGAGGCAGCTCACGCCAAGTTGGAACGGGCCGATCGGCAGCGCGTTGTGCTCCGCGTCGTTTGGCGTCGGCGGACCAACGAAGGAGAACTTGAAGGCGCCTGGACCCATCGGACCGACCGGTCCGGTCGGTCCCTGGCTGCCGGACGGACCCTGCGGACCCTGCGATCCGGGAGCCCCGGTGAACCCGCGTGGGCCGCGCGGGCCCGTCGCCGTGTGCTTCTTTTGCTTCTTTTTCGTCTTGGCGACGTGCCCCGGGTGCGTCAGCGAGCGCGGAAACAGCTCGATCCCCTGCCCGTAAGCGGCGCCGGCGCCGCTCAGCGACGCGGTGACCAACCCGATGCCGGCAAGGCGCAGCGAGTGGCGCGTGAACGTAGCAACCTTCATTTGCGTCCTCCTTCTCAGTGAGCGGCGCTAGGCGCACCGGGCGGCCTGACGACCGACGGCCCAAGGGTAGCGTGGCGATGTCACGTGGCGGCCGGCGCATTTCGCTTCGATTGCGAGTCTGAGATGAGATTGGTCGAGCTGGTGCAAGCGCCGGTTTCTTGGTGCACAAAACACCACCTGGCCGGCACCGACTGGGAGAACTCACGCCGACGCTGCGACACTCTCGTGGCAATGTTCGACTCGCTCGCCGAGAAGCTGCAGGAGACGCTCACCGACGTGCGCAATCGCGGCACGCTGACCGAGCAGGACATCGACGCGGCGATGCGCGAGATCCGCCTCGCGCTGCTGGAGGCGGACGTCAACTTCAAGGTCGTCCGCCAGTTCACGGCCGAGCTGAAGGAGCGCTGTCTCGGCGCAGACGTGATCGGCGGCCTGAACCCCGGCCAGCAGGTGATCAAGATCGTCGGCGAGCAGCTGACCGAGCTGATGGGCGGCGCCTCCGCCGGGCTGAGCTTCTCCCCGCGCCCGCCCACCGTGATCCTGATGGCCGGCCTGCAGGGCTCGGGCAAGACGACCGCGACCGCCAAGCTCGCCCGCTACCTGCGCGAGGAGCACTCCTCGACGGTCGCCGTCGCCGCCTGCGACGTGTATCGGCCGGCGGCTGTCGAGCAGCTCGTGAAGGTCGCCGCGCAGGCCGGCGCCGAGGCCTACGAGCAGGGCACCGATCGCGATCCCGTGGAGATCGCAGAGTGGGCGCTGCAGCGTGCGCGCGAGGAGGGCAAGGACGTGCTGATCGTCGACACCAGCGGCCGCCTGCACGTAGACAGGGAGTTGATGGACGAGCTCGTGCGCATCCGCGCGGCGGTCAAACCGCACAGCGTGCTGCTCGTCGTCGACGCGATGACCGGCCAGGACGCCGTCAACGTCGCCGAGCAGTTTGCCGAGGCGGTCAAGTTCGACGGCGTGGTCATGAGCAAGCTCGACGGCGACGCGCGCGGAGGCGCCGCGCTGTCGGTGAAGGCCGTGACGGGCAAGCCGATCCTGTTCGCCTCGACCGGCGAGAAGCTCGAGCAGTTCGAGCGCTTCCACCCCGACCGCATGGCCCAGCGGATCCTCGGCATGGGCGACGTGATGAGCCTGATCGAGACGGCCGAGCGCCAGTTCGACGAGAACGACGCGCGCGAGCTCGAGCGCAAGCTGCGCCGCAACGAGTTCGACCTCAACGACTTCCTCGACCAGATGAAAGCGGTGCGCAAAATGGGTCCGCTGACGAACGTGCTCGGGATGATCCCCGGGCTCGCCGGCGCGCAGCTGAAGAACATGAAGGTCGACGAGCGCGAGCTCGACCGCATCCAGGCGATCATCCTCTCGATGACCCCCGAGGAGCGCCGCCGGCCTGAGCTGATCAAGGGCTCGCGCCGGTTGCGCATCGCGCGCGGGTCGGGCACCAACGTGCAGGCGGTCAGCCGCCTGATCAAGCAGTTCGGCCAGACGCGCAAGATCATGCGCCAGGTCGGGCGGGGCAAGATGCCGGACATCGGTGCGCTGATGCGCGGGGCGCGGTGAGCGCCCGGCCTCTGCGCTGCTCACCGTCTAAGCTCTCACGGCAGGTATCTGGAATCCAGCAGAGAGGCAAACGTGTCGGTTAGGCTGAGGCTCACGCGCGTGGGCGGCAAGAAGGACCCGATATGGCGTGTAGTCGTCGCCGATCAGCGCTCTCCGCGAGACGGTCGCGTGATCGAGACGATCGGCCACTACAACGCCCAGACTGACCCTTCGACTATCGTGATCGACGAGGAGCGCGCGAAGAGCTGGTTGGCGCGGGGTGCACAGCCGTCGGACACGGTTCGCAAGCTGCTGCGCATCCAGGGCATCGCGTCCTAGAGCCTGGCTCTAGGAGAAGGGGGGACCCTGTGGCCGAGGAGACAATGCGAGAGCTACTCGAGTATCTCGCGCAGGGTTTGGTGGACCGTCCGGAAGATGTGTCGGTGGAGCAGTTTGAGGAGGACGACGGGACGGTGGTGCTGGAGTTGTGCGTCGCCGACGACGACTACGGCCAGGTGATTGGTCGTGGGGGCCGCACCGCGCAGGCGTTGCGCACGGTGGTGAAGGCGGCGGCTGTGAACGCGAAGCGCCGCGTGTTGGTGGACATCGTAGATTGACGTGGCTCCCGTGACGGGCGCCGCCGGCGCCCCGCAGTCGATGTCGGCGGGGAGGGTGGGTCGCGCGCACGGTTTGGACGGGAGCTTCTACGTGACGGGCGCTCGTCCCCGTTTGCTCGCGCTAGGGATGGCTCTCACGCTCGACGGTCATGCGACCGAGATCGTGCGGCGGGCGGGTACCGAGGAGCGCCCGATCGTGCGTGTCCGCGGAGTTGTGGGGCGCGAGGCGGCCGAGCGGGTGCGTGGGATGGAGTTGCGGGTGGGGCGCGCTGACGCTCCAGCGCTCCAGGAGGGCGAGTGGTGGGCCGGGGAGCTCGAGGGTTGTGAGGTCAGAGACGGCGAGCGGGTCGTGGGAGTGGTGAGCCGTTTGTTGGAGTTGCCCTCGTGCGAGGCGCTCGAAGTGCGGTTGGTGGCGGACACCGACACAGCCGCCGGACCGGGTGGACGCGTGCCCGAGGCGATCCTCATCCCACTCGTGCGTGACGCGATCCGACGGGTGGATGTGGGGAGCGGTCGGATCGACGTTGACATGAGCTTCGTGGAGGAGGGTTGATGGAGATCGACATCGTGACCCTTTTCCCGGAGTGGTTTGAGTGGTTCGAGGGCCAGCGCCATGTGAAAAACGCGCTTCAAAGCGGCTCGCGGCTCGGGTATGTGAACCCGCGCGAGCACACCCCGTTGAGCGGGGGGCAGGTGGACGACACGCCGTTCGGTGGGGGCGCGGGGATGGTGTTGCGGGTGGATGCGATGGATGCGGCGTTGAGCGCTCACTATGGGATCGACGGGACACGCGTGCGTGAGGAGAGGCGCGTGATCGCGCTCGTGCCCGGTGGGAGGGTGTTGGATGAGGAGTATGTGCGCGAGCTCGCGGGGGAGCCGGCTTTGACATTGCTATGCGGTCGGTATGAGGGCTTTGACGAGCGCATAATCGAGCATTTCGCTGGGGAGACGTTGTCGATCGGACGGTATGTGCTCTCCGGTGGGGAGGTGGCGGCGATGGTGGTGTGCGACGCGGTGCTGCGCAAGCTCCCAGGGGCGCTCGGTCACGAGGATTCGGCGGTTGAGGAGTCCTTCAGCGAGGCCTTGGGAGGGGCGCCCGAGTACCCCCACTACACGCGTCCTGCCGAGTATCGGGGGTGGGGGGTACCCGAGGTATTGCTTTCTGGGCACCACGAGCGCATTCGTGAATGGCGCCTGGCACAGAGTCGCAATCGCGCGGGGGAGGGCGGGGAATAGGGCCTGCGCTTACGCAAATGTCTGCACATCCAGGCGTGAGTGTGGATTACGGGCACCGAGGTGTGGCTCACCTCTATGTAGCGCCACCTGCGCCCCGGGGGGCGCGGTTCGCTACCATTCGCGAGCGCGTCGGGGAGTGTGGCGACTCTCGCCCCACACGACGCTTCTTTTCTATGAGCACAGTTATCGAAAGCATTGAGCGTGCGCAACTGCGTCGCGTCCCCAATTTCGCCCCCGGCGATCGCGTGAAGGTGCACTTCCAGGTGATCGAGGGTACGCGCCGCCGTATCCAGGTGTTCGAGGGTGTCGTGATCAAGCGCCAAGGGCACGGTGCCCGCGAGACGTTCACGGTACGCAAGCAGTCTTTTGGGGTGGGTGTCGAGCGGATGTTCCCCGTGCACTCGCCCAAGATCGAGCGCATCGAGGTGTCCGCGAGAGGCGATGTGAGGCGCGCGAAGCTCTACTACCTGCGCGACCGTGTCGGCAAGCGCGCACGTGTCCGCGAGCGCCGCTACACCGGCCCCGAGGAGGCTGTGGAGTCTGGTTTGTTGTACGGGCCCGAAGAAGCCACTGACGCCGAGGGCGCGACCGCCGAGGGCACCGTGATGGAGACCGAGGGCGCCGAGAGCACGGAGGCGGCTATCGAGACGACTGCTCCAGACGTGGCAGAGGCGAGCGGTGAAGAGTCAGCGGTTGCTACGAAGGCTGACGTTGCATCAGGTGCAGACGCACCGGATGGGGGGAGCAGTCCGGCCACAGAGCCCGACGGTGGCGACTCTGATGCGCCGGCGGCAAGCGCGGAGGCAGATGCCCCCACGGGCGAGTCTGCTTCCCCCGACGACGCAGCGGCGTGAGCGCGAAGCCGGCCTCGGCCAAGGGCGCCGACGGCAAGGGCGAGGACGCCAAGTCGAAGACGAACTCGATCGTCGAGCTGTTCGTCATCGTGTTGGTGGCGGTGGGTTTGGCGCTTGCGATCCAAGCTTGGATCATCAAGCCCTACAGGATCCCTAGTGGGTCGATGGAACCGACTTTGAAAATCGGCCAACGGGTGTTGGTGAACCGCTTGGGGATGCACCTCAACGGTCCGCACGTGGGCGAGATCGTGGTGTTCCACCCGCCCTCGGTGGCTGAACAGCAGGTGTGTGGGCCGGCGCCCCACACGGTGACCCCGGGGGGCGCACCGTGCTCGACTCCTGTGCCGCAGGAGGGGAGCGTGAACTTCATCAAGCGGATCGTGGCGGGGCCAGGCGACACGCTTTACATCAAGGGAGGCCACGCGTACGTGAACGGTAAGCGCGAGCCAGATTCCTATATTGCGCCGTGTGAAGACAACGGGGAGTGCAATTTCCCGACGCCGATCAAGATTCCCGCCGGTCACTGGTTCATGATGGGGGACAATCGTGGCGAGTCGGACGACAGCAGATTCTGGGGACCTGTCCCCACGAGCTGGATCATCGGAGGGGCTTTCGCCACCTACTGGCCTCCCGACCGCATCGGCACCCTCTAGCTCGGCGTCCGCCGTGACCGCTGTCTCGAGGACCCCGACCTCCGGGACTCGGATCTCCGCGAGGGCTCCTTACTCCAAGCGCGCGGCTCGCCGTCGTGCGCGCCGCAAAAGCGGGCAGCGGTTGTTTGCGTTCGATCGGGCGCTAGGCCAGCGCCTTGTCGCGGGCGCGGATGAGGCCGGGAGGGGTTGCCTGGCAGGACCGCTCGTAGCGGCCGGTGTGCTGTTCGATTACGAGCGGCTGACTACGCGAGAGATGCGGGCATTGGCGACGTTGAACGACTCCAAGCAGCACAAGGCGGAGGCCCGCGAGGAGCTTTACCCGCTCGTCTTGAGCACTGCGGTGCGAATCACCGTGGTGTCGCGCTGTGTGCGGGGGATCGACGCGAAAGGCCTTCACAAGACGAACCTCGCTGCGTTGCGAGACGCGATTCGCGGTGTGACTAGCGGGATCGAGGAGGAGGTGATGTGTCTCACCGACGGTTTCCCCGTCCCTGAGTTCGAGCGCCCTCACCGTCCGATCGTAAATGGCGACGCCACGAGCGCGGCGATCGCGGCGGCGTCGATAGTGGCGAAGGTGACCCGCGATCGCTATATGCACCATGCCGATGGGCTTCACCCCGGTTGGAGCTTCGCCGAGCACGTCGGCTACTCAACCCCCATCCACCGCGAAGCGATCCGTCGCCAAGGCGTCTCTCCGCTGCATCGCATGTCTTTCCAGTCGTCTGCTTACGAGCAGTTGGCGTTGGAGGCATAGCGCGCGTGAGCGCCCAAAGCGTCTGTAGGCTGGTCACGAGCCGACTCTGACTCGGACGCGATTAGCCTTTCGGCGCGTTCTTGGTTAGTTCGTGTACTCCGATAACGATCCCGAGCTGTGCCGCTCCACGCTGCAAGCGGGCATCGACGGTCACTAGACGACAGTCGCGGATCTGGGCGAGCGCGACGTACTCCGCGTCGTAGGTTCGTCCCCACCCGAAACGCTCGGCCAACTCCCAGGCACGCCGGCCGAGGCCTGGCGGTCGTCTCGCTTGACCGGGCAACGCTCCAGACGCTCGTGCATGATCTCGGCATCTTCACGCTCGATCGCGCCCTTGAACAGCTCCAGATGCAGATTCGCGCTCGCCTCCGACCACATCAGCGGCGGTGCTATCAGTTCGTCGCCCAGTTCGGCGAACCCGTCCTTCTGTGCGCACGCCGCGACGGCTACGCTCGCGTCCACGACGAGCGTCAACGTCCGCTGCGCACTTCGTCCAGCCCGGCCACCCAATTTGGAGCGGGTTGTCCGGACGGTAGCGTCAACCATGAAGTGGGAAGCGGAAGCATCTCAGCATCCCCGCTGTGCTCCCGAGAGACAACGAACTCGAGCGTCGCGTCCGCCTCTGCCTCAGATAGGCCATCCACAAGCTCGTGCAAGCGTTCCTTGGTCGTCATGGTCAAAGATTCTACAGGGACCGGAAACATGAGCCAGCCAAAACCAAAGCTGGAGCGTCGTGCGCTTTGCGCGCTCAGACGGCGAGGCTTGGCCACCGTGCTTTCCAGGCCCGGCCCACCGTGTGATAGTGCTCCTCCGAGGCTTCGTAATCCAAGCCCCATCCCGACACGGCGGGCCAAAGGTCGCGGTCGAGAGAGTCAATCGCCCTGACCAGTAGTGTGGCTACGTCGGAGCCAGGCGCGCCCTCAACGACGAGCGAGGACATATAGCCCCCATGGGAGGGAGCAAGCTTGGGGTCGATGTGGATAGAGCTTCGAGAAGCCGCTCGCTGCATTCGTTGTATTGCTGAGAGGTCGTGTCGAGAATGAGGCGAGCAACCACCTTCAACACGCTACACCCTGAGCGGACCCGCTCATCGGTCTAGATCATTTTCCAGTGGATCAAGCAAGGCTCCTCGGCCTCTACTCGGCCGTGACAATGTCCATCGCGGACTCGACCTGGAAGACCGTGGGAAACGGTCGGCAAGATCGGTCGCATGTAGAGCATCGCTCACCACCCGTGCTGCGCTCGCGGCGGCGCTCGCGGGGTCGGGCTGATCGTCCGCCAATACCAACACGATCGTCGATCCGTCGTCCTCCCACGTGGCGACAGGGCCAAGATCGGAGTGCACGCGCTCCAAGTGTCGCGTGAGCGGAAACCAGGTGGACTCGTCACTGAATGGCATGTTCGCGACGGAGGTCCAGATTCGATACTCCATGATTACCCGTTTTGTCGTCACCACGCCCCCTCTATGTGGTCGAGGCGCAGCAGCTTGTCGGCGCCGTCGACAACGATGCCTACGGCGTCGAAGCGGATCGTGTGGGCCTTGGGGCGTTTGGTGGTGTTCTCATAGAGCCATGCGCAGGCGAGCCGGCGCACGCGTTCGCGCTGGCTGACTTTCAGCCAAGCGAGCGGTTGGTCCTCGGGGCAGAGCCCACGGCGACGGTTGCTGGCGCGACGCGTCTTGATCTCCGCAAAAACCAACGAGGTGCCGTCAAACGCGATCAAATCGATCTCCCCGTGGCGCGTCCTGACGTTACGTGCGACGACAACGAAGCCAAGGCGACGGAAGTGACCGACCGCGAAGTCCTCGCCGAGCGTGCCCAACCGGCGCCGTGGGTCACGCGGTGCCGGGGTGCCTGGCTGCGAGCTTGTGGAGCGCATCCATCGACCCTACGCCGAGAAATGTGCCGTAAATCGCACAAATGTGTCGTCTTTCAAGCGAGCCTGTGTACAGGCCTGCCAACGGATATCCTGGCTGGTTCCAGCCGAGTCTTACCGCGTGACCGACGCTTCTCACAATCCAGGCGACTCGACAGTCGCAACCGCAGCCGCCTCCTCAGACGGTCACGAATCCGAGCACAAGTCGCTCGGAATAGACGGAGTCACCCGCTTCATGGGGATGCGGTGGGACGATCCCAACACCGTCCGGTTGACGATCCGCCCGGAGCTCATAAACGCCGGTGGGCTGCTCTCCGGTGTGGTGACCTATGCGCTCGTGGACTACTGCATGGGCTCAGCGCTGTGGGTGCACACAAGCAAGGACGAGCACATCGCAACGATCAGCATCTCGGTGAACTACATCCAAACCGCGACCGAGGGTGACATCGTGTGCACCACGGAGCTCGACCGGCGCAACAAATCGAACGCAGTGTTGCGCAGCGAGGTGCGCCACGAGGACGGACGGCTACTCGTGACCGCGATCGGCAGCTACACGATCTTTCCGGCACGCAAACGGCCACGTTCGGCCTGACCCCGGAGGTCATCGATGCCCGCGGTGGCACGCACCCCTCGCGCGCTCACCATCGCGGGCTCGGATTCCGGCGGTGGGGCGGGAATCCAAGCGGACCTAAAGGCATTTGCCCGTTGCGGTGTCCACGGGATGAGCGCGATCACGGCGATCACCGCCCAGAACACGCTCGGTGTCAGCTCCGTGCACGCGGTCCCACCCGAGACGATCCTTGCCCAGGTGCGGGCTGTCGTGAGCGATATCGGCGTCGATGCTGTGAAGGTGGGGATGCTCGGGACGGTCGAGACGGTCATGGCGGTGGCGCAGGCGCTGGATGAGCTGCCTGCGGGGACCCCGGTGGTGGTGGACCCGGTGATGGTGGCCGAGTCGGGCTCTCAACTTCTCGACCCCTCCGCTCAGGGGGCGCTCGTGGGGGAGATCCTGCCGCGTGCCACGATCCTCACGCCAAACGTTCCCGAGGCGCGCGCTCTGGCCCGGCACGCACGAGCAAACGCGTCGTTTGGCGGTGAGGCGCAGAGCGGAGCAAGCGCTCTGAGTGAGCGCGAAGCAAGCCATACCCCGAGCGAGGAGGAGGAGGCCGAGACGAGTGCTCTCGCTCACACTGTGCTCGGACTCGGCCCCATGATAGTCGTGCTCACCGGGGGGCATCGCATGCAGGCGACCGATCTGTTCCTCGACTCGAACGATCCCCAGCGGATCGTGGCGATCCCAGGCGAGATGCATCCCTCCGGCGCTGCCCACGGTTCCGGTTGCACCCACTCCTCCGTGCTCGCCGCACAGCTGGCGCTCGGGCGCGAGCCGCTGCAGGCGGCGATCGCCGCTCGCTCGCTCGCGGGCGAGGCGGTTGCGAACGGCCTTGGCGATGTAGGGGAGGGTCCGGGACCGGTGGACGTGATCGGCCTTGCGCGGCTGCGCTTGCACCACGACACGGAGAGCCGGTAGTGGCGTCTCCTCTCGCCTAAGTCGATCCCGATACGCGACCGTTACGGGCCGAGCGTTGGCCATCCAGGCGCCATGCGTGCGCGTACGCGCGCCGGTAGTGTTTCCGCGCAAATGAGCACTCAAGCCGACTTTGACGTCAAGCACCGCTCGCGCGCCCTGATCGAGGGTCCCGAGCGCGCAGCCGCCCGCGCCTACCTGCACGGGATCGGCTACACCGCCGAGGACCTCGCAAAGCCAATCGTCGGTGTCGCGCACTCGTGGATCGAGACGATGCCTTGCAACTTCAATAACCGGGTACTCGCGGCGAAGGTGAAGGAGGGTATCCGCGCGGCCGGTGGCACACCGATGGAGCTCAACACAATCGCCATCTCCGATGGCATCACCATGGGCACGTCGGGTATGCGCGCCTCATTGGTCTCACGGGAGCTGATCGCCGACTCGATCGAGCTGGTGGCCTCCGCCCACGCCTTTGACGCGCTCGTTGTGATCTCAGGTTGCGACAAGACGATCCCCGGTGCGGTGATGGCGCTCGCGCGATTGAACATCCCCGGGTTGATGCTCTACGGCGGCTCGATCCGTCCCGGCCACTACAAGGGGCAGGACGTCACGATTCAGCAGGTCTTCGAGGCCGTGGGAGCGTTCGCTTCAGGCAAGATCACAGAAGAGGAACTGCACGAGCTCGAGAACGCCGCCTCGCCAGGCGCAGGGGCGTGTGGTGGGCAGTTCACCGCCAACACAATGGCGATGGCTTTTGAGGTGCTCGGCATCTCGCCCGCGGGCTCCTCGATGGTGCCCGCCGAGGACGGCCGCAAGCTCGCGGTGGCCACCGAATGCGGTGAACTGGCGATGGACGTGCTGCGCAAAGGGGTGCTCCCAAGCGAAATCATCACCAAGCAGGGCCTCGAGAACGCGATCGCCGCCGGCGCCACAAGTGGCGGCTCCACCAACATCGTCCTTCACCTACTTGCCGTCGCCCGCGAAATGGGCGTACCGCTCTCGATCGAGGAGTTCGACGCCATCTCCGAGCGCACGCCGCTGTTGTGCGACCTGCAACCGGGTGGCCACTACGTCGCCACCGATCTCTACGAGGCGGGCGGTGTACCGCTCGTTCTCAAGCGCCTACGGGAAGTGGGAATCCTTCGCTCAGACGCCCTCACCGTCACGGGCCGCACGATCGGCGAACATGCTCAGGAGGCACAAGAGACGCAGGGACAGAAGGTGGTGCGCCCGCTGAGCGACCCACTCAAGCCCACCGGCGGCTTTGCGATCCTGCGCGGCAACCTCGCCCCCGACGGTTGTGTCGTCAAGCTCGCCGGCCACGAGCGCCGCCTCCACAAGGGTCCAGCCCGCGTGTTCGACGGCGAGGAGGATGCGATGGCCGCCGTGCTCGCCCACGAGATCGAAGAGGGCGACGTGGTGGTGATCCGGGGTGAGGGTCCCGCCGGTGGCCCCGGTATGCGCGAGATGCTCGCCGTCACCGCCGCCATCGTCGGTGAGGGGCTGGGGGAGAGCGTCGCGCTCATCACAGACGGCCGCTTCTCCGGCGCCACCCACGGTTTCATGGCCGCCCACATCGCCCCCGAGGCCGTCCGCGGCGGCCCGATCGGCGCCGTCTCAGACGGCGATCAAATCACGATCGACGTGGACGCCCGCCGGATCGACGTAACGCTCTCAGAGGTCGAGATAGCCGAGCGCTCAGCCTCCTACACCCAGCCCCCGCGCGCCGACGAGCACATAGATGTGGCGATCCGCAAGTACGCAAAGCTCGTCGGCTCTGCCGCCGAGGGCGCGGTTACGAGCTGAGCACGGGCAACGGTCCCTATTGGCTCATGAAATCTGCAAGCAGCAGATTGAACGAAGCCGGGCGCTCCAACATCGCCATGTGACCCGTGTCATCGAAGATCACCTTGTGTGAGTTTGGGATCAGCTCCTCGAACACGCTCGCGTCGCCAACGGGGATCACCTTGTCCTCGGCGCCCCACACGATCAAGGTGGGGCACGCGATCTCAGGCAGGCGTTCGCGCACGGGATAGTCGATATTGGCTCTGAGCGCTTGCATGAACCCCGGCTTGCCCGCTCCGCGCAGCTGCTCGGCGGCCAGCGGCGCCGGTAGGCGACCTGGGTGGCGTGTCACGGTCCCGAGTGTGAGGTTGCGAAGGCCACGCCTTCTCGACACCCAATCCGAGCGCGCGGCGGTCCAGCCTGTGTAGGCGGCCACCATTGGCGCCAACCGGCGCAACACCGGCTCGATCCGTTCCACGTCGCGGTGACGGTAGGTGCTGATACCGGCCGCCGAGATCAGCACCAACCGCTCCACTCGCTGTGGGAAGGCGATCGCGAGCTCCGCGGAGACAAAACCCCCCATCGAGTTGCCCACTACAGTCGCCGCGCTCACCCCCAATGTCTCCAACAGAGTGTCGAGGATGCGTGCGTACTCGGAGATCGTGATGTGGTTCTCAGGCATCGGCGAGTGTCCGAAGCCCGGGAGGTCCATCGCGATCACGCGGTGGTCCTCCGCGAACACCGGCAACTGCTCGAGCCAGTTGGGCCAAGAGCCTGAGAGCCCGTGCACGAACACAATCGCGGGACCCTCGCCCATGTCGATGGTGTTGACGGGTTTGCCCGCCACACTCACCCAGCGCTGGTGGGCTTGCCAGTCGACATCCATCCATCCTGAGCGCCCCTGCGGACCGTATGGATCGCGCCGGTCGGTCTGTGGCAGGACGCTCACGCCGCTCATACCCCAATAATCTACTCGACCCATGCGCATAGCCATCGACGTCGACTCCACGCTTCACCACTACTGGGACGTTCTCTCGGAGATCTCCCTGCGCCGTTTCGGCATCGACTTGCCCTACGAGGAGCAGTTCACATGGGGCATCACCCGCCTGCGTCCCGACCAGCTCCAGCTGTGTATCGAGGAGAGCCATTGCGACGAGACCATCCTCGCCGGACGCCCCTACCCCGAGGCGGTGGACACAGTGCGCGGCTGGAGTACCCAGGGGCACTTCATCCACGTCACCTCCCACCGTGCCGCCGACCGTGCCCCCGCCACCGCCCGCTGGCTGGAGAGTCTCGGCATGCCCTTTGACGATCTCTGCTGCTCCTACGACAAGGTGTCCCGTTGTGCCGAGCTCGACATCGACCTGCTCATCGACGACAGCCCCCTCAACCTCACCGCCGCGATCGAGCGCGGCATGGCCACCGCCACCATCCTTCACCCCTGGAATGCCGAACTGTGCGAGGTCGAGGACATTGTTGGCGCCACCGACTGGCCAGAGCTTGCACGGTTGCTCGCGCCAAAGCTCGCCATCTCCTCGCCGGCACTCGCTGCCCCGCGCTGATCCAACGGGCAGGGCGCCTGTCCGCTACGGCGAAATAAGTGAAGATGAGCGCGACCGAGACCGAGGCGACCCGTAGTCTCACCGAGCCCTGGCTGCGAGCTCTCGCGCTGCTCGACGAGGATTTGCGTCGCACCAACGCGGCTCCGCGCACGCGACGCGCCTATGGAGTCGACACGCTCCAGTTTGCGTGTTTTGCCGAAAAGCATCGCCTGGAACCATCTGGCGTCGGTGTGCGCGATGTACGCCGCTACATCGCGGGCCTTTCAGAGCAGTGCATGGCCTCCACCACCACGGCCCGCAAGCTAGCAGCCATTCGGGCGCTCTTTCGCAGTTTGCGCGAGCACGGCCACATCCAGCAGAGCCCAGCCGACCTGCTCACCACACCACGCCGCTCGTCCTACCTGCCGCGCGTCCTGAAGGCGCCTGAGGTGTCGCGCCTGCTCGACTCGATCCCCACCGACGGGGAGGGCCAGTTGAGCGGGCCGTTGAATCTCCGTGACCGCGCCCTGTTCGAGCTGGCTTATGCCTGCGGTTTGCGCGCCGAGGAGATCGTTTCGCTCGACGTCACCGACGTGGATCACGATGGCGAGCAACTGCGCGTGGAGGGCAAGGGGTCAAAGACCCGCTTCCTACCTGCCGGCGAGGTTGCGCTGAAGGCGGTCCGTCTGTACCTGGAGCGTGCCCGCCCGGCCCTCGTTGGCGAGCAAGAGCACACCGCGTTGTTCTTGAGTCGCTCGGGCAGGAGGCTTGGCACAAGCGACGTCCGTCGCCGCCTGCGCGCATGGACAACGCGGGCGGGTATCCCCGCCGACATCTCTCCACACGCGCTCAGGCACAGCTTCGCAACCCACCTGCTCGACGGCGGCGCAGACCTGCGTGCCATCCAGGAGCTGCTCGGCCATTCGAGCATCTCGACAACCCAGGTCTACACTCGGGTAGAGTCCGCCAGACTCAGAAGCGCCTATGCGCGCAGTCACCCTCGGGCCTGATCGGCGGGAGAAGACCCTGGAGACGAACGTAAAAGCGATCGAGCTACGTGAACTGTGGCGGCGCTATAAGTCAGACGGAGACCCTCGCGCTCGCGAGCGGCTCGTCGTCGCCTACTCGCCCCTGGTCAAGTACGTAGCCGGCCGCACCGCCGCCGGGCTGCCTCCGCACGTCGAGGAGGCAGATCTCATCTCCTACGGCTTGGTCGGTCTGATCTCCGCGATCGAGCGCTTCGACCTCTCCCGCGAGATCAAGTTCGAGACCTACGCCATCACCCGTATCAAGGGCGCCATCATCGACGAGCTCCGCTCGATCGACTGGGTGCCGCGCTCCGTCCGCGCTCGCGCCAGGGAGATCGAGCGCGCCAACACGAAGCTCGAGCACCGCCTGCAACGCTCGCCCACCGACGAGGAGATGGCCTCCGAGCTCAACCTCACCGTGCCCGAGTTCCATGAGGCGCTGCTTACTATCTCCCACTCCTCGGTGGCCGCTCTGGATGAGATGTGGAGCGTGTCCGATTCCAGCGGCGACCAGGTGTCGCTGATGGACACGATCGAGGACCTCAACGCCCCCGACCCCTCAAAGGCCCTCGACGTGGGCGACCTCAAGGACCGCATTGCCGACTCGATCGCCTCCCTCCCCGAGCGCGAGAAGCTCGTGATCGCGCTCTACTACTACGAGAACCTCACCCTCCGAGAGATTGGCGAGGTGCTCGGTGTCACCGAGTCGCGCATCTCCCAGCTTCACACCAAGGCCGTCCTGCGGTTGCGGGGCAAGATGCAAGAGGCCGCGATTGACTAATCGGGTGCTCACCGTCTGCGGTTAACCCCCTAGCCGCAGGTTCGCATCGGCGGTATCTTGGCTGGTAGTCCAGCAAGGAGATAGACATGCGCCCGAGCGCCGCCCCCACCGGTGGCACGCCAGATCGGATTCGCAACGTCGCCCTCGTCGGCCACCGCGGCTCGGGCAAGACCTCGCTGCACGAGGCGCTCCTGTTCGAGGCTGGCCTCACCACACGCCTCGGCACTGTCGTTGACGGCACCACCGTCTCAGACGCCGACCCCGACGAGCAGGCTCGCCAGATGTCGATCTCCGCATCGCTGTCCACGGTGGAGTGGGGGGAGCGCAAGGTTAACCTGCTCGACACCCCCGGCGATCCCAGTTTCATCGCCGACGCGCTCGCCTGCCTGCGGGTGTGCGAGTCGGCGGTCTTCGTTGTCAACGCTGTCAACGGCGTGGAGGTCACCACCGCACGTTTGTGGTCCCGCGCGGCCGAGCTTGACATCGCGCGGATGGCGTTCGTGAACATGCTCGACCGCGAGCGCGCCGACTTCTTCGCCACGCTCCAGTCCCTCAAGCAGGCATTCGGTCCTCATGTCGTTGCCACAGAGATACCCCTGGTTGAGGAGGACGAGGTCACAGGGGTCATCGACCTGCTCGATATGTGCGCGTGCCGTCAGGAGTCGCCCGGCCGTGGCGCGGCGGTGGAGGTGGCGATCCCCGACGATCAGATGGAGTTGGCCACGGAATACCGGGAGCGGCTGATGGACGAGGTCTCAGAGGTCTCCGACGAGCTGATGGAGCGCTACCTGGAGGGGGAGAGCATCGCCCACGAGGAGATCGCCGCGGCGCTCAAGCAGGGCACTAACCACGGCAAGATCTTCCCAGTGGTGTGTGGGGTAGCCACTCGCAACCTGGGCACAGCGCGCCTGCTCAACGCGATAGTCGAGGATCTCCCCTCTCCGGTGAAGCATGGCCCGCTTGCGGTCGGCGAGGTGGAGTTGGCTCCCGAGGAGCAAGCGCCCGTGTTCGCCTATGTCTTCAAGACCCGCGCCGACCCCTATGCGGGCCGGGTGAACCTGCTGCGCGTCTACCAGGGGTTATTGCGCCACGATTCGCACCTACTCAACACCCGCTCACACACACGCGAGCGGATCGGCCAACCGATTGTCTTCTCGGGCAAGGAATCGCTTCACGTGCAGGAGATCGGCGCGGGCGACATGGGGGCTGTGGCCAAGCTCAAGGACACCTATGCGGGAGACTGGCTTTCCGAGCGTGAGGAGAGCCTTCAGATGCCGCGCCCGAGCCTACCTTCCCCGGTGATGGCTTTCGCCATCGAGGCATCGGGTCGCGGGGATGAGGAGAAGGTCTTCTCCTCGTTGCGCCGCCTGCAGGAGGAAGACCCCACGATCGATCTTCACCGCGACCCGCAAACCGGCGAGCAGATCGTGGCGGGGCTCTCCCAGGTGCACGTGGAAGTGATCGTCGACCGTTTGCGCTCGCGCTTCGGCGTAGGCGTCACACTCAAGCCGCCGCGGGTGCCCTATCGCGAGACGATCACCGCGCACGCCACTGGTCACGGACGCCACAAGAAGCAGTCAGGTGGACGCGGTCAGTTCGGCGACTGCCACATCGAGATCGAGCCTCTTTCACAAGGGGCGGGTTTTGAGTTCGTCAACCGCATCAAGGGAGGTGTGATCCCCGGCCAGTTCGTCCCCGCCGTGCAGAAGGGGGCGGAGGAAGCGATGTGTGCCGGTCCGGTCGCGGGATACCCGGTGAAGGATGTCCGCGTCACACTGCTCGACGGCGCCTTTCATGCGGTCGACTCCTCAGAGCTTGCGTTCAAGCTCGCCGGTGCGCAGGCAATGCGCGATGCGCTCGCCACCGCCCGTCCGGTGTTGCTGGAGCCGGTGATGCTCGTCGCTGTGTCGGTGCCCGAGGATTGCGTGGGCGAGGTGATCGGCGATCTCAACAGCCGTCGCGGCCGCCCGCAGGGGATGGCGCCGACTGGCGTCGGCACCGAGATCCGCGCGGAGGTGCCGATGGCCGAGATGCTCTCCTACGCGCCAGATTTGCGCTCGATAACCCAAGGTCAGGGCGACTACACGCTCGAGCTCTTGCGCTATGAGGAGGTGCCCGCGCAGCTTGCCAAACGCTTGCTCGAACAGGTCTCCTCAGAGCCCGCCGCCGCGCACGTCTGAGCATGGGCTTGCCACTAGCGGCTACCCTGATGGACCGATGGCAACCCGAGCGATAGTCACATCCCACCCTGTCGTCGCCTGCGACGTGTGCGGCAGGCGCTTGCTTCGCGGCGAGAATCCCGACGTTTTCCTCGCCGGTGGACAACGCCGCACGGTGTGCGAGCTGTGTGTCCCAAGGGCCTCCTCGGAGGGGTGGTTGCGTGAGGCCGACAACCACGCTTTGGCAGTACGCCAGGGTCGCACGCGGCGCACAGGTTCGCTGCTGGGACGGCTGCGCCAACTGCGCGAGCCCGGCGAGCGTCCGTTGCACCGCGAGGTGCGCCCCAACACAACTCTCCCCGCCCAGGGGGGTAGCGATCGTGCAGAGGACGGTCGCTATGACTTCCTCGAGGGCGGCTCGATCGAGCGCTCGAACGTTGACGCGCAAGAGCTCTACATCGGCTCTGTCGAAGCGGATTCGGGGGATCGCCTCGCGGATGAATGGGCAGGCGAGCATGGCTCCGAGGGAAACGAGCTCGACCAGGCCTCGCTCAGCGGCGATGGCACCCGAGCTGTTACAAGCGGCGATTTGAAGATCGAGCGAGCGCTCGAGGTCTTCAACGCGGGCGAGCCCCCGCGACGGGTGGCGGGCGTCGCCCGCTCGCTGGGCGCCCCGTCGGTGACTGTCAGAGCGCTTGAGGAGTCGGGCAGTACAGTGGCAATCGTCGTCGCCTGGGAGCTGTGCTGGTATCGCTACGAGGTGGATCTTGGCGACGAGGCAGCCGGTCCGCAGCTGGTCGCCCAGGGTCTCGAGCTTGACGAGCTGGCCGAAGAGGACCGGCTTGCCAACGCCTCCGCCGACGAGCGCGGTGCGCTCGTTCCCCTTTACGCCTAACCCTTCTCGCGTGATCGCTCTGCGCGGCGACCGTCGCGTGGAGGCACGCTTGCAGTGTCCCGCGCCGGGCGCAGTACGATCTAGGCACGATGATCTATTGCGTTGTGCCAAAGGAGATGGCCGACGAGCTCTATCCGAAGCTCGTCAAGCACTACGAGGGCGATGAGAACGTCACCGTGGTGATCGATCGCCGTGAGGCCGACCGCCGCGCCCGCGGCCCGCGCCCAACCGAGGCGGATTTGCACCGTCGTGTGATCCGCGACCGTCGTCGTGCCCGTGTACCTGGCGATCTGCCGCCACTCGTAGACGGCTCGTAGTGGTCTCTCCAGCTCGTTGTCGTCTCAGACGCGGAGCGTCGCGCGGGTGAAGGTGCTCGTGCACGTCGACGGTGGCTCGCGTGGAAACCCGGGGCCTGCTGCCGCGGCAAGCGTCGTGTCGAGTCCAGACGGTGAGGTACTCGACGAGGCCTCCGAGTTGCTCGGTACGCAAACCAACAACGTCGCCGAGTATCGCGCGCTGCTGCTTGGTCTCTCCCGTGCCCTCGCTGTGGGCGCCACCGACGTCGAGGTCGTCAACGACTCCGAGCTCATCGCGAAGCAGGTGCAGGGCCTCTACAAGGTCAAGCATCCCGCCATGCGCCCCTTGCACGCAGAGGCTTTGGCCTCGTTGCGCGCTTTTTCGGCGTGGAAGGTCAGGACGGTTCCGCGCGCCCAGAACGCGCATGCCGACGCGCTCGTGAACGCGGCGCTCGACGGCGCTCCCGCCGGCGCATCACGCTGAACTGTATTCCCGACGGACGTCTCGCCCTGGAGGTGGCGGAGCGGCCCGTGGCCGTGGGCGCGCTCCCGCGTCGATTCAGAGCAAGGGCTCTGTTGCCCGTGCGATCGCGATCATCTGCCCGTTTGAGAGGTCCTCGAGCAGCGTGTTACTGACGAAATAGATCGCTTTGCCCACACGCCAGCCGATGTCGTGGATATGCGCGCCGTCGTCCACGATGAGGTAGGAGCGTCCACCGATTTTCTGCGGGCGGGCGTGGGCGAAGAGGGGGATGTTCACCCAGTCGAGTCCCTCCACGTCGTAGTAGCCGCCGAGCCCTGTCTGCTGCCACACCGCCACGTAGGCGTGATGGCGGTGTTTGTGCTCGTCTTCGAGCGTGTAGGGATGTACTTCCTCAGGCACCGCGGGACCGGTTTGCACGGTGGGATACTCGAGCGGGAAGGGCAGGTTTGGTGCTTGCGTCAGCGCCATCGCCTTGCCGGTGGCCGACACGGGGAAAAGGTCAAGCGAGGCTCGCGACGGGCTCGAGCTGTGGTGTGAGTGGTGCGAGGAGGAAGAAGACGAGGGCAGTTTCAGCTGTTCGTGGCCGTGCAGGAATTCCCTCACCGTCGCTTTGATCAGGCTCGGGGAGGCGGTTACGTAGCTGTTACCTCCAATCATCGCGTTTACGTTTTCGGCCTGGAATTTCACCTGGCGCAGCGGCTTTTGCTGGGAGAACGCGGCGAGCTTTGCCAGTTCGATCAACTGGCCTGCGGAGGAGTGGAAGGTGGTGGTGACGGCGCGTCCCACGGCCTTTGACACGGTGTCGATCTCGCCCACGAGGTTGCCCACCGGCATCTGCTCGCGCAGGTTGCGCAAGAAGTCCTGCTGGCGTGCCACGCGCACGAAATCGGAGTCGCCGTGGCGGTAGCGCACGTAGCTGAGCGCATTTTCGTAGCAGAGCTTCTGATAGCCGGGTTGGAGGTTGATCGAGGAGTAGTTCTGCGCTTCGTTGGCTTCGCTTTGGTGCAGGTAGCGATGGTCGACGTTCACGTACACGCATCCGAGTGTGTCCACCACGTCGCGAAAGCCCTTGAAGGAGACGTCGATGACTCCGTTGATCTTGATGTGCAGCAGGTGCTCGATCGTGGAGGCGGTCAATTCCACGCCGCGGTCGGTGCCGCCTTCCGAGCTGCCGATCGTGTAGGCGGCGTTGATCTTGCTGGGGTAGTACACCTGCCCACTTTTTGTGACGATGCGCACCAGTAGGTCGCGTGGCACTGACAAAACCGAGATCTGACCGTAGTTGGGGTCGAGATGCACCAGCAGCAGGGTGTCGCTGTGTGGCGGGTCGTTGCGGTCATACGCGTCTTTCGATCCCGCGCGCCGGTCTGAGCCGAGGATCATGAACGTCTGCGGTTCACCGCTGTAGGCCGTTTCGACTACCCCTTTGGCGACGTGGATCTGGCTGCCCTTGGGGAACACCTCTTCGGCAATGTGATTGAGCTTGGTGAGGGCTACGGTGGCGGTGGCGACCCCGCTCAGCAGCAGGATCGCCACACCCGCGAGCGCGAAGCGCAGCCACATGCCGCGGGCCAGGGAGGGCGGACGCTCGTCGTCCGTGGGTGTCGCGGGCTGGAAGCTCATGTGCGATCTGCGGTACACCCCATCCTGCGTGGCCGCACCGTTGGGCAAGCCTAGCGGGCACGGAGGTCGCTAGCGCCAGGTCGGACGCCCGCCGCCGCGGATCTCGAGCGCTCGTGCAAGCGGCCTCGCGCGCCGGACATCCCGCTAGGCTCGGGCGCGTGCTCAAGCCCCGCAACCGTGAGCTGCTCGGCCTGATCCCAGCGACGCTGCTAGTCACTGCCGGTTTCACGGCGATCTTCATCCAACAGGACAACAGCACGCTTGGCGCGGATACGAACGTCACGCTCAACCATGCTTCGAGCCTGTCGCTCACCTACGGGCTGCTGTTTCTTGGGCTGTGTCTGGCGGGACACCTTGTGATCCGCTTTGCGCTGCCCCACGCCGACCCCTACCTGTTCCCGCTCGGAGCTGTGCTGGCGAGCGTTGGGATCGTGATGATCTATCGCATCAACCCCTCGCTCGCGCGCCAGCAGGCGCAATGGATGGTGCTGGGTTTGGTCCTCTTCGCGGCAACGATCTTGTGGCTGCGGCGCACGGGGGTGGGGGTGCTCGAGCGCTACCGCTACACGATCGCCGCGGTGGGGATCGCGATGGCGGTGCTCCCGCGTTTTCCGGTGATCGGGGAGCAGGTGAACGGCGCCTACCTGAACATCCACGTCGGTCCGGTCTCCTTCCAGCCGGCCGAGCTCGCGAAGGTGGCGATCGTGATCTTCCTCGCCAGCTACCTGCGCGATAACCGCCAGATCCTTGTCACCGCAGGCCGCAAATTCCTCGGTTTGACAATTCCCCCGATGAAGCAGTTCGGGCCGATGCTGGTGGTGTGGGGGGCCGCGATGGCCACGCTCCTACTCACACGCGAGCTTGGCACCTCGCTGATGTTCTACGGCGCCTTCCTCGCGCTGCTCTACGTTGCCACCGGCCGCTTCTCCTTCCCGCTGATCGGGCTTGTGCTGTTCGGTGTGGGCGCATGGTTCGTGGCCACGCACGTCAGTCACGTGCACGGTCGCGTGCTCGCCTGGGAACACCCCTTCGACCGCACGCTCTATTTCTCCCAGGGCGGCAGCTACCAGCTCGCTCAATCCCTTTTCGCTCAGGCCGACGGGGGGTTGCTCGGCACAGGGTTCGATCAGTCGCTGCTAGTGCTCCCCCACAGCCGCTCCTCGATTCTGCCGGTGCCAGAAAGCGACATGATCTATGCGGTCATCACCAACGAGCTGGGTCTCGCGGGGGCAGCCGCTTTGATCCTCACCTACCTGTTGTTCGTAGCCCGTGGCTTGAAGACGGCAATGCTCGCGCGCGACTCCTTCTCCAAGCTGCTCGCGACTGGATTGTCCTTCGTCGTGGCGATGCAGGTGTTCGTGATCGTGGGCGGTGTCACGCGCGTTATCCCGCTCACCGGGGTGACATTGCCGTTCGTCGCGTATGGTGGCTCCTCGGTAGTGATGAATTTCGTGCTATTGGCGCTGCTGCTCGTGGTGTCAGACCGCGCCCGCCGGCCCTATTCGCCCTCGCGATAGACCCCTCGGCAGGTGTTTTGCGCAATTTTGCGCAGGTTCGGGGAGGTTTGATGTGGTTTTCGGTCGAAAACCTCCATATATGCGTGCCTGCGCCCCGCGCGGCCTCGCGTAAGGGCGAAGATGGCCGACATGCCAACCTCCACAACCGACGCCACCACAAGCTTTGTCATCAAGGCCCGGGACATGCGTCCCGAGCAGGATCGCCGCCGCCGCTATAGCGGGCGCGTGGGCAACTTCTCCTCGCCGGCCGGTTTGCACCCGCGGCCGTGGATGGAGCGCCTGCGCCGGGCGCTACGCAACGACCTCTTTCTGCTGCACTACCAACCGATCGTGTCGCTACAAGACGGCGCGATATCTCACTACGAGGCATTGATCCGTCTCGCCGACGAACCAGACGGCTCACTCACGTCTCCCTGCGACTTCCTGCCTGCGGCGGAGCGCTATGGCCTGATTCAGGAGATCGACCGGATGGTGATCTGCAAGGTGGTGGCCTTGATGGGCGGCGAGCTGGCCGAGCGCGGCGCGCGAGTGGCGGTGAACCTGTCGGCGCTGTCGATCACTGACAGCGGCATGCTCGCCCACATCGAGCACGAGCTCCTGCGCCACGACGTCGACCCCGACCGCCTGGTGATCGAGGTGACAGAGACGGCCGCCATCAGTGACATGCACCGGGCGCAGAGGTTCTGCGAGGGTGTGCACACACTCGGCAGCTCGGTCGCGCTCGACGACTTCGGCGCCGGCTTTGGCTCCTTTCAGTACCTCAAGCACCTGCCCTTCCGTTATCTGAAGATCGACGGCGACTTCATCCGCACGCTTCCCGCCTCTCACAAGGACCAACTCGTCGTGAAGGCGCTGGTGGGCGTCGCCCGTGGGATGGGCAAGCAGACGATCGCCGAGTACGTCGGCGATGAGCCCACGATGCGGTTATTGCGCGACTACGGCGTCGACTATGCCCAGGGCTTTGAGGTCGGCAGGCCGTGCGGTCAGGTGGAAGCGTTCGCGGGGCAGTAGGACCGGCGCGGTCCGCGGCTCGACCGGCTCAGCGCGGCTCAGGCATCTGCGTGCGCAATACCGCATCCCACACCTTGTCAGGCAGCACTTTGCGCTGAAAAACTGTGAGGTGAGCTGAGGGTGTGAGCAGCATGCGCGAGGGCGCTTTGCGACGCGAGATGGCCTTCTCGATTGCCTTCGCCACTACATCCGGCCCCCCACCCAGATGGCGCATCGGCCCCTCGTACACCCCCGCCGTCATCGCGGCGAGCTTCACGTTGAACTTTTTGTAGGGGTCCTCGCCGTCGGGCTCGCCGGTTGAGTCGGCTTCGTTGACGGTCGCCACGGCGGTCTTACCGAACTCAGTGGTAATCAACCCGGGCTCGATCAGCACGACATCGACGCCGAAGCCCCTGACCTCGAAGCGCAGCGCGTCGCTGATCGCCTCCAGGGAATGCTTCGTGGCGTGATAGAGCCCACCGCCAGGCAGCGTGAGGCGGCCGCCCATCGAGCCGATGTTCACGACCTTGCCCCAGTGCTGGGAGCGCATCGCGGGGAGCACCATCTGTGTGAGCGCGATCAAGCCGAACACGTTGGTCTCGAACTGGCGGCGCACCGACTCCAACGGCACCTGCTCGATCGGACCGCCCTGGGAGTAGCCGGCGTTATTGACCAGCACTCCCACCGCGCCGTGCTCGCGCTCCACCGTGTCGACTGCCGCGCGCATAGAGGACTCGTTGCAGACGTCGAGTTGCAGCAGCTTGCAGCCCGCCTCGGCGAGCGACTGGATCGACTCGAGCCGCCGCGCGCTGGCGTACACGGTCCAGCCGTGGGCCGCGAGCCGGCGAGCCGTGGCCTCGCCGATACCCGAGGAGCAACCGGTGATGAGGACCGCCTTGGATATGCCGTCAGACACTCGCCCAGCATACGGAATAGGGTTTGCTCCCGATGCGTGCCGTTACCTTCCAAGCGCCCGGCGAAGTTCTCGTAGCCGACGTGGCAGAGCCCGAGATCGCTGATCCCGGCGAGGCAATCGTGAAGATCGAAGCGACAGGTGTGTGCGGGTCGGATCTGCACATCTACCACGGTCGCGTGAAGATCGAGCCGGGGTTCACGATCGGGCATGAGTACGTCGGCACGGTGCTCGCCATAGGCGATGATGTTCACAACGTGGCGGTCGGCGACCGCGTACTCGGCTGCTTTCAGTCAGCGTGCGGGCGCTGCTGGTTCTGCCGCAGGGGGTTGTTTCACAAGTGCGACTCCTCGCGCACGTTCGGTCATGGCGCGGCGCTCGGATCGCTGCAGGGCACGCAGGCCGAGCGAGCGCTGATCCCAAGCGCGGACCTCGTGTTGCGCAAGATCCCCACGGGCATGTCAGACGAGGCGGCGCTGTTCGCCGGCGATGTGATGGGCACCGGCTACCACGCCGTCGCCGACAGCGGCTTGCGCGCCGGCGACGTGGCTGCCGTTATCGGTCTCGGTCCGGTGGGGCTGTGCGCGGTACAGGCCGCCAAGGCGGCGGGTGCGGCGCACGTGATCGCGGTCGACACAGTCCCCGAGCGGCTGGCGATGGGGGAATCCTTCGGCGCCCAGGCCGTGCATCTGACCGAGGCCGACCCGCGTGCGGCAGCGCGGGAGGCAACCGAAGGGCGCGGCGTTGACGTGTCCATCGACGCGGTGGGCCATCCCCAAGCTTTCGACCTCGCGTTGCGGATCACACGCAAGTGCGGGACGGTGCAGGCAGTGGGGGTGTACGCCGAGCGCGCCGAGGTGCACATGGGGTTGTTGTGGATCAAGTCGCTACACGTGTGCGCGGGGCACGCGAATGTGATCGGCCACGTCGATCGCGTGCTCGCGATGATGTCTGCCGGTTTGCTCGACCCCACGCCGCTCGTGACGCACCACATGGCCCTGGAGGACGCGAAGGAGGCGTACGCTATGTACGACCGTCGCGAGGCGCTGAAGATCGTGCTCACGCCCTAGGCGCGAGCGGGCGAGACCAACTCATCGAGGGACACCAAGGAGCTCACATGACCGCCACCGCAACCCCCGCTCTACCCGACGCGCTCGACGCCCCAGCGCGGGAGTTCATTTCAAAGCAGCATGGCCTATTGATCGGTGCCGAGCGCCTCGCCGCCGAGGATGGTCGCACGTTCGCGACGCTCGACCCGGCAACGGGCCGTGAGATCGCAAGCGTGCCCCAGGCCGGCGCACAGGATGTCGCCAAGGCCGTGGGCGCCGCGCGCGAGGCGTTCGACGGGGGGCCGTGGCGCAGCATGGCGCCCTCAGAGCGGGGAAGACTGATGAACGCGCTCGCCGACGCGCTCAGCGCCAATCAGGAGGAAATCGCGCAGATCGAGTCGCTTGATAACGGCAAGCCCGTGAAGCTCGCCCAGTACGTGGATGTGGCGGGGACGGTCGCCCACTTGCGCTACTTCGCGGGTTGGGCGACGAAGATCGAGGGGAGCGTGCTGCCGGTGAGCGCGCCCGACATGCTTTGTTACACGCGTCGCGAACCCGTGGGCGTGTGCGGACAGATCGTGCCCTGGAACTTCCCACTGCTGATGGCCTCCTGGAAGGTGGCCCCGGCGCTCGCGGCTGGGTGCACGATCGTGCTCAAGCCGGCAGAGCAGACGCCGCTCTCAGCCTTGCGTCTCGGCGAGCTGGCGCTCGAGGTGGGCTTCCCGGAGGGCGTCCTGAACGTGATCACCGGCGACGGTGAGACCGGCGCGGCGCTAGTGGACCACCCGGGGGTCGACAAGATCTCCTTCACCGGCTCAACGGTCGTGGGCCGCGAGATCGGGGCGAAGGCGGGGAGGGCACTCAAGCGCGTGACGCTCGAGCTGGGGGGCAAGAGCCCGAACGTGATCCTCCCCGACGCCGACATCGATGCGGCCGTGAAGGGCTCCTACCAAGCGATCTACTTCAATTCGGGGCAAGCGTGCAACGCGGGCTCGCGACTGTTCGTGCCGAAGGAGCGCTTCGACGAGGTGGTTGGGGCTTTGGCCGAGCGTGCGAAAGCCACCCGCTTGGGAGCCGGCCTAGATCCGACAACCCAGCTCGGACCGCTCGTCTCCGAGGAGCAGCGCGACCGCGTGATGTCCTATATCGACGCCGGCCGCGACGCGGGCGCCGAGGTGGTGAGCGGCGGTGGGACAACCCTCTCAGAGAGCGGTGGATGGTTCGTGGAGCCAACGCTGTTCAGCTCCACCTCCGACGAGCTGAGCATCGTGCGCGAGGAGATCTTCGGTCCGGTGCTCGTGGCAACTCCCTATGACACGCTCGAGGAGGTGGCAAGGCGCGCCAACGACACTGACTACGGTCTCGCCGCGGGGGTGTGGACGAGGGATGTGGGCAGCGCCCACCGCCTCGCGGCGCTGCTGCGCGCGGGTTCGGTATACATAAACCACTGGGGCGGGTCTGACCCCTCCGCGCCTTTCGGCGGGTTCAAGTCATCGGGGGTCGGTCGCGAGCACGGGCACGACGGGCTCGACGCATACCTCGAGAGCAAGAGCGTGTGGACCTCGCTGGCCTGAGGGTGCATTAGAGTCCCGCCTATGAACGGCGCCGGCCCCAAGCCTGGGAGCCTTGAGATATCGAGCGAGGTCAGCGGGGACGCCACGATTGTCCGGTTGCAAGGGGAGCTCGATCTCGCCTCGGCCAGCGCCGTCGAAGATGAGCTGGCGGCGATCGAGGAGCAGCGCCCGGCGCGTGTGACTATCGATCTCGGCGGGCTTGGGTTCATCGATTCGAGTGGGTTGCGGGTACTGTTGCTGGCCGACAGTCGCGCTCGCGAGGTGGGGTACGAGCTGGTTTTGGCCCCCGGCCCTGAGCCTGTACAGCGTGTGTTCGAGATGACTGGCGCACTCGACGTGCTGCATTTCCAGTCGTGAGGGTCCCCTGAGCTCGGTAGCCGAGCAACCCTCGCAGGCGAGTGCGGCGGTCACGTCTGAGCGGGCGCGGGGGTTCATGCTCGTGCTCGTGGGTGTGCTCGCCGCGGTGCTATTGGCCGCGACGCTCGAGATAGTGCTCGACGGAGCGGTGGGTCATTCGGCGCTGATCCCCAAGGCGCCAAAGATCGCGGGCTGGTTGAGCGGGATCGGCGAGCGGCTCGGTTTCAGGGTGTTCCTGATCGCGCTGCTTGCATACACGGGCGCATACGCGGGCATGGTGGTGCTGGCGCGGCGCATCGGCGGGCGCTTTGCGATCGGCCTCA
>DASXNB010000063.1:0-71239 GCA_036495305.1 Solirubrobacteraceae bacterium | reverse complement strand
GCGGCCGCGCGCCCGTCACATAGAAGCTTCCGTCGAGGCCGTGCGGCCGGCCGACGCGTCCTGCCGAGAGCTTGGCCGGAGTGCCCGCCACTTCGCGTCCCTCCCGAATCGCCCGCCCCGCGCTCGTCAGTCGACGATGTCGACGAGCACGTGAGCGCCCTCGCCGGCGGCGGCGGCTTTGACGACCGTGCGCAGGGCGTGGGCCGTGCGCCCGCCCCGCCCGATGATGCGGCCGTAGTCGTCCGCGGCGACGCACAGCTCGAGCACGATCGTGCCGTCGTCCTCGTCGAACTGCTCGACGGACACGCCGTCGGGCTCGTCGACGAGGCCTTCGGCGAGGTACTCCAGCAGCTGCCGGGGGATCTCGGTGGCCATCTCGCGCCTGCGGCGACGGGCCTAGCCGGTCCGGGTCCCGATGCCCTGGATCCGCAGCAGCTTGCGCACGGTGTTGGAGGGCTGGGCCCCCCGCGCGAGCCAGCTGCGGGCGCGTTCCTCGTCGATCACGATCGTCGAGGGCTCCGTCTGGGGGTTGTAGTGGCCGATCGTCTCGATCACGCGGCCGTCGCGCGGAGAGCGCTGGTCTGCCACCACCACACGCCACACGGGATTCTTCCTTGCGCCCACACGCGTGAGCCTCAGTCTTACCGACACGTTTTCCTCTCTGAAAGCTTTGAACTCAGCTTGAGAGCTTAGACGGTAGAGGCTGAGAAGGCCTGTCTGACATCTCAGCGGGCTTGACGCATGAGCGCACCGAGATCCGGCATCTTGCCCCGCCCCACCTGCTTCATCACCTTGCGCATTTGCCCGAACTGCTTGACGAGCTGATTCACCTGTTGCACGTTCGTGCCCGAACCCCGTGCTATCCGGAGCCGTCGCGACCCCCTGATCAGCTCCGGACGGGTGCGCTCCTCAGGGGTCATCGAGAGGATGATCGCCTGCACGCGATCCAACTCCCGCTCGTCCACCTTCATCCCCTTCAGCTGCGCCCCCGCGAAGCCGGGGATCATGCCGAGCACGCTGGTCAATGGCCCCATCCTACGAATCGTCTTGAGCTGGTCGAGGAAGTCGTCCAACCCGAACTCGTTGCGCCGCAGCTTGCGCTCCAAGTCGGCAGCCTGGTCGGAGTCGAACTGGCGCTTGGCCTTCTCGATCAAGCTCATCACGTCGCCCATCCCGAGTATCCGTTGGGCGATGCGATCGGGATGGAACCGCTCGAACTGGTCGAGCTTCTCTCCTGTGGAGGCAAAGAGGATCGGCTTGCCTGTCACCGCCTTCACCGACAACGCCGCACCCCCCCGCGCGTCGCCGTCGAGCTTGCTCATCACAACCCCGTCGAAATCCACCGCCGCCCCGAACTGCTCGGCCACGTTCACCGCGTCCTGGCCGGTCATCGCGTCCACCACCAACAGCACGTCCTGAGGTTTCACCGCATCGCGGATGTTCACCAGCTCTGCCATCAACTCCTCGTCCACGTGCAACCGGCCGCTCGTGTCCACGATCAACACGTCCTTGCCCTCCCGCCGCGCGCGATCGAGCGCCCACTTGGCGATCTCCACCGGGTCGCGGTCCGTGCCTTGCTCGTAGACCTCAGCGCCCGCCTGAGCTCCCACCTTCACGAGCTGATCGACCGCCGCCGGACGGTACACGTCGCAAGCCGCCACCGCCACCGAGGAGGAGTGCTCCTCGCGCAAATACCTCGCCAACTTTGCCGTCGCGGTGGTCTTGCCAGACCCCTGCAACCCAGCCATCAAAATCACCGTCGGCGGGCTCGGGGCAAAGCTCAAGGTTGCCTCCTCCTCCGCCGGACCGTCGGCGGGTGCGCCGGGGGTGGGCGCGCCTCCCATCAATCTGGTGAGCTCCTCGGCGACGATCTTCACCACCTGCTGGCCGGGGTTGAGCTTGCCCACGATCTCCGCCCCCTCGCAGCGCTCCCTCACGTCGCTCGTGAACTGCTTCACCACCTTGAAGTTCACGTCCGCCTCGAGCAGCGCGAGGCGGATCTCTCGCATCGCCCGCTCGATGTCCTTGTCCGTGAGCGTCCCCTTCTGGCGCACATCCCCGAGCGTCGCCTGCAGCTTCTCCGCGAGTGAGTCGAACATCAGTTGCCCAATTCTGGCAGTCGCGCCGCGACCGTCAGGACGGGTCCGAGCCGGAAGGCTTCTCGCCCGCCCGACGCGTCAGCGCCTCGCCGATACCACCAAACGCCTCTGCGAACTCGGAGGGGATCACGAACACCTTATTTGAGTCCCCTTCGGCAAGTGAGGGGAGCATCTGCAGGTATTCGTAGCTCAGAAGCTCCCGTGACGGTTTGCCCTCGTGGATCGCTTTGAACACGGTGTCGATCGCCTTCGCTTCGCCCTCTGCACGTAGAACGGCTGCTTGGCGGTCCCCCTCGGCGCGCAGCACCACCGCTTGTTGCTGGCCTTCGGCGGTGAGCACCTGCGCCTGCTTCTCGCCTTCCGCTGTGAGGATCGCCGCGCGACGGTCTCGCTCGGCGCGCATCTGCTTCTCCATCGCCGCCCTGATGTCCTGCGGCGGATCGACCGACTTGATCTCCACGCGGTTGATCCGTATCCCCCACTTCCCGGTCGCCTCGTCCAGCACGACTCGAAGCTGCGTGTTCACGCTCTCACGGGCGGTGAGCGTGTCCTCAAGCGTCAACCCTCCGATCACGTTGCGCAGTGTCGTGACGGTCAGCTGCTCGATCGCCTGCAACGGATTCGCGACTTCGTATGTAGCCGAACGTGGGTCGGTGATCGTGAAGTAGAGAACCGTTTCGATCGCCACCACCACATTGTCTTCGGTGATCACCGACTGGGGCGAGAAGTTCACCACCTGCTCGCGCAAATCCACAAGCGGCTTCACCCGATCGATGAAGGGGGTCACAATCGTCAGACCCGGCTCGAGCGTGCGGCTGTAGCGGCCCAACCGCTCCACCACACCCGCCCGCGCTTGCGGGATCACACGAATTGTGCGCGCCGCCACAACGAGCACGAACAGCAAGACAACAGCCAAGACAATGAGAGCAGCCATTTGGGGTTGGTCTTCCTTTCCTTCGGTTCCCTGGTCCTCACAGTGTCTCAGTGCACGGGGAGGACCGTCGCCGTGACGAAGCGCCCCAAGTCCTACTAGTGCATAACCAGTGCGGTTGCGCCCCTGATTTCTACGACTTCGACGCGTTCGCCCGGCTCGAACACCTGATCTTCGTCGAAGCTCCGCGCCGTCCACACCTCGCCGTCGATCTTCACGCAACCCACACCCTCAACGTTTGCGATCCGTTCGATCACGGTCGCCTTACGCCCGATCAGCGCCGCCGCGCCGGTGCGGATCGAGGGCGGCAGGCGGCGGTGGCGCTGCGCCACCGGGCGCAACGTCGCGAACACCACGCCCGAGGTCGCGAGGAAGAGGATCGCCGAGAGCGCGAACCCCACTCCGAGCAGACCCACGACGGCCGCGAGCGCCGCTCCGGCGGCGAAGGGAGCGAGGTAGAACCCCCCCTGGTGCATCTCGCCCACTCCAAGGACACACGCCACGACAACCCACACGATCCAAGCGCTCATGATCCGATTATCCCTCAGCCACGAGCGCGCGGGCGAAATCGTCGGGATCGAAGGGCCGCAAGTCCTCCAACTGCTCTCCAATCCCAATCAGCTTCACCGGCAGTTTGAGCTCTCGTGCGATTGCAAGCGCGATGCCCCCGCGGGCGGTACCGTCGAGCTTGGTGAGCACGATCCCACTCACCCCCGCCGAAGTCGCGAACATCTGCGCCTGGCGCAACCCGTTCTGGCCGGTGGTGGCGTCGACGGTGAGTAGCGTCTCGTGCGGCGCACCCTCCAGTTGGCGCTCGATCACGCGCCTCACCTTGGCGAGCTCGCTCATCAGGTCATCCTGGGTATGAAGGCGCCCGGCGGTGTCCACGATCGCCACATCGATCCCCTTCGCCCGCGCTTGGGAGATCGCCTCGAAGGCCACAGAGCCTGGATCTGAGCCCTCCGGACCAGTGACGATCTCACACTCGGCCCTGCGAGCCCACTCTTCGAGCTGCTCTGTAGCAGCCGCCCTGAACGTGTCGGCGGCGCCCAGCAGCACGCTCACGCCCAACTCCTTGCGCAGGTGCCACGCGAGCTTGCCGATCGTCGTGGTCTTACCGGTGCCGTTCACACCCACGGTGAGGATAACGGTGGGCTTGGCGCTGATGTCGATCTGCCAATCCTCACTACGGGCGGTATCGGCGAGCAGCTCGATCAACCGCTCCGAGAGGGCAGGTCCGCTCGTGAGCCCACCTTCGGTTGCCTCGTTCTCAAGCGTCTCCACCACTGCGGCGGTTGTGGTCGCACCCACGTCGGCCATGATGAGTGCCTCCTCCAGCCGTTCCCAGGTGTGCTCGTCGAGCGTCGCGAACAACGTCGCCTGGATCTCGCTGCCGAGCGCCTGGCGCGTCTTCGCCATGTTTTCGCGGAGCCTCCTGAAAAGTCCGCGCCTACGCTCCTTGCCCTCCCCCTCGCCAGGCGCCGCAACCTCACCCTCGCCCACGGGCGCGCCCGTTATGAACAGCTCAGACCATTCTCGCGGCATCGGCGACCTACGCGACGGGAGCTACCTGTGGGGGCTCCTGCACCGACGCGACCTGCGGTATCGCCTCTTCCTTGGGCAGCTTCCTCGAGAGCACCTTGGACACCCCGTTGTCAGCCATCGACACCCCATATAGCCAGTCGGCGGCCTCCATCGTGCGCTTCTGGTGGGTGATCACGATGAACTGCGCCCTGTTGGCATAGCGGCGCAGCAGCGTGAGGAAGCGGTCGAGGTTGAGGTCGTCAAGCGCGGCCTCCACCTCATCGAGCACGTAGAAGGGGCACGGCCGCGCCAGGAACACCGAGAACAAGAACGCAAGTGCGGTCATCGACTTCTCACCGCCCGAGAGCAGCGACAGCCGCTTGGATGACTTGCCCGCCGGGGTGATCTCGATCTCCACCCCCAGCATCTCTTCGTCCTGCTCCTCCTCGCCGTCCTCCTCGGGCTCGGCCTCTGCGCTTGCCTCGCCATCCTCGGGAGCGGGTTGGCCGCCAAGCACCGTTCGCGGCGCCTGCTCGTCCTTGACCAGCCGCAAACGACCGCTACCCCCTGGGAACACGTCCCCGACAAGCTCCTCGAAGTTACGTGCCGCGGCGTCGAAGGTCGCGGTGAACGTCTCGTGGATCTGGCGGTCGGTGTCGCGAATCACACCCTTCAGCTCACGCAGGGCCGTCTCGAGATCCGTGCGCCGCTCCTCGAGCTCCTCGACGTGGGCGATCGCCTCGGCGTACTCCTGTGCCGCCAGCGGGTTCACCGGACCGAGTTGCTCGCGCCGGCGAGCCAAACGCTCGAGACGCGCCCGCAATGCCTCTTCCTGCTCCTCGCCCAGCGGCCCCACCGGGTCGACGGCCTGCTCGGGGGCGGAGCCCGGCTCCGACGGAGCGCCGCTAGCGAGTGGAGCATCCGCAGAAGAGTCACCGGCAGATGCGCCAGGCAGCGGTACCTCCAACCGCTCACACACGCCGCACAACTCCTCTTCGGCCTCCGATGCCTGGTCGCGCAAACGCTGCGCCGCCACCTCGGCGCCGGTGACAGCCTCCCCCTCCAGCTTCAACGCACCCTGGATTTCTGCCTCCTCCTGCGCGCAGGCGCGCAGCTCGGCCGACACCTGCTCACCCTCGGACTTGTCCTTCGCTAGTAGCTCCTCGACGTGGGCGAGCAAGCCCACCATCGCCTCACCCGCGCCTGCGAGCGCCTGCGCCAGGCGCGCAGCACGCGGGGCCAGCTCGATGTCGGCCGCGCGCCTTGCGCGCAAACGCTCGATCCGAGCGACCCGCTGGGCTTCCTCGGCGGCACGACGCTCGGCGGCACGACGCTCGGCCGCGAGCTCCCCCTGTAGCTCGGCGCGCCTTACCGCGAGCGGCCCCTGCTCTGGCGCGGCGCGGCGCTGCTCGATCAACCATGCCGCTTTGCGCTGCGCCTCCGCCGCCTCCGCCAATTTGCGGTCGGCTTCGCGTAGGGCGCCATCGGCACGATCGCGCGCCTCGTCGGCCTCGCGCACATGCACGAGCGCCTCCTCCACCGCCGCGCGTACGGTGTGCTCGGTCGCGACGGCACTCTCGCTCTCGCCGATCAGCCGGTCGCGCTCATTGCGCCTGGCCAACACACGCTCGGCCCCGCCCTCAGTCACCTGGCGCACCTCGCCCCAAGCGGCGAAAAGCACCCGCCCCGAACGTGTGGCCGCGACACCGCTGAAGCCTTCGTCAAGATCCTCGAGACTGTCCACAACCCAGGCGTTGGCGAGCAGCCTGTGGGCAAGCTCGAGCGCGGCAGCCGAGCCACCGAGCAGCTCCACGAGCCGCAGCGCGTTAGGCGCGGGCGCTGGACCGGGCGCCACGCCGGTCTCTTGGCCGGTGCCCCCCTCGCTTGCGCCATCGGCCTGCTCGCTTGCCGCGTCTCCAGCCAGCAGCGCCGTGCCACCGTCCTGCCCTACCTGGTCGAGCAGTGCGCGCGCGCCTTTCATGTCGCGCACAAGCGCCGCGTCGAGTCGCCCACCGAGCGCCGCCGCCAAAGCGAGCTCGTAACCCGGTTGCACTTGCAACGCGTCACTCAACGCGCGGGGCGATCCCGCTTGCGTTCCGCCGACACCGGCGTGGCTGCGTAGGAACTGATTGGCGCCCGCCAGCTCCGCTCCAACCTTGGCGGCATCGCGGCGAGCCACCTCCGCGTCGGCCTCGGCTTGGCGTAGGGTGGCGCGTGCCTGCTCGGCGCGAGCGTCCGTTTGCTCGCGTGCCTCGCGGGCGCTCGCGAGCTCGACCTTCAGCTCCTCCGCGCGCGTAGCCGCCTGCTCCTGCTCGGCACGCAACCCTTCGATCTCCCGCTCGGTCTCGCGCTCGCGCTCCACCTCGATCTCCGCTAGCGCCGCCTCCAGCGCACGCAGACGATCCTCAGTTGCGGCCTGCTGGGAGGACGTGGAACCCTCGCTACCTGCGTCGCTGTGCTCGAGCGCCCCCAGCTCGATCTCGATGCGCGCCGCGCGCTGGGCGACCGTCTCGGCCGTGGCGGCCGCCTGCTCGCCGCGCATCTGCAATCGCTCGCGCGCCGACCGCGCCTCATACGCCCGCTTGGCCAGTGCGTCGTGGCGCTCGGTTCGCTCCGCCAGCGCCCGCTCGGCCTGCTCGCGGCGCTGCGCCACAGCTTGTAGACGCGTCTCGATCTGCGCCCGCGCCGCCCGCGCCGCCCGCGCACCTTCCTCGGCGTCCACCAGCTCCGCGCGCCTGGCCCGCACAGCCTCGCGCGCCAGCTCCAAGCGAGCCTCGAGCATCTGGCGCTCCAGCCGCTCGTGCAGCTCGGCGGCCTCGGCCTGTCGCTTGAGCGGGCGCAAACGCGTGCGCGCCTCGCGCTCTACATCGAGCGCGCGGTCGAGGTTCTCCTGCGTGCGCTCCAACTTGAGCTGGGCACGGCGGCGGCGCTTGCGATGCTTCCCAAGGCCCGCCGCCTCCTCGATCAAGAGGCGCCTGTCGCGCGGCTTTGAGGTCACTATCGCCTCCACACGGCCCTGGGAAATCACCGAATGGGTCTCCTTGCCAAGCCCGGTGTCCGAGAGCACCTCGATCACGTCCACCAAACGGCAGCGTGCACCGTTGAGGCGATACTCCCCCTCGCCGGAGCGATCGAGCCTCCGCACGATCGATATCTCAGCGAGCGGCACGTCCACGGTTCCGTCGGAGTTGTCGAGCACGATCTCGACCTCCGCGGCACTGCGGGCCTGAACTCCCCGGCCACCCCCGAAGATCACATCCTGCATCGACTGGCCCCGCACGGCCAGCGGCGACTGCTCGCCCATCGCCCAGAGCAGCGCGTCCGTCACGTTTGACTTGCCCGACCCGTTGGGTCCTACCACCACGCTGACGCCCGGCCCGAAATCAAGTTTGGTGCGGTCGGGAAACGACTTGAAACCCTTGAGGGTGAGCGACTTGAGGTGCATGGACGATTCGGGCGCTACTCCTTTGCGAGGCTCTCCAGCGCCTCGCTCGCCGCCTCTTGCTCTGCGTGCTTCTTGCTGCGACCGCTCCCGGTCCCTAACGGCTTGCCATCGACCGAGGCGACCACCACGAAGGTGCGATTGTGGGGCGGACCGTGCTCGTCTGTCACCTCGTAGTCGATTGTCTCACCGCGCTGGGCGAGCTGCTCCTGTAGGGCCGACTTGAAGTCGAGCGGGTTGTTGAGCGCCTGCTCGATCTCCGGCATGAACGCTTCCACCACGGCCTCCGCGGTCTGCTCATACCCGCCGTGCAGGTAACAGGCGCCGATTACGGCCTCGATCACCGAGGCGAGCACACGCTCGGTCTCGAGCATCCCCAGGTGTCTACCTTCGCCATTGACCGGTGCGGCGGCGCGCAAGCGCTCGCTCACCCCGAGGCGTTCAGCCACCGCTCGACACGAGCGTCCCGAGACGGCCTGCGCGCGGATCTTGGTGAGCCGTCCAGCGCCGAAACGCTCAGCCTCCAAGCGCGGATAGAGGTGGGTAGTGACCGCCAACGCGAGCACGCTGTCGCCGAGGAACGCAAGCCGGGTATAGGAGTCAGCGCGGCGATCGCTCCACGAGGCGTGCGTGAACACTTGGCGCGCGAGTTCCTCCGGCAGCTCATCGAGCAGCGCCTGCAACAGCGCGACCCCTCCCAGCGTGTCCTGCTCAACCATCACTTGAGTTTGCCATGACAAAATCGACGGCCTGGCCCACCGTCAGAATGTCGGTCGCCTGCTCGTCGGAGATACGCACACCGTAGGTGTCCTCGAGCTCCTGAACCAGCGTGTAAAGGTCGAGCGAATCTGCCTCCAGGTCATCCTTGAAGCGTGTCTGCTCGCCGATCGCCCCCGGCTCCACGTCCAGCTCGTCGGCGAGATGGGCTTGTATGAGAACGAACACTTGCTCGCGGGTCATGAACCATCCAGGCTAGCCGGATCGGCGGACGTGGGGGCCTTGCGCAGAGCACCCCCCCGCTCTAGCGCGGAGTGGATGGCGCCCACCACGTCTTCGCGCGCGCCCAGCTCCGCGCGAAGGATCGCCTGGGCGAAGCCGCGACGCGTGAAGCGTCCGTGTGGCACCACCGCGAGGCGACGCAAACCGAGCAGATAAGCACCGCCCTGACCTTCGGGGTCGATCTCGTCGCGAAAACCCCGCAGCGCCGGGCGCAGCAGCATCCCCCCAAGCTTCCCGCGAAGCGAAGACATGGCCGCGTCCCTCACCGCGCCGAGCATCGTTTGTGAGACGCCCTCCATCAGCTTCAACGCGATATTCCCGGTGAACCCGTCGGTGACTACCACATCGGCCGCGCCACCCACGATGTCGCCACCCTCAACGTTGCCTACGAAGCGCAACCCCGCCTCGCCGGATCGCTCGCGCAGGACGGCCCCCGCGGCCAGCACCAAGTCGCTTCCGCGCGTTGACTCCTCGCCGTTGGAGAGCAACCCCACACGCGGGCGCTCTACTCCGAGCACGGATTGCGCGAAGGCGACGCCCATGAACGCGAACTGCACGAGGTGCTCGCTGCGCGCCTGGTCGTTGGCGCCCACATCGAGCAGGGTCACAGGAGTTCCGGGGACGGGGATCGGCAGCGCGAGCGCTGGGCGGTGAACGCCGTGGGCGCGCTTCACGTTGAACAGTCCCGCCGCGAGCGCCGCGCCTGTGCCGCCCGCGCACACGAGCGCCTGCGCACGACCTTCGCCGAGCGCCCTCGTGGCCTGCACGATTGACGCCTCGGGTGTCGATCGCACGGCCTTCACCGGGTCAGGGCTCTTAGCGACCGACACTGACGCATCCACCAGCTCGACACCCTCGGGTGTCGGCCCTATCTCTGAAGCGGGACCAAACAGGAGCACGCGCACGCCCTGCGCCGCGGCAAGCGCCGCACCCGCCGCCACCTCGGCCGGGCCCAGGTCGGCGCCGTTGGCATCCACCGCCACAACCGGTCGCGCGTTTGCGGCGCCGTCGCGATCGTTGACACCTTTGGAGGGAGCGGATTCTCCGCTCACCGGCTACTCGTGGTCGTGATCGTGTTCGTGCGCTTGTTGCGCGACGATCTCACGGCCCGCGTACGTACCGCACACGGGACACACCCGGTGTGGCCTGCGCGGGCTGTGGCAGCGCGGACACTCGTTCACCGCGGGCGCCTCGATCTTGTGATTGGCGCGGCGCAGCGCGGTGCGGCTGTGAGATTGCTTTTTCTTTGGGACCGCCATCGGCGGCACAGGCTACCAGGACTGGGTGGCGCTACCGTTGTTGACACGCCACTGTCGTGGACATTCCCGCTCCTGATGAAACCGAGCGTCGCTCGCTGCGAGCCGGTTTCACTCGATGTTCAGCTCCCGCAGCTTCTCCCAGCGCGGATCGGGTGGGCGCTCGTGCGCATGATCTGGACCAGCCTCGTTGAGATCCGCCGCGCACACCGGACACAGCCCGGCGCAATCCTCTCGGCACAGGACCTGCGTAGGTAGGGCCAACGCGAACGCGTCGCGCGCCCACCCCACGAGGTCGAGCTCCTCGTCGGTTACGTAGGGACTGGAGAGCTCCTCGCCGCCACCCGGCACGTCCACCTCGCGCGCGTCCACCTCGATCTGGCGCGCAGCGTCCTTCAGACAGCGCATGCACGCCCCTGTAAGCGTCGCCGCGAAACGGACACGCAACGCGTAACCATTGCCCGTCATGCGCGACACGTCCAGCTTCACAGGCACCTTATCCGGGACGGCGACGTATGGCTCACCACCCAGCGTAAGTGGCTCGATCTGGACGGAGAGATCGAGGCGTCGGCCCTCGCCGGCGCTGAGGCGCATGCCCCCCAGGTCGAGCAGGTGTGTGACGGCGGTCATGCCCCCAGGCTAGCGCCCACCGGCGGGAGTGAGAAGCGATTCAGCGGTCGCGCAATTCGCGCTTGAGCACCTTACCCGTGGCGTTGCGCGGGAGCTCGTCGAGGAACACCACTTCGCGCGGGACCTTGTAGCGGGCAAGGTTGTGCTTCACATACTCCTTAACCGCCTCTTCGGTCAGCGCGCCGCCGCTACGGCACACGACGAACGCCTTCAAACGCTGCCCGAACTCGGCGTCCTCGACGCCGATGACCGCGGCCTCCTCGATCGCCTCGTGGTCGGCGAGCAGGTCCTCCACCTCGCGTGGGAACACGTTCTCCCCGCCGGAGACGATCATCTCGTCGTCGCGGCCATCCACGAACAGACGCCCGCCGGCGTCGAAGCGCCCCACATCTCCGGTGCTCATCAAGCCGCCGACGATCTCCTTGCCGCCACCGCCGGTGTAACCCTCGAACACCATCTCGTTGGCGACGAAGATGCGGCCGTTCTCTCCTTGGGGAACCTCACGACCGTCGGGGTCGAGCAGCTTCACGATGGTACCCATTGGCGGCCTGCCAGCGGTGCCGGGCGCGGCGCGCAGATCGGCGGGTGTCGCGATCGTCGCCCACGCCACCTCGGTCGAGCCATAGAGGTTGTAGAGCACGTCACCGAAGGCGTCCATCACACGCGTGGCAAGCTCCCCGGGCAACGCCGAGCCGCTTGCCGCGATGATCTTCAACGCGTGCAGGTCGAAGCCAGCGAGCGCCTCCTTGGGCAGCTCGAGGATGCGTTGCAGCATCACGGGAACCACAGCCAGTGCTGTCGCCCGATGCTCTGCCACGGCCCGGATCGTGTCGAGCGGATCGAAGCGTCGGCGCAAGACTAGCGTCGATGAGAGCGGCAGCCCGAGCGTGAAGTGGGCAAAGCCCCAGGAATGGAACATCGGCGCCGCGATCATCGTGGTCTCGCGCGCCTTCAACGGGATCTTCGAGAACAGGGCCGCCGCCGGCTCCAGCGAGTCGGGCTGTTTGCGGGCCGCACCCTTGGGGGTGCCGGTGGTGCCTGAGGTGAGGATCACCACCTTGCCGCTCTCAAGCGGAGGCTTACAGTCGGCGGTGCTGCCTCTCGCGATCAAGTCCTCGATGAGCGGATCTCCCGGCGTGCTGGCGGGCTCGCTCCACGCGACGAAGCGCTTGCGCCCCTCGCCGCCGTCGGCCACGAGGTTCGCGAAATCTTCGTCATACACCAACCCCGCCGGGTCCTCGCGACGCATGACGTCCGTTATCTGCGGGCCGGCGAACGCCGTATTCAGGTAGAGCGCGCTGGCTCCCAGCTTCGAGCAGGCGACGGTGGCCTCGATGAAGCCACGGTGGTTGCGACACATGATCGCCACCCCATCGCCTTCTTTGATCCCTGCCGCCCGCATTTCGTTGGCGAGCGCGTTCGTGCGCAGGTGCACCTCCTCGAAAGTGAGCGTCCCGCGATCGTCGACTATCGCCTCACGGCCGGGGAAACGCGCGGCCGATCCGGTGTAGGCGGCGGCCGGAGTCGGACCCCAACGCTTGAGCGCCACCACCGAGCGCACGGCCCGGTCGGGGCGTACCGGCGCGATCATGCCGGTGCCGAGCAGGGTCTTCGCGACTTCCAGGCGATGCTTCAGGGGCGAGCTCACGCGGGCACCCTACTCAAAACTGGCCGCCCAACCAACCCACGGGCGTCAACTTACTTCAGCTGGCTCGTCCTTGCCTTGGAGCCGCTCACGGCCACGCTGCACCGCGGCGATGAACTTCGAGAGGTTCACCTCGAGCGTATTGAGGATCTCATCGGCGTAATCCTCGGCGCCAAGACGGATCTCACGCTCACGTGTGCGGGCGTCCTCGATGATGTCCTCCGCCGCGCGCTCAGCCTGCTTTGTGACCTCCTCTTCGCCCACGAGCTGCTCCTGGCGCTCACGCGCGTCCTTGACGATCCGCTCGGCCTCCTTCTTGGCCTCGGCGAGCATCTCCTGGCGCTCCTTGACGATCCAGCGCGCCTGCTTGATCTCCTCGGGGATCGTCGCGCGCATCTGGTCGAGGATGTCGTAGATCTCCTCCTTGTCCACCCTCACCTGGTCGGTGAGCGGCACCGGCTTGGCGTTGTGCACCAGGTCATCGAGCTTGTCGATCAGCACCAGTACGTCCATCAGCTCTCACCTCCGGGATACGGCAGACCAGACGGAGCCATGGGGCGCCACGACATTGGAGCGGGATTGTCTGCGATGGGTTTCACGTCTGCAAAGTTCGTCAACGCCGCAACTCTTCCTGCAAGCGCTCCGCGACCTTCGGCGGCACGAGATCGTCGATTCTGCCACCGAAAGTGGCGAGCTCCTTCACGCCGCTGGAGGACAGGAAGCTGTATTGAGGGCTTGCCATCAGATACACCGACTCTATCTCGGGATCCTGCCGGCGGTTGAGCTGGTTCATCTCGAACTCGTACTCGAAGTCCGAGATCGCCCGCAAACCCTTCACGATCGCCTTGGCGCCCACCTTCCTGGCGAAGTCCACGACCAGCGTGTTGAAGGGCTGTGCCCGCACACCCGGAAGGTCGGAAAGCGCCTCTTCGATGAACGCCATCCGCTCGTCGATGCCGAACAACGTGCTGTCCTTGCGCACCGAACGGTTCACCACCGCCACCACCACCACCTCGTAGAGGTCGGCCGCGCGACGGATCACATCCAAGTGACCATTGGTGATCGGGTCGTATGACCCAGGGCACACCGCGGTGGACCTGTCAACGCTCATCCTCGCCCTCCATGGCAGCGGACGAGTCGGCGCCCCCGCGGTGAATTGTGATCACAGTGTCTCCATAGCGTCTCTCACGCTCCACGGCCAAAGCGAGGCGCAGCGGAGCTCGTCTTTCGCTCTCCACCACCACCCGCGCTCGGGCACCGAGCACAGCCGGCAATCTCGCCGACAGCTCGCCTTCAATCTCGCGCGCGCGGCTGTATGGAGGGTCCACGAATATCAGATCGTACGTTTCACGAGCCTCGCGTGCGGCGCGCAGGGCCGCCAGCGCCTCGCCGGCCCTCACCTCGGCGACCGCGGGGACGAGCCCCAACGAGTCGAGATTGGTCCGCAAAACACGCAACGCGGTGCTGTCGCGCTCCACGAACACCGCCCGCTCGGCCCCCCGGGAGAGCGCCTCGATCCCAAGCGCGCCAGTGCCCGCGAACAGATCCAACACAACCATCCCGTCGAGCTCGCCGAGCATCGAGAAGCATGCCTCGCGCACCCGGTCGGAGGTCGGGCGCGTCGTCATCGCTCCCCGTGGCGCCTTCAGCGGGCGGCCACGAAAACGCCCGGCGATCACCCGCAAGGACGATCACCCTGACTTATCTCGCACGCTACGGGCATCGGTCCCTATGACTGCCGCTCACGCGGGGATCGGCAGCAGCGCCTGCGCACCAAAAGCCTCCTCCAACGCCTCGCCCAACAGCGCGTGCGACGCTCCACGCAGATCCGGATCTTCGCGCAGGATCGCCTTCGCTCGCGAGCGGGCGCGCTCGAGCAGGTCGGCATCGTCGGGGAGGATCGCGAACTTAAACTGCCCGAGCCCGGATTGGCGCGTCCCGATAAGCTCGCCCTCCTTACGCAAGCGCAGGTCGATCTCGGCGAGGCGAAAGCCGTCGGAATGCTCCACGAGCGCCTGCAGCCGCACCGATGTGGGCGGACCGGCAAGTAGACAGGTCGAGGCGTGCGCTCCCCTCCCCACGCGCCCGCGCAACTGGTGCAACTGCGAGATACCGAAACGCTCGGCGTTCTCAACCAGCATGACCGTGGCGTTAGGTACGTCCACCCCCACCTCAATCACCGTGGTCGCCACCAGCACTTCCACCTGACCGCTCGCGAACCGCTCCATCGCCTCCTGCTTCTCGCGCGGACGCATCTGTCCGTGCAGCAACGCCAAACGCCTGCCGGCCAGCTCGTGGCGAGCCAGGCGCTCGAACTCGGTCTTCGCCGCTCGTGCCTCGCTCACACCCTGGGGAGCACCGCTCTCCTGCACCTCCTCTACAAGCGGACACACCACATACGCCTGACGGCCCGCGTCGAGCTGCTCACACAACGTGCGGTAAGCCTCGACACGACCCTCAACGCCTGCGACGATACGGGTGTCGATCGCCTGACGACCTGTCGGCAGCTCACGCAACACGCTACGGTCGAGATCGCCGTGGCGCGCCAAGGCGAGCGTCCGGGGGATCGGGGTGGCGGTCATATGCAAGGTATGTGGATCTCCCTTCCCTTCCAGCGCCCCACGCTGGCGCACGCCGAAACGGTGCTGCTCGTCCACCACCGCCACCGCAAGCTCGCGGAACCGCACATCGGGCTCTATCAGCGCGTGGGTACCCACCACGAGCGAGAGCTCTCCGCTCGCGAGCTTGCCGAGCGTGTCCGCGCGACGGCGCGCGGGCGTCGAGCCCGTCAGCAGCGCCACCGCCACCGGCTCACCCCCGAGCAGTTTTTGCAGGGTCGCGAAATGCTGCACGGCGAGCGTCTCGGTAGGCGCCATCAATGCCGCTTGCGAGGAGTGCTCGACGGCGCGCAACATCGCCCACAGCGCCACCACCGTCTTGCCACTGCCAACCTCCCCCATCAGCAGCCGCTGCATCGGTGTATCTCGTTCAAGGTCCTCCCCGATAGTGGCAATCGCGGTGCGCTGGTCGCCCGTGAGCCAGAAGGGCAGCGACTGCTCGATCCACCGTTGGCTGAGAGTCGGCGGCTCCCCCAGAGGCTTCGCGCGCACCTGGTCGGTGCGCCGCCCGCGCCGCACAAGGAAGGCAAGCTGTGTCAGGAGCAACTCATCGAAGGCGAGCCGCCGCAGGCCTGTCTCCGAGGCTTCCCCGTCGCCCGCGAAATGGATCGCCGCGAGCGCCGTAGCGCGGTCGGGTAGCCGCTCGGAGACACGGATGGGGGTGGTGAGCGGCTCTATGACATCGTGCACAGCAGCTCGTGCCTCGCGCACCAGGGTCAGGATCTGGGTCGAGCTGATCCCCTCCGTCGCCGGGTAGTGCGCAACCGACTGCACCTGCTCCCCATCCGCGCCACCTATGTCGACGCCGGGGGCGTGGTGTGACACGCGAAAACGCCCACCGCGGTCTGCCTTGCCGTGCAACACAACGCGGGCACCTTGGGGATAGCGATCGACAAGCCAAGGCTGGTTGAAGAAGGTTGCCCGCATCGAGCCTGTGGCGTCGAACACGGTCGCCTCCACCAGGCCCCGCATGCCCCGGCGACGCACCGGACGGCCCGCGATCCTACGCACCTGCACAGCCACGGTGGCCTGTTCTCCGGGCTGTAGCTGCGCGACCGCCCGCGCCTCGCGCCGGTCGCGCGGGAGATGCTCGAGCAGGTCCCCCACGGTGTGCAATCCAAGCGCCGTCATCGCATCCCCCGCCTTGCCTTTGGGGGTCTGGAGCGGCTCGCGCAAACGCGAGGGACGTGGCCAACGCACCGGCGCGGCCAGCATCTCACTCAAACCCAGGCGCCTGGAGGTGGCGAAGGCGGCGGGACCCACCGTGTCAGGCGGATCGGCGTCGGGAGGCATCGCGATTGCGGTGGCTATGGCGCGCGGCATATCCACTCAGATGATGACCGCCCTGGCGGTCACCTCAAGTGGATGGCAACGGCGGGCCCGCGGCTCCAATGTGCCGAGGGCACAACCGGGTCAGCAACGAGCGGTGCGGGCCCGACGGGGGGCGGTACGGCAGAGGCTGGCGAGAAGCGTGGCTACTCGGCGGCCAGCAGCCACCAGTAGGCCGACTGGCCACCGTCGCGCACCTCAAGCTCCACGCCTCCATTCGCCAACTCCTCAACGTGCTCGACGGCGAGTGGGGCGCCAAGGCCCGCCAGCACGCTGATCAGCTCGGCCTCCCCTGAGAGCTCACGCAGCACCGCCTCCAGCGTTTCGCGGGGATCGCCCCAGGCGCGCACCTCCTCACCTACGAACCCCACGGCATCGCCCTCTTGGAAGCGGCCCTGTGCATCGGCGCGGGCGGCCTGCGCGACCGCGCCCACACGCAGCGCAGCCAGCGCTTCCTCCATCGCCTTTGCGTTCCAGTTCACATCGCGGTCGCCCTGAAGCGCCACCGCCACGGCGAGGCCCGCCTGCTGGCTCGTGGCGCCTACGACACGCACGCTCTTCTCCGAGAGCTCCGCGGCGCGCTCGGCGGCCATCACCACGTTGGCGCTACCCGGTAGCACCACCACCTCCTCAGCGGGTACCTCGTGGATACCCGCGAGCAACTCGTAGGTGGAGGGGTTCAGGGTGGGACCACCGTCCACGGTGTGCACCCCTAGCTCGTGGTACATACGCGTGAGACCGTCCCCGTTAACCACAGCGAGAGCGCCGCAACGTACGCGCCGCATCACCCCTGAGAGCGAGGCGCCGTTCCCGTTGACGCTCGGAATGTTCGCGGAGGAAGCAGTCTCCTGCAGACGCTGCTCACGTTCGGCCACCTGTACGCGCATGTCGGCCACGTCGAGGTGCGACACCTCCCCGGCGCCCTCGAACAGGGCTGTCGCCCGCTCGGGATCGTCGGTGTGCAGGTGCACCTTCAGCGTGGCGGGATCCCCCACCACGAGCACCGAGTCGCCGAGCGCCTCCAGCGAAGCTGTGTAGTGGGATGCCACCAGATCGCTTCCAGTGACCGCGAAGTTCGTGCAGAAACGGTAGGTGCTCGAGCTGTGCTCGGGATGGGTGATCTTGGCGGGCGCGTAGTGGTCTAGCTCGGGGGGCGCGTCGCCGCGCAGCGCCGCCACGACGCCGGCGAATATAACCGTGAGGGCGTAACCACCCGCGTCCACCACACCCGCCTCACGTAGCGCGGCAAGCAGCTCCGGGCCTCGCTTTACCGACTCCTGTCCCACGACCACGGCCCGCTCGAGCGTGCCGGCGATCGCGAGATCCTGCTCCTGGGGCTCGGTCGCGGGACCAAGGATCCCGGCGTCGCGGCCGTGCGCGACATCGCCCATGATGCTGTGCGCCATCTCGCGCGCCACGGTCAAGATCGTGCCCTCAGCCGGCTCGCGCACCGACGCGTAGGCCCTGTCGGCCGCGTTCGCAAGCGCCGCGCCGATGAGTGGTGCGTCGATCAACTGGCCCGGCCGCGACACCAGCTCCTCGGCGGCACCGCGAATCAGCTGGGAGAGGATCACCCCAGAGTTTCCTCGCGCCCCGAGTAGCGCCGCGCGGGCGACCGACTGCACGATCTCCTCGCGCCCGATCTCATCGATCGTGCGAGTCGAATCGCTCCCCTGCAAACGGTCGAGCTCTTCCAACACCGCGGTGAGTGTGAGCACCATATTGTCGCCCGTGTCGCCATCGGCGACCGGGAACACGTTGAGGTCGTTGACCTCCTCCTTGCGCGATTCCAGGTGCGCGAGCGCCCCGGCCACCGCGGCCCGGAACCGGATCAGGTTCGTGTCAGTCACCCAGTTTGCCTCCGTCGCGTGCGCCCGAAGATGCCGCTCACCGCCCTCCTAATACACCACTACAGCCGGTCGTTACCACCGGCTGGTGAGAGAAACGGCCCTACAGGGCCTTGGTGACCTTGCCCGCCTTCAGACAGCGTGTGCAGACGTACACGCGACGGGGGGCCTTGCCGACGAGGATCTTCACCTTCTGCAGGTTGGGATCGAAGCGCCGCTTAGTGGCCACCATCGAGTGGCTGCGGCTGTTTCCGAACGCGGGACCCTTCCCGCAGCTGTGACATACCTTGGCCATGAGGTCGGTCAGTCTAGCCGCTCTGAAGCTCGGTGCGCAATGAGGCCATCCTCATGACCGCCTCGGCGGCGTGGCGACCCTGGTCGCGCTTTCCGCCACCGGCGCGCGCGAGTGCCTGCTCCATGCTCTCGCAGGTAAGCACCCCGAAGGCGCAAGGCACGCCCGTTTCGAGGGAAACCTGCTGGATGCCACGGGCGGCCTCGGCGCAGACGTAGTCGTAGTGGCTGGTCTCCCCGCGAATCACCGCGCCCAGGCACGCGACGCCGGCAAAGCGTCCTGACTTGGCCGCATAGCTTGCCGCAAGCGGCAGCTCGAAGGCGCCTGGCACTTCGAAGACGTCAATGTCGGTGTGGCCGGCGGCGGCAAACGCCGCGCGGGCGCCTTTCTCCAGGCGCTCTGCGAGATCCTCGTAGAAGCGACCGATCGCGATCGCGTAGCGGGCACTCAAAGCTCCTGCTCCCGCGCGCCCGCTCCAGGCTCTTCTGCCGAGGATGCCTTGGCGGCGTCGCCTGCGCGCTCCACCCGGAGGAGCTCCTCATCGAGGTTGAGACCCTGATGGTGAAGTATGTGGCCCATCCTCTGCGCCTTCGTGCGCAGGTATGCCTCGTTGTGCTCGTTGGGGGCGTGCTCGATCGGTATCTGCGCGCTCACCGACAATCCGTAACCCTCGAGACCCTTGATCTTCTTCGGGTTGTTGGTGAGGATGCGAATCGAGGAGAGTCCGAGATCGACGAGGATCTGCGCGCCGATGCCGTAGTCGCGCAGGTCGGCGGGCAGGCCGAGGCGCTCGTTGGCTTCGACCGTGTCAAAGCCCTCCTCTTGCAAGCGGTAGGCGCGGAGCTTGTTGAGCAAACCGATACCCCTCCCCTCTTGAGAGAGGTAGAGCAACACACCCTGCCCCTCGCGCTCGATCATCGCGAGCGCCGAGGCGAGCTGTTCGCCGCAGTCACAGCGCAGCGAGTGAAAGACATCCCCGGTGAGGCACTCCGAGTGCACACGCACCAACACATCCTCTTGGCCCGCCACATCGCCCTTCACCAGCGCGACGTGGTGCTTGTCATCGACCAGCGAGCGGTATCCCACCGCCTCGAAGACCCCGAACGCCGTAGGCAGTGCGGTTGAGACAACGCGTTCCACGAGGCGGTCGTGGCGGCGGCGATAGGCGATCAGATCGGCGACGGTGATCATCTTCAGGTCGTGGCGCGCGCAGTAGTCCACGAGGTCGGGGACCCGTGCCATCGTGCCGTCGTCGTTCATCACCTCGCAGATCACCCCCGCAGGGTTCAGGCCCGCCAGCCGTGCCAGATCGACAGCCGCCTCGGTCTGCCCGGCCCGCTCCAACACGCCGCCCGCGCGACTCTTCAGCGGGAACACGTGACCGGGTTGGACGAGGTCGCGCGGCGCTGACTCGGGATCGATGGCCACCTGGATCGTGTGGGCGCGATCGTGTGCGGAGATGCCGGTGGTCACCCCCTCGCGCGCCTCCACCGAGACGGTAAAGGGGGTTTCAAAGGACGACTCGTTCTTCGCCGCCATCAGGTTCAAACCGAGTTCGTCGCAGCGCTCGGAGGTGAGCGAGAGACAGATCAACCCCCTCCCCTCCTTGGCCATGAAGTTGATCGCCTCGGGGGTGGCGAACTGGGCCGCCATCGTGAGATCGCCCTCGTTCTCGCGATCCTCGTCGTCGCACACCACCACCATCCTGCCCTCGCGGATCTCTTCGATCGCCTCATCGATCGTGGCGAACGGTGTCGTTGTCTTGGGCTGGCTCATACGCGGGTCTTCTCCAAAAGTCGCTCTACGTGCTTTGCGAGCACGTCCACCTCTATGTTGACCCGATCCCCTACTTTCGCCCCTCCGAGGGTAGTGCGCTCGATCGTCTCGGGGATGAGCGACACCGTGAAGCCATCGTCGCGGATCTCGCTCACGGTGAGACTCACGCCGTCGATAGTCACCGACCCCTTCTCCACCAGATAGCGCGCCAGCGTGTCGTCGGTGTCGATGCCGATGACGCGTGAAAAGCCCTCCTCGCGGATGTCGGCGATTCTCGCGGTGGCATCGACGTGGCCCTGCACGATGTGCCCACCGAGCCGTCCGTCGGCGCGTAGCGCGAGCTCCAAGTTAACTGGCGAGCCGAGCGCGAGATCGCCCAGCGAGGAGCGCCTCAACGTCTCCTCCATCGCCTGCGCGCGAAATCTATCGCCGCTCACGGCGGTGGCAGTGAGGCACACACCGTTGACGGCGATCGAATCGCCCTCGCCCAACTCGGCTCCCAGACGCGTTGAGATCTCGAGCGTCGCCCCATTGGCGTCGCGATCGATGCTTCTCACCTCCCCAAGGTCGGCGATCAGGCCTGTGAACATGCTTTGAGCCTCATCTGCGATGTTCACCACTCACGTAGACGCGCTGAGACGAGCAGATCCTCGCCCACACGGTCGCATTCGAACGTGAGCGCGCGCAGGGCCTCCGAGATGCGCTCAACGCCCTCCCCCTCGAGCGGATCGCGGGCGGTGCGCCCGCCCAGCAAGATCGGGGCGAGAAAGAGACGGATCTCATCGATCTCACCCGCGTCAAGGAACGCCCCCGCCAAATGGGGGCCACCCTCGAGCAGCACAGAGGCGATCCCGTCGGCACCAAGCTGATCGAGCCCGGAGCGCACCCGCGCCGGCTCATTCTCGCCTGTGGCCACAAGTACCTGTACGCCTGCCGCCTCAAGCGCGTCGGTGTCAGAGCGTGCGGCCGCCCGCGAGACGATGACCGTGAGCGGGATGCGGTCGACCGCGCTCACGAGCTGCGAGCCGATCGGCAGTCGCGCAAGCGAGTCGAACACGACACGTCGTGGCTGATATGGAAGGTCCGCAAGCACCCCGTCGGGCCGGGCGGTCAACTGGGGATCGTCCGCGAGGGCTGTGCCGATGCCGACCACAACGGCGTCCACGGATGCGCGCCAGGTGTGCGCCAGCAGACGGCTTTCCTCGCCGCTGATCCACTGCGAGTCGCCCGCACGGGTTGCGACCTTGCCGTCGAGCGTCATCGCCGACTTGAACAGCACCCACGGGCGCCCCACGCGCGCGTGCTTTCGAAACGGCTGGTTGAGCAGGCGCGCCCGCGCGGCCAGCTCGCCGTCAGCCACCAGCACGTCGATGCCCTCATCACGCAAGATCCCGAGACCTCGCCCCGATGCCTTCTTGGTGGGATCATCGGAGGCCACCACCACACGTGAGATGCCCGCTTGCAAGATCGCCTCGGTGCAGGGTGGCGTCTTGCCTTCGTGACAGCACGGCTCGAGCGACACGTATAGGGTTGCCTCGCGCAGGTCGGCCGGGCCGCACGCCTCGATCGCCATCACCTCTGCGTGGGGGCCACCGTAGCGCTCGTGCCAGCCCTCGCCGAGCACTTCGCCGTCGCGGGCCACGAGGGCTCCTACGAGCGGATTGGGCTTGACCTGACCCTCGCCGTTGCGGGCGAGATCTATTGCCCGCCCGAGATGCGTGCGGTCAGTGTCGGTGGTGATCGTCATGCCCCCACCAGGATAGGGCTCGGCGCCGATCGGCATCAAGTGCAAGCCCGACTGCGCAACTTGTAAACGGTCATCTCCGGTCCGGGACGACGGTAGGCGAGCGGGTAATAATCGAACGTCCAATCGAAGTTGAAAGCCGGCGGCGTGGAGTCCGGCGCGTAGGGCGAAACGTGGTAGACGACCTGCGCCTGAGCGGCAAGAGCGCGGTAATAGGCGACCGCCAGCGGCGCCGCGCGCGGGTCGGCAAGCGCCCTCCCCGACTCGGTTGAGCCGCTCACGATCCAGCAGTACCCGAGCCGCTCATACCACCCAATCAGGGCGGGGCTGAGAGTTGCCTCATAGTCCTCTAGCGCGACCGTGCGGCTGCTCTGCGGCGCGAGCGCGCCATTCGGTGCGATCACCGACTTGAGCGCCGGGTACTTCACCCACCGATCGGCCCCCTCCCCTTCGCGTAGCCATGAGCCGAGCACAACCGGCTCGAGCACGATGCGGGCGCCTTGGGGTACGTTCGCAACCATCCATGCACGGGTGAGGTTGCGTGTATCGGGGCGGGCGAGCACGAGGTCGTCGTGAACGCTGTAGAGGACTCCCTGCGCCAGTAGGCAAACCGCCACAAATGCGATCGCAAAGTTTGTGAGGGCTCTCCTTTGAGGGACCGTTGCCGCGAGCTCGCGGACGAAGTAAGCCGCGAGCAGACATGCGATCGGGAACACCGGCAGTAGCCAGCGCCCAAAATAGCGGTCTTGAAGACCCATGAACGCGAGGAACAACAGTGGCGCGGGCACCAGCAGCCAACCAATTCGCGGGTCGCGTCGCCAGATCACAACCCCGCCGCCCAGCGCCCCGAGCGCAGGTACCCAGCCGAGGCCCCAGCCGAGAGACCAGAGGTAGTAGAGAAGTCCCCCCTGCCTGGGCGCGCCGAGCTTGCCCTGCGCTTCGTCGGAGAGGCTCGATTGGTGCACGAGTTCGGAGTGAAAACGCTGGAAGTCGAACAGCGCATAGGGGTTGGCCAGCAGGAACGCCCCAATCGCACAGCCGCCCGCCACGGCGATGCCTGCGAGCACGCGACGGCTCGCGGTGCGGGTGGCGGCCCCACCCATCGAGTCGATGTAGTGCGTCGCTGTGGCCGTCGCCAGCGGCACGATCGCGATACCTGCCGTGTACTTGCTCGCGCAGGCAAAGCCGAGGCCGAGACCAGCGAGCGCATAGTCGCGCCTACGTCCATATCGCAAGACACCGGCGCTGCCAAAGAGCGAGAGCGTGAGCGGCAGCAGCGTGACGGCGTCGTTGAGCGCGAAGTGGCCATAGAAAACCGGCAGGAACGCGACCGCCTCCACAGCGGCCGCGAGCAGCCCCACGCGGCGGTCGAACAGGCGCGCTCCCAGCAGGTAGAGCAGCCACACGGCCCCTGTCCCGAGCAGTGCCACAACGACTCGCGCCACAAGAAATACACGGTCGGGGTGGATGGCGTATTCGCCTAGGGCCCCGTGATCGCCACCAAACCACACGACGAACACCAAGTGCAACACGTAAGTGAGCGCCGGAGGGTTAACGAAGTAGTGGGGGTTCAAGCCTCCCGAGGACATCGCGACTGCCTTTGGCACGAAATGACCGGCCTCGTCGATGTTGTAGATGTAGGGAAGGCCCGACCGGATGCCCCACAGGCGCAGCACGAGCGCGGCCGCCAGCACGAGAGCCAGCGCCGGCCACGCCCACAGCCTGGCGGAGCGGGCCGCTAGGACGCGCGCCGTCTGCGGGCTGGCGGGAGCTGCGCCTGCGGGACGCTGCCCCGGCGACGCGTGGCTAGGATCAGCAGTGGGCATACACCGCGTAGTAGCGGCTTGTGTACACACGTTTGAAGCCGGCCGGTGGCGCCTGGTCGCGCGGATCGTCACCGACGTCGACTATCGCCTCGAAGAACACCGCCGCGCCGAGCGGATACACAGCGACGCTCCCTTTCTCAATGCGATGGTCGAGTCCCAACGCGCCCTTTTCGCGGTCGGCAGTCGCCTGCGAGCGGGCGACGATGTTGCGCTGTCCGACCGGGTTGAGAATCCAACGGGCATCGGGAATCAGCTTGTTGTTGGGCAGCGTGAGCAGCGGACAGCGCTCGAGCTCCTTCTTCACCGCCGGGGCATGAAGGGCGGCTACCAGACCCTCGTGAAAGTCCTCATGGTAGGCGAGCGTGTTACGCAAACTGGAGAGACTGAGCGTGTTGGCGACCGCGACCGTGCCGTAGAGAGCGAGCAGGACAGCACCGGCGATCCACACGCGCCGCAAACGGCTGCCGCGCTCGAGCATCGACCATCCCCCGAGCACGAGCGCACAGAACACGAGCAGCACGATCGAGGAGCCCACCATGTAGCGGTCCACCACCGACGCGCCCGCGGCGCCCTCCGCGACGTAGACCAACAGCAAACAACCAAGCGCCGCCAACGGGAAGAGCACACGCCTGGGAGCCAACCAGATCGCTATCGGAACTCCTACGAGCCCACCAAGCACAACTGGCAACTTGTCGATCCTCACCGCATATGACCACGTGGAGGACAGCACCGCCAAGAAACCCTTCGTGCGTTCCAGTTCGGCCGCCAGACCAGAAGTCGAGTGAAGCGAGAAGAGCGGGTCGCCGGTGACGATGCCATCCAGCAAGATCCACAGCACCGGAGCGAGCGCGGCGAGACCAAGGTAGTGCAGGCGCGTGCGATTACTCGCCGGGTAAGCGCACCACAGCCAGTAGAGCCCGCTCAGCACCCACGCATCGGGACGCAACAATCCGGCTGCTGCAAGCAGCGCGAATACGAGCGGCCCACGACGGGGACGTTCGACCTCGAGCGCCACCGCCCACACAACGAGCGCGACATATGTGATGTCGAGATAACCCTGCGCAGCCAGGTTCTCGACAAAAAAGCGACTCAATACGAGCAGTCCCGCTATCGCACCCACCACCGGCCCGAAGCACAGCCGCCCGAGACGGTAGGAGCCCGCAACCAGCGCCACGTAAGAGGCGATCGAGCCAAGCACAACCAGCCGCGCGCCATACTGGCCGACGATCGAGCACACCGCCCCGAACGCGACTGCAAGCGGATGCTCGGTCGGGCCGCGATAGACGCTGAAATCGGGCAGATGCAGGTGCAGCAGATCGCGCCCCCATAGCAGCGCGTAGAAGGAGTCGTAAGTCGGGTATGTCGGGAAAGCGAAGTACCCCACGAGCGCCAGCACGCACATCGTCGCGAACGCGAGCTTGGCCCAAGTCGAGGCGGGTGTCGCCGCCAGTTGGCGCACTGTGGACCGAACCCCCCCATCCCGTCCGCCGAGATCTGCCGTGCTCAACGTTGCCTGTGGGCTCGCCATTCGGCCGTAGAGCCTATCCGCGAGTGCGGGTGGGTGGTGCCCATTTGAGGTGACTCGCGCGTGCGCGCAAGGAAAGGCCTACTCCGCGTACACGCGAGCGCGAGTCACGGCCAAACGAGAACACACAAGACACGGCAGCCCGACGGGATAGGCTTCGGCTTTGTGAAGCTCCCGTCCCCATACGCGCGCCGGACCCCCTTGGGGGGCCGGACGTAGCACTAGGCTGTCGACGGTGAAGCTCATCATCCAGATCCCCTGCTTCAACGAGGCGGAGCAGTTGCCCCAAACCTTGGCGGAGTTGCCGCGCGAGGTCGACGGCTTCGATGTCGTCGAGTTACTGATCATCGACGACGGCTCGACCGACGAGACGGTCGCCGTGGCACGAGAGCACGGTGTCGACCACATCGTGCGGCTCACCAACAACAAGGGCCTTGCCGCTGGTTTCCAGGCCGGCTTGGACGCGTGCTTGAAGCTCGGCGCCGATGTGGTGGTGAACACCGACGCCGATAACCAGTACTACGGACCCGACATAGCCAAGCTCGTGCGGCCGATCCTCGATGGCCGTGCCGACATGGTGGTGGGCGACCGTGAGGTCACCAACATCGAGCACTTCTCGGCGCTGAAGAAGAGCCTGCAGAGGCTTGGCTCCTGGGTCGTGCGCCAGGCATCCTCCACGAGCGTGCCCGACACCACCTCGGGCTTCAGGGCCTACAACCGCGAGGCGGCGATCCAGATCCTCGTGGTGTCGAAATTCACCTACACACTCGAGACGATCATCCAAGCGGGCAAGCACCTGGTGGCAATCGATCACGTCCCGATTCGTACGAACCCGAAGACGCGCGAGTCGCGCCTATTTCCCTCGATGTGGGCGTATGTGCGCCGCAATTCGATCTCGATCTTCCGCATCTACGCCCAATATGAGCCACTACGCGTGTTCTGGAGTCTCGCAGGCGTAATTGGGCTCGTGTCGCTGGCTGTGTGGATTCGTTTCGTGGTCGCTTACGCGGAAGGAAACGGCAAGGGTCACGTCCAGTCGCTGATCCTCGGGGCGGTGCTGTTCATCGCGGCGGTGGTGCTGTGGGCGCTCGGCGTCATCGGCGATCTGCTCGCCGCGCAGCGGGTGATGACGCAGAAGACCTTCGAGCGGGTGCGCCGCATCGAGTTGCAACTTGGTGTGGAGCCATCTCACTACGAACCCGGACAGAGCACGAGCAAGGACCGAGTAACGGGCACAGCGGGCGGTGGCAAGTCGCCGGAGGCGCTACCCGCTGAGGAGAGGATGAGGGTATGAGCGCGGGCGTCACCGTCTCAAAAGACGGCGTGGTCACCGGCAACACGTACGACAAGTACGGCTCCACCAACCCGCTCGTGCGCCGCATGATGGACGGCTTCGAGGGCACACTGGAGGATCTCTTCACGATGGCCGACCCCCAATCTCTGCTGGATGTGGGCTGCGGCGAGGGGGTGCTCGTGCACGAGTGGGCAAAGCGACTCGGGCAGCGACGCGTGGTGGGCATCGACCTGGAAGAGCCCTCGATCCAGGAGGGGTGGTCAAAGCGCCAGGCGCCAAACCTCGAATACCGTGTGATGCGCGCCGAGAACCTCCCCTTCGCCGAGAACGAGTTCGACGTGGCGTGCGCGATCGAGGTGCTCGAGCACGTTCCCAACCCCGAGCACACACTCTCAGAGATGGCGCGCTGCGCCGAGCGCCACCTGCTCGTGTCGGTGCCACGCGAGCCCCTGTGGCGGATGCTGAATATGGCTCGTGGGGCCTACTGGTCTGCGCTCGGTAACACCCCGGGTCATCTCAACCACTGGTCGAAGCGCTCGTTCATGCGGTTGCTCTCCCAGCACGGCGAGGTCGTGCAAGCGCGCTCGCCGTTCCCCTGGACGATGCTGCTTGTCCGGCTCTGAGGACGTGGCCGAGCGCCCGTCCGACACGCGTACCGGGAGCAAGACAAGCGCGGTGAAAGAGGGGCGCTCCTACGGCAGCGGGGCGCGACTTCTGTCGATCGGGATCGCGAGCACGGGTGTGCTCACGTTCGCGTATTTCTCAATCGCAAGCCACGTGCTCGGCGAAGTGGACGCCAAGCGCGTCGACCTCTTGTGGTCGATCATGTTCGTGATCATCTCGGTGATTTACCGGCCGATAGAACAGTTGCTTTCGCGCACCATCGCCGACCGTCGTGCGCGTGGGCACGTGCAGCACTCAGTGCGAGTACCCATCGCGATCCAAGCCGGCTTTGCCCTCACTTTTCTGGTGGTGGCGCTGGCGCTACACGAACAGCTCATTGACGACGTATTCGGGCACTATGCGGCGATGTATTGGGTGCTGGTGGTGGGCACCCTCGCCTACGCCGCGAGTTATTTCGCACGCGGCTGGCTGGCCGGCCACGAGTACTTCGGGCTGTTCGGTGGGCTGGTGTTGATGGAGTCGACCTCGCGACTGTGCTTCGCGCTGGCGGCGGCGATCGGGATCACAAACGGGCAGACCGCCGTCGCGCTTGGAATCGCCGCTGCGCCGTTCGTCTCACTGGTGGTGGTGCCGGCGGCGTTCTCGCGTCACACGAGCGAGCCGCAGGGCGTTCCGGAGATGGAGGAGCTCGACGCGGCGCTTGCCGGTCCGGGCACCGAGGGGGTCGAGGAGGCCGTCGCCGCCGACGAGCTCTCGCTGCGACGCGGCTCGGGCTTCGCCTTCGCCGTGTCGGGCGTGATGCTCTCCGAGCAGACCCTCCTGAACGCCGCGGTACTGACTGTGGACATAACGTCGGTGAACACGGCGCTCGCGGGGATCGTGTTCAACGTGCTATTGATCGCGCGCGCTCCACTTCAACTTTTCCAGGCGATTCAAACCTCGCTGCTCCCGCACCTGACTGGCCTCGAGGCAACCGAGGGCCACGAGGCCTTCGCGCGGGCGATCCGCACGACAGTGCTGGCAATCGCCGCCTTTGCAATCGCCGTGGCGCTGGGCCTACTCGCGATCGGGCCACCCGTCATGAAAGCGCTGTTCGGCCAGAGCTTTGAATATGGCCGTGTCGGGCTGGCGCTGATCGGTCTAGGCATGGGTATGCACCTCACCTCCGGCGCGCTCAACCAGGCGGCGCTCGCCCGCAACGAAGCGCGTCGCGCGGCCGCGTGTTGGGTGGTGGCGGCCGTGGTGTTCGTTGCCTGGATGGTGGCGCCGCTAGTGAGCGAAGAACTGTTGCGCACCGAGATCGGCTATCTCGGCGCGACAAGCCTGCTTGCGCTGATGTTGGGGGCCGTGTACCGGCGAGGGCGCCCCGTGCTTCAAACCGCGCCCGCGGCCTCCACGATCGCGCGGTAGGCAGCGGCGGGGTCGGATACCCCGAAGATGGCTGAACCCGCCACGAAGAGGTTCACCCCGGCGGCGCGACAGCGCGGCGCCGTGCCCGCATCGACGCCGCCATCGACCTCGATCGCGACATCGTGGCCGACAATGTGGCGCAGACGCTCGATCTTGTCGAGCGAGTGCTCGATGAATGCCTGTCCCCCCCAGCCTGGGTTGACCGACATGCACAGGGCGAGGTCGATGGCATGGGAGACTTCTGCGAGCGCGCCCACCGGGGTTGCGGGGTTGATCGCCACGCCAACGGTCGCGCCACCCTCGCGCACGAGGCTCGCGGCGTAGGCGATGTGCGGGGTGGCCTCGGCGTGGAAGGTGATGGAGTGGGCGCCCGCCTTCAGGAACTCGGGAATGTGGCGCTCGGGACGCTCGATCATGAGGTGCACATCGAGTACCGCCCCCGCACTCTCGGCCTGCTCACGCAGCGCATCGACCACCAGTGGGCCAATCGTGATCGGAGGAACGAAGTGGCCGTCCATCACATCCACGTGGATCACGCGCGCGCCGGCATCGAGCACTTCTTTGACCTGCGCCCCCAGTCGCGCGAAGTCGGCCGAGAGGATCGACGGCGCCACACGCACCTCGCGCAAGAGATCTCTAGTTGCCACGCTCAGATCCTTTCAGTCCACGCCGTCAGATGGCCATCAACATGCTGTCGCCGCAGTTATTGCACTTAAGGATGGCGGTGGATGACATGCGCACAATGGTGGAATGCTCGCCGCAGTTTGGGCACACCGAGGAGAGCTCGAAACGGTGCAGGCAGTAAACGCAGCGGTACCTGCCCGGAAGGTTGGTGGGACGCAACCACGGCTCCGCGCAGTTCGGGCACAGCGGCCCGAGGTTGACGGGATCTTTCTCAGATGTGGGATGACCGTCCTCCATTTGCGTTAGAGCCTATCCGGGGAAGGGCCACCTTCCCGCCGCATGCGCGCCACGAAGAAGCCCGCGGTGTGCTCGCGGTGGGGCATCGTCAACATGAACTTGGGCGCTCGCGGGTGGGTGTGGATGGTCTGCTCACACGTAAGGTCATCGAGTTGGAATCCTAAGTTCTCATTCAGGAATCGTTCGATCTGTCGCTCATTCTCGAGCGGGGAGATCGTGCAGGTCGAATAGACCAGCACCCCGCCCGGACGGAGCGCCGCGGCACCGGCGGCGAGAATCTTTGACTGGATGCTCACCATCTCGCGCACATGCTCGGGCGTAACACGCCAACGCAGGTCAGGACGCGACTGCAGCGTGCCGAGCCCCGAGCAGGGCGGGTCGACGAGAACACGATCGAACACCGCCCCCTCCGCTCGTGGCCTAGCGGCGTCGGCGAGCTCCACCCGCACGCTGTGGGCATGAAGCCGCTTGGCCGTCTCTTGCAGAGCGGCGGCACGCGCCGGGTTGCGCTCAACCGCGAGCACTTCGCCCTCCTCGCCCATCAGGGCGGCGATGTGTGTGCTCTTGCCACCGGGCGCCGCACACAGGTCGAGCACACGCTCGCCGGGCTGGGGATCGAGGGCGCGCGCCACGAGCATCGCCGCGCGTGACTGCGCGATGACTGAGCCGGTGCGCCAAGCCTCCGATCGGTGCAGGTCAAGCGGACCGTCGAGCACGAGCGCCTCGGGCAACTCCGGGTCGGTGTGGGTCGCCGTGCCAAGCGTCTCTGCGACCGTTGCCGGCTCGGCCACGAGCTTGTTCACCCTCAAGGCGAGCTCACCCGGATCGTTGTCGGCAGCAAGGAGCGCCCTTGCGTCCGTCTCCCCCAGCTCCTCCCACCACAGCCGCGCGATCCACTGCGGATGGGAGTGCATGACCGCGGCCCCCTCGGGTGTGTCCTCGCGCAGACCGCCAAGCAACGCATCCCGACCTTCCCGGCCCGCCCGCCGCAGCACCGCGTTGACGAGACCATGCGCGCCACGCGGGCCACTCGTCTTTGCCAGCTCGACCGTGTCGGCCACCACCGCGCGGTCGGGGGCCCCGCTTGTGTAGAGCAGCTCGTAGAGCCCAAGGCGTAGAGCGGCGAGCAGCGGCGCGTCAAGCTTTGCGGCAGGACGTCCGGCAAGCTGTTCGATCAAGTAATCGAGCGTGCCACGGCGTTGGATGGTGCCGTAGGCAAGTCGCATCGCAAGCGCGCGGTCGCGCGCGTCGAGCGTGCCGGCCTCGGTTTGGAGCGCACGGTCTGCGTAGGCGCCCTGCTCGAACACACGGCGGATCACCGCATATGCGCACACGCGCGCGTTAGCGGGCATGTCCGCGCAGGTAAGCCCCCGCGTCCATCGTGCGCTTGCCAGGCGGCTGCACCGCAAGTAGTTCGAGCGTGCCTGGTGCGCAGGCAAGTAGCAGCCGGTCATCGTGCTCGTACACCCCCTCACCGGGAGGCGTGTCGGGAGGTGCGAGCGTTGCCTCGCTCACCCCCAACATGGTTCCGTCAGAAAGCACCACACGCGCGCCGATGTGTGGGCTGAGCGCACGCACGATCCGCTCGAGATCGGCCGCCGGATAAGTCGGGTCGAGCTCGCGGTCGGCTGCTGCGATCTTCTCGGCGTAGGTCACCAGGCGCTCGTCCTGCTCGACGAACTGAAGCGACTCGCCACGATCGAGCGTGTCGAGCGCATCCACGAGCAACTCGCCGCCAAGGCGCTCGAGTCGTGGCGCAAGCGTCCCGTAGGTGTCATCGGGGCCGATGGGCTCGCTTGCCGCAAGGCACACCGGGCCGCTGTCCAGGCCGGCGGTGAGACGCATGATCGAGACCCCCGTCCCCGTGTCGCCGGCCATGATCGCGCGCTCCACCGGCGCCGCCCCGCGCCAGCGCGGCAGTAGCGAGGGATGCACGTTCAGCAGCTCATACCCGGATAGCAGCGGCTCCTTGATGAGCGCGCCGAAGGCACACACGACGAGCACCTCCGGCTTCACACTCGCGATCAGATCGTGCGTGGCGGGGTCGTTGACGTTCTCAGGTTGCGCCACACGCAGCCCGAGCACGCGAGCACGCTCCACCACGGGGGGCGGGGTGAGTTTGCGACCGCGGCCGGCGGGCCGGTCGGGGCGAGTAAGCACCAGCGAGGGGCAATGATCGTCGGGCCGACCATGGCCGCCGACGAGCCGCTCGAGCACGGTTGCGGCGAACTCGGAGGTGCCGAGAAATACGGTGCGCACCAGGGCGGCTGCCTATCCGTGGCGGTGGGCCGCGGATGCCCCTAAGCCACGCTGGCGGCGGTGACGGCTTCGCGCATCGCCCTCATCGCCTGCTTGCGCTGCTCGCGCGAGACGCGGTCGAGAATGAGGATGCCGTCGAGGTGATCCACCTCGTGCTGGATGATACGCGCCTCGAGACCCTCGACCTCAACGACAATCTCCTCGCCATACACATTGCTTGCGCGTGCGCGCAAGCGCGCCGCCCGCTCAACCTCGACGTGCACACCCGGCAGGCTGAGACACCCCTCCTCGGCAGCCTCCATCTCATCGCTGCTCCACTCGATCACTGGGTTGACCAGCACGGTGAGGGGGTCCTCTGTGTAGGCACGGTAGACGAGCACGCGGTGGAGCACCCCGAGCTGAGTCGCCGCCAGCCCGACACCGAGCGCGTCGTGCATGAGCTCGCCCATCCGCTCGATCTCATCTTCGAGCGCCGCATCGAAGCGGTCGACCGGGAGCGCGGTGGCACGCAACACGGGGTCCCCGAACTTGCGTACATGGCGCAGCGCCGCATCGCGGCGCGCCCTGGTCTCGGGATCGAGTTCGGCCGCGGTGGGGGCGCCCTCCTCGGGCTCGACCTCCGCGTCCATCATCTCCTCGTCGCTCATTCCCGCAAAGGATAGGGCCACGAGCTTCGTGAGCGCGGCTCCGGTGGCTATTGAGGATCCACGTCCACGCTGAAGCTCACGCGCGAATGTGCGCGCTTCTCGGCGACGTGCTGAACGGCCTCGCCGATGTGCCCGATGGTCGCTGAACGATGCTCTGGCGATGCCTTGACCACGAGCACCTGACGCTCACGCCCGCGCAGGCGAAAGAGCGCCGCCGGACCAAGCACGCGCGTGCCCGCGCCTGAAATACCGGCACGTACGGCCTCGGCGGCTGCGTGTGCGCGCGCGGCGTTCTCGCAGGCGCACACTATCCGCACGAGCGTCGAAAAAGGCGGATAGGAAAGCGCCTCGCGGCGCTCGAGCTCGCCTTGCAGGAAACCGTCGCTGTCGTGCGTGGCGGCATGAACGATAGATCTGGCATGCGGTGCGATCGTCTGCACGAGCACGCGGGCGGGCGGGCACGATTCGCCGCGCCCCACGCGCCCGGCCAGTTGAGTCACGAGCGCGAACGTGCGCTCCTCCGCGCGGAAGTCGGGGAAGCGCAGCGTGGCGTCGGCATCGAGCACCACCCCAAGGGTGACGTCGGGGAAGTCGTGACCCTTGGCCACCATCTGCGTACCGATCAGCACGCCTGCGGGCGCCTCCTGAAAGCGGGCGAGCAACGCGCCCACACCGCCCGGGCCATCCTCCTCGCCGGCGGTGTCCGCGTCGAGCCGGAACACGGGGAAGTCGCCTTCTTCCAGTGTGCTCTGGAGATCGTGTTGCACACGCTCGGTACCGGCGCCGTGGCGGGCAACCGAGGTAGAACCACACTCGCAACGTCGCGGCGCGTGCTCGGAGTGCCCACAGTGGTGGCACGCCACGCGCCCCTGCGCCCGGTGCAACACGAGCGCCACGTCGCACTGCGGACAGCACCACACGCGCCCACACGCACGGCAGGTGAGGAAGTTCGACCAGCCACGACGGTTGAGCAGCACGATCGCCTTACCCCGCGAGGCCCGCACATCGGCAAGCGCTTGCGCGGTGAGTGGGTGCAGGCCGTGTTCTTGACTGCTTCGCATGTCAAGCACAGTCACCTGTGGCAATGGCCGGCCGTCCACCCTCCGCGAGAGCCGCAGGAGCCCGGATGCGCTCATCGCGCCGTCCACCGCAACGCCGACCGGCTCTGCCCCCGGCGCGGACGCCCGGATGCTCGTCGCGCCGGCGGCGTGGACGCTCTCCGGACGGGGGGTGGCGCTGCCGAGTAGCAGCAACGCGTTGCAGTCGCGCGTGCGCCTGGCGGCCACGTTGCGCGCGTCGTAGCGGGGGTCACCCTCGTGCTTGTAGGAACCGTCGTGCTCCTCGTCGATCACGATCAACCCCAGCCGCTCGATCGGGGCGAACACCGCGGAGCGCGGACCCACACACACGCGTGCCTCCCCGACACGCAGTCGCCGCCATTCCTCACGGCGCTGGGCCACAGTGAGGCGCGAATGAAGTACCGCGACGGTGTCGCCGAAGCGTTCGATGAAGCGGCCCACGATCTGGGGCGTGAGCGCTATCTCCGGCACGAGCACGATCGTGCCGTGGCCCCGCTGGAGCGCCTCGGCGGCGATCCGCAAATACACCTCCGTCTTGCCTGACCCGGTGATGCCGGCGAGCAAACGCGTCTGCGGGGTGTTCTCGGCGAGCGCCGCCGAGAGATCGGCCAACGCCCTGGCCTGCTCGTCGGTGAGCGACGGCGGACCAGGGGTACGGGCGCCCACGGGGATGTGCTCGGGGCGGGCGGGCGCCACGCGTCGTTTGCGTCCGCTGAGGCGACGGGTCGCAGCTGGGGGGAGCACGAGTGAGAGCGCGCGGGCGAGCGTGGAGCAGTACTCCTGCGCAAGCCACTCGGCGAGCGCCACGAGATCGATGGGAACGCCGAGCTCCAATGCCCGTAGGGGTGGGAGCAGCTTCTCCTGTGAGACCTCGGAGTGGTCGGCCAGCGCGGTCACCACACCCAGTATTTGGCGGCGTCCGAAGGGGACGACGAGCATCGAGCCTACCTGCACGCCTTCGCGCAACTCCTCAGGGAGGAGATAGTCGAACGGGCCACGCAGTGCGCGGGCCGTGGTCATGGGCTCAACTTGGGCTATCGCTGACACCACCCCACACTAGATGGGGGGTCGGACCATCAGTTCGACCGGCGCTCACCACCCGTGAGCGCCGGCTGCTCCTTGGTTGGTCTCAGGCGGTGGCGCCGGCGGGCGAGAGCCCGGCGGCGGAGCGCAGCGCGTCGGCCTTGTCGGTCTTCTCCCACGTGAAATCGTGGTCGTCGCGACCGAAATGGCCATAAGCGGCGGTCTTCTGGTAGATCGGACGGTGCAGTTTGAGCTCCTCGCGGAACGCCCCGGGGCGCAGGTCGAAGTGCTCGTCCACCAGTTTTGCGATCTGCCCGCGGCCGATCTTCTCGGTGCCGAACGTCTCCACCATCACCGACACCGGGCGGGCTACGCCGATGGCGTAGGCCACCTGCACCTCGGCGCGGTCGGCCAAACCGGCCGCGACGATGTTCTTGGCGACCCACCGCGCCGCGTAAGCGGCGGAGCGATCCACCTTGGAGGGATCCTTACCGGAGAAGGCGCCGCCGCCGTGACGAGCCATCCCGCCGTAGGTGTCGACGATGATCTTGCGTCCTGTCAAGCCGCAGTCGCCCATCGGACCGCCGATCACGAAGCGACCCGTGGGGTTCACGAGGAAGTTCTTCATCAGCTTCTTCTGGTCATACAGCTCGGCGGGGAGCACAGGGTGAAGGACGTGCTCGAACAGGTCGGGCTTGATCAATGTCTCGGAGTCGATGCCGTCGGCGTGCTGGGTTGAGATGAGGATCTTTTCGATCTCCACCGGACGGCCGTCCTGATAGCGCACCGTCACCTGCGTCTTGCCGTCGGGGCGAAGGTAGGGCAGCACCTCGCCCTTGCGCACCTCGGCCAGGCGCTTTGAGAGCTTGTGCGCGAGCGAGATCGGCAGTGGCATCAGCTCTTCGGTCTCGTTCGACGCGTACCCGAACATCATGCCCTGGTCGCCGGCTCCGGCGACATCGAGCTCGTCCTCATCGGCCGGGTCGTGGCGTGTCTCATAAGCAGCATCCACACCCTGGGCGATGTCAGGCGACTGCTTGTCGATCGCGTTGATCACCGCGCACGTGTCACAGTCGAATCCATAAGCGGCGTTGTCGTAGCCGATCTTGCGCACTGTCTCGCGCGCGATTTCCTGGATGTCCACGTAGGTGTCGGTGGAGATCTCACCGGACACCACGATCAGACCGGTGTTGACCAGCGTCTCGCAGGCCACGCGACCGTAGGGGTCGTCGGTGAGCACGGCGTCGAGCACGCCGTCTGAGATCTGGTCGGCGATCTTGTCGGGGTGACCCTCCGTGACCGACTCGGAGGTGAACAGGAACTCTTTATCGGAATGATGGCTCATAGCTTGGGGATCGGCTCCACAGGTCTCGCGGGAAGAAGTGGCGGATAAGTCTATTCACCCCACCCGCTGGAGCCGCCAGGGATGTTGCGAGTACGTCTACGCGGCCCGCTCGCGCGTGCGGCCGCCGCGCTCCACGAAGTCCACGATCAAGGGCACCCCGTCCATGTTGTAGCGCGCACGCAAGCGATTCTCGATGAAGTAGGCGTAGTCGCGTGTGACCCTCGCTCGCGAGTTCACCTGGATCGCAAAGCGCGGCGGGCGCTCCCCGATCTGAGCCATGTAGATCAGCTTCAAACGATGCTGGCTCGACCCTCTACGCGTGCCCACGGGTGGCTGGCGCGCCTGCACCGCCTCCGCGAGGAAGCGGTTCAGCTCAGACGTGGGGATACGCCCGCGACGGCGGTCCCCCAGCGCAATCGCCTCGGTGATCAGACGCCCCACGTTGCGACCGGTCTTGGCGCTGGCGGTGAGCACGCGTGGGCGCAAGCGCAGCTTGGCGGCCACCACCGCGCGTTCGTGGTCCAGGTCGGCCTCGGTGCCTTCGTTGAGGTCCCACTTATTGAGCACGATCGCGGTGGCGCAACCGGCCTTCATCGCAAGCTCCGCGACGCGCAGATCTTGGGAGGTGACACCGTCGGTGGCATCGCACACCACCAGCACCACGTCGGCGCGCTCGGCCGCCCGCTGGGAACGCAAGGTGGTGTAATACTCAACCGAGTCGGTCACCTTTGATTGGCGGCGCATACCCGCCGTGTCGATCAGCACGAGGCGACGGACGCCTGTGCCATCCGGGGTATCGACTTCGAGAGGCGTGTCAATCGCGTCGCGGGTGGTGCCCGCCACATCTGAGACGATCACACGGTCTTCGCCGAGGAACCGATTCACAAGCGAGGACTTGCCCACGTTGGGACGACCGATCACGGCCAGGCGAATCTCCTCCTCGCCGCGATCGTCCTCCTCCTCAGGCGGAAGTAGCTCCACGATCCGGTCGAGCAGGTCGCCGGTACCGAGACCCTGGGCCGCCGACACCGCAAGTGGCTCACCCAACCCGAGGCGATGGAAGTCCGCTGCCAGCGGCAGATCTGCCACACCGTCGCACTTATTCGCCGCCACGATCGTCGGTAGTGACGAGCGGCGCATGAGGTCGGCCATCTCCTCATCCCCAGGACGCACACCGGCGCGGGCGTCCACGACGAGCACCGCCACCTCGGCGTCTGAGAGCCCCGCGCGTGCCTGCTCGCGGATTGAGCCCGACAGGGGGTCCTCGTCCTGGAAGTCGACACCGCCGGTGTCGATCAGCGTGAACGTGCGCCCACCCCACTCGCACTCGATCTCGTTGCGGTCACGCGTGATCCCCGGCCGCTCATGCACGACCGCCTCGCGCGTCCCCGCCAAACGGTTGACTAGTGAGGACTTGCCCACGTTGGGGTATCCGACTATGGCCACCTTCTGCATCGGGCCAGTATGACCGGCCTGGACACGCGACCGGGAGGCGCCGGACACAACCGCAGACATTCGACGCCCGGGAGGTCTGCCTTTCAGGCCTTGGGGCGCACGGCGCGGGCGAGGCCCGCGATGCGCTCCACCACCTGCTCGATGCTCATATCCGTTGTGTCGAGCACGACAGCACCTGGAGCCGCTTCCAGTGGACTGTGCTTGCGCATGGTGTCGCGCTGGTCGCGCAATACCTGCTCGGCCCGGACGATCTCCTCATCGCCACCAAGCTCTGCGGCCCGCCGGCGGGCGCGCTCGGTCGGGTCAGCGTCCAGGTACACCTTCAGCTCGGCCTCGGGCGCAACCACCGTGCCGATGTCGCGTCCCTCCGCCACCCAATCGCCCGCGGCGATGAGGGCGCGCTGCTTGGCAACCAGCGCCTTGCGCACCTCCACATCGGCCGCGACTCGCGATGCGGCCTCTGAGACCTCCGCCGTACGGATCTCCCCAGTCACATCACGCCCGCCGAGCAGCACGCGCAGCTCGGACGCTCCGGCGTCCACAGCTGGGGCAAACTCGATGCGAGCGGCACGCGCAAGCTCTGCCGGCGCACGATCGGGCGATTCGAGCGCGAGCAGCCCCACGCAGCGGTACATCGCGCCGCTGTCGAGGTAGGTGAAGTCGAGCCTGCTCGCCAGCGCTCGTGTCACCGTCGACTTGCCGGCACCGGCGGGCCCGTCGATCGCGACGATCATTACGAGGCGAGCGTCCTCAGATCGCGTACAAACCCCGGATAGGAGACCGACGCGACCTCCATCCCGTGCACCGTCACACCCTCGCGCGAGGCCAGTCCCGCGACCGCCCCCATCATCGCCATGCGATGATCGCCCGCCGCGTCGATGGCGCCGCCCTTGAGGCCACCGGTGCCGGCGACGGCGAAACCGTCCTCCAGCGCGTCGATGTCGGCGCCAAGACCACGCAAGCCGTCCACGACCGTGGCGATGCGATCCGACTCCTTCAGCCGCAGCTCATGGGCTCCACGCACAACCGTTTCACCCTCCGCGAAGCAGGCAAGCAACGCCACCAGCGGCAACTCGTCGATGGCGAGCGGCACCTCCTCCGGCTCCACATACGTGCCCTCGAGAGCCCCATGCGCGACATCGAGGTCACAGATCGGCTCGTCTGGGATGAGCTCCCCGCTCTCATCCTCCAGGTCGCCGAGCACGATGCCACGCATACGCTGAACGATGCGCAGGAAGCCCGTACGGGTCCAGTTGGCGCCGACATCACGCACGAGCAAGCGTGAGCCGGGCACCAGCACCGCGGCGGCTATCGCGAACGCGGCCGAGCTCAGGTCGCTTGGCACCACCACCCGGTCGAGAACCAGCTCGTCGGCGTTCACCACAGTGACGTGCTTGCCATTGCGGTGGATGTTGACCCCGGCGCGCAACAGCATCCGCTCGGTGTGGTCGCGGCTGCGCGAGGGCTCCCCCACGGTCGTAACGCCGTCCGCGGCAAGGGCCGCGAGCAGCACACACGACTTCACCTGAGCGCTTGCAACCGGTACCTCATAGGAGATGGAACGCAACCGGCCACCGTGAATAGTGACCGGCGCGAACCGGTCCTCGCGCGCGTCGATCTCCGCGCCCATCTGACGCAACGGCTCGGCCACGCGGTCCATGGGCCGGCGACGGATCGACTCGTCGCCGTCGAGCGTGAAGGAACGGTCCTCCTGCGCGGCCAGCCAGCCCGGCAGCAGACGCAACGGCGTGCCCGCGTTACCCACGTCTATCGGCCCCGCCGGCACCCGCGCCTCGCGCAAACCCGTGCCCCGTACCGTGATGACACCATCGCGCTCGTCCACTAGCGCGCCGAGCGCTTGTACCGCCGCGAGCGTGGAGTCGGTGTCGGCGGCGTGCAGATAGTTCTCGATGCGCGTCGGCTCGGAGGCCATCGCGCCGAGCAGGGCGGCACGGTGGGATATCGACTTGTCCGCCGGGGCCTTGTATTCCCCGTGCAACCCTCGAGATGGCTCAAAGCGCGCGTCCATGGCGCCCCTAACCCTACGGGCCTTGCGCCGGGGGAGGCGTTACACGCCCGCTATCGCCATTCCGCCCCAGTTTGGCGCCGTCGCCGCTGAGGCGGTCGCGCGCTTCGCGCGCCCGCTCGTTCCAGGTCGCGAGTGCCACCGCGTCCTCGGAGTCCAGCGCATCGCGCACGCCACTGAGCTCCCGGATCGTCTCATCCAGAACCTCGGCAAGCAGGTCGGCGTTGGACATGTATATGTCGGTCCAAATCGCCGTATTGGCCCCCGCCACGCGTGTGGCGTCACGAAAGCTCGGATTGGTGCCGAGTGCCACCGTGCCGGAAGTAGTGGCGGTCGGCGCGGGCGCCGAGCGCACGGCCTGGGAGACGAGCACGTTTGCGAGCACATGCGGCAGGTGCGACACGCTCGCCATCAGCCGGTCGTGAGCGTCGGGTTCGATGGCCACCGGGGTGGCGCCGAACTGTTCGATCAAACCCGTGATTCGCGCAAGCGCCGGCGCCTCACCTGCGTCCGTGGGGGTGAGATACCAGAGGGCGTCGTCGAACAGATCCTCACGGGCGCCCTCCACACCCGCTGTCTCCGCCCCGGCGAGGGGATGGCCGGGGACGAAATGGGGCTCCCTGATCTCACGTGCAATGTGGCGCTTGGTGGAGCCTACGTCGCTCAACACACACTCCCCCCCGGCAGCGGCCACTGCGGCGCGCGCAACCTCAACTGCTGACCCCACGGGTGTGGCGATGAAAACGTAGTCGGCGTCCTTGACTGCCGTGGCGATATCGCTCGCCGTCTCTCCTATCGCTCCCACCGCGACCGCTCTTGAGAGGGCCTCGGCGTCAGGGTCGTAGCCCACTACGTGCGCGCCAACCCGGCGGCCTGCGGCCAGGCCGATGGAGCCTCCGATCAGCCCGACCCCGAGCACCGCCACCTTCAATGTGCTCACGCCGTGCTGAACGCCTTCCCCGCGAGCGCGGCAACGCGCTCGACCGCGGCTACATACTCGGCGAAATCGTCGGCCAGCAGCGCCTGCGGCCCGTCGCAGAGGGCCTCGTCGGGGTTCGGGTGCACCTCAACGATGATCCCATCGGCCCCGGCGGCCGCCGCCGCGAGCGACATAGGCGCCACGAGCGAACGCCGTCCGGCGGCGTGGCTCGGGTCGACCACGACCGGCAGGTGAGAGAGCTCTTTGAGCACCGGTACCGCCTGCAGGTCGAGCGTCGTGCGGTAGGAGTTCTCGAACGTGCGGATACCCCGCTCGCACAGCATCACGTTGGGGTTGCCTTCCTTGAGCACGTACTCCGCCGCCATCAAGAGCTCGTCAAGGGTTGCCGATAGGCCGCGCTTGAGCAGCACGGGACGCCCCGAGCGACCGATCTCCGCGAGCAGCGGGAAGTTCTGCATGTTGCGGGCGCCCACCTGGATCACGTCCGCTACCTCGAGCACCGGCTCCAGGTCGCGTGCGTCCATCAACTCGGTGACAATCGGCAAACCGGTGCGCTCCCTCGCCTCGGCGAGCAAGCGCAAACCCTCCTGGCCGAGCCCCTGGAAAGCGTATGGTGAGGTGCGCGGCTTGTAGGCGCCCCCGCGCAGCATCGCCACGCCCGCATCCTTCACCACATCGGCCGTTTCCATCAGTTGCTCGTGCGATTCCACCGTGCAGGGACCGGCGATCAACGCGAAGTGGTCGCCTCCGATCTTGCGCCCCTCTATCTCGAGCACCGTTCGCTCCCCGTGGCGGATCTGCGCGGAGGCCAGCTTGTAAGGCTTGAGGATCGGCATCACTCGATCCACCCCCGGCTGGCCCTCGAGACCGAGCCCGGCGACGTTGATGTCCTGCTCGACATCCCCCACCGCGCCGATCACGGTGAGCCGCGCGCCCTTGATCGGGTGGGCGAGCGCCCCGGCGCCCTCGATCTTCTCTATCACCGCTCCGATCTGCTCATCGGTCGCGTCCTCCTTCATGACGATCATCATCTGCTCAATCCTTTCAAGTGACGGGTTGGTTTGTCCTGCTCGTGTGCCGTGAGCCGGTCGGCGGGGCCTGTAAGGCCGCTGGAGCGGCGCCCGGTCCCCAGCAGGGACCCTTGCGACCTGTTTGGCCTCCACCTCACGGGACGGGGGCCAGGTCGGAGCGCCTAGCTAAATCGCCAGGCGCAGCGAAACGACCAATACGACACGCGGGATGCGGCGGCGGATGTCGAGGTGATCGTCTGCATGATCGTCCACAGGCTTTGTAGCAGACACTCCGCGCCAAGTCGAGCCCTGAGAGACGATCGTCTCAGACTCTTCATGCCCAAGCAAGATCAAACCGCTGTGGTTGGAGCGTGTATTGCCCTAGATGACTTCGGCCAACGCATCAAGGAAGATCGCGTTCTCCTCGCTCGTGCCATAGGTGACGCGCAGTGCGCCCGGCTTCCCTAGCGCCCCCCCTCCCCGCACCAGTACTGCCCGCTCGGCCAGCCCTCGCATCACCTCGGCCTCGCGCTCAACAGCCACCTCGGGGTCCTCCTCGCCCAGGCCGAACCAGCAGAAATTGGCTTGCGACTCCGCCGGCTCGAGCCCGAGCGCACGCAACCGCTCATCCACAGAGATGCGCTCTGCGATCGTTCTTGTCACACGATCAGTAACGGCGTCCTGGTGGGAGAGCGCCTCCACCGCCGCCACCTGGGCGACCGCGTTGCAGAAGAAAGGTTGGCGCACCTGGTCCACCGCGCGCGGTAGATCCTCCGAGCCACACAACGCGAACCCCACCCGCAGCCCGCACAGCCCATAAACCTTCGAGAAGGTGCGCAACAGCACGAGGTTTGGGTGAGTGTCGAGTAGCTCGATCGACGCGTCGGGGTCCTCCAGCAGGTTGAACTCGCAGTAGGCCTCGTCCACGATCACGCACACGTGCCGCGGCACCTCCGCCACGAAGTCGGCAATCCAGGAAAGCGGGAGAGCGGTGCTCGTGGGGTTGTTGGGGTTGCACACGATCACGAGCCTCGTGGCGGCGGTGACCTCGCGCAGCATGCCGTCCAGGTCGTGACCATCGTTCGCGTCGAGAGGCACCGTCACCGCACGGGCACCCGAGGCGGCGCTCAGGTGCGGGTACACCGAGAACGAAGGCCACGCATACACGAGCTCGGCGCCGGGCTCGAGCAGCGCCTCACCGGCCGCGAGCAGGATGTCGCACGAGCCGTTACCGATCGCTATGCGCGACGTGGGCACCCCATAGCGCTCGGACAGCCGTGCCCGCAGCAACGAGTTGGTTGGGTCGGGGTAACGGTTGAGCGTGGGTAGGGCACTTTGGATCGCCTCAACCACGGCGGGGAGCGGCGGCCACGGCGACTCGTTGGAGGCGAGCTTCACCTTGGGTGCGCGCTCGGCGTACCCGCCCGCCGCCGGATAGGAGGGGATGCGCGAAATGCGCTCTGAGAACTCGAGTGCCACGGGCCTATTGTGGCGATTCAGCGCGTGAGCGTCGGCAAACGCACGATCTGCCACGTCCCGCCTTCCTGGCCTTCGACCGTCACAACCAGCCGGCAGCGCAGGGAGCGGTGCACTCGCTCGAGCGCTCGGCCCTTTGCGTTCAAGGACAACACGAGCTTTCGGGTGCCTTTCGCGGCGAGCTTGAAGTGAGCGCTGCCGATGAGTTCGAGCTTGGTCGTTTGGTGGCTACCCGGCGCCACAGGCACCTTCGCATACAGCTGGATCGTCACCCCGCACGCGGGCGGACATTCAGCGTGGCCGAGCGAGAAGGGACCCTTGCCGGAGAGCTTCGTCGCCCGCAAACCGAGCCTGGTCCCCATTTGCCCCGCTGTCAAATGCACCGGCAAGATGGGCTGCTTGACGGTGATCGTCAACGGCGCCGGAGGGGGCGGCGGTATAGGAGCCGCCCCGATGCTGAAGCTCTCGACGGTGGCCTCGGAGTTGCCGTAGGCGTCATACGCGGTGAGCGCCACGACCTGTTCGCCCGCTTCGGCGAAGGCGTGCGAGATCGTGGGGCTCGCCGTCCCCACCTGTTCCCCCCCACCAAAGTTCCACACCCAGTAGACCGCCGGATCGCCAGGCGCGCCCGAAGGCGAACCGTCGAGCGTTATCGGTACCGTCGCTCGACCGCCTGCCGAGATTGTGAAGCTCGCGTTGATAACACGTTGCACGCAACCACCTTCGAACAGCCCCGCTTCATTGCTCCACTCGCGCTGGGTCCAATAGTGGTCGCTTGCGATGTTCTGGTTGTAAAGACTCGCTCCCCGACCGGGCAACAACTCCCCAAGGGGCTCACCGTAGGTCCCGAACACAGTGCTCTCAGGCGGGAGACACTTGTCGGCGACCTCTTGGCCGATCACATCCGTCCAGGAGTTGGGCTCACATTCGCTCGCGCCTTTTGCACCGCTCTCGCATTGACTTCCGATCGGGTCGGTGATCGTCTCATTGACCTCGTGCGACGCCGTGTCGATCACCGCGTCCGCGCCGTGATCTTCGTGATTTTTTTCTTCCAACAGCGACACAACTTCGTTGGGGTGCACGAATAAGTCACATCCAGCCACTTCGCCCAGGTAGGGAAGATCGACGTACAGTGTTTGGTCACCTGGCGTGTGGCCGTCGCCGCCGAAGTCGCCGTGGTAGGCGCAATACTGCCGGTAGGCGCACTCGCCAGAGCCTTCTCCAAAGCAACCGCCTACACCCGGCGGCGTGAACACGACGTAGATGTCTCGAAGACCCTTGGTGCTCGTCCCGGCGACCTTTTCGGCCTCTTTTTGAATGTCGGAGTCGAGCAGGCACGGGCCTTCCGAACTGACGGTTTCGTCTGTGCAACCACCGGTCGCGTGTTCGGGAAACTTCGTGGTGTCTACCGTGATATCGACTTCTTTTTGAAACGAGAGCGCGTATTCGCCCGGAACGAGTTCGCCTTTGACGTTTTCGTCGAAATATTGCGGGTCGATCGCAAAGACGTTTGTTTGCGCTCCATTGTCGTGAACCAGATCTTCGAAGTATCGCTTTACCGTTTCGACGTAACCGAGGGGGAACAACTTGACGTGCGGTTCCTTGGAGATGTCTTCTTCGACTTCGCCTTGCCAGAAGATCAGGTGGATCGTCGGGTTGCGCAGGACCGGGCCACCCCGATAACACACGTCTTGAGTCGATGCGAAAACCGCTTCTTCTCTGCATGCGGAGATGAACTGTTCGTTGGGTTCGGTCACCCCCGTCAGCCCGCTCGCATGACGAGCGCGAGCGACAAACGCGCTCTTCACAAGCCGTTCGTGCGCGTCAACCGCCGCCTTCGACCCAAGCACCGGCACCACCCCACGCATCACGGGATACCCGGGCAGCTTGCCCACATGCGGATGGGGCTCGGGGGCGCCCTGGGCGGAGGTTGCCGCAAGCGCAAGGGTCGCGCATACGCACACCACCGCCCACAGAACCCTCCCGGTTGACCGCACCGCGTCCATGCCCTGTTCCTTTCCCCCGATCCGCCTACGTAACTCGTCGCACGCTACTGCGCTGCCTGCAGGTCTTCGCGCAGTGTCGCCGCCTCACGCAGATACACGTGCCTGGCCTCGTGCCCCTCATCGGCGTAATAGTGGATCAACACCCTGATCACCCGTTGTAAAGAACCTGGCACTGGGATCTCCCGCGCGCACAGCAACGGCACCCGCTCGAAACCCAGCGCCCGTGCCGCTACGGCCGGGAACTCCGCGCTGAGGTCGTCGGTGACCGTGAAGATGCAGCTCACCACCTGCTCCACATCGAGTGCATTGCGGTCCACGATCTCCCGCATCAACTCGGTCGTGGCCTCCAAAATCTGCTCGGCGTCGTCCCGTTGCACCGAGATCGCGCCCCTCAGGGCATATACACGTTGCTGCATCCGCCGCGATTCTAGGCACCTTCGCGGCGCAACCGCTCCACCTCGCCCCTACCAAGCCTCCGGCACCCACCCAACGCCAGCGCTCCGAGCTTCAGCGGACCGAACGCCACGCGTTCGAGCTCACGTACCGGATGCCCCACCGCCTCGCACATCCGCCTCACCTGGCGGTTCCTCCCCTCGTGGATGGTGATCTCGATGATGCCCCCACCCATCCGCCGGACCCGTGCCGGCGCCGTGACTCCATCCTCCAGCGACACCCCCTCGCGCAACTTGCGCAACGCCTCCTCCCCCACCGGCCCTCCGCCCACTCTCGCCCGATATGTCTTCTGCACTTCAAAGCTCGGGTGTGTCAAACGATGGGCGAGCGCCCCGTCGTTGGTCAACAACATCAACCCGCTCGAATCGGCGTCCAAGCGCCCCACGGGGTACAACCGCCGCGACTCCCCCTCCACGAGCCCCACCACCGTGGGCCTCCCGTGTGTGTCGCTCACCGTGCTCACCACCCCCACCGGCTTGTTCACGACGTAGAGCACGCGGCTCTCCACTCCCCCGAGGGTCTTCCCGTCGAGCGCCACCCCGCTGTCATCGTCCACGTCGCACGCTGGGTCCTCAACGATCCTTCCCCCCACGCTCACCCTCCCTTCGCGCACGATTCCCTCCGCGGCGCGCCTGGAGGCGACACCCGCGTGGGCCAGGTACTTGGCTAGACGCATGACACACGGGCAGGAGGCATTGGGCTGCAACCATAGGGGTGTGGACCTCGCCCTGCTGGACACCACCCTCGCCGCCGCTGGTGAGCCCCCCTTTCGCGCCCGCCAGGTGTGGCAGTGGGCCGCCAAGGGAACCCCCTCCTATGGGCAGATGACCAACCTCCCCGCCGCGCTGCGCGAGCGCCTCGCTCAGGAGGTGCCGTTCTCGAGCCTCGAGCTGCGCGAGCAGCGCACCGCCTCCGATGGCACCGTCAAGGCGCTACTCGCCACCGCCGACTCCCGCCCCATCGAGGCGGTACTCATGCGCTACCGCGACTCCCGCCGCTCGATCTGTGTCTCCTCACAGTCTGGCTGCCCCCTCACTTGCACCTTCTGCGCCACGGGCCGTATGAAATTCGCCCGCAACCTCACTACTTCAGAGATCCTCGACCAGGCGCTTCACTTTCGCCGCATCGAGCCCATCGACCATTGCGTTTTCATGGGCATGGGTGAGCCAATGCTCAACCTCGACAACGTTCTCGCCGCGTGCGAACGGCTCCCGGACATCGGCATCACCCACCGCCGCACCGCTATCTCCACCGTCGGCTGGGTCCCCGGGATCGAACGGCTCGCCGAATCCCACATGCCGTTGCGCCTCGCCCTCTCTCTGCACGCCGCCGACGAAGCGCTCCGTAGCGAGCTCATGCCTGTCAACGACCGCTACCCCCTCGCCGAGGTGATCGACGCCTGCCGCGCCTTCTACGCCCGCAAGCGCCGGCGCGTGTTTATCGAGTACGTCATGCTCGCCTCCGTCAACGACCGCTACGAGCAGGCCGTTGCCCTGGCGAAGCTCCTCTCACCGCGGCGACCCGATGAGCCGCCGCGCATGTTCAAGGTCAACTTGATCCCCTTCAACCCCACCGACTCGCAGTACAACGGCTCAACCCGCGAGTCCATCGCCGCGTTCAAGCAGGCCCTTGAAGAGCGTGGCATCGAGGCCACTATTCGTCTCACCCGCGGGCGCGACATCGACGCTGCTTGTGGCCAACTCGCGGCGCGGGCCGCCTGAACCTTGCCCCGCCGCCGGCGGACCCACACCGCAACGCGGGAGCCTACTCCGCCGCGGGGGGACCACCACCGGCGCGCGCCTCGCCTGCCCTCAGCAGCCGCTCTCGCAGCTCCCCCTGCTCCTCTGGGCTCGGGTCCCACTGCGCCACGTCGGGCAACTCATCGAGCGAGCGCAACCCGAACAGCTTCAAGAACTGCGTCGTCGTGCGGTAGAGCACCGCCCCGAACTGGGAGCGCCCCGACTCTTCCACCAGCCCGCGCTCGAGCAGGGTGGAGGCGGCCGAGTCGGCACTCACGCCACGAATGCGGGTTATCTCTGGGCGTGACACAGGTTGCAGGTAGGCGACGATCGCAAGCGTCTCCGCCTGGGCGGGTGTGAGGGCAGAGGCGCGCGGACGGCTGAAGAGGCGTCGTGCGGCGTCCTCGGTCTCGGGATCGCTTGCGAACGTAAACCCTCCGCCCAGCTCGCGCAGATGGATACCACTGCGACCCGGGGCATACCTTTCGGCGAGCTCTGCCAGCGCCGCGATGATCTCAAGCTCCTCCACAGCTACCGCATCAGCCAGCTCCTGTGGGCTGAGCGGGTCGGGGGCGAGAAACAGCAGCGCCTCCACGGCACGCACTACTGCCGGCTCGGGCGCGGGCAAACCCTCGATGTCGAGAGCACTGGCGACGGGGGCTTCCCCGGCGATCTCCGCCTCCTCGGGCTCGGCGTCGGTGGGTTCGGGCGAGACCTGCTCGACCTCGCTCGGCTCCGCGCCCGCGAACGCGCCGGGGAACTCGGGCTCCTCCTCCCTCCCATCGGCTTGCCCTGACATCTCGACGGTTTGCATACCGTCCTGATCGGCAGACGGGGTGGTGTCCTCAAACTGAGGGTGCTCTTGCCCAGGCTCCTCTTCGCTCATCCCGCCTGCTTGCGCCCCAGAGGGTGTGCCCGGAAGGGTGCGCGTCCTCCGGCGTGGGCGCGCAATGGTGTGGGCGCGACCACCGCGCCTTGGCCGGCGTGCACCGCGATGTCACCGAAGCTCTCGTCTTGCTCCCACCACGCCTCACCGCGCTTGTAGAGCTCGAGCAGCGCGAACACCGTCACCGCGACGGTCATGCGATCCTCGCCTTTCACCGCCTCCTCGAAGGAGAACCTTCCCCTTCCTAGCAACCCACGCAGGACGTCGAGTCGCTCGGCAACCGTCACCCGTTGGGTCGATATGTGCTTCAGGCTGATCGTGGGGGGCATCCGCAAGAGCCTTCCCATCGCCTGCCCAAGCACCGCGGGGTTCTGCGAGCCATCGGTGGGAGCCACTATCGACTTGCGCAAGCGCGCGGGCAGCGGGGCGCTTCGAAACCTGACCCCCTCCTCACGCGCGAACAGCTCCAAGAGGTGGGTCGACGCGGATCGGTAGCGTCGCGCCTGCAGCATCCGCTCAAGCAGCTCCTCTGCCGCCTCGCCCGGCTCGATGTCGAGCAGCTCCTCGCCGTCCTCGGCCAACATCAGCCGTGACTTCAGTTCCAGCAGTGCGGCGATCAACACGATGAACTCGGTGGCGGTCTCGAGGTCGAGCTCACCGCGGCCCTCCAAGTAGTCGAGGTAGGCGAGCACCACGTCAGCTAGCTCCAGCTCGAGTAGGTCAACCTCCTCGCGCAACACCAACGCGAGCAAGAGGTCGAACGGGCCGCTGAAGATCTCCAGGTCGAGGTCGAGCGCGGGAAGCGTCACCGAACCACCGTACCGTGCGCCCCCGACGGCTCGCGACGCATCCACTCAGTAGGGGGCGGTTGTGTGCTGTGGCGGGCCCACGCCCATACGCTCACGCACGTCGGCGAGCGTTTCGGCAGCGATCGCGCGCGCCCGCTCGGCCCCTTCGCCGAGCACGTTCTCAAGCGCCCGCTCGTCGGCGCGCAACTCGGTGTAGCGCTCGCGCACGGGCGCGAGCATCTCCACCACCGCCTCGGCCGTTGCCACCTTCAGATCGCCATAGCCACGGGCGTCGCGCATGTCCGCTTCCACCTGCTCAGGTGTCCTCTCGCGTGCGACCGCCAGGATTTCGATCAGGTTCGACACGCCCGGCTTCTCGGGTGAGCGTTCGATCTCACGACCGGAGTCGGTGACGGCTGACTTCAACTTCTTGACTATCGCCTCGGGCTCATCGAGCACGTACACCGTTCCCTGCTCCGAGCCCCCCGTGGTTGACATCTTGCGGGTGGGGTCCTGCAGGTCCATCACCCGGGCTCCGATCTCGGGGATGCGGTGCTCGGGCACCACGAGGATCTCATTGCCGTCGCCGAAGCGGGTGTTGAAGCGGCGTGCCACGTCGCGCATCAACTCCAGGTGCTCGCGCTGGTCCTCCCCCACCGGCACCTCGTTGGCGCGGTAGGCAAGCACGTCGGCGGCTTGCAACACCGGGTAGAGGAGCAGGCCGGCGGATACGAGCTCGCGCTGAGCCACCGACTTGTCGCGGAACTGGTGCATCCGCTGCAACCTCCCGAGCTCTGTCACCGAGCACAGCAGCCAGGTGAGCTCGGTGTGCTCAGGCACATCGCCTTGACGGAAGAGGATGCACCGCGCCGGGTCGAGGCCCGCGGCCAACAGCAGCGCGGTGAGGTCGTACAGGCTGCGCCTCAACTCGGCGGGGTCGTAGGCCACCGTGATGGCATGGAGATCCACCACGCAGAAGAGCGCCTCGCCGCGATCCTGACCGGCGACGTATTGGCGGATGGCGCCGATGTAGTTGCCCAGGTGCTTGGTGCCCGTGGGTTGTATTCCGGAGAAGATGCGCACGGCGAGCCAGGCTACAGCTAAGACCCTTGTACAAGCAGCGTGCGTGCCGCAGTTTCTAGGGCTGCTGGCGGATAACCGGGTTCTTTGCGGCCCCCACCTCGTCCAGGCGACGCACCGGTGTGGTGTAGGGCGCTTGCAACGCGATCTCTGGGTCCTCCTGCGCCTCGCGCAATATCTCCGCAACCGCCTCCGCGAAGGCGTCGAGCGTCTCCTTGGTCTCGGTCTCGGTGGGCTCCACCATCAATGCCTCCTCCACGAGCAGGGGGAAGTACACCGTGGGTGGGTGATACCCGTAGTCGAGCATCCGCTTGGCCAGGTCGAGCGTCTTGATCTTCAGGTTGCGCTTCATCGGCCCGCCCGAAAGGACGAACTCGTGCAGGCAGAGGTCGCCGTAGGCCAGCGGTAGGTGCTCTGAGACGTCGAGTTGGCGCAAGCGCGCGAGCAGGTAGTTGGCGTTCAGTACCGCCGTTTCAGAGGCATCCTTGAGCCCAGGGGCGCCGAGCGAGCAGATGTAGGCGTAGGAGCGCACGAAACATCCGTAGTTGCCCTGGAAACCGCGCAAACGACCGATCGAAGTGTCGCCGTCGCCTACGAGTTCGAAGGTGGGGGCGGTGCCGTTTGAATCGCTCTCGATGCGCGCCATCCGCGGCACCGGCAGATAGGGGGCGATGCGCTCCGATACCGCTATCGGGCCCGACCCCGGACCGCCGCCGCCGTGGGGTTGGGTGAATGACTTGTGCAGGTTGAAGTGCACGATGTCAAAGCCCATGTCTCCGGGGCGTGAGAGGCCCATTACGGCGTTAAGGTTGGCGCCGTCGTAGTAGAGCGTCGCCCCCACCTCGTGCACCACCGCGGCTATCTCTTGGATGTTCGGGTCGAACAGGCCGAGCGTGTTGGGGTTGGTGAGCATCAAGCACGCCACATCCGTGTCGGCCTTGGCGCGCAGATCGTCGAGATCCACCCCTCCATCGGGGTTGGTGGCGACCTTCACCACTTCGAAGCCCGCCATCGTGACGGTCGCCGGGTTGGTGCCGTGCGCGGTATCGGGGGTGAGCACCTTGTGGCGGCTCTCCCCCCGCGCCTCGTGGTAGGCGCGCGTGAGCAGCACACCCGCAAGCTCGCCATGGGAACCCGCGGAGGGTTGCAAACAGACGTGCGGCAGCCCCGAGATCTCGGAGAGCGCGCGTTCCAGGTTCCACATCAGCTCGAGCGCCCCCTGCGAGCGCTCGGGGTCCTGCAGCGGGTGAAGACGGGCGTGACCCGGTAGCGCCGCCACGCGCTCGTGCAGGCGCGGGTTGTGCTTCATCGTGCACGACCCCAGCGGGTAGAAGCCCGAATCGAGGTCGAAATTGCGCTTTGAGAGGCGCACGTAGTGGCGCACTAGCTCGGGCTCTGACACCTCGGGTAGACGTGGGGGGTCTGTGCGATGCATCCCCTCCGGCAGCAGGTCGCTCACCGGCACGTCGGGTACGTCCAACTCGGGGCACTGAAATGCGCGCCTGCCAGGTGCGCCGCGCTCGAAGATCGTGACCGCTTCTTCACGCTGGAGCGCGCTCTCAGTTGGCTGTGCGGGCGGATGCGAGTTTATACGCGCACGCGCGAGTCCCCCGTTTTCGCTCATACCGATACCTCAAGCCAAGCCACACCGCGGCTCATGCGCGCGCCCCGATCTCAACCGCCCAGCCCCCGCCACTGTCGGCCAGACGCTCGGCCGCCACGGCCTCGCCGAGCACGGCGGCGAGCTTGTCGATCTGCTCGCGCGAGCGGCGCTCCGTGATCGCCACGAGCAGCCCTCCACGGTCCTGCTCACGTCCGGTGAGCGCAAACAGGTCGGCCCCCGGATTGACCCCCGCGGCCGCGCAACGCCGACGTACGGCGGCGACGTCTGCATCGAGGCGCACCGCGAACTCGCGGATCGCTGGTTGGGAGTGAAACGCGCTCACGCCATCCAGCGCGCACAGGGTGGAACGAGCGTAGTGGGTGCGCTTGAGGAGCAGCTCCCCCAGCTCCACGAAACCGCGCCGTCCAAGCCAGCTCAAGTAGACGACGCCGGCGAGCGCATTGAGCGCCTGTGAGGTACAGATGTTCGACGTGGCCTTCTCGCGGCGAATGTGCTGCTCGCGCGTTTGCAAAGTGAGCACGAAGCCACGGCGGCCATCCACGTCGCGTGTTTCGCCGGCGATACGCCCCGGCATGCGCCGCAAGTAAGCCTCGCGGGCCGCGAAGAAGCCGAACGAAGGGCCACCGAAGTCCAGGCGATTACCAAGCGACTGCCCCTCCCCCACGGCTACGTCCACGCCGCAGTCTCCGGGCGGGGTGAGCACCCCGAGCACGATCGGGTCCACGTGGGCGATGGTCACGAGCTGCTCGCCGCCCTGGGCCTTGGCGAGGGATGTGAGCGTGGCAACATCCTCCACGGCGCCATAGAAGTTCGGCTGGGCGAGGATCGCGGCAGAGGTGTCCTCGTCGATCGTCCGCCCCCACGCGTCGGGGTCGGTGACACCATCAATGAGCCCCACCTCTACAACCTCGATGCCGTAACCGTGGGCGTAGGTGCGAAGCGTGGCGAGCGTGTGGGGGTGAATGCCGGCGCTCACCACGAAGCGGTTGCGCCCGTTGTGGAGCTTGGCCAGGTAGCCCGCGGAGGCAACCGCGCTCGGCCCCTCATACACCGAGGCGTTTGAGACGGGAAGTCCCGTCAACTCACAGACCGCGGTCTGGTACTCGAACATGACCTGCAACCCACCCTGAGAGATCTCCGGCTGATACGGCGTATAGGGCGTGAGAAACTCCGAGCGCTCCATCAGCATGTCCACGATGGAAGGCACGTAGTGGTCGTACATACCGGCCCCGAGAAAGCACAGCTCGTCCTCGGCGGAGACGTTGCGAGCCGCGAGTGCACGCAGGTGCTCGTAGACATCCTGCTCTGACATCCCGTCGGGGAGCGCGAGTGGGCGATCGAGGCGCACCTCACGGGGGATCTGGCGGTCGAAGATCTCCTCGACGCTGCCCACCCCGATAGCCGCGAGCATCGCGGCGAGGTCGGCGTCGGTGACTGAGGTATAGGTGGTCAACTGGGCTTGAGCCTAGCCGCTATACCGGCCAGTTCCGGGGCGAGACGCGGCCCAGAGTGGCCGGCACGGCGGTTAGCCAAGGCTTGCGGTGTAGGTGTCGGCGTCGAGTAGCTGGCCTCGCTCGGCCGGATCTGAGAGACGGATCTTCACGAGCCACCCTTCGCCGTAGGGGTCCTCGTTGATCGCGTTGGGGGTGTCGCCGAGGGCGTCGTTCACCTCGACTATCTCCCCCGAGAGTGGGGCCACCACGTCAGATACGGCCTTCACCGACTCCACCTCTGCGTAGGGCTCGTCCTTGGTGACCGTCGTGCCGGGTGTGGGGGGCTCGAAGAACACAACCTCTCCCAGCGCGTCCTGCGCGTACCAGGTGATACCGAGCGTGGCCACGTCGTCCTCGCCCTCCAGGCGAGCCCAGTCGTGTTCGGGGTGGTACAGCAGGTCGTCTGGATAGCTCACCTCAGCCATCGGCAGGGCTCCTCGGTTGGGGATGGATCGAAAGGTAGGATATTCATGCTCGCTTCTGGACGAAGGGCTTGGCGTGGACGTGCGCATCGCGCGTGCGCCCGCGCACGTCGATCTGTAGCGGCGTACCCACCGCGGAGCGCTCGGCGGGGACGTAGGCGAGGCCGATGCCCACGTCCAAACATGGCGAGAGCGTGCCGCTTGTGACCACCCCGCCGCCGCTTATGGGGTTGCCCTCGCGCGCAATGCCGGGACCGTCGAGCTTGAATGCCACCAGCTTCTCCGACGGACCGGAGGCACGCACGGCACGAACCGCCTCTGCGCCGATGAAGTTTGTGTCCTCGTGACAGCACCAGCCGAGCCCCGCTTCGATCGGGTTGCGCTCGCGCGAGAGCTCGTGGCTGTAGAGGTGAAAGCAAGCCTCCAAACGCAGCGTGTCGCGGGCGCCCAAGCCGCACGGGACGGCGCCGCGATGTACCAGCTCGTCCCACAACGCGGGCGCATCCTCAGGGGAGGCGAGTAGCTCGACACCCTCCTCCCCCGTGTAGCCGGTGGCGCATACAAGCACCTGGGCGCCGGAGAGGCGGCGCTCGCCCACCGTCATGCGAACGGGTAGCGGGGTGTCGGAGACCGCCTGCACGATCTCCCGTGCGCGGGGACCCTGCACGGCGAGCATCGCGTAGTCATCGAGACGATCCACGACCTCCACCTCGAAATCGTCGGCGTGGTCGCGAAACCAGGCGAGGTCGGTCTCGTGGTTTGAGGCGTTCGTGACCGTTATGTAATGGTCAGGGTCCACCTGGTAAGTGAAGAGGTCGTCGATCGCTCCCCCACGCTCATCGCAGAGCACGCTGTACTGGGACCCTCCGACGGGGATCTTCGACACGTCGTTTGAAAGCAGCCGCTGCAGGAGCGCCTGTGCCTGCGGGCCGACCGTTTCGATCTCGCCCATGTGCGACACGTCGAAGATGCCGCACCGCCCGCGCACCGCCATGTGCTCCGAGCGCACACCGGTGGCGTACTGCACCGGCATCTCCCAACCGGCGAAGTCAACGAGCTTGGCGCCGGCGGCTACGTGGCGGTCGTAGAGAGGGGTGCGACGCACGCGCGCAGGTTATCGACACGCGTCAGCGCAAGAAAGGCGGAACGTCTATGTCGTCGTCGGAGATCTCGAGCGCCGAGCGTTGACGATCGTCGATGCGGGGGTTGCGGTCGGGACGAGTCTCGCGGCGCTTGCGATCGCCGCGAACCGCGCGACCGGGACGGTGGTCGAAGCCGGTGCCGATCACCGTTACACGCACGTCGTCGCTCATCGACTCGTCGATTACCGCGCCGAAGATGATGTTGGCGTTAGGGTCGGCGGCGTTCTGGATGATCTCCGCCGCGTCGTTCACCTCGAACAGGCCGAGGTCTTTGCCCCCGGTGATGTTCAGAAGGATGCCCGTTGCGCCGTCCACGGACTCTTCAAGCAGGGGTGAGGAGATCGCCGCGCGAGCGGCGTCGGCGCAGCGCGCCTCGCCGCCGGCCGTGCCGATGCCCATCAGGGCCGACCCGGCGTCGTGCATGATCGTGCGCACATCGGCGAAGTCGAGGTTGATGAGACCGGGGATGGTGATGAGGTCGGTGATGCCCTGCACGCCCTGGCGCAGCACGTTGTCGGCCTCGCGGAAAGCGTCGAGCATCGAGGTGCGCTTCTCCACCACGGCGAGGAGCTTCTCGTTGGGGATCACGATCAGCGTGTCCACCACCTCGCGCAAACGGTCGATCCCCTCGATCGCCTGACGTCCGCGCTGGGAGCCCTCGAACTCGAACGGCCGCGTCACGACGCCCACGGTAAGTGCACCGATCTCGTTCTTAGCGATCTCCGCGATCACGGGGGCCGCGCCGGTGCCGGTGCCTCCACCCTCGCCCGCGGTGACGAACACCATGTCGGCGCCCTTCAGCGCCTCCTTGATGTCATCGCGCGACTCCGCCGCCGCGGAGAACCCGACGTCGGGGTTGGCGCCCGCGCCGAGACCCTTGGTGGACTCGTGGCCGATGTTGAGCTTCACGTCCGCATCGCACATCGCGAGCGCTTGCGCGTCGGTGTTGGCGGCGATGAACTCCACACCGCGCAACCCCGCGTCGACCATGCGGGAGACCGCGTTGGTCCCGCCTCCGCCGACTCCCACGACCTTTATGACCGCCAGGTAGCTACCGCCGCTCTCCATGATGTCCGAGCCTTCAAGTAGTTGTTTAAGGTTGACCTCGCACTGCAAGGCCAACCGTCAGAATACGCAAGTTATGCAGGGAACTTCGCCCTGTCAACGGCAACCCTCACTCTCGCAACAATCGTTGCAGAACGGCAAACCCTCGACTGCGGGTCGAGAATTGGCCCATGAGCGCCATAACGCTCAAGTATAGCTTGAGGGTGGTTTTCAGCCGCCTGGGGTGGGCGCAGTAGAGGCTTCTGTGGTAGAGCTTTGCGCGGTTGAAGTCGCTTCGCTTGACGCGGCTTCGCCACTCGACGTCGACGCTTCCGAGCCCGTGGAAGACGATTCGTGTTCTTCGGCGCTCCCCGCTCCAGTGCCCTGAGTGGTGGAACTCGAGCCCCCATTCACAGCGTTCGCGAGACTCGCCGCGAGGGCGGCAGCCGTCGGATCGGAGGCGCCCGTTTCCACGGGCGTGGTGGTTGCCGAGGCCGAAGCGGAGGAGAGACCGGCGGCGGGGCGTTCGGGCAGACGCACGTCCACGTACCACGCCCCCGCGGCGCTCGGCGACACGAGCACACGCGCCAGCGAGAGCCACTTCGCGTGCGGGCGCGAAGCGTCGCCGAAGTACACGAGCAAGCCATTGCGCATCGCCACGGTCAAACCTTCGGGGCCTGAATACACCTTGGTCACGAACCGCGCAAGCGCCTGTGGTGCGGCGCCCAGCACCGTCACGGCGGCAAGTGGCGCCGCTTCGCGCAGATGCGCTCCGGGCGCGGGCGCAACCGTGCCGCTGATCGTCGGCAGCGTGCTTGACAGGAGGGCAGGCCCAAGTACCGTCCCGTCGGCCGCAACGGCTGTGCGCTCGCCCGCGCTCACAAGCTCCGCCACTGGAGGGCGCTCTGCCACCGAGATGCTCACGGTGTGGGGGAAGCTTGTCCGCGCACTCACCGTGCCCACCATCGGGTACTGGGCGACAGCGGCACGCAGCGATGCGACGTTGAAGTCCATCGTGGTCATCCGCCCCGCCGCGACATCCAGGGCGGTGCGGATCTCGATCGCCTCCGCTCCATGCACCCCCACGATGTGCACGTGGCGCACCGCCACCAGCGACGACCCCCGCAGCCACAGCCAGCCCCCACCGAGCAGCGGGAGCGCGATGGCGGCGCAAAGCGCCAGCCTCAACGCGAGGCGGTTGTTCCGTAGCAGGCCAAGCGCATGCGCCGCGCGTGTGCTGTGTTGAGCAGACCTGGGACGCCTTCGCGAAGCAGTCCCGCGACGGGGCGCGCGGCGGGGGAACGGGAGCGAGAGTTCCATCTCAAGAGCTTGTTCGACCCCGCCCGCCGAACCCCTCGTTAGGGCGTCCAGTCGAGAGGGTAGAATTTTCTCATTCGTCCGGCGAGGACGATCATGCGATGAACGTGGCAAATCTCTTCTGGCGTATGGCAGCCGTCGCGTTGCTCGCGATCGTGATCCTCTGCGCTGGCCTGGCCAGCGCGATCCTTGGCGCCAAAGAGTCGCGTTTGGCGGCAGATATGGCGGGGATACTCCCCGCCACACGCATCACCGCTCTACCCGACCGCACGATCGCAAACGGCACGGCCCCGCTGCGCGTGAGGCTGTCAGCCGTGCCCGCATCCTTCTCCCCCAACCCCGCTCTGAGCCCAAAGGTCGCCGGGACATGGACCAGACGAGGTAAGTCTGAATACTTCACCCCCTCCGTTGCACTCGCCCCGTGCTCCACCTACACACTCACGGTGTGGGCATCGAGCACCGCCCAGGGACACTCGCCGCTCGGCAAACGCCGCACCGTGACGCTGAACGTCCAGTGTCCCAGTACACGCGGCTTGCAGCAGATCCTCGCGCGACTCGACTATCTCCCCTACCGCGCCCACACAATCGCGAGCACCCGTTCGCTTAGCCACGCGGCACGCACCGCCCGCTACGCCTTCGACCCGCCATCGGAGGCGCCGAAAGCGCGCATCCCCCACGCCCCCACACTCACCTATGGGGAACTCGACGCCACCACCAAGGGCGCGCTTACGATCTTCCAGGCCGACAACGGCTTGGAAGCGACTGGTGAACCCAACGAGGCGACCTGGAAGGCGCTGTTCCAAGACACCATCCACGACCGCCGTACGCATTCCCCCTACACGTTCGTCACCGTCTCAGAGACCATCCCCGAGACGCTCGAGGTGCATCGCGGTAGCCACGTGGTGCTCACCACACCAACCAACACGGGTGTTCCCGGTGCCGAAACGGCACAAGGAACCTTCGCGATCTTCTCCCGTTTCACCTCAACCACGATGACCGGCACCAACCCCGAAGGGTCGAAATACTCAGACCCAGGTGTGCCTTGGGTCAACTACTTCAATGGCGGGGATGCCGTTCATGGCTTCCCGCGTGGGTCCTATGGCACGCCGCAGTCAAATGGGTGTGTGGAGCTGCCGATCCCGACCGCGGAAAAGGTCTACGGGATGCTTCAGCTCGGGGACATCGTCGTGGTATCGAGCTGACTCGAACGCCGGAGGAGCATCGAGCCCGCGCTCGGTGATCCCGCTCGACGCCTCTGCGCTACCGCGCTGCTTGCTAGGGCAAGGCCGTTAGTAGATAAGAATGAGATTTAGTCTGAAATAATGTAGGCTGCCTCCCGAGCGGTCCCCTGATCGGACCGATAGCCCAAGACCATGAGGTTGCCCATGCTTGCTGATGTCCGTCGCGCTGCACGCGTCCCCCGGTGGTTCCCTGTAGCGCTGGTGCCGTTGCTCGCCGTCGGCGTTCTGGCCGGTTGTGGCAGCTCGTCTTCCGGTGACTCTGCTTCGTCCGGGCAGGTCGCGGCGGTTGGGGCGGAGAACGAGTACGCCAACGTGATCGAACAGATCGGTGGCAGGTATGTGAAGGTGAGCGCGATTGAGAGCAACCCGAACACCGATCCGCATACTTTTGAGGCCAGTCCGAGCGTCGCGCAAGAGGTGGGCCAGGCCAAGCTGATCGTCCAGAACGGTGTTGGTTACGACACCTACATGGAAAAGATCGAGTCCGCCTCGGAAAGCTCCGGCCGCAAGGTCATCGACGTGCAGAAGCTGCTCGGCCTGCCCGAATCGACCCCCAATCCGCATCTCTGGTACAAGCCGACGACGATGCCGGCGGTGGCGCGTACGATTGCCGCCGACCTCGCCGCAATCCAGCCTGCCCACGCCGCTTACTTCCAGGCGAACGTCGCCGCCTTCGACGCAACGCTGCGGCCGTGGCTCGCCGCGCTCTCCAAGTTCAAGTCCCGCTATCCAGGCACCGCTGTGGCCACGACAGAGCCGGTCGCCGACTACATGCTCGAAGCTGCCGACATCACCAACACGACGCCATTCAGCATGCAAGCAGACATCATGAACGGCACCGACCCCGCCCCCCAGGACGTTAGCCTCGAGGAATCGCTGTTTTCCTCACATAAGGTCAAGGCCTTCGTGCACAACCAGCAGGTCACGAGCTCACTCACCGAATCCTTCGTCAAGGACGCCAAGCGCGCCGGTATCCCCGTTGTAGGGGTGTACGAGACGATGCCCACTCCCGGCTATGACTACCAGTCGTGGATGATGGCTGAGATCAAATCGATCGAAAAGGCGGTCGCCGAGGGCCTCTCCACGGAAAAACTGTGAGAGTTTGACCGTGGGAGCGACAAAGCGGATACGAGCATCCGGCGACCGTGACGCCCAATCAACCGACGCCGGCGCGCAGCGGCAGGACGGTCGTGTTCGATCGGATAGAGACGAGGTTCTCGCGGTCGAGCACGTAGATGTCCGACTTGGCGCTCGCACGGTGCTCGATGACGTGTCGTTTGAGATTCGTGCGGGCGAGTTCACCGGCCTGATCGGCTCAAACGGCGCGGGCAAGACGACACTGTTCCGCGTCATCCTTGGGCTGACGCCGGCAAGCCGCGGACGGATACTGTTGGCCGGTGGGGCGCGCTCGCGCCGCAACCCGCTGATCGGATATGTACCGCAAAAGTTTCTGCTGGACCCCGATATGCCGCTGCGTGCCCGCGATCTGGTCGCGCTCGGCATCGACGCGCACCGCTTCGGGATCGCCCGGCCGTCCCGCGCCCGGCGCGAGCGCGCCGAGCAGATGCTCGCAGCCGTCGACGCCCTGGAGTTCGCCGATAAGCGCGTAGGCTTGCTCTCCGGCGGCGAGCAACAGCGCGTGCTGATCGCACATGCGCTGATCGGAGAACCACGACTGTTGCTGGCCGATGAGCCGTTGGCAAACCTCGACCTGCGCAGCGCCGATGAAGTCGTCGCGCTGCTCGCGCGCATCGCTCGCGAGCAGCAAATCGCGGTGTTCATCTCCGCGCACGAGATCAACCCGCTGCTGCCCGTGATGGATCGCGTCGTGTATCTCGCAGCCGGGCGGGCCGTCAGCGGCCCCGCCAAGGAGGTCGTACGCAGCGACGTGCTCAGCCGCCTCTACGGCCACCACGTCGATGTCCTGCACGTCCACGGCCGGGTGATCGTCATCGCCGGCGCGGGCGAGGACCTCGGCGGCCACGAGTTGCGCTTCCCCGACGCGGAGACGGGCTCGTGAGCCACTTCCTCTCGCCGCTGTTTGAGACCGGTTTCTTTCAGAGCGAAGCGGTGCGCACCGCCCTCATCATCGGCACCGTTGTCGCGATCGTGGCCGGGGCGCTCGGAGTTTTCACGGTGATGCGCGGCCAGTCCTTCGCGGCCGAGGCGTTCGGCGACATCGGCACGACCGGGGGCTCTGGCGCATTTCTGGTCGGCGCCGGGCCGCTTCCGGGGTTCCTCGTCTTCGGCGTGCTTGCGGCAGGCGCGATGGAACTCGTCGGTATCCAGCGCGCACGCGGACGAGACCTGGCGACCGGAATCGTGCTCGGCGCCGCGCTCGGGCTGGCAGCACTGTTCCTGTATCTCGGCAGCACCATCCACAACACCACTGGCGCCGTCGTGACGATCCTGTTCGGGTCGATCTTCACGATCTCCAACTCCATGATCCCGCTCGTAGCGGTACTCGCCGCGGTCGTCGCCCTGATCCTGCTCGTGATCCACCGGCCGCTGCTGCTCAGCACCGTGAGCCCCGAGATCGCGACCGCCAGGGGCGTGCCCGTGCGGCTGCTCGGAGCGACGTACCTGCTCGCGCTCGCCGCCGCAGTCGCACTATGCGCGCTCACGATCGGCTCGATCCTCTCAACCGCCCTCCTGGTCGGTCCCGCCGCAGCCGCACTACGCGCAACCAGACGGGCCGGGCGGGCGGTCCTGCTCGCCGGTCTGCTAGGCGTGGCCGCGATGTGGCTGGGGATCGTGCTCGCCTACGACAGCTACTACTGGCCGCCGAAGGGCAACGGTTGGCCGGTCAGCTTCTTCGTGGTCACGATCGTGTTCGTCATCTACCTGCTCTCCGGCGTGCCCGCGTGGCGCGAGCGCCGCCGCGCGGGCCGAACCATCGGCTAGGAGGACGGATGTTCTCGGGCTTCATGGTCAACGCCTGGATCGTCGCAAGCATCGTCGCGGTCGTCGCGGGCGTCGTTGGGTTCTTCGTCGTGCTGCGCGGCTCGGCGTTCGTCGCGCACGCGATCCCCAACGGGGCGTTCGCGGGAGCCGCCGGTGCGGTCCTCGTTGGCGTGGACACGATAGTCGGGCTCGGTGTGTTCTCGCTGCTCGGCGCGCTCGCGATCGGGCTGCTTGGCCGCCGCGGACGCCACGACGCCGTAACCGCACTCGCGCTCGTCACGATGCTCGGACTCGGAGCGCTGTTTCTCAGCCTCAGCTCCGAGTACGAGCCCGCGGTCTATTCGCTTCTGTTCGGCGAGGTACTGGGTATCAGCCCCACCGAGCTTGCTCCCACCGCCGCACTGGCAGTCGTATGCGTGCTAGTCGTCGCCGTGATCTACAGGCCGCTGATGCTCTCCTCCGTGCTCGGAGAGGTCGGAGAGGCACGCGGGATCGACCGCTGGCGCATGGAACTCGCGTTTCTCGCAGTCGTCGCCCTGGCAACGACCATGACGGTGCCCGTCGTCGGCACGCTCTTGATCTTCAGCTTGATGATCGGATCGCCCGCCGCCGCGCGCTCATTCACCGACCGACCCGAGCGCGCACTGCTCCTATCGGTCGCGCTCGCGCTCGCGACCGTCTGGAGCGCAATCGCGCTCTCATACACCACCAACTACCCGATCGGGTTCTTCGTCGGGAGCGCAAGCGCCGTGCTGTACGCGATCGGCAGGCTGTGGGCTGCCGTTATGCGCCGCCGGTCCCCCCAGAGCAGATCAACCGAAGCATCCCATCCGACGCACCCACCCGAACGGCATACCATCCTCACATGAGCCAACTCCGCACCAAACCCCAAGACAAAGCCCGCCGCGCGGACGTCTGCACTGAGACGTGGGCCGAGCATGCCGAAGCGACGCTCGCCGCCGCTGGGCACAAGCGGGGCGGTGCCCGCCACGCGCTGATCGAACTGCTGGCGGCACAGGAATGTGCGCTCACCGCACAGGAGATCGAAGACGCCATGCGCGACAATGGTACGCGGCGTGTGAGCCGCGCCAGCATCTACCGGATCCTCGATGAGCTTGAGCGACTGCGCCTCGTGCAACGCGTGGAAATCGGCCAGACGATGGTCCGCTACGAGCGCGTCAGCGACCAAGCAGAGCACCACCATCACCTCGTATGCGACGAGTGCGGCACAGTGATGCCCTTCTCAGACCCTGGACTTGAGCACGCGATCGACGCGCTCAGCCAGCGTGTACCGCTGACAGTCTCAGACCATGAGATCGTGCTGCACGGCGCCTGCCAGGACTGCGCCGCATAGCCAGATCAACCTCGACCAGCTGCGCAAGGAGCCTAGCTGTCCTGCTCATGTCTGCCTGCTTCGGCTCGTATGTGCCTGATTCCTGCCATCGGGGCTGGAGCCTGCAAGGGGGACGTCGACCAACTCGCAGCCACGATGGCGGATGTTCTTGATACCGCCAACGGGATTCGAACCCGTGTTACCGCCGTGAGAGGGCGGCGTCCTAGTCCCCTAGACGATGGCGGCATGTCTAGTAGCCGTCGAGGCTAGCAAAGCGAGGGGCGGAGCGGGAGTGGCGAACAGTCGCATGCGTCACAGAAGCAGGCAGGCAGCCCCGCTTCTTAGCTAGGTCTGCTTGCGATATCGTCGCCTGCCCCGACACGCGGATGTGGCGGAATTGGTAGACGCGCGGCGTTCAGGTCGCCGTGCCCGCAAGGGCGTGGAGGTTCGAGTCCTCTCATCCGCACTGGCCGCACGGAATGCCGGCCAACGCCCAACTCAAGGCGCGCGAGAGGGCTCATGAAACACTACGCCCAACCGCTTTGAGGTGCCGCTCAACGCACTACCCTTCACGGCCGTGTCCGCTTCAAAGCTCACCACGCTCATACTGGCGCTGGCCGCGCTCGCGCCGCTCTGCTCGGCGACAGCCACCCCCACCCCTGCCTTTGCGTCGAGCACGACGCGCGCAATCGCAGTTGGCACGCCAGAAGAAACAACGCCCACAACCACTACAGACACGCCCAACGTCAAAGAAACACCCCCGAAGCCCTCCCCGCGCACAAAGATCACGCAGTTGCCGAAAAGCGTCGTAACCGACGGGACCGCACCCTTGAAGGTACGTCTTTCCGGTATACCGGCGGCGGAATCGCCCGCACCAGCGCTCTCTCCACACGTCGCGGGAACGTGGAAGGTGAGCGGCACCTACGAGGTCTTCACCCCCTCCTCCACGCTCCAGCCCTGCTCCTCCTACACGCTCACCGTGTGGGCCGGCACCGACGCCACCGGCGACCGCCCGCTCGGCACGGCGCGGCGGGCTCGCCTGAGCGTCGTCTGCCCCGGGACACTCGCGCTACAGCAGGCGCTCTCGCGACTCGGATACCTCCCCTACACGCTTCACTCCTCGCACAAAGCCAACTCCGGCACCGGTAGCGAGTCGCGCACGCTTGCCGCCCATTACGCCTTCAATCCGCCGCGTGGACCGCTGGTGGCGAACATCCCACACGCTCCCGGCCTGTGGTACGAACACCTCGACCCCACCACCCGCGGGGCTTTGATTGTGTTTCAAGTGACCCGCCACCTCCCCCCCGACGGGGTGGCCGAACGCTCCACCTGGGCTTCGCTGCTGGCGACCCTCTCCCATGGCTCGCGCGACCCGCACCCTTACACGTTCGTCACCGTCTCCGAGCGCATCCCCGAGACGCTCGAGGTGCACGAGGGGAGCCGCGTCGTGCTCACAACACCCGCCAACACGGGCGTCGCGGGCGCCACAACCCAACAGGGCACTTTCCCCATCTACGCCCGCTACGTCTCCACCACGATGACCGGCACCAACCCCGACGGCTCCAAATACTCCGACCCCGGCGTCCCGTGGGTGAACTACTTCAACGGCGGCGACGCCGTACACGGGTTCCCCCGCCCCTCCTACGGGACACCCCAATCAAACGGGTGCGTCGAGCTTCCGATCGAAACCGCCCAACGGGTGTTCCAGAAACTCTCGCTCGGCGACCTCGTGATCGTCGGCGACTGACCCGAGATATTCGACGGACCTGCCCCGGGCACGTGCCTTGGGCGCGTCAGCCGTTGCGGACGATCGAGCCGGCGGGCGGCCTACCTTCTATCGCCGCTTCCCCGCAGTCGCGCCGGCAGCGCTCATAGATCGTACGCAGCCCGAGCAGCTGCGGTACTGTCACGAAACGGTCGCCGCGGGCGCGTAGCGCCGCGATGATGTGGGGATAGGCATCGAGTGTCTGTAGGCGCGGCCCACCACCGTCGTGCGAGAGGATGATCGACCCGCGTTTCACCTGCGCAAGCACACGTTGTTTGATCGCCTCCGTCCCAGGGAGCAGATAGTCGCTCGGGTCAACCTCCCAGGTGATCGTGTCCAAACCGAGCGATCTTGCGGTTTGTATCACCGAGGAGTCGTAGTAACCCGATGGTGGGCGCATCACGCACGGCGTGTACCCACTCTGCGCCGCAATCGCGCTCTTGGTGCGGCTGAGCTGGCTTGCCACTTCACGCGAGGTCACCAGGTCGACGTGTGACCACGTGTGATCCCCCAGGGCGTCCCCGTTGCGCAACTCTTCGCGCAGGACACCCGCGTAACCCGAAGTCACCTGCTCGCCGATCATGAAAAAGGTAGCCACGGCTTTCTGGGCGCGTAGCATTTGCACGAAACGCCGCGTGTAGATCGAAGGGCCATCGTCGAAGGTGAGCGCCACCTCACGGCGTCTCGGTCCGTGCGTGCGTGCTTCCTGTGGCCCTGCGGCGACGCACCCCACCGGGCGGTAGCGCAGAGGCGGGAGGGGCGGCTTGGCTGGCGGGAGGGGGGCTGTGGTTGTGTTGCTCGAAAGGGTGACTCGCGTGCGCGCGCGGGACTTTGCGTTAAGTCCGCGCGCGAGTCCCCCCTTTGCGGACACACCCGCACCTCCCACTCCAAACGCGAGCACCATCGCGCCCAGCGCTACGAACCCACCGCGACGCCTCAAACCCCCAACCTCACACGCCCCTCGAGCGTGCCGTCCTTGAGATGGGCACGGAGTACCTTCTTGTCGAACTTCCCCACGCTCGTCTTTGGCACCTCCGAGATGAACGCGAACTCGTCGGGCAACCACCACTTCGCCACGCGAGGGCGCAAATGCTCGGTGAGGTCCTCCGCCGAGAGCTCCGCTCCCTCGCGCACCACCACACAACACAACGGCCGCTCCGCCCACTTCTCGTCGGGCTTAGCGATCACAGCGGCCTCGATCACATCGGGGTGAGCCATCACCTCGTTCTCGAGCTCCACCGAGGAGATCCACTCTCCCCCCGACTTGATCACATCCTTGGAGCGATCGGTGATCTGGATGAACGCGTGCTCGTCGATGGAGGCGATATCCCCGGTGCGCAACCACCCGTCATGGAAGCGGTCGGCGCCCGACTCATCCGAGTAGTAGGAGGCGGCGATCCACGGCCCCCTCACCTCGAGCTCCCCCGTGGCCACCCCGTCCCACGGAGCCTCCTCCCCGTTGTCCCCCACGATCCGCAACTGCACCCACGGCAGCGGCTTTCCCTGCTTGGCGCGGTTGTCCCAATACTCCTCGTCGTGACCTTTGCTCTCCTCAGGTCGCGAATAGGAGGCCACCGGGCTCGTCTCTGTCATCCCCCACGCCTGGTACACGTTTACGGAATGGCGCTCGTCGAAATCCTTCATCAGCTGCCTCGGCACGGCCGATCCTCCACACGCGGCGTTCGTGAGCGAGGAGATGTCAACGTCGTTGGCGTCCGCATAACGCAACAAGTCACTGAAGATCGTGGGGACACAACCGACGATCGTTGGGCGCTCGGACTCGATCAGCTTCGCCAGCGGCTCCGCCTGCAGGAAGCGGTTGGGCATGACCAGGTCGGCTCCGGCGAGCGCCGCCGCGTGTGGGATTCCCCACGCGTTGACGTGAAACATCGGCACCACCAAGAGCGCGCGGTCACGCTGGGAGAGCCCGAGCGCGTCCTTCATCAGCGACGCGGTGGAGTGCAGCGAGATGGAGCGGTGCGAGTACAACACCCCCTTGGGGTTGCCGGTGGTGCCGCTCGTGTAACACAGCGCGGCTGCCTGGCGCTCGTCCACCTCGGGGAAGTCATAGGAGCCCGGGCCGGCTTCCTCGATCAGCTCCTCGTAGCGCAGAGCGTTGGGGAGCGAGCCGCTGTCGCCGTCACCCATGACGACGTAGTGGCGCACACCCTCAAACGTGGGAACGAGCGGCTCGAGCAACGGGATTACCGAGTCGTCGACGAAGATCACCCCGTCCTGGGCGTGATTGACGATGTAGGTGAGCTGCTCCGCGAACAAGCGAATATTGAGCGTGTGGAGGACCGCTCCAACACAGGGCACCGCCATATAGAGCTCAAAGTGGCGTTGGTTGTTCCACGCGAACGTCCCCACCCTCTCACTCTGTTTGACGCCCAGCTTGTCGAGCACGCGCGCAAGCCGGTCCACGCGCTCGGCTACCTCGCCGTAACTTGCGCGGACGGTGCCGTCGTCGGTGAGCGTCACCACCTCCGCCGAGGGGTGCACCGAGCGCATCCGGTGAAGCGGATGGTGGAGCGTCAGCTGGAAATCGTCTTGCATCAACCCCTGGAGCATCGCGCCCGTTCCTCCGCCCTCATCGCTGGTTAAAGATCGAAAGCAAAGATTGCACAACCGCAGGGCGGGGGGTGTCTACGCGCGCTGTTGCTGAGCGCGCCCGGAAGCCACATCGCGATACACGCCGGTGGTGCGCTGGGCGACATCCGACCAGTCGAATGAGAGCACGTGCTCTGAAGCCTCGGTGACAAGCCGGTCGCGTAGGTCCTCATCGACTAGCAACCGTTCGATCATCACGCCGAGGTGCTCGGGGTCGCCGCCGTTGAAGCGCAAACCCACGCGCTCGCCCGCGGGAACAACCTCGCGCAAGCCGCCGGTGTCGGCCACGATGCAGGGACAACCTGAGGCCATCGCCTCGAGCGCCACCAGCCCAAACGGCTCATACAACGACGGCACCACCGTGAGGTCGGCGATGCGGTAGAGCGAGTGCAGTGCGTCATCGCCGATCCAACCGAGAAAGACACCGTGGTTTGAGAGGCCCAGGCGCTCCGCCTGCGCCTTCAGCTCGGTCTCATGCGTGCCCGACCCGGCGACCAGGAAACGCACACCGGGGACCTTCTCGATCACGGCCGGGAGCGCGTCGAAGGCGAGCTGGAAGCCCTTCTCATAGACGAGTCTCCCCACGAGTAGCACCAGCTTCTCCTGGGGTTGGGCGAACTTGAGGCGCAGCGTGTCGAGGTCGTCTACCGGGCGCAGATCTGAGGGGTCGATGCCATTTGGGATCACCGTGATGCGACGTTCGTCGATGTCGTAGATGTCGGCGGCGTGGCCCCGCATGTAATGAGAGCAGGTGATCACCGAGTCGGCACGGTTGGCCATCCAACGCTCGATCGCGTGTATGTTCGACTGCGGCGGTTTGTCGACCCAACCCTGGTGGCGCCCGTGCTCGGTGGCGTGGATGGTGGTGACGTAGGGGATCTCCAAGAGATCGGACAGCGCCGCGGAGGCGTGCGCGACGAGCCAGTCGTGGCCGTGCACGAGGTCGTAGGTGTGCTCCTCGGCAAGCGTCTTCCCAGCTGCGAGCATGTCGTCGTTCATCTGCTCCACCCAGGCGAGGAACTGGTCGAGATCTTGGGGGAAGCGGGGCTCGCACACACGGTGCACCCCTACCCCGCCCTGACTTTCGCAAGAGTGGGAGCTGTCGCGGCCGCGGGTGAGCACATCCACCGCGGTGCCTTGCGCGACGAGCTCCTCTGCGAGCTTGCGTACGTGGCGGGCCAAACCGCCCTCGATCACGGGGGGATACTCCCAAGAGAGGATCAGAACGCGGCGAGCCACCGCACTGCACCCTATCTAGCGAAGGGCAAACGAGCCCGCATGACCTCCACCGCAGCCGGGTTTGAGTCGATTAGCACAAAATGGCGGTCGAGTGAGGAAGCGACCGCGCCAAGGGTGCCCGAGCCGGCGAAAAAATCAAGACACCAATCGCCGGGCCGTGAGGAGGCGGACACCATGCGCCGCACGATCCCTTCGGGCTTCTGCGTCGGGTAGCCCGTCTTCTCCTTGCCGTTGGTGGGGACGATCGTGTGCCACCACACATCGGTGGGAAGCTTCCCGCGGGCGGCCTTCTCGGCGGTGACGAGGCCAGGGGCCATGTAGGGCTCACGATCCACCTCCTCAGAGTCGAAGAAGTATGCGTCGGGGTCCTTCACGTACACAAGGATGGTGTCGTGCTTGGCGGGCCAGCGGCGGCGGGTACGGGCGCCGTAGTCATACGCCCAAACGATCTCGTTGAGAAAGCAATCGCGCCCGAAGATCTCATCGAGCAGGAGCTTGCAGTAGTGGGCCTCTCGATAGTCGATATGGAAATAGAACGTGCCCTCGCGCGCAAGTAGGCGATGGGCGTGACCGAGTCGGGGAGCGAGAAAAGCGAGGAAGTTTTCGTGCTCATCTTGGTAAGAACTCTCGGCTAACACCTTCGTGGCGTAGCGCCTGCCCTGGAAGCCCGTGCGATCCCCCTCCGCACTCGCCTCGGTGTGCAGTGTCTTGCGCGTTTGCGGGCGGCCCGTGTTGAAGGGGGGGTCGATGTAGATCAGCTGGAAAGAACAGTCGGCGAAGGTGGGGAGGATCTCCAGGTTCTCACCCAGCAGTATCTCGTTCGCGGCGGGACTCCGAGGGGCGGGCGTTGCCATCAGTTAGAGGCTATGGCCGGGAGGAGACACCTCAGGCGGTGAGCCCTGCGATGCCGTTGCGTTGCTCGCCAAACGAGTAACCACGAAGAGACGGCTCACACCCGCGCGGGGACATGAGCCGTCTCCTACCGGCTCGTCAGATCACCCGACGGTGATCGGCTCGGTGGTGGTTTCGCCCCTGGACTTGAGCACAAGGGTGTAGACCCCCGGGCGCACTTTGAGACGAGCACGCAGGTTGAGATGTCCGGCGCTCCAGGAGCCACGCGCATAGACGAAACCCCCACGCTTGAGCATGGCGCTCGAAGCGGAGGACTTCTTGGAGAGGATCTCCACGAAGCAGGCTTTCTCGTATTTGCCGTGGCCCTGGCGGCGGTGGCAGGTGTAAACCGCCGTCAACCCGCGTGGGCCACGCTTGCCGCGCGCGCCTTTGGCGCCCTTTGCGCCCTGGGGGCCGGTAGCGCCCTGCGGGAGCGTCCCGCCGGTGCCCGTGAGCGTAACCACCGTCGGCCCGGCGCCCATGTTTCCTTCGATCTTGAGCGCCGCGGTACGTGTGCCTGCGCCCTGCGGAGCGAAGCGAACCTTCACCTTGCAGGTCTGTTCAAACACGATCTCCCCGAGACAACCTGACGGGTCGACGATGAAATCCTCCGGGTGGTCGGTCGCCAGTTCGGGCGTAGACCCAACGAGCGTCTCCCCCGCGATCGCCAGCGGGTTGTCTCCGCTGTTGGTGAGTGTCACCGTCTGTGGGGCGCTCACGGTCGAAAGGGGCTGAACGCCGGGGAAAGCGATCGCCGGGGTGCTGGGTGTGGCGGTTGAGGGCGTGGGATAGCTGATCGACACGCTCGGGACGGTGGTGAGCGAAGCGAGACCGAAGGAGCTGGAGCTCGCTTCTTCTGTGACATAGCTAGAGCCGCCACCGCCGCCGGCGCCGCCCGGACTGAACGGTCCGATGAAGAAATCGCATGAGCCCTCGCCGCCCCCGCCGCCGAAGTAGCCGCCACCGCCACCGCCTCCGCCTGTCTCCGGAGCGCCAAAGTCATCGCCCCCGAAGCCGCCTGACCCGAGCGCGCCTTCAAAGCCCGACCAAGGCGCATTTCCCTCACAGCGAGCCCCGCCCGCGCCACCGCCCGTGAGTGTGCCCGCCGCGCCCGCGGCGGTGCGCGAAGCGCCCTCACCGCAGCACCCACCGCTTTCGGTCGTGGCGCCTTCCCAACCGGGAGCGCCCGCGTCGCCACCACGACCACCGCTGCCTTCCTCGAAAGTGCCTCCACCTCCGCCTCCACCGGCGGCGACCAACAGGCGCGATTCAAGCGAACCTTCCGATGCGCTGGGGATGGCGCGCACGTCCGAGGCGCCGCCCCCATTGCCGCCGCCGGGGCCGGGGACGCCGCCACCGTTGAAACCACTGGCGGCAACCTCCACATAAAGCGTCTCACCCGGTGTGACAGGGAGGCCACCCGCAACCACCGCGCCTGAACCCCCGGGGGCGGCGGTTTGGAACGGGCTGGCGGAGAACGCGGTTTCGCCGGCGGCGCCTATCGCCCTCACACGGACACGCGTGACACCGGCGGGCACGACGAACGACTGCTCGGCGCCGGTTGAAGAGAACGTTTCCGTCACATTCGCCGGCGGGAGGGCAAGCGCCGGGCCGGCGATGAGCGCGCTCAGCGCAAGCGTCGCGCAGGTGGCCTGAATGAGCCTGCGCCCACCCGAGGGAAAGGCCGCGCGGATCGGTTTCGCGCCGCCCTCTGATATCGGATGTGTGCCGCCGGTGCTCGGGCGGGGAACGGGTTTGGTGATCATGGGTATGCAGACTCCTGAAGATCGAGGGAAGTAGATGGGCGTTAATCGCCCCCCGACCTTCTCGACATTCGTTCGAGCGCACTTGAGAGGCGGTGGGAGCGCCGCAGGGTTCGAATGCTCGACCGGCTGGTGCTCGTATCCACACCCAGACGGCGGCGAAGGTTCGCGATTACCGCGGGGTTTCCCTCTACCTACGCCACCCGGCGGCCCTCGGGCAACTCGTCGCGGTACTTGCCCGTAGTCAAGAACTTGACTCAGACGAAAGCTTCAATAGCGCGCCCGGCAGTGTGTGGTTGCAGGACATAGTGGACTGATGTCTCGGGAGATACTGGACACCTGATGAAAGGTGGCTGGTTATGGGGTTGGGACGGGTGGGGTTGGCGCGCTATGTCGTGGACGCTGTGGTGTTGGAGGGACGTAGCGCGCGTGAGGTTGCCAGGGCGCATGGGATCTCTAAGAGCTGGATCTACGAGCTGATCGCCAGATACCGGGACGGGGGCTATC
>DASXNB010000062.1:0-143294 GCA_036495305.1 Solirubrobacteraceae bacterium | reverse complement strand
GATAGCACAACGGCCCCCCGGACTCCGGCCGCCCGAAGGGTCGAAACGCCTGCAAACAAGCCAAAACTTGGCAGTCTTGGTCTGCTGTGGAGCGGCCCGTCGCGATAGCGTCCTAAACGGGGCGCGGGAGGGCCTTAGCGCACAGGTCAGCCGGCCCGACAGCGCAAGCGCTGAACAAGCGTCTCACCGAGTAGCAGATTGAGCCGCCCCACCAGCTCGACACCCATCAAATCGAGCTCCGCCGCCCACACCGCATCGCTGCAGATGACCGTGAGCACACCGTCGCGCTCGGCCGTGGGAAGGCCCGCCGCCGCGACCTGTTGGCCCGCCGCTCGCTCCCACACCTCCTGGATGCGCGCGAGGGTCGTGGCCGGCGCGAGCGCTGAGGTGAGCCCCTCCAAGGCAAACGAAAGTGGACGGGGGGCGGGGCGGCTCATGCGGCAAGCGCCCCCTGCAGAATTGCGCCGAGGGACACGCGTAGACGAGTCACTCCGGCCTCCCCTGCGCCAGGCACATGCGCCAAATCCGTCGTGGCCACCACACTCTGGCCGCTGCCGCGAAGCTCCTGCGCAAGCAAGTCGCGGCGCGTCACATCCAACTCACTCATAACGTCGTCGAGCAGCATCAACGGCACATGATCGCGTTCCTGCGCAATCACGGCTCGCTCGGCCAGCAACAACGCCAACAACGTCAGGCGCTGCTCACCCTGCGAGCCGTAGGAGCGCAGCTCGCGCCCGTCGCGCAAGAGCGCAAGCTCATCGCGATGGGGCCCGTGAGTGGAGAAACCCCGCTCCAGGTCGGAGGAAAGGCGTCCCTGCAACTCCTCGAGGAGCTCCTCGACGGTGGCCGCCTTGGTGCGCGGGCGATACTCCAAGCGCGGCTCCCCACTCAATCCGAGCTGGACAGCTCGTTCGGCGAACGGTTGCGCGAGCATCGACACGAGCCTGGCCCTGTCGTCGCGCAACGCCAAAGCATGGCGAGCCAGCTCGAGATCCCAACTCGGGAGTGTCGAGCGGGAGGCACGGGAAGCGCGAATGCCGGCGATCAAGGCATTCCGTTGCGCAAGCGCACGAGAGTAATCGCGGCGCGTTGCCACACGGGGGGGCCACAGAGCCGCTACAAGTTGATCCAGGTGCGCACGGCGCAAAGTGGGCGGCCCCTTGAGCAGGTCCAGCCGATCGGGGGAGAAGACGCTCACCAATGGCCGCTCCTCGACATCCGTGAGGCGCTCCACCGGGGCTCCGTCAACTGTCATGCGCTTAGGCGCCCCCGGCTGAAAGCCGACGGTTAGCTCGTGACTACGACCGTCATTCGAACACTTCACCTCCACCCTTGCCGCGGGAGCGCCGAAGCGCACCAGCTCGCGCTCATTGCGAGTGCGCTGCGAATGGCCGGTGCAACCGAAATAGATCGCCTCCAGAAGGTTCGACTTACCGGCACCGTTGGCGCCGTAGACGACCGTCAAGCCATCGCCGAGACGCGCCTCAGCACGTGTGTAGGTGCGAAAGTCGCGCAGATGCACGCTAGTGACTTGCACCTCACCCCCCGAAAACCTCAGGTATTCAGCCGAATCGGCATGATCAGGTACACGAACTCGCCGCCATCTGGCGACTCGATCAGGCCTGGCCGCAATGGGCTTATGAGCTTGAGCACCAGCTCATCGGATTCGACGCTCTCAAGGCCGTCGCGTAGGAACTCCGGGTTGAAACCGATGTCGAGCGGCTCGCCTGAGAATGGCACCGGCAACGCCTCGCTTGCCTCTCCAACATCCGGGGTTTGGGCCGAGACGGTGAGCTCGCCCTCGGCGAAGCTGAGCCGCAGCGGAGCGTTCTTTTGCGCCAACAAGCTAATACGTCGCACCACGTCGGCGATCTCCGCGCTCGAGAGCCGCAATTCGTGCTCGACCGACTCTGGCAAGAGTTGGCGGTAGTTGGGGAACTGTCCGTCGATGAGCCGCGAGGAGAGCACGATGTCGCCGATCTCGAACACCACCTGGTTTTGGCCGAGGCTCACAGCCAGCTCCGACTCCTCCACGGACTGCGCGATGCGAGCGAGCTCCTGCAGGGCGCGAGCCGGCACGTTCGCCTCGATCGTCCCCTCAAGCGCCAACTCAAGCGAAGCGTGCTTAACACTGAGGCGATAGGAGTCGGTGGCCACCATAGTCAGGTCTTGGCCGCCGGCTGAAATCAGGACGCCGGTGAGTACCGGCCGCGTCTCATCCTTCGAGGCTGAGCGTGCCACCTGTAGAGCCGTGTCGACGAAGGCGGCTGTGGGCAGCGTCATGCGGGTGTCAGCGGACGGTCCGGGTAGCGACGGGAAGTCCTCCGAGCGAAGGGTGCGGAGGTGGAATTTGGCTGAGCCAGAGATCACCTCTACGTCCTGCTCTTGTGGGCGGAACTCGAGCGTTACTGAGTCGCCGGGTAGTGAGCGGACCACTTCGAGTACGAGGCGCGCCGGCAGGACAGCCAATCCAGGTTGCAGCACCTCTGCGGCGAGGGGTACGGTCAGACCCACCTCCATATCGGTGGCAAGCAACATGGCTCGGTCTCCGTCGGCAGAGATCATGACGCCGGAAAGAGCTTGCACGGAAGCACGTGTGGAAGCCACTCGGGTGGCTGTCTGTAGTTGAGCCAGCAACTCGCCTGTAGAGAGAGAAAGCTTCACGGATTCACCTAAGGGTCTTTAGCTTTAGTAGTGGCTGTGTGGATGTGGACTTCCGCATAAGGACTGACGATAGGCGGACGGTGCCTGTGAACAGACTGTGGGAAGAAGTGCCGAAGTGTTTCAAGCGGATCGGTCAGTAGAAGGGTTGGAGAGGCGGTGGCGCAACTCCTCCACAGCAGATCGACGCTCGGCGTCAGTGGAGATGCGTTGCTCTGTACGCCGCCAGGCATGAAGAACCGTCGTATGGTCGCGCCCGCCGAACTCACGCCCAATGGCGGGTAGGGACTCTTCGGTGAGCTCTCGAGCGAGGTACATCGCGACCTGCCGCGCCCAAGCAACACGGCTCGTGCGGGCGTGGGAGACGAGCTCCTCGCTGGAGATCCCGAACTGTTCGCACGCCGCCGCCTTGATCTCGGTTATGGATCGCCCGGGTGTGGCTGGCTTCGGGTAGAGGCTGTCGAGAACTTCGCTGGCGAGTTCGCTATCGAGCGCGCGACCGGTGAGCGAGCTGTAGGCGACGACGCGGATGAGGGCCCCCTCGAGTGCCCGCACGTCTACGTCTATCCGCCTGGCGATCGTCTCGAGTGCTTGTGGATCGTTGGGCTGTATATCGTCGTGCTGAGCGCGCTTGCGCAAGATGGCCAGACGGGTCGGGAAGTCGGGAACCCGCACATCGGCGACGAGACCCGATTGGAAGCGCTCCCGCAAGCGGTCTTCGAGCGCCTGTAGATCCTTGGGGGGCCTGTCGGAGGTGAGCACGATCTGGCTTCCCGCTTCGTACAGGGCGTTGAAGGTGTGGAAGAACTCCTCCTCGGTCTTCGCCTTGCGCTCGATGAATTGCACGTCGTCGATGAGCAGCACGTCCACATGGCGAAAGCCCGTCTTGAAGGCCTCGAGGCCGCCGCCTGAGAGGGCCCTTAGGAAGTCGTTGGTGAAGGACTCGCCAGTGGTGTTGCGCACGTTCAACCCGGGGCTGTAGGTAGCGATGAAGGTGGCTATCGAGCGCAGTAGGTGGGTCTTGCCGACTCCGGGGGGGCCGCAAATGAAGAGCGGGTTGTAAGCCTGTGCCGGTAGCTCGCTCACCGTCAACGCCGCGGCATGCGCCAGCCGATTGGAGTCGCCAATCACGAACTGGTCGAACGTCAACTTGGGGTTGCCACAGGCGATGTCCGACTGTTGGGGGGGTTCGGATGGGGATGGGCGCGCACTGCCACCCCGCCGCGGACTTCTGGTTTCACCCGAGGTGACGATGTCGACGGTTACATCCGGGCCGAGCACCGCCGCCGCGCAGGCTTGCAAAACCCGTCCAAAGCGCTCTCTTACCCAGCCACACGTCTTGGCGGGCGCTTCGACGGTGAGGTTGTTGGCCGAGAGGTCGACGGCCTTAAGTGGGTCGAGCCAGATGCGGTACACGGGCTCGTCGATGGTTGCCGAGAGCTCGCTCTTGATTTGAGACCAGATTTGATCGAGCTCTTTGCTCACGGCAGCGTGGACCTGCTCCTTTTGAGGGAGAAAGCGGGCGTAATCATTCGTTTGGGGCCCGCGAAGAGCCCGGTCGACCGAATATATCCAAGCCCGCCCGCCCGCGCTCCCGCACTTGCGCTCATCGCCGCAAATGGCGAGAAATTCCGAAAGAGAGGCCGTCGGGCTCCGAGGGGAGGCGCCGCGAGCAATGCGACGCTGATCTCTATACTTCACGGCTCGGCGGAAGCCGGTCTGCCGCGGCCGGGTCGCCTTTGCTGTTTCGGCAGGACCACGAGCGCGGTTGGAGAACAGAGATGAAGCGTACGTATCAGCCAAAGAAACGCAAGCGCGCCCGTGCACACGGGTTCCGCGCCCGCATGCGCACTCGCGCGGGAAGGCTCACGCTCAAGCGCCGGCGCGACAAGGAACGCAAGCGCCTGTCGGTTTAGTGGCTGTGGCGCGATGATGGCGCGTACAAGCCGCCGCGGCCGTCGCCTTTCGCGCAGTGCGGAGTTCGAGCGGGTCTATAGACAGGGCCGTTCTGTGTCCAACCGTCACCTGGTGCTCTACTCGTTCCCCAACGAGGCCGTAGAGCAGCCTCGGCTCGGACTGTCCGTGTCGCGCAAGGTGGGGGGTGCCGTCGAGCGCAACCACGTCAAGCGCTTGCTGCGCGAAGCTTTTGAGGGTGTCGAGGGGAGCGTGAGTCCTGGCCACGATGTGGTGGTGGTGGCACGCCCCGAGGCGCGTGAGCTTGCCGAGAGCGAGGGTCTCGCGGGAATCGACAGCGCGCTGTGCGATCTGCTGGCCCGCGCCGGTTTGCGCCCCGGGGGCACAGACGGCGAGGCGAATCCGTGAGATCGGCGAGGGCCGGTGCACCTGCGGCGCGGAGTTCGCCTGGGAGGGTGCTGCGAGCAGTTGCTTTGACTCCGATCGTGGCCTACCAACGTGTGATCTCGCCTGCGCTCCCGCGCCGCTGCAAGTACGAGCCGACGTGTTCGCGCTATGCGGTACAGGCGGTTGGCGAGTACGGCATACTTCGGGGCCTCGTGCTTGCGGTGTGGCGCTTGCTCAGGTGTAATCCCTGGAGCCACGGCGGTTACGACCCCGTTGAGGCTCAAGGGCTGTTCAAGCTCGGCAACCACCGCGACCGCGCGCGATAGCTCCAAGCGCAGGCTCTTCAATGCCCATCTCCGCCAACGTAATCCAGGAAGCGTTCTCGCCGCTCATCACGGTGTTCGAATCGATTCTGGTTTTCATCCACGACAACATCGTGGGCGGCAGTTGGGGCCTTGCGATCATCGGGCTCACCGTCGTCATGAGGGCCGTTCTGCTGCCGCTCACCGTCAAGCAGTTCCGCTCGATGCAGGAACTCCAGCGGCTCGCCCCGGAGTTGAAGGCGTTGCAGGAGAAGTACAAGGACGATAAGCAGCGCCAGCAGCAGGAGATCATGAACTTCTACCGCGAGCACAAAGTGAACCCGTTCGCCTCCTGCCTGCCGCTCCTGCTGCAACTCCCCGTGTTCATCTCGCTGTTCTACATGCTGCGCACGGACCTCAAGAAGCACATTTGCGGCGAAGCGCTGGTGAGCCACTACAACACGATCTACCACGCCACCGTCGCCGGCGTTTCTGGGCTACCGACGAAATACGTCGAAAAGACGAGCTGCCAGCAAGTGGCGCCGGGGTCGGGCAAGTTCCTGTTCATCCCGGACATCACCAACAAGGCCACCGGCGTGGCGCTGGTGGTGTTGCTTGTGCTCTACGTGGGCTCTCAACTCGCCTCAACGATGATGATGTCGGCCTCAGCCGATCCCAACCAGCGCCGCTTGATGATGGCGCTCCCACTCTTCTTCGTGATCATCCTCTACCGCTATCCGGCGGGGCTCTTGCTGTACTGGGTCACCACCAACCTGTGGACGATCGGGCAGGGATACTTCGTGCGCCGCAGCATCGGCCCGCCTCCGGTGGTTGCGCCCGGCAAGGCGACGGCTGGAGCCAACGGCAAGCCGTCCCCGAACGGTAGTGAGTCCGACACGGGTGCGGTCAAGGGCGAGCCCGCGCTGGCTGGGGCCGGGGGTGGGAGTACGCCTCCGCCCCCTCCACGCAAGAAGAAGAAGCGCTCCGGTAGGCGGCGATGAGTCAAGCCGAGGAGGAGGGCGAGGACCCGCAGGAGGTGTTGCGAGAGTTGCTGGAGGAGATCGTGGACTCCCTCGGCCTCGATGCGGACGTGGTGGTGGAGGAGTCCGATGGGGTACTCACCGGTAGCGTCGAAGGGGAAGATGTGGGCCTCTTCATCGGCCGCCGCGGACAGACCATCGACGCGGTACAGCACTTGGCGCAGCGGATCGTGTTCAGAGGCGGATCGCCCGACGCTCGCGTCATCATCGACGCCGACGGCTATCGTGAGCGCCGCGCCGAGGCGTTGCGCACGATTGCGCTGGATGCCGCCGAGGATGCGTTGCGCACGGGCGAGGCGATCGAGCTCGACCCGATGCCCGCTTCAGAGCGGCGCATCGTCCACGAATACCTACGTGAGCGCGGCGACGTCCAGACACACAGCGAGGGCGACGAACCTGAGCGCTACCTGGTTGTGGAGCCGAGCGAGAATTGATTCGTGGACCGTTTCATGTGAAACGGGTTCGGGCAACGGTCAGCTAGATGTGCAAAGAGCGCGTCCCGTCCGCAAGATTTCACGTGAAACGCTTGTGGCAGTAAACCCCGACATACGCGCATCCCTCGGGGGTTTGGGCGAGCGATACGGTCTGCTGGAGGCCCAACTTGGCCAGTTGGAGTCGATTCTCGGGGCACTCTCGCATGACGAGCAGGCGCCGACGAGCGTCAGCGATCCTGCCCAAGCCGTCGACGTGCATCTGGCAGATTCGCTCGTGGCGCTCGAGTTGGAGCGTGTGCGAGAGGCCCGCGAGTTCGCCGACATCGGTGCGGGGGCGGGCTTTCCCGGCCTGCCTCTGGCGGTTGCGCTGCCCGGCAGCAACGTAACGCTTGTGGACAGTCAGGCACGTAAGTGCGCGTTCATCGAGCGCGTGGTGGACACCGCCAGGGTGGAGAACGTCGATGTGGTGTGCGCGCGGGTGGAGGAGTGGCCTGAGGGGATCGAAGCCCACGACGTTGTGCTGGCGCGGGCGGTGGCCTCGCAGCCGATCGTGCTCGAGTACGCGGCTCCACTTTTGAGACTCGGTGGCGCGCTGGTCGACTGGCGGGGCCGCCGCGACTCCGAGGAGGAGCGGGCAGGGATCGAGGCCGGCGAGATCCTTGGCCTGGAGCGGGAGTCGCTGCAACGTGTAGTGCCTTTCAAGGAGGCCCGCGAGCACCACTTGCATGTGTGGGTCAAGACTCGCGAAACACCAGATCGCTTCCCCCGCAGGGTGGGCATGGCGCGCAAGAAGACGCTCGTGGGGAGGGGCAAAGGCGCGTGATCTGGAGGGGATCGAGAAGCCCTCCGATGGGGGGTTTCTCCGCCTGTCGGTCGGGCCGTGCGACTTTTGCGGTCAATCGGCGCTAGCGTGCGGGCGAGCATGGGGAAGGTTTACGCGATAGCCAACCAGAAGGGGGGCGTGGGCAAGACCACCACGGCTGTGAACGTCGCCGCATGCATCGCCGAGGCCGGCTACGCCACGCTCCTGATCGACGTCGACCCGCAGGCAAACGCCACTGTGGGATTGGGGCTGCCCCGCTCTCAAACCCCAGGGCTCTATGAGGTTCTTGCTGGGGAAGGTTCGCCTGGACAAGCCATCGTGGAGACCTCGATAGAAAACCTCAGCCTTCTACCCGCAAGCCCCGAACTTGCAGGGGCCAACATCGAGCTACCCCGAATTGAGGGCTTCGAGCAGAAGCTCCGCGAGGCAATCGAGCCGGTGCGGGAAGACTTCGAATACATCGTGCTCGACTGCCCACCCTCACTTGGACCGCTCACAGTCAGCGCGCTTGTAGCGGCCGACCGGGTGATCGTGCCGGTGCAAACCGAGTATTACGCCCTGGAGGGATTGGCCGGCCTACTCGAGACACTGGCGCTCGTACAGCGCGAGCTGAACCCCCGCTTGACGGTGGCGGGGATGCTCTTGACGATGCACGACAACAGGACGAGGCTTGGCCGCGACGTGGAGCGTGAGGTGCGCGAGCATTTTGCGGGGTTGGTGTTCGACACGGTTATCCCCCGCAACGTGCGCGTGGGTGAGGCCCCGAGCTACGGCTTGCCGGTCACCCACCACGACCCCCATAGCGCGGGCGCTGAGGCTTACTTCGAGTTGGCAAAGGAGGTGGCCGCGCGTGGCTAAGGCAAAGCGGGGGATGGGGAGGGGACTCGAGGCGATCTTGAGCGTCTCAGGGGAGGCTGTGACCGCCGACGAGTTGCGAGAGCTGCCGGTGGAGTTGATTGTCCCCAACCCCAACCAGCCGCGCAGGCACTTCGAGGAGGAGGCCCTGAATGCGCTCGCGGGGTCGTTGGGCGAGCGGGGGGTGCTACAGCCGGTGCTTGTGCGTCCTAAGCCGGGAGGCACTTATGAGTTGGTGGCGGGTGAGCGGCGCTGGCGCGCTGCCCAGATTGCCGGTTTGACAGAGATCCCCGCGCTGGTGCGCGCTCGCGACGAGGCTGCGACTCTGGAGTTGGCGTTGATCGAGAATATGGCGCGTGAGGACCTCAATCCGGTTGAGGAGGCTCGCGCGTGCGCCGCGCTGGTAGAGGAGCTCGGCTTGACGCGCGAGGAGGTGGGACGCCGTGTAGGACGCAGCAGGGTGGCGGTGTCGAATCTGCTGCGTCTACTCGATCTCCCCGACGAGACGATAGAGCTGCTCGAGCAGGGCGAGCTCAGCGAGGGGCACGGACGGGCGCTGCTCTTGGCGGAAGATCACTCTGCTCGCAAGCGCTTGGGCAGAGACGCGGCGCGTGAGGGATTGAGCGTGCGCACTGTCGAAGCACGCGCTCGCGATGAGAACAGACGGGGGAACCCCAAAGAGGAAGAACGGCCGCTCCGCGGCCATCGTCGCGTGCACCCCGACCAGGAGGAGGCTGCGGTGGCGATAGCGGGCACGCTCGAAGAGGCCTTCGGGGCTGAGGTGAGGGTGCGGGTCGAGAAGGATGGTTACCGTGCAGAGCTATCGTTCTCGAGCCCCGAGGAAGCGCTCGAGCTGGTGCGGCGCTTGGGTTCGTCCGCCACGGTTTGACCACCTGCGCCGGCGGTCCGCGAACGCTAGAATCGGCGGCCGCGGGCGATTAGCTCAGTTGGTTAGAGCGCTTCTCTGATAAGGAAGAGGTCCCTGGTTCGAATCCAGGATCGCCCATTGCGACCGTCGGGAGCGGCGCTACACGCGCGCGGAGCATGTAGTCTTTTTCCACTCTACGGAACTGACTTGTTCTTCGACATAAGGAGCCACGCCTCATGCAACCTGGCAGCTCTGACCCCAACGCGCTCGCAAACAAGGTGGAGCACATCTTCGTGCTGATGCTCGAGAATCGCTCCCTAGACCACATGCTGGGCTTCTCCAGCCTGAAGGGGAAGGATGCGGAAACCGGCAAGGAAACCTCAATCCATGGCCTGGCCGGGAATGAGTCGAATTCCTACTTAGGTACTCCCTTTAAAGTGACACCGGGCGCGGATATATCGATGCCGCTCGACCCATTACACGAGTTCCCCGACGTTGTCATCCAGTTGGCGGGTGAAAAAGCGACATACCCACCAGGAGGACCGTACCCCCCGATCAACAATTCGGGATTCGTCGTCAGCTACGTCGAAGCCGGCGGCGGAAAAAACCCCGGTGAGATCATGAAGTGCTACACACCCGCCGAGCTTCCGGTACTGAACGCCCTCGCCACAAATTTCGCCGTATGCGACAGCTGGTACTCCTCGATGCCTGGACCCACCTGGCCAAACCGCTTCTTCGCCATGGCCGCCTCAGCCGGGGGGTTGGACCGCTCCCCGAGCGTCGAGCAGATGGTCGAGTGGGAGAGCGTGCTTGGCTTTAGCTTCGAGCATGGCTCGCTGTTCGAAGCGCTGGAAGCCAACGGAAGGAGCTGGCGGATCTACCGTGGCGATCGCGGGCCCCTGGTGGGAGGTATCCCGATCGCGGGGGCCCTCAAAGGGATACCTATCGCCGATTCCTATCGCTACAGCGAATTCGCCGCCGATCTCCACAAAAACTATTCCACTCACTTCACCTGGATCGAGCCGAACTACGGAAGCGCGCTCGATGACACATACAAGGGCGGTACCTCCCAGCACCCCGTCGACTCCGTAACCGGTGGGGAGAGGCTCATCAAGGAAACCTACGAGGCGATTCGCAACTCACCGCTCTGGGAAAAAAGCCTGTTGATCCTCACGTGGGACGAGCACGGAGGATTTTACGACCACGTACCGCCGGCAGAAGCCGAAAAACCGGGAGACAAGATCGTCACACCCGGGGAAGTCAACCAATTCGGTTTCGCCTTCGGGCATTACGGCGTGCGTGTTCCAGCCGTGATCGTCTCGCCCTACATCCCCGCCCAGTTGATCGACCACCGCACCTACGACCATTCCTCGATACCTGCCACCGTCGAGCGCGTCTTCGGCTTTGGCCCGCTCACCAACCGCGACAAAATCGCCTCCGATGTGAGGTCCCTGTTTTTATCTGAAACACCCGAAGAAAAGCCAACCAAACTCCCCAACCCGGCTGTGTCAGCCGTCGCCGATGCCGCCGCGGCACCCGAGCCTCCCTCGGAGGCAAAGCTTGCCGAGCCGGTTGGCCACAGCAATCTCGCGGGCTTCCTGCACATCGCGATGCGCTACGAACTCGAAACCTCCCCACCAGAGCAGCGTCCGGCGATCCTGGCGCGAGTGAGAGCCATTAACACGCGGGCTGAAGCACTCGCCTACATTAATGACGCCGCCGTCAAGCTGGATGCCGCCGACAGACCTTCGATGTAGAAGCGCCCTCGACCGTAGCGGGTCCTAAACCCCGCCACGCATAAATCGAACTATCCCTTCCGAGCGATAACCCGGTCGGTGGCCACCGCCTCGCCAGTGTGCGTATCGGGGTACACCACGATCACCGTAGGCGTTCCTCCAAACCAAGCGCTCATCTCGCCCTCCCCGACGTACTCGGCGGCGCGTTGGGAACCATCGCTCTGTACAACCCACACGTCCTGCCCACGTTGGAAGAGGCTGTCGCCGATCTCGCTCATCGAGACCCCTGTTACCCGAGAACGCGCCTCCGTAGTCAAGTGGCGGCGTGGGCACCCCGTCCACATCGACACGCACGATTTGGGACAGCAGTCCAAAGCGCGTTTGCACCGTGAGCGCCAACATTGCACCATGACAAAAAAGCAAGCCAGATCGGTTGAGGGCAAGATCCGGATGTGGATCCTCGAGCAGGAGCACGACCGGCGAATCGAACGGCGGCTCGCCAGTGGCGCTGGGTGGCGAGCGGTCGAGGATGCGCCTCGACTACAGCCGCGTCGTCACTAGCCCCGCCGCCACCAGCACAAGCCCAATGGCAAATGCCATGAGCGCGCCCTCCATTGGCGCGGCGACGCTCACCTCATCGATCTCCGTACTGCCGCCGTCCTTCAAGCGCTGCTCGCCGCGTAGCCACAGCGTCCGCCGCCGCAACTCCCTCACGGGTGTGCTCAAACGCCGTTGCGCCACGCTCAACATGAAGCACCCTCCAGCCACGAATATCGCCTCAACTCGTATTTCATCCGCCTGCGCCCAGTAAGCCGCGAGCACCGGGAACGCACCCCAGGCAAGCGCAAACCAAGTATCGGAGTGCACCCTCCCGCCGAACAGCTCGAGGTTGTAGGCCAACGTGACACCCACACCCACGACCACGAACGCGAACAACCACCCCGAGATCGTGAGCGCCCCCACGACCCCGATCGCGCACGCCCCCGCGAGCGACACCCCCGCCAATCCTAGGAGCACGCGGTCGGACACCCGCGTTTGAAGCGGCCTACCGTGGAACTCGTCCAGCGCGTGCGCCGCCACACCCACAGCGAGGAAGAAAGCCACGAGTGTCCACACCAAACGGTAGCCGTAGAAGTGTGGCGCCACAGCGGCGCCTATCGCCACATAGCTCAAATGCCACGCCGTGTATGGCGGGTGCAGCAACGTCACCGCATCGCGCCAACCCCCCGCCCGCAAGGCGTAGAAGGCCGGGCGGTCAAGCCGTGTCTGGGTGGACATTCTCCTCGGCCCTCCCGCCAACCACGCCGGTGAGAGCGGCTGTGACCGGCTCCTCATCCTCCTTGGTCCCCCACATCACCATGCCCCCGCCCAAGCTCATCGGATGCACCTCCACTTCGCCGATGCCCGCCTCGCGCCACAACTCCACCACTCGCGCCACCGGGTAGCGCTCGTAGAAGGTGGGGATGCTCCTCGCGAGGAAGCTCCCCGTGTGAGCCCACTCGCGTGACACCAACCGCCCGAGCGCGGGCAGTCCCACGTGCGTGTAAAAGCTCCACGCCCACCTCCAAACCAGCCGTGGCGGTATCGCAAACTCCAACGAAGCGACCCGTCCGCCCGGCTTCACCACCCGCGCCAACTCGCGCATCGTCTTCCCCGGATCCTCCACGTAGCGCAGCAAATACGTGAACGTCAAATGATCGAACTCGCCATCCGCGAAAGGCAGTCGCTCGGCTTCCCCCCGCACGAGCGACATCCGAGAGGCAAGCGTGGGGTCGCCCTCCATCTTCGCCCGCGCTCCGTCGAGCATCTGGGCGCTCTGGTCGAGTCCCACCACCTCGCATCCGTAGCGGCGTACAAGCGCCTGCGCCACCATGCCGGTCCCGGTCGCAACATCGAGCACGCGGTCGTTTGCGCTTGCGCCCACGGCACCCACCATTTCTTGCCGCCAGCGTGGGTCTTGACCAAAGCTCAATATCGCCGCCACACGGTCGTAGTGACGGGGGAGCGGCGCGAACAGGTCGAGCGCTTCGCGCTTCAACTCGCTCGACGCCAGCCGATCCTGAACACCCACCTCGTGCGGCTCCGCCGGCCTCAATGTGGGCACGTCCGGTCAATCGTCCCCGTGGACATGCCCAGTGATTGCCCGCTACGCCAACTTCGCAAGCACGAGCGCCCGCACTCGCGCAACAGATGTCGCACTCGTCTATGCAGGCTAAGGAAAGAGGCCGGGGCTGCCGATGGGGGCTGTGATCCGATGACTTCTCCCGCCCCCTCCTTCAGCGGCTCGAGCCGCGTGCGCATACCGCGCCCCAACGCCCTGGCGGCACCCCTACTCGCGATGGCGGTGGCTGTGCTCATGGCGCTTCTACCGGCGCAGTCCTCGGCGCTCGTCACCTCTGTCGAAGGGCGCACCTACGGCGCCACCCCACGCAGCACCGAACTCATCGCCGCGCAGGCGGGCTTCCTCGGGAAAACCGACCCGAGCGCTTTCGCCAACCCGCAAGGCCACACGGTGCTGCGCTCCAGCAACGTCTACGCGATCTACTGGGATCCCACCGACAGCTATCACGGCAATTGGCAGCATCTCATCGACACCTTTTTCCACGATGTCGGCGCCGTCAGCGGCGCCACCGACAACGTGTTCGCCGTCGACACGCAATACATGGACAAGGGCAACCAGCGGGGTGGCTACAGCGTCACGTTCCGGGGCGCCTACACCGACACAAACGCCTACCCCACGAAAGGCTGCACCGATCCGCAGCCGTTGAAACAGGCGATCACATGTGTAACAGATTCCCAGGTTCAGCTGGAGCTCAGACAGTTCATCTCCCAACACTCCCTCCAGGTGGGGATGAACTCGATCTTCTATCTCCTGACCCCTCCCGGTGTAGCGGTGTGTCTCGACGCCGGCGGCCCCAGCGGTCATTGCTCAGACTATAAAGCGGCCTCGGTGGAAAGCTACGAAAACAGCTTTTGCAGCTATCACGACGACATCAATCCCACCAACTCGGTCGAAGGCGACGGCAACACCATTCTCTATGCCGTCATCCCTTGGAGCGCGGGCGGTGCCGGTGACGGCGCGCTCACAGAAGAGCTGCCGGCGAACGACTGCCAGGACGGTGGCTTTGACCCGAGCACCAAACCCATAGAGAAGCCAGAGGCCGAACCCGTCGACGAGGAGCCCAACGCGGCCGGCAAAAGCCCTGACGGTTGGTATGACACCGGGCTGGGCGACCTCATCATAAATCAAATCTCCATACAGCAACAGGACACCACCACAGATCCGCTACTGAACGCCTGGCAAGACCCCTCCGGCAACGAGGTCGTCGATGAGTGTCGTAATTTCTTCGCCCCCGTGCTCGGTGGTACGACCGCCGCCGAAGAAGGAACCGAAGCCGGCAAACTCTACAACCAGGAAATCAACGGCCACCATTACTACCTCAACGACGCCTTCAACTACGCGGCCAAGCTGCTCGCCTATCCGGGTGTCCCCTGCATCCACGATCTCAACCTCGTCCCGGAATTCACCACACCCAATCCCGTGAACGTCAACGAACTTGTCGGCTTCGACGGGATGGAGTCGAACATCACGCTCGACGCCGCCATCGACTACTCCCCGACGGGTACTCCCCAGCCGACGTGGGCCACCTACACGTGGAGCTTCGGCGACGGCTCCGCCCCAATCTCCGGCTACGCGCCAGGCGCGCCTTCGACCAACTCACCCATGGTGACCCCGTGTGTCGCTCCATGGGAAGCCCCGTGCGCGGCGAGCACGTTCCACTCCTATGCACACGCCGGCACCTACAAGGTCACACTCACCGCCACCGACGTCGGTGGTAACACGGTGAGCTTCACGCAGCCTGTCACGGTCGACGGGCCTCCCGAAGGCGGTACCCCGGGAGACAGCCAGGGCGGTCCCTCCGGTGGCGGCGATCCCTCGGGCTCCTCCGGTGTAGGCGGCTCGGCGGGCTCGGGCGACTCCTCCGGCGGTGGCTCACCCACCCAAAGCGTCACCCCCGCCCCGTTGGTCACAGATTTCGTTACCTCGACATCGCTGAAAACAGCCCTTCGCAATGGACTCGCGGTTCGCTACAGCGTCAACGAGCAGGTCGCCGGTAGCCTGCAGGTGTTGCTCAACGCAAGCACCGCCAAGCGCCTCGGTATCCACGGTTCCGTCGCCACCGGGCTGCCAAAGGGCTCACCCCGCTCGATCGTGATCGGCTCGGCGGTGCTTGTCACCACCAAGGCGGGCAAGGGCACGATCCGGCTCAAGTTTTCCCGCACCGTCGCGCAGCGACTGGCACACACCCATTCGCTGAAGCTCACCGTCCGTGTTCTCGCTCGCAACGCCTCCCGCCAAGGGCCACGGACGACGAGCACGGTCAGCACCGTCACGCTGAGTAAATGACTCCGCCGCCCGGGGAACCTGGGCGGGAGCTCGAAATGTGGGCGCTCAGTACCCCACGGGGTGACGCACCGCATAACCTTCAAGCGGCGGAGTTGACACAAGCCAACGCGATGCATACGGCCCGCTGCGCCCGGCCGTGTCAAACCACATCCCATCCACGTCCATGAAGGTGTGGCCGCTGTTGGCGTAAATCGTGATCCACTTGCCTGGCCCGGGCGCACCCCAAGAGGCGAGATCGCCAGAAACGAGCGGCGCGTTCAAGAGCCCTCCCGCCGCCAGCGCATAGCTCACCGACCCCGAACAGTCATACCCATTGGCTACAAAGGAGGCGTGCCCACCGCCCCAGATGTAGGGGAAGTCGGCGATCGCGTTCCCTCCCGCAATCACCCTCTGCACCGCTTCCGGCACGTTCTGGGGTATCGGGATGGTGCCATTCCCGCCCACCGAGAAACCCCCCGCCACCGGCGTGAGCACCCGCTGCTGGGCGGCGCGTTCCGATGCCTTGGCCTTTTCCTCTTCGCCAAGCTCCTTGCGGATCTGTGCATCCGACGCCGCTCCAGCCGCCACGGCCGATTCGCCGGCCACGCTTGGCGTGGAAGCCGAAGCGTGCCTGGTGGAGGCCGGTAGCGGGAAGCTCTTTGCTTCTTCGGGGTCGCGCACCTCCGCCACCGCCACAGCTTTGCCGGCGGTTGCGTTTTGGCCGGTGTGGCCTGCGCCAGTAGCGCTCGGTGTGCCCTTGCTGTGACCAGGGTACGCGGCGCTTGAAGACCCCGCGGGCTTAACGCTCGCGCTGGCGCCCGCAGTCGTGTGCGTGATGCCCGCAGATCCCGTCGAGGCGGCTACCGCGCTCCCCTTCGCGACATGCGTCCCCGTGGAGCTACCCCGCCCGATGAGCAGCACGGCGGCGATCCCCACGAGCGCCGCCACCACCACAGCGCCCACGAGTACGCCACGCGAAAGGTGCACCCCCTTCGGCGCGCTCCCCTGAATCGTGGTGTTTGGCCCGACGCTCACCCAACCACAGGCTAGCGCCGTCCGCCGCCGTATCACCCCGGTCCGGCGCCGCCTGAGATACCCTGGTCGGATGCCCGCCCAGGACTCCGCCGTGGACGTGCGCCCCGCGAAGCTGCCTGTTGGGGGAGAACAACGGCCCCACATGCGGCTCCTGTACGGGATGCGCCGCCCCGCCAACTGGCTGCAGTTGATCCGCTTCGGGCTCGTGGGAGCGAGTGGATTCGTCGTCAATCTCGCGGTTTACGCTGGGTTCGTGCATGGCGTTGGCGCGCCCTACCAGCTGGCTGCGGTGCTGGCTTGGCTGGTGGCGGTGTCGAGCAACTTCGTGTTCAACCGCCATTGGACGTTTGACAGGCCCGGTGGGCGAGTGCACCACCAGGCGATGCGCTTCTTCCTCGTCAGCCTCGCCGCGTTCGCCCTTGTGAACCTGGTGCTGCTCACGCTGCTGGTGGAGCAGGCGGGCATGGCGAAGGTACCTGCCCAGGCGCTCGCGGTGGCGGCGGCCACTCCGTTCAACTTCCTTGGCAACAAGCTCTGGAGCTTTCGCGCATCGGCTTGACCCATCCACCGCGCCTGCGGTGGCGGGAGATGGCGCTCATTGGTACCTATACTCTGGATCTCCCCTTTTGGAGGAATCTTCGTGCAGGAGATGGTGATTTACGGCGTGAGCTTCGACATGGTTGGCAAGCAGCCGATCGTGCTATTGAAGACCGTCGACGGCAACAAGTTCCTCCCCATCTGGATCGGCCACCCCGAGGCCGCCTCGATCCTGATGAAGCTCCAAGGCGCAACCACTCCCAGGCCGATGACCCACGACCTGCTGTGCGAGATGTTGGGCGAGCTCGAGGTGAAGTGCACGCAGGTGGCTGTTACCGAGCTGCGCGAGAACACCTTCTTCGCCTCCATCACCCTCTCTGTGAATGGCCGTGAGATGGAAATCGACTCGCGTCCCTCCGACGCGATTGCGCTGGCCGTGCGCGCCGGCGCGCCCATCTTCGCCGCCGAGGAGGTCATCGCCGAGTCGGCGATCGAGTTCGAGCACAATGTCGAGGAGTCAGAGGACGTGGTTGAGCGCTTCAAGGAGTTCCTCGACGAGGTAACCCCCGAGGACTTCGCCGCCGGCGACTCTTAGCGGCTGCGCCGTTCGGCGTCGCGGGGCTCGCGGCGTGGCAGTTCCACCACCTCGGCAAGCTCCGGATCGGACTCCACCGAGGTGTCCTTTGCGGGAATGGGCTCGCCGCCGGTGAGGGTGCCGAATAGGCCAACCTGCTCGCGTACCACCTTGCCGATGCGGCGGATCCCCTCGCGGATGTCCTCCTCCGGCACCCCGGCGAAGTTGAGTCGCATCGAGGAGGCCCCGCGGCCGTCGAGATAGGCGGCCCGGCCGGGCACGAACGCCACGCCCTCGCTCTCCAGGGCGCGGGCGAGCAGGTCTGTGGTGTCGATGTAGTCGGGGAGTGTCGCCCAGATGAAAAGCCCTCCCTGTGGCTTTGTCCAAGACGCGGTCATCCCGAAGTGCTCTCCCAGTGCCCCCAGCATCGCGTCGCGACGGCGACGGTAGAGCTGCTTGAGCGAGTCCAGATGCGCCACCCACCGCGGCACGCTCCCTGCGCGCTCCTGAAAGTAGGCGGCCACGAACAGTTGAGTAACAGGGGAGGAGCACAGGTCGGCGCCCTGCTTGCACAGGTTCAACTTCTCCATCACTGGGCGTGGCGCCACCGCCCAGCCAAGACGCACCCCGGGGGAGAGGATCTTCGAGAACGTCCCAAGGTACACCACGAAATCCGAGGCCCCTCCGCGTTTGGCGGCGATCGCATCGAGCGAATGAAGCGTGGGTAGTGGGTCGCCCTCGTAGCGGAGCAACCCGTAGGGGTTATCCTCGAGCACGAGGATCTCGCGCTCGCGTGCCACCTCCACCAGGCGGCGGCGGCGCGGCAGTGACATTGTGACGCCCCCCGGGTTCTGGAAGTTGGGGATGGTGTAGATGAACTTTGGACTGCGCCCTTCGGTATCGAGCCGGTCGAGCGTGGCCTCTAGCTCGTCGATAGGCATCCCGTCGGAGTCCATCTCGATCTGCACCACGTTGGCCTGGTAGGCGTCGAAGGTGGGGACTGCCCCAGGGTAAGTGGGGGCCTCTGCCACTATCGTGTCTCCGGGGTCGATAAACGCCTTGCACATCAAGTCGATCACCTGCTGCCCACCGGTGGTGACTATCACCTCGTCGGGGTCTACCGATGTGCCTTCGGCGGCCATCACCTCGACGATGCACTCCACCGTGCACGCCATCCCCTCAGTGGGCCCGTATTGCAGCGCCCTCGCCGTCGACTCGGCGGCAACCTGCCCCATCAGCTTCGCATAGAGCTCGGGCGGGAATGTCTTTGTCTCGGGGAGCCCCCCCGCGAGCGAGATCACCTCCGGTCGTTCGGTGAGCGACATCATGTCGCGCATCGCCGAACTGCGCATCCCATGCGTGCGCTGCGCGAACAAGCTCTCGTAACGCGCCAGTTCGTGGGCCGTTGAGCGTGAGCGCTCCCCGCCGCTGGAGGGGTCGTCTATCGTCATGGCCGCTCCCAAGGTAGCGCACCCTTCAAACGGCTTCATCTTCTGCAAGGCAGGCCCGGCTTCGTCAAGCGGCACTGGCCCTGCCGGCGCGACCGCGCGAGATGGGCTTGTGGGTTTAGGCTCTTGCGCGTATGAACGGTCTCTTCTTCTACGTCGGCCTCGGCCTCGGCCTCGCAGCGGCTTGTGGTTTGCGGCCGTTTCTGCCGCTCCTGCTGGCAGGCGCGCTCGCGTCGAGCTCAGCGCTTGGGGTGAGCTTCAGCACCGGCGCCTACAACTTCCTCGAAGAAGACTGGTGGCTGCTGGTGGTTGTGGTGGTGTTGGTGGTGGCGTATGCCGTGCAGATGCTGTTCGGCCTCGCGCCCACCATCGATCCCAGTGAGCGTTCCGAGCGGCCGAGCCCGCTGGCGGCATCGCTAGCCGGTTTGAGTATGGGGGCGGGCGCGCTGCTGTTTGCGGGCACGCTCGCGGCGCACAACGATGTGGCGTGGCCGGGCATTTTGGGCGGGTTCCTGGCAGCGGGCCTCGCGCAACGGGCGTCAGGCCCCGTGATCGTGCGTGCTCGCAAGCGGCTCCCCGACCGGGGGGCACGCGAAGCGCTCACCCTGTACCTCGACGCTGCGTCGCTGCTCGTGGCGGCGCTCGTGGCGGTGCTGCACCCGTTGGGTTACGTCGCGATTGTGTTGCTCGCGTGGTTTGTGTGGCGGATGCGGGGGCGCTCGGACGAGAAGTACGCGGGTTTGCGGATCTTGCGGCGTTAGGCGAGCGGGGAGTAGGGGTTTGCCGGCAGCGACTGACTCGCGTGCACGCACGAAGAAAGGCTAACTCCGCGTACGCGCGCGCGAGTCACCTCAAAATGAACAACACCACCCCCTCTCCCCCCAAGCTGGTGTTGTGCGTGATCGACGCGATGTCCCCCGCGATGCTCGAGCGGGCGGTGGCGGCGGGGGAGGCCCCCACCCTGGCGGCGCTCATGGAGCGCGGGCTGTACGTCCCAGATTGCGTGGCGGCGTTTCCCTCTGTGACCCCGGTATGTGCTGCCTCGATCGTGACGGGGGTGTGGCAAGACCGTCACGAGATACCCGGCATGTGCTGGTATCACCGCGGCGAGAAGCGCTATGTGGAGTACGGGTCGAGCTTCCGCGCCTCCCAACGCGTGGGTTTGGCAAGGCAACTGACAGACACCGTTTACAACATGAACGGTGTCCACCTCGCGCAGGACACACCCACCGTGTTCGAGGCGCTCGACGACGCCGGCGTGCGCACCGCGGGCACCACTTACCTGATGTATCGCGGCAGGCACCGCCACGCGCCCCAGCGCGACACCACCCTCACGAGGATCGCCTCGACGTTGATGCGCCACCCCGTACTCGGCCCCCGCGAGCTGTTCTATGCCGACATTTTCTCGAGTCGTCAAACAGGGTGCCGCTCGAACCTCGGGATGCCGGGGGTGCGCGACCGCCACTCCGGCTGCGTGGGCGCCTATCTGGTGGAGCACGATCTCTTCGATTTCATGCTGCTCTCGCTGCCCGACAACGACTGGCGCTCCCACCGCTCCGGGCCCGAGGGGCAGTTGCGCTCGATCGCGCTCGCCGACATCCAACTCGCACGTGTGATGAACGCAGGCGGGGGGTTGGAGCGCTTCCTCGAGGAGCATGCCGTGATCGTGATGGCCGACCACTCGCAGGCGCCGGTCACCTCCAAGACAATCCTGCCAGAGAGCTTGAGCGACTACGGAGTACTCGCCCCCGGATCGCAGGGCTCCCGCGACGGCGCACGCCACGGGCAACGGTCAAGCATTGCTGTATGTCCCTCCCAACGCGCGGCAATGGTGTACGTGCTGGAGGGCGATCGCCGCGAGCAGATGGCCCCCGCGATTGCCCGTAGGGCGCTCCAGGGCGAGGGAGTGGAGCTTGCGATGTGGATGGGTAGGGACGTGCACGGGGAAGAGCAGGAGGCGGTGGTGGCGGGTTCCGAGGGCGCCGAGCTGCGCTTTCGCGCCGGGGGTGACGTTGAAGATTTTCGTGGCCGTACCTGGAGTGTCGAAGGCGATCTTGCGGTCATTGGCGGGCAGATGGGGGATGGGCGCCTGCACACACCCCTCTTCCCCGACGCGCTCGACCGGGTGTGGTCGGCGCTGAGATGCCCCAATTCGGGCGACGTTCTCCTCTCGGCTGCCCCGCAAAGCGAGTTCGCAGACCTTGGGGGGCAGGCGCACGTCGGTGGGGGCTCGCACGGCTCGCTGCGCGCGGAAGACTCACTGGGGGCACTGATCGTGTGCGGCTGTGAGCCTTCGCACGATGTCGGCCAGTGGGCCATCCGCGACGCTGCCACGCTCGTATCTGAGCACTTCGGTCTCCCCCCCGGATAAACGGGGGCAGGCCACACCCCAACCGGCGCAAGCTGTCACCACGGCGGCGGGGCGGCTGTACCCTCGCACGATGGTCAGAACTGTTGCAATTGCCGTGCTCCTGCTCCTGCTCTGTGCCGCGAGCGCTTCTGGGGCGCCGGCGACGTCCAGGCGTGCGTTCTCGTCTGCGTCGGCCAAGAGCACCTCGCCCAAGACCGTGACGAAAACGGTCACGGCTACGACGACCACGGTGACCAACCCGGAAGCGCCTGTCCCGGTGGAAGCGTCGGACACGCCCCCAATCGGGCGTCAACTGTCCTCCAACCGGGCGCTCGATATCGCCGATGCCTTGCCGAAGATGCGCGCCGTACGAGCCCGCTACCGGGGCTCCTACGGCGGCGCTTATTTGAAGGGCCCCGGCCGCTGGCAGGTGAGCTACTTCTCAAAGAAGGGCCAGGAGATCGGGCAGGTGATCATTGCCGACCACAACGGCAAAGTGCTCGAACAGTGGACCGGCTTCCAAATCGCCTGGTCGATGGCGCGCGGCTACCCCGGCGCCTTTGGTAGGCACGTGAACGCCATCTACATCTGGATTCCCCTGTGCATCCTCTTTTTCGCGCCCTTCTTCGATTGGCGCAAACCGCTGCGCCTGCTGCACCTCGACCTGCTCGTTCTGCTCTCCTTCTCGGTGTCCCTCGCCTATTTCAACCACGGGCGCATCTACACCTCAACGCCGCTCGTCTACCCACCGCTCCTCTATCTACTCGTGCGCATGCTCGCGCTGGCGCGGGTGGGCAGTCGCAACCCCCTCGGCTCCCGTGAGTCGCGAAAACTGAAGCTGCTCGTACCCACCCCCCTGCTTGCCATCGGGGTGGTGTTCCTGATTGGCTTTCGCGTGGGCTTGAACGTCGCCGACTCCAACGTCATCGACGTGGGCTACGCGGGCGTGATCGGCGCTCAACGTGTCGTCGATGGCAAAGCCCTCTACGGCGGATACCCCTCCGACAACGAACGTGGTGACACCTACGGCCCTGTCAACTACGAGGCGTACGTCCCCTTCGAGCAGCTGTTCGGATGGAGCGGACACTGGGACGACCTCCCGGCCGCGCACGCAGCGGCGATCGTCTTCGACCTGCTTGCCGTCGCTTTGTTGTTCCTGCTCGGCCGCCGTGTCCGCGGCCCGGCACTGGGGATCGCGCTCGCCTACGCCTGGGTGTCATACCCCTTCACGTTGTTCGCCCTGGAGAGCAACTCCAACGACTCGCTGGTCGCCGTGCTCGTGCTGGCGGCCGTGCTCGCCACAACATCGGCCCCCGCGCGGGGAATGTTCGCGGCACTCGCGGGCCTCACGAAGTTCGCCCCACTCGCGCTCGCCCCGCTGCTCTGCACCTATGGCTTTCCTGAGATGACCATCTCGCGCCGCCTGCGCTCGGTGGCACTGTTCACCGGTGCCTTCGGGTTGACGGCAGCCGTCGTGATGGTGCCCGCGTTCACCCACGACTCGTTGCACACCTTCTACGAGCGCACGTTCGCCTATCAAGCCAATCGCGAATCCCCGTTCTCGATCTGGGGCCTGTATGGCAGCTCCTCGATACTCAAAGTCGGCCAGATGGTTGTGCAGGCCACCGCGGTGGCTCTGGCTGTGGTGGTGGCGTTCCTACCCCGCCGTCCCGGCCCGGCTGGCCTTGCCGCTGTTGCCGCGGCCGTACTCATCGCCGTGCAACTTGGCATCGACCACTGGTTCTACCTCTACATCCCCTGGTTCTTTGGGCTTACGATGCTCGCCCTGCTTGCCCAGTTCAGCTGGTCTCCGCTGCCGGCGCCGGACGCGCCATCAGGATCTGCTCGATCGAGTCGGCTCGCAGCGGTTTAGTGGCGCGTACGAGCACCCCCATCAGCCACGGGTCCTCGGTCGACGTCTCAAAACGAACCGGCATCTGGGTCACGAGCGACTGCACCGCCTGCTCGCGCTTGACCCCAATCACCCCACCGCGCGGGCCGGTCATTCCCACGTCGGTGATGTAGGCGGTCCCTTTGGGTAGTACTCGCGCATCGGCGGTGGGGACGTGCGTGTGGGTGCCCACCACCGCGGTAACACGCCCGTCGAGCAGCCAACCCAACCCCACCTTCTCGCTCGTGGCCTCGGCGTGCATGTCAACGAGAATGTGATCAACATTCCCGTTGAGCTTCTCCATCGCGGTCTCCATCGCGGTGAAAGCCGAGCTTCCCGCCTTCAAGAAAAGGTTGCCGCTGAGATTCACGACACCGAGCTTCACACCCCCTTTCTCCACGACGCACAACCCCCGTCCCGGCTGGCTCTGCAGATAGTTGAAGGGCCTGATGATCCGCTCCTCGGTGTCGAGGTAGGAGTAGATCTCACGGCGGTGGTAGGCGTGGTTGCCGAGCGTGATTGCATCTACGTCGTGGCGGAAAAGCTCGTTTGCGACCTTCGGCGTGATGCCCAAGCCCCCGGCCACATTCTCGCCGTTCACCACAACGAACGTCGGCGCATACCGCTCACGCAAGATCGGCAGGCAGTCGAGCAGGGTGTGACGCCCGATGCTTCCCACCAGGTCGCCCACGAACAGGATGCTCGCCTCATTCGTCTTCGCGACGCCTGCCGCTCCCGCGCCTGGGACGTGCGCCTCGCGCTCAGCCATACTCCACCCATCTATGGAGGGCTGCTGACAGTGGGGAGCTGGGTGCAATCCAATTCTCGGCTGGCGCCGTGAGCGACGACGCCGACACGGCTCCTACCGCCGAGCCGCCCACCCCCGCCGAGCACGAGCTCGTGGAGGCGCCGCAAACCGCCCCCGTGGAGCCACCACGCGTAGTGGTGCCAAGGTGGGTGCAACTTGTGCTGCTGCCGATATCCCTGCTCGCGCTGTGGGCGCTGGCACGGGCGGCCGGCAAGGTGTTGCTCCTCTTCGTCGTCGCCGGGCTAATTGCGCTCATCCTCAATCCACTTGTCGCCTTTATGCAACAGCGCGCGCGTTTGCCGCGCGGGCTGGCGGTACTGGCCGTATACCTAGCATTCTTCCTGACACTTGCCGGTCTCGGCTTCCTGCTTGCCAACCCCATCTCAAATCAGGTCCGCACCTTCACGCAGAACCTGCCGCACATAGTCGATGAAGCCAACAGCCAGATCGCCAGCTTCCAAGCAGAACTCAACAAACACGGCATCCACGCGAAACTCGTGTCCCAGGGCAAGACGGCGCTACAGACACTCCAGGACCAAGTCTCCAAAAGCGCCACCGAACTCGCCTCCTTTGGGGGCGCCCTGCTCACCGAAGTGGCCAAAGCGTTGGTCGATTTGGTGCTGGTGTTCGTGCTCTCCGTTTACATGCTCCTCTACGGACAGGCCATCGGCAGGGTCGTGCGCAAAGCGATGCCCCCCGGCGACGGCACACCCGCCGACGACTACCCACGGCTGGCCCAGCACGCTGTGTCACGATACGTGGGAGGCCAACTCCTCTTCAGCCTGCTCATGGGGGCCTCGGCCGGCGGCGCGCTCTATATCTTCGGGGTGCTCGGCATCTTCCCCGATGGGCGCAAGTACGCGCTCGCCTTCGCGGTGTTCTACGGGGTGATGGAGTTGATCCCCTACATCGGTCCCATCCTCGGGGCCATCCCCCCGATCCTGCTTGCCCTCTTTACCGACCCGATCAGTGCGCTGTGGGTGGGGTTGCTGTTCGTCGGCCTGCAACAGCTGGAGGGGCACGTGGTGGCACCGCAGATCTTCAGCCACACGTTGCGCATCAACCCGCTGCTCGTGATCTTTGCGCTGCTGCTCGGGTTGCAGCTCTATGGGGTGATCGGAGCGCTCGTGGCACTCCCGATCCTCTCCGTGCTGCGTGAGACCGCGGTCTACTTGCACCGCCATCTCAAGCTCGAACCGTGGGAGCGCCTCTCACCCCCGGGGGGCTCCTCCGGTGGGCTGCTGTGAGTCACGCGGCGGGTTCCCCCTCCCCCGGCGCCGGGGCACGAGAGGAGCCGGTGCTGCGGGTGCAGGGGCTCGGCAAGCGCTACGGCTCACGCGAGGCGCTGCGCGACGTCGCCTTCGCCGCCCGCCCGGGGGAGATGGTGGCCGTGATCGGGCCCAACGGGGCAGGAAAGACCACCCTGCTTTCGATCCTCGGTGGTGTGCAAGCGCCGAGCACGGGAGCGGTGCAGCACACCGGAGCGATCGGCTGGGTGCCCCAACAGCCCGCGCTCTACTCCAAGCTCTCGGTAGCGGAGAACCTGCGCCTCTTTGCGCGCCTGGAGCGAGTGGCAGACCCACAGGCAGTGGTAGAGCGAATGCTCGCCCAAACGGGTCTCGCCGACCGCGCCGAGGAGCGCGTCGACCGTCTCTCGGGCGGCAACCGCCAGCGCGTGAACGTGGCACTCGGCCTGCTCGCAGACCCACCCGTAATCCTGCTCGACGAGCCCTCCTCCTCGCTTGACCCCGCCCAGCGCGAGCGCTTGTGGCAGTTCATCGAGGAGCTGGCCGCCTCCGGTACCAGCGTGGTGTTCTCCACCCACATCGTCGGTGAGGCAGAGCGCTACGCCCACCGGGTGATCGTGCTCGACGGGGGGGTGCTCCTCTTCGATGGTCCACCCGCCGGGCTCATGAGCGAGAGCGCCGGTGGGGATTTCGAACAGGCGGTAGTCTCGTTCTTGCGTACGGGGGACACCCGGTGAGGTGGCTTCTGCGCAAGGACCTCGTGATCCTGGGGCGTTCGCGTTTGCTCGTCGCGCTGCTGGTCATCTATCCGGTCGCGATCGCGCTACTGATCGGTCTCGCCATCTCAGCCAGTCCATCCAAGCCGCGCGTGGCGATAGTTGACGAAACGCCCCCGGGGGAGACGATCACACTCGGTGGCACTCGGGTGGGCCTTGACGAATACACAAACGAGCTGTTCAACCACGTGCAGGTCGTGCGTGTCCCCACACGGGCCGCGGCCGTGGCGAAGGTCACCTCAGGGGATGTACTCGCCGCGATAGTCATCCCCCCGGACATCGTCTCGAAAATCTCCTCCGGCGTGAGCCAGGCGCAGGCGGAAGTGATCTACAACGGCGACGCCCTCAAGCAGTCGTTCGTGCGCTCGGCGATCAACTCTGCGCTGGCACAGGCCAACCTCGCGCTCTCCCAGCAGATTAAGAGCGTCGCCGTGCATGACCTCAACCTGCTGCTCGCAGGCGGCAAAATCGGACCGCTCGGCAGTCAGGAACTGATTGGTCTACGCCAACTCCCCGCGACGCTGAAGACGCTTGCCGCGCGCCAACCACAGGCGGCAGATCGCGCGACGCTCACCCGCATCGCCGGTTTCGCGGACCTTGCCGCCAACAACCTCGGGCTAGCCGCCGACGTGCTGACCACCGTGAGCCAACCGATCGCGGTGCACAGCACGCTCCTGCATGGCAAACGCACCCCACTTGACACCTACGCCGTGGTGGTGGCGGTGAGCATCTCCCTGATGTTCATCTGCGTACTGCTCGCTGCCGGAGGTATTGCGTTGGAGCGCGAAGAGCACGTGATCGCACGGTTGGTGCGTGGTTCCCCCGCGTCCGTCCCTTCCCGCGCGAAGCCGGCGACGGGGGAGTCCACCGGCGGGAAACCGACCCGGGGAGAGCGCCGCCTGAGGCGGGGCAGACCGTTGGACAAACCGCTCATCTCCCGCGAGGGGCTGCTCGCGGAGAAGGCGCTTCTCGCGGCCGGCTGCGCGTTCGTGGTGGCCTTTGCGATGCTGCTCGGGGTGAGCGCGTTTGTGTCGCTCGACCTCTCCCGTATCGGGCAGTGGGTGCTGGCGCTTGCGTTTGGCGCGTGTGGCTTTGCCGCGCTCGGCGTTGCGATCGGGGCGCTCGCACGCGAGGTCAGGGCGGCGTCGCTACTCGCCTTCCTGCTGTCGCTACCGCTTGCCTTCCTTGCGCTCGTCCCGAGCGGGTCGGTCGCGGGCGGCCTCTACTCGGCGATTGTGGCAGTGTCGTATGTGTTCCCCTATAAGGCCGCCCTGCAAGCACTCGACGCCGCCGTGAACGGCGCCTCCCCGGCGATCGCCGGGTCGCTTGTGCACCTGGTGCTCCTCACGCTCCTGTTCGGGGTGCTGGCCCGTCTGGGCTTGCGTCGCGCCGAATAGCTCGAGGGCCCCTCAATCGCTGTCCATTCGCCAAATCGGCGGATCGAATGGCGGCAGGCGAGTATCCTCGGAGGGGATGGCCTTCCCCAGCACGCGCATGCGCAGGCTGCGCGCGTCACCGGCCCTGCGGGGATTGGTGCGCGAAACCGAGTTGCGCGCCGACAGGCTCGCGCTGCCCCTGTTCGTCTCAGAGACGGCAACAGCACGTGAGCAGATCAAAGGCATGCCCGGCGTGCAACGGTTGCCGATCGCCGCCGCCGTCGATGAGGCACGCGAGGCCGCCGCGCTCGGGATTGGAGCGATCCTGCTGTTTGGCATCCCCTCGAGCAAGGACCCCGAAGGAACCGGCGCGTGGGATGAGGAGGGAGCGGTGCAACTCGCCACCACCGCCATCAAGCGGGCGCTTCCGGGGCTGCTGACGATCACAGACGTGTGCCTGTGCGAGTACACCGACCACGGCCACTGTGGGGTGCTACGCACAGATTGCGAGACCCCAACCGTGGACAACGACGCAACCATCGACCTGCTGGCACGTACGGCCGTGAGTCACGCACGGGCAGGCGCGGACATCGTGGCCCCCTCAGACATGATGGACGGGCGCGTGGGGGCGATTCGCGCCGAGCTCGACCAGGAGGGCTTCTCCGAAGTGCCCATCATGGCCTACGCCGCCAAGTTCGCCTCCTCCTTCTACGGTCCCTTCCGCGACGCCGCCGGCTGCGCTCCACAGTTCGGTGACCGCCGCGCCTACCAGATGGACCCCGCCAACGGCCGCGAAGCGGTGCGTGAGGCGCTGCTCGACGCCGAGGAGGGGGCAGACATGGTGATGGTCAAGCCCGCACTTGCCTACGGTGACGTGATCGCGGCGGTGAAGCGGGAGACGCGGCTGCCGGTGGCTGCGTATAACGTGAGCGGCGAGTATGCGATGGTGAAGGCAGCGGCCGCCGCCGGCTATATCGACGAGCGGGCGGTGGTGAGCGAGATGCTCACTTCCCTGCACCGCGCGGGCGCTGACATCGTGATCTCCTACCACGCCAAGGACGTCGCACGCTGGCTCGCGCAAGACAAGCTCTCACTACCAACAACATCCACATGACCACAGACGGCATCACCGCTGACGCGGCCACACCAAAGCTCCGCAGCCGCAAGTACGGCGCGGCGATTCCCCTTGACGACCTGGACCGGCGCCTGCTCAACCTGATGCAGGGCAGTTTCCCGATCGAGCCGCGTCCCTACCTGCGCGTGGCGGGGCTCGCCGAAATCGAGGAGTCAGAGGCGATGGCGCGCGTGAAGAGGCTGCTGGAGGAGCGCATCATCCGCCAGGTCACCCCGATCTTCGACACCCGCGCGCTCGGCTACTCCTCGATGCTGGTGGCCGCGAAGGTGGACGCCGAGAACCCCCACCGCGCCGCCCAGGTGATCAACTCGCACCCTGGGGTTTCCCACAACTACCTGCGCAACCACGAATTCAACCTGTGGTTCACGATCGCCACAGAGCCCGACTCAAAGCTCGGGCTGGAGGGCACCCTGCAAGCGTTGGCGCAGGAGGCGGGCGCCGAGTCAGTACGCCAGCTCCCCACACTGAAGCTGTTCAAGATCCGTATGGACCTCGAGATGGAGGGCGGCACCGACGCGCTCGCCGCCGCTGCGGTGGCCACTGAGCCGATCGAGCTCGACCCCCAGCCCTACGACGAGCGCGACATCGAGGTCATCAAGGCGCTCCAGGGCGATATGCCCGTCGTGGCAGAACCCTACGCGCCCGCCGCCGCCAAGCTGGGGCTGGAGCAGGAGGCGTTCCTCGACCACCTCGCCGGCATGCAGGAGAGGGGCTTGCTGCGCCGAGTCGCGGCAATTCTCTTTCACCGCCGGGCGGGATTCTCGGCAAACGGGATGGGTGTGTGGAAGGTGCCGGACGTCGACATCCACGACGTAGGGCGCCAGATGGCGGCTATCAGGGGCATCTCCCACTGCTACCAGCGGCCTACCTACGCAGATTGGCCGTACTCGGTCTTCACGATGGCCCATGGGCGCTCCAAGGAGGAGTGCGATGCGATCCTCGACTCGATCGCAACGATGACCGGTATAGAGGAGCGCGCCACGCTGTACTCCTCCACCGAGTTCAAGAAGATCCGCCTGCTCTATTTCACCGAGGACTTCAAGAACTGGGAGCGCGAGCACGCCGGCGTATAGCCGCGGCGATCGTCCTTGGGCGGGCAAAACGATGCCATGGTCGCTCGTGAGGCCTGACCGCTCGGCAGCGCACCCGCTCGACAGGCACTCTTATATGAGCTGATGCCGGCCTCCCTCACAGACACGCGCTCCAGCGAGCTCTTTAAGCGGGCACTCACGGTGCTCCCGGGTGGCGTCAACTCGCCCGTGCGCGCAATGCACGCGATCGGACGCAATCCGCTCTTCATCGAGCGCGGCGCCGGCGCCGAGCTCTACGACGTCGACGGCAACCGCTACGTCGATTACGTGTGCTCATGGGGGCCTTTGATTCACGGCCACGCTCACCCCGAAGTGCTCGCCGCAGTCGTTGCAGCGGCTGAAGCTGGCACGAGTTTTGGAGCGCCCACCGCCGGGGAGGTCGAACTCGCGGTCCAGATCGCTCGCCGCGTTGAGTCGGTTGACATGGTGCGCATGACCTCCTCCGGCACCGAGGCCACTATGACCGCCATCCGGCTTGCCCGTGCCGCTACCGGGCGCGAGCGGATCGTGAAGTTCGCGGGTGCCTACCACGGTCATGTCGACGGGCTGCTCGCACAGGCAGGCTCTGGGCTCGCTACCCAAGCGCTACCGTCGAGCCCGGGAGTGCTCGCGGCGGCTGCAGCCGCTACCACGGTCGTGCCGTGGAACGGCCCCGAGGCGCTGCTTGCGGCCACCGGCGCTGGTGGCTCGGCGACGGGCCCCGCGGATGGTTTTGAGGCGGCGGGCGTGCCCGCGTCGGGCACCGAGGAGATCGCCGCCATCGTCGTTGAGCCCCTCCCGGCCAACATGGGGCTCGTCCCCGCCCAAGAGGGCTTCCTCGAGCTTCTGCGCGCGCGCGCCGACGCCATCGGGGCGCTTCTCATCTTTGACGAGGTGATCAGCGGCTTTCGCGTCGCCAGGGGAGGAATGCAAGAACTCTCAGGCGTCACTCCCGACCTTACGATCATGGGCAAGATCATCGGCGGCGGACTCCCCGCCGGCGCCGTCGGAGGCCGCGCCGAGCTGATGCGCATGCTTGCCCCCGCGGGCGAGGTCTACCAGGCAGGTACGCTATCGGGCAATCCACTCGCGGTGGCGGCCGGCTTGGCCACGCTCGCGTTGCTTGACGACGCCGCCTACCTGAAGGTCGCGTCCCTCACCGACGAGCTAACCGCGGGGTTGCGAGAGGCGGCAGGGGACTACCCCGTCCAGGTCGTCTCCGCCCCCGGCCTGTTGACCGTGTTCTTCAGCGAGCAACCCGTGCTCGACATGTCAGGCGCCCAGGCCTGCGACCTCGACGCTTACGCGCGCTGGTGTCGCGAGCTGCTCTCGCGTGGGGTTTACGTGCCCCCATCCCAATTCGAGGCGTGGTTCCCCTCGCTTGCGCACACCCCCGAGCAACTGGACCTCACGCTCTCAGCCGCCGCCGCGTCCTTCGCGGAGCTCACATGAGCGCCGATCACACGCCCAACGCGGCGGTTCGCGAGAGCCCAGCCGACGATGCGGCACCAAACGGACCGCTTGAGCGTCTACGGCTCCTGCTCCAGAAAGAGGGGGGTTTGATGAGGAGCCTGCTCGCCCCGAGTGCTACCGATACGGGCGAACTTGATGGGCCAGCCCAGATCGCCGCCTCGGGACCGCGCGTAAATGGCCAGGGTGCCGACTATGAGCTGCTGATCGAGGCGATATACGAGGGCTACCTACTCCACTACCACTCCCCTCGCTTGGTGCGCCCATCAGAGGACGACCTTGGTTTGCTCGCGGGGGACCGCCTCTACGCGCTCGGCCTCGCCCGCCTCGTGACACTCGGCGACGTCGAAGCGGTGGCAGAGCTCGCCGACGTCATAACCCTCACGGCGCTTGCCCACGGTAGCGGTAGACCCGAGCTCGCCGACGCCGTATGGGTAGCTGGGGCGCGCGCCGTGGGTTGGGGGGCGAGCCCCGAGCACGAGCACGCTAAGGCGCTCACCCGCGCGGGCGCGCCCGAGGCGCTTGAGGCGATGCGCTCCCTAGCGGACGCCTGAGAGCGCCTTTCAGCCACCGGGGGGCGGCTCACTCGATATTGTTCCCGCCGTGTCCGATAAGCACAGCCAACACAAGTCGCGCTACACCCTCGATCGCCAGATCCCCGGAGCCTTTGAGGGAGAGACCGTAACGCGCCGGCGGTTCATGACCGTCGGCTCCCAAGCCGCCGGGGGGATTGCCGCCGCGTCGTTCCTGCTCCCAGCACTCGGTTTCGCGATCGGGCCGATCTTCAAAGAGGCGCCACACAACTGGGAGAGCGTCGGCTCCACCGACCTGTTCTCCGAAAACAACTATGTGCCAACAGTGATCACGATCACTCCGGGGATCGGCGAGGCGGGCAAGACAACCGTGTACGTGCGCAAGCGCAACGCCCTCATCGACACCGACAAGGCCGATAGGGACAGCCGTTTCATCGCGATCTCCTCACGCTGCGCCCACCTCGGCTGCCCCGTCCGCTGGGTTGACGCGGCCGAGCGCTTCATCTGCCCCTGTCACGGTGGCGTGTACGACCTGCTTGGCAGGCGTGTAGGTGGGCCTCCGGTCAGGCCACTCGACCGTTTTTACACGCGCGTGGTGCGCGGCGAAGTGCAGATCGGGCCGCGCTACAGCGTCAACAGCGAGCTCGAACGCTTTTCCCCCCGCGACCCCGGGGAGCCGATCGACGGCATCGGCCAGTACATGTATCCCTCCCGCCCCTCGGCGAGGAAGTAGTCGATGGCCAAGGCCCCCAAGCTGCCCGCACCGCCGATCCCGGCCGCTTTGAAGGCGCCGCCGCCGCGACCGGGCGACGCCAACGGCAAGCTCACGCCGGCAGATCACGGCAAGGAAGCCGGCAAGAGCGTCGTCGACTGGGTCGACGAGCGCACCTCGCTCTCGGGTGGCGCCCGCTGGATGATGTTCCGCAAGGTGCCCAAGGGCACCAACTGGTTCTACACGCTCGGCTCCGCCACGATGTTCGCGTTCCTCTCCCAAGCGGTCACGGGCGTGTTCCTCGCCATGTACTACCGCCCCGACGCCTCCGGCGGAGCGTACGAATCGATCCGCCACGTCACCAATGAAGTGTTCCTCGGCCAGTTCGTCCGCGGTATGCACAAGTGGGGCTCCTCAGTGATGGTGATCCTCGTGTTCCTGCACATGGGCCGCACCTTCTTCTTCGGCGCCTACAAGTACCCGCGCGAGCTCAACTGGGTGATCGGCGTGGTGCTGCTCATCCTCACGATGACCATGTCCTTCACGGGCTATCTACTGCCCTTCGACCAGCGCGCCTACTGGGCCACGATCGTGGGCGTCAACATCAACGGCACCGGACCCCTGCTCGGCCCCTATCTCAGCGACTTCCTGCGCGGTGGACCCGAATTCGGGGCGGTCACGCTGTCGCGCTTCTACGCCATCCACATGCTGCTCGTGCCCGGTCTGCTGGCGGCGCTGATCGGCGCCCACCTGTACCTGGTCGCCAAGCTCGGCACCACCGCGCCGCCCTGGCTGAAAGCTGAAAAGAAAGCCGAGTTGCGCGAGGCCGACGTATGAACCGGCGCGAGAAGGAGGCCTACCTCCGCGAGTATTCGATCCAAAAGGCCGAAGGCAAGCCGTTCTTCCCCTATGCGGTGATGAAGGACTCGCTGATGGCGTGCGTGGTGATGGCGGTGATCATCGCGATGTCGCTCGTCCTCGGGGCCGAGCTCGGGTCCAAGGCCAACCCCACCACCACCACCTACGTGCCGCGCCCCGAGTGGTACTTCTTCTTCCTGTTCGAGGTCCTGCGCGTGGTCAAGCCCCCGAGCCTCGTGCCGCTCGCGACAATCGGTGTGCCCACGCTCGGCATGATCCTTCTGTTCCTGCTGCCGTTCTATGACCGTGGTCCCGAGCGCCGTCCCGAGAAGCGTCCGATCGCGACCCTCACGGCCCTCTTCGTAATTGGTGCGATGGCGCTACTCACCTACGAGGGCGCTAACGCCGGGTCGCCCACCGTCATCGAAATGGCCACCCCCGCCGCCGTTGTGCAGGCGGGCGGCAAGTCGCTGGCCGAATTCGAAGCGGGCCGCCTGGTGGTGGCACAATCGGGTTGCCTCGCCTGCCACAAGATCGGCGAGAACGGCAACGACGGACCGGGCCCCAATCTCACCCACATCGGCTCGCGCTTGCCGCGCCAGGGGATTGCCCGCACGCTCGTGAATCCCACAGCGCCGATGCCGTCTTTCAAGAACCTTCCGCCGCAGAAGTTCAACGCGGTTGTCGCCTTCCTGTCCCAACTGAAGTAGCGGGTTCGTCGTGGCCGCTATGAAGCGTGCTGATGCGACGGCAGGACGCCTGGAAGCCGGTCAAGTGCGTGCGATGTTCGACCGCGTGGCGGTGGTTTACGACCTGCTCAACACGGTGATGACGGCCGGTTTGCATCATCGCTGGCGCACACGCGCCGTGGAGTTCGCGCGCGTAGGGCCGGGAAGCCGTGTGCTCGACGTCGCCACCGGCACCGGCGACCTCGCGATCGAGTTGCTCAAGCAGGTATCTCCGGGTGGGGAGGTGGTTGGCTCGGACTTCTCCGAGAACATGCTCGCGCGTGCACGCGTCAAGGGAGCAAAGGCGCTTGTCGCGATGCCCGCGCCACCTGATCAGGCCCTCTCCTTCGAATGGGCGGACGCGCTGGAGCTGCCATACCCCGACGACTGCTTCGACGCCGCCACAGTGGGCTTTGGCGCACGCAACTTCTCAGACCTCGGTCGAGGGCTCCAAGAGATGGTGCGAGTCGTGCGACCCGGCGGTCGGGTGGTGGTGCTCGAGATGACCACCCCCACGCGCATGCCCCTTTCGCTCTTCTTCAAAGTGTGGTTCGACCGTGTGGTTCCCCTCATCGGCAAGTTCGCGGCTCTCGCCTCACGCCTGAGAGGGGGGTCCGCGGAGACGACGATCGCCATCGCCTACACCTACCTACCCAACTCGGTCAAGCGCTTCCATTCCCCGCGCGAGCTCGCCGCCGAAATGGAGCGCGCCGGGTGCACAGACATCGCCTACGTCCTGATGGCGGGCGGCATCATCGCCCTCCACGGCGCTACCGTCTCCAAGGAGACATGAAGTGAAGTCAGTCGGCTCGCCGTGCGATCCGGCGTCGAGCTTTGACAGGAAAGCGGTCGCATGAGGGCAGGCGAGGGAGCTTGAAGACACTCCAGACAGGCGCCAACACCGCGGCAGACGTGGAGGCGGTCGAGGAGATCATGCGCCGTGGCGGTCCAATCCTGCGCGAGCGGATGGCCCGCAGTGAGGCCCACCTCGAACGCGTTGCAGCCGAGGCCGGCACACCACTGGCCTCGCACGCCACGGCGACGGTGGTGGCCGGCGGCAAGCGCCTGCGCCCCCTCCTCGTCGTGCTCGCGGCCGAATCTGTGGGTGAGGTGGACGACCAGAACGAGCAGAGCCTCATGCGTGCGGCGGTGGCCGTGGAGCTTGTGCACTCCGCAACACTTGTGCACGACGATCTCATCGACGGCGCGAGCTTGCGCCGTGGACACCCAACCGTCGCGGCGGTTGCCGGCCGGGAGACAGCGATCGCCACAGGCGACCTGCTCTTCTCACGAGCCTTTGCCGAGCTCGCGCGCAACGAAGACCTCGCACAGTTGCGCGGCCTCTCCGACGCCAGCTCGGCGCTTGCGGCGGGCGAGCTGTTGCAACGTGAGGATGCCTATGGCGGCGACATCGCCGTGGAGCGCTACCTGGAGCGCTGCAGGCTGAAGACCGCCGCACTGTTCGAGGCGGCCTGCCGCCTGGGGGCACTGGTCGCGCGCCAAGGTGCCGTCCCGCTCGCTAACGCGCTCGGTGACTTCGCGAGCCGGATCGGCCTGGCCTTCCAGTTGCTCGACGATATACTCGACGTCTCCGGTCCTGCGCAGCGAACCGGCAAGGCGCGTGGTACGGACCTGCTCGACGGCACCGTCACCTTGCCGCTGATACTCGCCCGCGAACGCGACCCGCAGATCGCCTCTGTCGACCTCACCGGCCTCACCGGTCCCGAACAGGCGGAGGAGTTGTGCGAACGGATCGCCTCTACCGGGGCGCTCGACGAGGCGCGCGAGCAAGCACTCTCGATCGTGTCCGAGGCCAAGGCCAAGTTGCCCACGCTACTCCCCGGGGGACGTCACGAGCTGCTCGACCTCGTAGCCGACGCGGTGGTCGAACGCTACTGCTGAGCGCCGCGCCTGAGCGTAGAGCGCTCGGAGGGTGGGGAGGGCTTGGCCAGGTGGCAGGGAGGCTTCGCGGCGGAGCGGCTTAGAAGTCGGCCGGACCGATCAAGTCGAGCTCGAGCGCCCGAGTGAAACGCTCAATCTCCTCAACCATGTTGGCGTGCGTGATCTGCCTGAGGTCACTCAGCAGCGCGCCTGTGGCCCGGTCGAGCTCGTCATCCAAACGCTCGACTAGCGCCTGACCAAAGACGCCGTCACGTAGCTCGTCGCAGTCGGGGCAGCGCAGCAAAACACGCCAGCGACCGGGGGATTCCTCGAGCCAGTCAAGCGGGTGCACAAGCCCACCCGCACAACCACGACACACATGCAGGGCCTCGCCGGGAGCCCTCGTCGGCGAGTCTCCCGTCCAGGGTGTCGCGGCAACCGGGGTATCGCTACGGACAGTCCCAGACTTGCTTGCCTCGTGGGCAAGCGGCGGGGTCGACGTCTCAGCGCGGCGCTCGGCAGCTTGGCCGGCGACTGTGCTCGCCGGCAAGTCGACGGGGCGCTCGTCATCGCGGCTGTCGAGATAAACGACCTCGATCTGCCTCCCTCCGGGGAGCTGCACGTGGTGACGTATGCGGTGGCTGTTGTTCTCTTGCATTGTCTCTCTCTCGCCTCATCGACCCGGTGCCTGGCACTCTTTAGCTACTGCGGCGAAATCGCGCATGTCAGCGACCCGTCTCGGACCGGCTGTCTGCGTGGCGTGCGGTGATAGCGTCATCTGGATGGCAACAGCGATCCGTACGATCGACCACGAGGAGCGGCTGAGCGTGGTTGACCATCTCCACGAGCTCCGCGTGCGGTTGATCGTCAGTGCAGCGGCATTGGCGGTGGTTTTCGCTGTGTGCCTATGGCAGAACCACGCGCTTTTGAAGTTCATAAACCGTCCGCTCGCAAACCAGACACAGCAGCAGGTCAGCCGTGGCGAAGGCCCGTTGGGGCAGACTTGGCTTGCGCAGAAGGGCGTGCGCGAAGTAGCGGGCGACACCAAGTCGATCGCACGGGCATTGAGTGCTCCAAGCAGCGGCTTGCCCGCTGCAACGAGGGCGAAGCTTGCGGCGGCAAGTGCGCGACTGGACGCCGACATCGCCAAGATCCCCAACAGTCCCAGTGGGAATCTGCCTGTGACACTCGGCCCCGGCGAGCCCTTCACGACGACCCTCACCGTGGCGTTTTATTTCGCGCTCGTGCTCGCTCTACCGCTGATCCTGTTCGAGCTCTACGGGTTTGTGACGCCGGCGTTCAGCCCGCGCGAGCGACGCGCGATCGCCCCCCTGATCGTGTCGGTTCCGTTCCTGTTCGTCGCTGGGGTCGCCTTTGGCTACTTCGTGGTGCTCCCAGCCGCGGTCAGGTTCCTCCAGAACTTCAACAGCAGCCAGTTCAACGTGATGGTTCAGGCCAGCCAGTACTACAAGTTCGCCGCCACGACGCTCCTGGCGATGGGGCTCTCCTTCCAAGCGCCGATAGCGATCGTAGGCGCCGTACGGGCTGGACTCGTCACTCCAAAACAGCTGCGGCACAACCGCCGTTACGCGATCCTCGTGTGCGCGGCGATCGCCGCCTTCCTGCCCGGCGACGCCTTCACGCTCGTACTCGAGACGGTTCCACTGTATTTGCTCTACGAGGCGAGTATCCTGATTGCATCGGTTGTGGCGCGGCGCGAAGCAAAGCGCGACACCGAGTCGGCAAAGGCATCAGGGGCAGGGCGCCCACCGGAGGACCCACCGTCCTCGCCGGGCGCATCGGGATCGTCCGGCCCTACGAAGCCCACGCCGGGAGGCGGCAGTGGTGGCGCGACAGCGATCGCGACATCCCCAGCCGAGAAGCCAAAGACCACAGTGCAAGAAATGATCGACCACACCAACCCCGAGCTGAGCTAAATGCTGTTTGACCTCAGAGCACGCGGCAGGCGTCGCACCGTGCAAGTTGTGTACGTGGGCCTCGCGCTGCTCTTCCTCGTTGGCTTCATCGGCTTTGGCGTGGGTGTCGGCGGCGGTGGGGGAAGCAGCCCGATCGAAGCCATCTTCGGCAACAAAGAAGCCAATAACGCAAGCTACGCCAAACAGATCGCGGCGGCCGAAACGCGAGTGAAGACGCACCCTGCCGAAGCGGCCGCTTGGGCGGCGCTAACCGAAGCCCGCTTCCATGAACTGAACGGGAGCGAATTCTACGACGAATCGACGCAACAGTTCACCTCCAAAGGCAAGGAAAGGCTGACTAAGGTGGTCGAAGCGTGGAACCGCTACGTAGCGCTCAAGCCGACCAAACCGACCCTCGCAATCGCGCAAGACATGCTTCGGGTGTTCGGCGAAGAAGGCCTCAACCAGCCCGCCGAAGCGGTGGCAGCGCTGCAACTGGTGATACCCGCCAGGCCACCAAGCGCATCCCTCTACGGCTACCTCGCGAAGTTCGCCTACCAAGCCAAAAACACGAGCGTTGGCGACCTGGCGTCGCAGAAGGCGGTGAGCCTCACGCCCGCCAAAGAACGCAAGCGAGTGAAGGCGGAGCTCGAAGAACTCAAGAGGAACCCCAGCGGGAACTCCTCCAACAAGGTGTTCACGGGGACAACTAACGGCAAGGTCTACAGCGTCAAAGTCGGGCCCGAAGGGAAAGGCACAGTTGTGAAAACTAGCCCCGCCCCCACGACGTCGACCAAGAAATAGCCGGGATGGGGTGCGAGCGTGTCCACCCCGGAGGAGCCCCAACCGTATAGCGCTCGTCTGCTGATCGACTGCGCCGACCAGCCTGGGATCGTGGCGGCCGTGTCGGGATTCCTGTTCCAGCGTGGGGCCAACATCGTCTCCTCCCACCAGTACTCCTCCGATCCCACCGGGGGACGCTTCTATCTACGAACCGAGTTCTTCCTAGGCGGCCTGGGGGAGCAGCGGGAGCGCTTCCATCGCGACTTCGAGGAGGGTGTGGCGCGGCGCTTTGACATGGAGTGGGAGCTTCGCTATTGGGGCGAGGAGCGGCGTGTGGGAATCCTCGTTTCGCGCTACGACCACTGCCTCATGGACCTACTGTGGCGCCGCCGCCGCGGAGAGCTCGACGCGGACGTGGTGGGGGTCGTCTCAAACCACCCCGACCTCGGCGATGAGGTGCGCGGGGCCGGCGTGCCCTTCCATCACGTTCCGGTTCGCAGCGACGCGAAGGGCGACGCGGAGGAGCGGATGCTCGCGCTTCTTGCGGGCAAGGTGGATCTCGTGGTGCTCGCCCGATACATGCAGATCCTCAGCGGCGACTTCCTTGACCGCTTGGGTGTGCCGGTGATCAATATCCACCACTCTTTCCTCCCAGCGTTCGCCGGCGCCGAGCCATACCGTCGGGCCCGTGAGCAGGGTGTCAAGCTGATCGGAGCCACCGCCCACTACGTCACCGCCGAGCTCGACGGGGGCCCCATCATCGAGCAGGACGTTGCTCGCGTGGACCATCGCAAGACCGTGGTGGAGCTCGAACGGATTGGGCGGGACATCGAGCGGATTGTCCTTGCCCGTGCGGTGTCGCTGCATCTAGAAGATCGCGTGATCGCCGATGGCGGGCGCACGATCGTCCTCTGAGGCAACCCACCGATCACCGCCCTTCAGCATCGCCCCACCTCGGCTAGAATGCTCCGCTCACCGGCCCAGACCTGGGTCGGCGCCCTCGCGGGCCGTTAGCTCAATTGGCAGAGCAGGGGCCTCTTAAGCCCAAGGTTGTTGGTTCGATTCCAACACGGCCCATTTTGTGCGTGTGTTTCGTGGTGGCACACCTCTGACTCAGGTCAAGCCCAGCAGTTCAGGCAACTCGGCCAGCAAGGAGAAAGGCTCGGCGCCCGCTTCCCTCAACGCCTGCTCGTCGCTGTCAGCCATGTAGCCAAGTACGCGCATACCGGCCGCGATTCCCGCCCTCACCCCAGAGGGCGTGTCCTCGACCACGACGCAGCCGGAAGGCTTCGCGCCCATAGTCGTGGCCGCGTGCAGGAACAGGTCTGGGTGGGGCTTCCCGCGCGGTACGGAGTAGGCCGAGAACAAGGCGCGGTCGGGGAAGAGATGGCGCAAGCCGGTCAGCTCAAGCGAAAGCCTCGTCTTCTCGAGCTTCCCCTGCGATGCGACACACATTCTCACCCCTGCTCGTCTAACCGCCTCGACGGCCTCTGTGGCCCCGCTTACCGGCCGCAGCTCGTGGCGGAAGGCCTCGGTGCGTTCGCGCTCGTAGTCGGTGAGCCAATCGACGGGAAGCGCGTGCCCCAGGCCGGCCTCGGCGTGTTCGACCACGTCGCTGAGGAGCAGTCCCTGGTAGGCGCGTCGCGCCTCAGCAAGCGTGGTGGGCAAACCCTGTTCGGTGAGCATCCGCGCGAGCACCTCGTTTGAGATCGTCTCGCTGTCCACGAGCACTCCGTCGCAGTCGAAGATCACGAGTTGCAACGTCTGCACAGGCACGTTTGAAGCCCCCTATCTACCTCCACCCGACAAACGAACGCCACGCCCGGCAAACAGGGCGCGATCAACGCTTCGGCTATGCGGCGCTCGCCTCGGCGGCCAAGCCCGTATCGCTCCCACCTAGAAGCGACCGTCTGCCCGCGTCGGTCCAGATCACTTGATCGCGTCCCGGACCAACCCCGATCATCGTGATGGGGGTACCTGTGTGCTCTTCGATGAATTGCAAATACTCGCGTGCGGCCTCTGGCAGGTCGGAGAGCTCACGACACTCGCCGAGATCCTCCTCCCAACCGCGTAGCTCGGTGAGCTCCGCGGTGGTGTGATGCAACACGGTTTGGTGGTAGGGGAAATTGTCGAACTCGGCGCCCTCCGCGCCGCGGTAGCTCGTGCACACCTGAATGCGCTCGAGACCCGACAGCACGTCGAGCTTGGTGATTACCAGCGCGGTGAGAGTGTTCAACCGCGCTGCATAGCGGAGCGCCACGAGGTCCAACCAACCGGTGCGCCGTGGTCGGCCTGTGGTCGTCCCGAACTCGCCTCCGCGCTGACGGATTGTCTCGCCCATCTCTTCGTGCAGCTCGCTCGGAAACGGCCCTGCGCCCACACGCGTGGCGTACGCCTTGGAGATGCCCCACACCTCATCGATGTCCTTCGGCCCAACCCCGGTACCCACGCACGCTGCCCCCGAGAGGGGATTGGAGGAGGTCACAAAGGGATACGTTCCATGGTCGATGTCGAGCAGCGCCCCCTGCGCCCCCTCGAAGATCACCTTCTGCCCGTCGTCGAGCAACTCCCACATCAGCCGCGAAGTATCGGCAATGTGTTGCTCCAAACGGTGTCCATAGACCAGGTACTCCTCGGTCATCGTATGCAGGTCAAGCGTCGGGTCCTTCTCAAACGGGCGCAACGAGAGACGCTTGGGCTCCATCGCCGCCACGATCTTCTTCTTGAGGATCTTCTCGTCGAGCAGGTCCTGCACACGGATACCCAGTCGGGCGGCCTTGTCGGCGTAACACGGCCCGTTCCCCCGGCGCGTCGTTCCGATCTGAAGACTCCCCAGCTTGACCTCTCCGGCCGAATCGAGCAGCAGGTGGTAGGGCATGATGAGGTGAGCGTTGGCGGAGATCCGCAACCCACTCACATCCACCCGCCTCGCCCGCAACGCGTCGAGCTCCTCGATCAACACCTTCGGGTCGATCACAACCCCGTTGCCGATCACGCACCGCTTACCCGGATAGAGGATGCCGGAGGGAATCAGATGCAGCTTCCACTCCTCCTCGCCTCTCACGATCGTATGGCCTGCGTTGTTGCCCCCCTGGAAGCGCACCACCGCGTCGCCTCCTTCGGCGAGCAGATCTGTGATCTTTCCCTTTCCCTCGTCGCCCCATTGGGCGCCCACTATGACTATTCCGGGCATTTCGTCTTGAAGTTTAGGGTGGCCGGTTCAGGCGCGCTCCGAGCCAGGCGGTTTGGCCGTTTACGCGCGAATTTCTCAGGCCCCATGGGCGGTTCCCAGGCCGGCGGGCCCAGCGTTTGGTGCATCCGCTCGATAGAGCTGGCGCTTGTCCTCCCCGAACAGGGGCAGGGGGTCTCCGCACATCTCCACCAAACGCGACACGATGCGCTCGCCCACTACCTCGCTCGCGTCGTTGGACACAACCTTGCGCTCCGTCGACAGGTTGTCGCCGTCCTCAGTAACGGTCGTGTGGATCTGCCTTCCCATCTGCTTTGAAAGCTCTTCGGGCATCAGGTTGGTGGTCGCGACTATCGGCCTTCCGGCCTGGTAGCGGGCGTCCACTATTGAATAGAGCTGCTCCAACCGCCAAGGCGTCGTGTGCTGCGCGCCGAGGTCGTCGATGTGCAGCAGATCTACCCCCGAAAGGCGGTCGAGCAGATCGAGCAAGCTGTTTTCGGTGCCTATCTCGTCGCGGATCAAGTTGAGCAACCGCGGCAGCGAGTAGATCGCCACCGTGTGTCCCGCGTCGAGTGTCGCCGCCGAGACGATCATCGCGAGCGTGGTCTTACCCGTGCCCACGTCTCCCACCAACCACATCCCGCGGCCTTCATCCAAACGGGTGTTGAGGTTGCGTACATAACTGCGCACCTCTGAGACCACGGCCTCGGGCAAACCAAGCACCGGGGGACGGTCAAACGAAGCGCCTCGGTAACGCTTGGGTATGCGCCCCTCGAGCGTCGCCGCCCGTCTGCGGGCGATACGGCTGGCGCGGCAGCGGCAATCCGAGGCGGTGTTGGTGGTCTCATCCACCACGAACCCGCTCCCATCGCACAATCCGAGCGGGCAAGCCCCCGGCTCGCGCGACCCCGGCAATGCGAGGACGTCGGCGCTCATGCCGCGTAGCGGCTCTCGCCCGCGTAGTTCATGAACTTCGGATACTCCTTTTGGAAAGTGAGCGTCACCTTGCCGACGGCTCCGTTGCGATGCTTGGCGATGATCAGATCGGCCTCGCCCGGGCGCTCAGAGTCCTCGTTGTAGTACTCGTCGCGGTAGATGAACATCACTAGATCGGAGTCCTGCTCAAGGTTCCCCGACTCACGCAAATCAGAGAGCTGCGGGCGCTTGTCTGGGCGCGTCTCAACCGCGCGGCTGAGCTGTGAAAGGGCGATCACCGGCACCTCCAGCTCGCGCGCCAGGATCTTCAAACCACGGCTGAGCTCACCCACAGCGGTCACGCGCGAGTCATAGCGGCTGTCAGTGCGCATCAGCTGCAGGTAATCGATGATGATCAGCCCCAACCCGTTCTCGCACTGACTGTGCAAACGGCGTGCCTTGGCCCTGATCTCAAGCATCCCCACGTCGCTTGAATCGTCCACCCACAGCGGCGCCGCGGCAAGACGCTGAGAAGCCTTGAGGATCTTCGGCCACCGTTCTTCCTTCACGCGCCCCTTGCGCAACTCCTCGCCCTTGATGCGCGCCTGGGAGGCCACGAAACGCTGTGCAAGCTCCGCCTCTGCCATCTCCAGGCTGAATAGCGCCACAGGTCGCCCGTGTTCAACAGCCGCGTTCTCGGCGATGTTGCACACGAGCGCGCTCTTTCCCATCGCCGGGCGGGCGGCGATGATGATGAGGTTGCCGGGCTGGAAGCCCCCGGTGATCTCGTCAAGATCCTTGAACCCAGACGGCGCTCCCGTCAGCGACGTCCCTTCGATCGAGAGGCGATGGAGCTTGTCGAGCTCCTCGTGCAGCACCTCCTCGATCGAGCGGAAGTCCTGCTGGCGGTCATCGCGCGCTACCTCGAGCATCGTCTTCTCAGCCTGCTCCACGAGCTCGCGCGGAGCGTCGGTGCGTTCCAACACGCTCGACTGGATGTCGTAAGAAGCCGCCAATAGACGCCGCAGGAGCGCGTTCTCGCGCACTATCTGCGCATATCGGCGCGCGTGACCTGCCGCGGGCACCACCCCGGTCAGCTCGTCAACGGCCGCCGCCCCGCCGACATCCTCGAGCTTTCCGGCTTGGCGCAAACGGTCGGTCACGGTGAGTACGTCCACCGGCTCGGATTCGTTGTAGAGCCCAAGCATCGCCTCATAAATCAAGCCGTGACGGTCGCGGTAGAAGTCCTCGGAGCGCAGTCCCTCTTCGATCACAAGCGCATACAGCGAACGGTCGGAGAGCAGGATCGCGCCGAGCACAGATTGCTCTGCGTCGAGGTTGTGCGGCGGAGCGATCGCCCCAGTGGGGGAGCTCGAGCCGTTGACTTGAGAGACGGTGCTCATCGCTCCGGCGAGTCTACGTCGGGCGGCTCCTCGCCTTGCGCACGGAACCCGCAATTGAGAGGGAAATCATTGGGCTCGAATCCGTACGTAATCGAGCGGTCGCGGGGCGCGGTGTGGGTCACGAACACATGTTCGCAGGCCGACCAGACCGCAGGGCCTCGAGGTTACGGTGAGGTGCCTGTGAGGTCTTTACTTCTGCGCGACCACCATGGTCTTGACAGTGGCGGTCTCTCCCTCGACGACCTCCACGACGACCATGTAGGTGCCGATGTTCTTGATCGGCTCGGGCAGGTGCACGTTGTGCTTCTCGACCCGCAACCCACGGGCCTCCCGGATCGCCGCGGCGATGTCTTGGGCGGTGACCGACCCGAACAGCCTGTCGTCCGCGCCCGCCTGCTCGGTGATGGTGATCACTGTCTTGTTCAACAGCGCCACGTTCTCCTTGGCTTTCTCGACGTATTCGCGCTCTGCTCGCTCCACAGCTTCCTGGCGCTGGCGCACAACTTCGATCGCACCTTTGGTGGCGGGTTGGGCGAGCTTGCGGGGGATCAAGAAGTTACGCAAATAACCCTTGGAGACATCCACCACCGAGCCCTGCTCGCCGAGCGCGTCGACGTCCTTGAGAAGTATCGCTTCGGGCATGTTTTCCGATCCTGAAAAGTAGAGGTGGAGGAGTCGAGCCGCCGGTGGGGTGCTCTATCGGTCGCGGTCGCGGTCGCCGCGCTCACGCCGGGGGTGATCGTCGCGGCCGCCCTCGTTTACGTAGGGGAGCAGCGCAAGCTCACGCGCCCGCTTGACCGCACGCGCGATCTGCGCCTGGTGGCGCCGGCACGCGCCGGTGATCCTACGCGAGCGGATCTTGCCCTTCTCGGAGATAAACTTGCGAAGGGTTGTCACGTCCTTGTAGTCGACCTGCTCCACCTTGTCGCGGCAGTGCTGGCAAGGCTTACGCCTTCCGCTACCGGACCCACCCTTCTTGTCTCGTCGCCGGACAGGCTTGCCGCGACCGCGCTTTGCCACTAGAAAAAGACCTCGTTGTCGTGTTTGCCGCTAGAACGGAATATCGTCGTCCCCAGCCGAGCTGGAGACCGGTGCGGGCTGGAAGTCGCCGTTGTCAACCGGGATGTCGCTGCCCTGTGAGGCTCCTCCACCCGTGAACCCTCCGCCGCCGGAGGTGTCTTCGCGAGACCCGAGGAACTGCACCGAGTCGGCAATGATATCGACTGCGCTGCGTTTCGTGCCGTCTTGGGCGTCCCACTCGTGCCACTCGAGCCTTCCGTCGATCGCGACAGGGCGTCCCTTGGCGAGGTAGCGGGCCGCATTCTCGCCCTGGTTGCCCCACACCGTGACGTTGAAGTAGTTGGGCTTATCCTCCCATTCGCCAGTGCTCCCGTTCTTGCGGCGCGTGTTGCAGGCGATGCGCAGCTTGCACACAGAAGATCCGCTCGGCAGCGAGCGCAGCTCGGGATCGGCGGTGAGGTTTCCGGTCATCACGACCCGGTTGATGTTGCTGGCGGCCACGGTGTCTTCCTTTCGCTATGTCAAATGTGCCGTCGGGGCGGGCCGAGGCCGGCACTGTAGGGCGAGTCTAGAGCGCCTGCCCTCCGCGGTGCCGCCCGGCACATCGTCGGCCGGCGACGAACAGCGCTCTTTGCGGCTACTGCTTGGGGGGTTCGATGTCGCGAGCGCGCGAGGAGGTGCCGAACACCTCATCCCAATACGGTGCGCTGATGCCGAACCCGCGTGTGTCGTCCTGGAAGTGGTGGCGCATGTGACGCTCCCTCAGCATCCTGCCCAAACGCGAGCGCGGGCGGAAGTGGTGGACGTAGTAGTGGAGCATGTCGTAGGCGAGGTATCCACAGAAGAAACCGGCCCCCACCCCCGGTGCGTAGGTTTTGCCAAACGCCAGGAAGATCGCGCCGAACACCACCGCGCCGAGCGGAATGCTCACCGCTGGAGGCATCACCAGGCGCAGCGGGTCGTTGGGGTGCTCGTGGTGGACGCCGTGGATGATCCAGTGCAGGCGTGCGCCAATCCCATGATCGGGCTCGAAGTGGAACACGAGCCGGTGGAGCCAGTACTCGAACAGAGTCCACAACGCATACCCCACCGCCACGAGGCCGAGGGTTGCAGGCAGACCACGAAAGGACAGCTCCCAGGCCGCTAGGCCCACGATCACCGGTACGAAAATGATCACCGGCACCAGCGGATGCACGCGCGAGAGGGCGTCGAGCACGCGCGATTCGAACATGGGGGGCGAAGCGCGCAGCACGTCGGTCCTGCGCATTCCCGGCCCGTCTCCCACGGGATGCTCGCTCACAAGAGTCCCCCAACGCTCATTCCACTCGGCCGCGACACTCCTCCGAGTGTATTACGCGACCGCTTGCTCGCCCTGTGCCCCCTGGATATGCCCTTCAGGGTGCTCCTCGGGGGGCGCACTCTCGATTGTCTCCTCGCGAGCATGCGCGGGAACCTCCTCGCGGGCCGCCATCGCGCCGACGCGCTCCGGGCGCATCTCCGGGGCCTCGGGGGTTCCGGGCTTCAGCTTGTTGATGCGGAAGCGAACCACCCCGTCGGTGATGTGCAGCGTGCGGTTGAGCTCTGCGATCAACTCTACCTCGGTGGCATGGAACTGCAGCAAGTGGTACTCGGCACTCGTCTTGTGGTCGATCGGGTAGGCAAGTGGGCGCTCCCCCCATTCATCGTGACGGGTGAGCTCACCCTTCGCCGCGATCGCCTCCCGCGTATCGGTCACGATCTTCGCGCGCGCCTGCTCCTCCGCTTGGGTGTCGAGCAGCAGCACAAGGTCGTATGTAGGTGCAGGCAGGGTCATAAGGCACGCTCTTCGCGCGGCGGCGGATGATAACAGTGCCGAGCGCTCGCGAGCGGGGTGCCTACCGAGCTAGGAGGGGGAGCCCTTGGCCTTGATGTCAGCCAGCTGCTCGTCGATCCAGTCGCCCGGGTCGCGCGAGGTGACGATCTCCACCAAGCCCCGTGCCCGACGGGCGCGCTCCTGTGTGGGCATGTCCAGTGCCGCGTGGATCGAATCGGCGAGCTCCTGGATGTCGAAGGGGTTCACCGACAGGGCGTACTCGCCGAGCTCCTCGTGCGCGCCGGTGTTCTCGGAGAGGATCGACACGCCCGCACGCTCGTTCACGATCGGGCCCTCCTTCGCCACCAGGTTCATGCCGTCGAACATGGCGTTGACCAGCAGCACGTCGTAGTGCTTGTATGCCGCCATTGCCTCCTCGAGGTCATCGCGGAGCTTGAGTTGGATCGGCATCCAGTCGGGGGTGCCGTGGCGATGGTTCACCACCGCCACGAGCGCCTCGATTCGTTCCAGGTACTCCGCATACTCGGCCACGTCGGTACGGGAGGGCATCAGCTGCGCCACGAAAGTCACCCGCTCGCGGAACTCAGGGTGCTGCTCGAGGAAGAGGTCGAACGCCGAGAAGCCCCGCAGCACGTTCTTCGAGAGGTCGGCGCGATCTACTCTCAGAATCAGGAAATCGCGGCGGCGGCGCAGCAGCTCGCGCTCGAACTCCGCCACGCGCGGACCCCCCGCCACCTGGCGCGCGGCCACATGGTCGATGGGGAGGGGGTAGGCGCGCACCCATACCTCGCGGTCCTGCCAGAGCACCAACCCACGCTCGAAGTCCACCTCGAGGTCCATCAAATCGCGGCAGCACTGCAGGAAGTTGCGCCGGTAAGAGCGCGTGTGAAAGCCGATGATGTCGTTAGCCAACAGTCCCGTGTAGATCTCCTGGCGGATGCGCGAGGGGAGCACGCGCCAGGAGTCAGACTGCGTCCATGGTATGTGCACGAAGTGGTGCAAGAACACGTCCGGTCGCGCTCTGCGGACGAGGTCGGGGAGTGTGTAGAGGTGGTAGTCGTGCACCATCACCACAGGTTCATCGAGCTCGCCGATCTCCTCCACCACGGCCCGTGCGAGGTCCTCGTTGACCGCGTTGTAGCCGAACTCGAACGCCTCGATCTCGTGGCGGCGGATATCGGGGGCGTTTGAGAGATCCCACAGGTAGTGCTGGATGAACCACAGCATTGGATTGGCGAACACGTTGTAGAAGTGGTCGTACGCTTCGGGGTCTGAGGCCACCAGGCGCACCAGGTACTCCCCTCCCGCGGGCGTGCGCACGGGGAACGCCTTCCCGTCGTGCTCGCGCGAGACGCGCGCGTCGTGCTCGCTCATCGCTGAGGCGATCCACACGGCCTCGCGGTGGGAGGCAAGGCCCGTGAGCGCTGTCACGAGCCCCCCGGAGCCGCGCTGTGTTTCGCCCTGTGGCCCGAAGGTCACAGGGCCTCGGTTGCTCACCAGCACGAGCGGAGAACGCTGTGCCGGGGTCTGGCTCACGACTTGGCCAGCTCCCCGAAGATGCGCAGGTAGTCGCGTAGATAGCGCGGCGTGAGGAAGTGGCCGCGCACGTGCTCCTTACCGCGCCGGCCAAGCGCCTTGCCCAGCGCCGGGTCCTCCAGCAACTCGAGCGAGCGCTGTGCGCACTGCTCGACCGTCTCCACCAAAAAGCCGGTCACCCCATCTTCGACTTGAAGCGGGATGCCGCCCACGTTGCCACCGATGAAGGGCCGTGCCTTCCAGATCGCCTCGGATACCGTGAGACCGAAGCCCTCGCGTGTTGACTTCTGTACCACCACGTCGGCGTGGGATTGAAACGCGTTCACCTCGATCGCTCCGACGTTGTTGAAGTTGTTGAGGATATGCACATCGGGGTCCCCGTCGGCGTGCGCGATCGTGGCGTTGAAGAAGTCCCACCCCTCGGGGTCGTCGCTTGCCATCGAGCCCACGAGCGCGAGCTGCACGTCGGGCACCTTCTCCTTGACGATCCGGTAGGCGTCGATCACCCCGAGCGGGTCCTTCCACGGATCGAAGCGCGACACTTGGCAGATGAGCGGACGGTCGATGTCGATCCCGAACTGCTCGCACACATACGAGGCGTCTTCGGGGGAGAGGGCCATGTTCTTTGGCATCAGCGGATCAATCGCGGGGGGCACCACATTGATGTGCCCGTGCATCCCCGTGGGCACGTACTCGGCCATGTGAAAAAGCGCCTGTGGGTAGTCGGCTATGTAGGGCAGCAGGCGCTCGATCGTGGCGGGGTTGGGAGTGGAGAGGTCGATGTGACAGCGCCACACCCATCCCGCGGCCTTCTCGGGTACCAAGCTGTAGAGCCCGGCCGGCTGGGGATCGTGCACCAGGCACACGTCCCAGCCCTCGGAGAGCTCGCGGGCGTTCATCTCGTTGTACTGCTCCCACGTCTTCCACTGCTCCTCGTCGAGGTCCTGCGGATGGCCCTGGAGGGCGTTGTGCATCAACTTCGTCGCATTGAAGAACTCCTCGCGCCCATAGATGACCTGCCACTCGCACGCGAGTCCAACATCGCGCATGAGCGGCACGAGCGTGTAGAGGATCTCCGAGACTCCCCCGCCGAAGGCGGTCGCGGACACGTGCACCACGCGCTTTCCCTTCAACGGCTCGGCGAGTTCGCGGATCTCCTCGATCAGCTCACGCCCACAAATGTGGGTGTAGTCGGCGAGCGACTTGTGTCCTGTGGCGACGGGTTGGAGCACGGGCGGACCGCACGATACCTCGCCAGACGGCATGCCCGTGGCCCGAACGGGGCGAAAGGCCCGGTCAGGGGGTTATGGTCTTGAGTGGATGTTCGACGGACGCATATACCGCGTGGCGTTCGTGCCGCTGCTCGTCGTCCTTGTGGTGGTGGGTTTTTCGCTTGCCGGACGTTCCGGATCTCTTCATTCCACGCTCGCCCCGGACGCGTTCGACGGCCCACGTGCGTTCGCTGAATTGCAAGCGATTGCAAGGCGTTTCCCCGACCGTCGCCCAGGTGGGGCGGGAGACAACGCGCTCGCCGACTACATCGCGCAAGCTCTGCGCTCCTCGGGTGGCTCGGGCTCGGCCTTCCATGTGTCATCCGAGCGGGTTAAAACCCAAACGCTCGACGGAACCCGCACGCTCACGACAGTCCGCGCGGAGTTGCCCGGCTCGACCGGGTTGAGCCCGATTGCGATCGTTGCGCACCGCGATGCCTCCGGGCGAGGCGCGGAGGCTGAACTGTCGGGTATCGCCGCGCTGCTCGAGCTCGGGCGCGTGTTCTCACAAAGTGAGACCCGCCGCACGATCGTGCTCGTCTCCACAAGCGGCGGCAGTGGCGGCTACGGGGGCGCCACGGACTTCGCCACGACCACCGGCAAAGAACTGGACGCAGCGCTCGTGCTGGGCAACCTCGCAGGCGCCGCCGCCCGTAAGCCGTTCGTGCTGCCCTTCTCGGGCGGTCAAGGCTCGGCGCCGGAACTCCTGCAGAGCACGCTCGAGGGCGCGATTGTCCAAGAGGTGGGGACAGCTCCCGGCGCGCCTTCCACCGTCATGCAACTTGCGCACATGGTGTTCCCACTTGCCACCGGAGAACAGGCGCCACTCAACGATGCCGACACGCCCGCCGTCCTGCTTCAGGTGAGCGGCGAGCGGCAACCGGTGGCGAGGGAACCTGTGAGTGAGGGTCGTCTGCTGAACTTCGGCAGGGCCGCGCTCAGCGCGACTTACGCTCTCGATGAAGGCCCCAACCTCGCAAGATCGCCCGCGCCGCGGCTAAAACTGGGACGCAAGACGCTTCCGGAGTGGGCGATCAGGCTGCTCGCGCTTGCGCTGCTCCTGCCACCGCTGATCGTTTGCGTAGACGCGCTCGCACGACTACGCCGCCGCAAAGAGCCGATGGGACGGTGGTTGGTGTGGGCGCTCACCGCCGCGGTCCCGTTCCTGGGCGCCGCGCTATTTGCGATCTTGCTCGGCGGGTTGGGGATCGTGGCGGCACCGGCCGGACAGCTCCCCGCCGGGGCGCTCGCGGCCGATGGGACGGCTGCCGGCGCTTTCGCGGCCACCCTCCTCGTGTTGGTGCTCGGCTTGCTTGCGTGGCCCATGCTCGTGCGGCGCCTATCGCTACCTGTACGGCCCGCGGCGGACGGGGCGGGGTTGGCGGCGATGTTGGTGGTACTCGGTGTGGCGCTAGTCGCATGGATCTTCAACCCGTTTGCGTGCTTGCTGCTTGTCCCCGCGTTGCACCTGTGGCTGGTGGCTGCCGACCTTCGTATCCGTCCTCTTGCGCTCGCGGCGCTTACGGCAAGTTTGGTGCCACTCCTCTTGCTGTTGTTCGTCTACGCAAGCGAGCTGGGGCTGGGGCCGGTAGGACTGGCCGAGAGCGCGGTTCTGGTGCTCGCTGGGGGACAAGTGGGACTGTTCGGGGCGCTCCTTTGGAGCCTCGCCTTCGGCTGCATGCTCGGGGTTCTGGCACGTGCGCTGGCGTCCGCGGACGTTGAGCCGACACCGCTTCTCCCCGACCTGGCGGAGATCTCAACGCGAGGGCCGCTCACATACGCGGGGCCCGGCTCACTGGGCGGTACCGAGTCGGCGCTGCGGCGCTGAGCCGCCGCCCTTGAACCGGGAGGCGAGAGCTACCAGCGGTGTTCGTAGCCGGCCAGCTCCTGTTTGCGCCCTTCGTGCCTGAGTATCACTCCGGGATCGCCATCCACTACCCGGCCTACCCACGTGATCTCGGTTTGCGCGCGCTTGCATGCTTCGGTGACGCGCTCGATCCTTCGCTTGGGGACGCACACGCACAGCTCGTAGTCTTCGCCGGCGGTCGCCGCTGCCTGCCAGGGGGGCACCCCCATCGAGTTCGCTGTCTGCTGGGTGCGCTCGTCTGTGGGGAGTTTCTCCAAGTCGATCTTCAAGATCACGTTGCTCGCGCGCGCGATGTGAAGCGCGTCGGTGGCGATGCCGTCGGAGAGGTCGATCATCGCGTGCGCCCCTGCTGGGGCGATCGCCCTACCCTCGCGCAGCTTTGGCATGGGGCGATGGGGGCGGGTACCAAGCGTGCCCGTTACTCCAACTAGATCGCCGGGACGGGCGGCGTCGCGGCCTACCAGCTTCTGGTCGCGCTCGGCCCACCCCACGATCGTGACGCTCGCGAACAGCACTGGCGCGCTCACCACGTCGCCGCCCGCGATGGTTGTGTCGGTGAGCTCCGCGAGCTCCTCGGCGCCGATCATCACTTCGAGCGCCTGTTGCTCTGTGACATGGGAAGGGATACCCAGTGCGACATACGCCTCGCCCGTTTGGGCTCCCATCGCGGCTATATCCGACAGCGCTCCAGCCAGCGCCCGCCAGCCGACATCGCGGAAGTTCGTGTTGGGATCGTCCAGGCGGAAGTGAACCCCCTCCACGACACTGTCTACGGAGGTGACGCACAACTTCAGGGCTTTCACAACCGACGCGTCGTCGCCCAAGCCGCGCACCACTCGCCCCCCGCGCTCTTTTAGCGTGGCGGCAATCGAGTCGATCAGGGAGAGCTCGGCTATGCCTTTGGGCTATTCGAGGAGGATTGAGCGGGGTGTTTCAACGGTGCCGGTAAACGATGCGCGCGCGGTCGAGATCGTAAGGGGAGAGCTCGCAGCGGACACGGTCTCCCGGGAGGATACGGATGCGAAAGCGTCGCATCTTTCCCGCCACATGACCCAGCACCACATGGTCGTTGTCGAGCTTCACACGGAACATCGCGTTGGGCAGGGCCTCGATCACCTCGCCCTCGAATTCGACCTTGTCTTCCTTTGCCACGAGTTACATCCAGTCCGGGTCCGTGCACGCTCGGCGGCCCCTGAGTTGAAGTTTGCAACGTCAAACTACCAGCCCTCACGCGCTGGAGGCTGCCGCGCGCGGCCGTTTAGTGCCTGGGAGGTTCGGCGCCACCGGCTCCGCCTACCGTCGGCGCGGGGCCTTTCGGTTCGGGTGTGTGCGTAGGTTCGACCGGTTCGTGCACGTGCGGGGTGGGGGTTTCGTGGCTTTCGTTGTTGTTACCCGCCGGCGGTTCGGTAGCTTCGGGCGACGCCGGGTTGTTCTTTGATTTTTGCTGCTTGGTTTTGTTTTCGCTTTCGCTGCCTTCTTCGCCGCTGGAGGAGCTTCCTGTGGAGGCGAACTTGCCGAAGAAGGGTTGATAGGAGATCTGTTCCTTGGGGGCGGGGAATTCCGCGCAAGGTTCTCCTTCGGTGACCGCTGCCATGTAGGCGTGCCAGATTTCCGCCGGCAGGTACCCACCCTGCTGGGGCTGGCCGTGGACATCGGTCATCGGTACAAGTTTGGTGGGGTATCCCATCCACACCGCCGTGGCGTAGTTGGGGGTGTACCCGTCAAGCCACGCGTCGACGAGGTTGCTCGTGGTACCGGTCTTTGCGGCCGTGGGGCAGTTGATGGCCGAGCGTGTAGCTGTTCCGCCCAGCACGTTCTGGTGAAGGATGTTGGTCTCCTCGGAGGTGACCCCGTCGGAGAGCACCTTCACGCGGTGGGGCGTGCCCCAGTTCGTGTCCGCGTGCCCGTCGGGGAACACCACCTTGGTGATGGCGATCGGCGTGTTGCGATACCCGCCGTCGGCGAGGGTGGCGTAAACGTCCGCCATTTCAAGTGGACTCACGCCAACGGTCAAGCCACCGAGCGCCTCGGCGGGATAGGAGTGCAGGTGCTCGCGCACGCCCATCTTGTAAGCCGTCTCGGTGACGGTTTCCTCACCGAGGTCCGCCGCGAGCTGCGCGTACACGGTGTTGTCGGAGGCAAGCGTCGCTTGCACGAGGTTGATCGATTTGCCCGAAGAAGTGTTCTCAAACGTTTTGACTTCGTAGGTGGGGTATCCGGGTAGCCATCCGGGCGGGAGCGTGTGCGAGACGTAGTAGGTGCTGTTGGGGTCCACCCCCCGCGAGAGCGCGTCGGCGAGGTCGATCGCCTTGAAGGTCGACCCCGGTTGGCGATGGCCTTGGGAGGCGAGGTTGTACTGCGACTGGTCGTAGCTCTCAGACTCCGCCATCGCCTCGATGTAGCCGTTGTGGGGGTTGATCGTGACTATCGCTGACGCCGGGTCGCCTTCCTGGTTGAGTACCTGGGCGATCGCGTTGCGTGCTTGGCGTTGCATGTTGAGGTCGATCGTGGTGTACACCTTCAACCCGCCCTGCTCGACGGTGTTCAAGCCGTAGCGGTGGACGAGCTCTTTGCGGACGTATTCGAAGAAGAAGCTCTCCTGGCGGCGGGTGTAGTAGTCGCCGTGATGCACCTCTAGCGGCGCTTTGCTGGCTTCCTGCGCTTCGGTGCGCGGGATGTAGTGCAGTTCGGCCATCTTCGCCAACACCTCGTTGCGGCGTTTACGGGCGGCGGCGGGGTAGAGGAAGGGGTTGTACTCCGAGGGCGCCTGCGGCAGTCCGGCGAGCAGCGCGGCCTGCTCCAGGTCCAGCTGGTAGGCGCTCTTATTGAAGAAGATGCGCGCCGCCGCCTGTACCCCAAGCGCTGTTTGCCCGCCCACCGTTCCGTAGGCGACGCTGTTGAGGTAATTGGTGAGGATCGTCTTCTTGGAGTGGCGTTTGTTGTATTCGATCGCGAGCTTCGCCTCGTCGATCTTCTGCTTGAAGGAGTGGGTGTCGCTACCGAGGTACATGTTGCGCATCAACTGCATCGTGATCGTGGAGGCGCCCTGCAGCGCCTGGCCATGGATCACGTCCTTCACGGCCGAGCGGAAAATCCCGGTGAGGTCGATCCCGTTGTTCTTGTAGAAGCGCTGGTCCTCGATCGCCACCGTTGCCTCGCGCAGCAGATTTGGCATCTGCGCGGTGGTGATGGGCGAGCGCAGAACGTCGGACTGGATGAAGCCCAAGCGTGTGCCGTTGGCTGCGTAAACCTGCGAGGTGGCGCCGGCGAGCTTTGGTTTCAGTGCGTTGAGGCTGGGCGCCGATTGCGCTACCGAGAGCACGTATCCAACCGCCGCGAGCCCCCCGATCACCACCACGCCGGCGAGCCCCCCGAAGCCCACGAGCATGAAGCGGGAGGCCCCGGAGCGTCTGTGTCGCCTACGGCGCTGTCGTGCTTGTCTAGACATCCATTCGCGCTCCGCTGTGACTGTACCGTCTCGCGGTGTGATTTCCTGCAGGTTGATGGCGTGCTACACCAAACGACGGGCGGCATAGCCGCATGAGTGGACTCCTGCGCGATCCATTTGGGAAGATACAAGCAGCGTACGTGCCGTCAGATAAGCCCGCCAGGCGGCCACAGGACCCTGGAGGTATGAAGGGGCCTGTCGCCAACGATTGGCCCGCGTGGACAGGCTTCGGCGCGCTCGTGGGGGCGCTGGTGCTGGCCGCGGTGGGTGGGCTGATCGTGGATATCCCCGCTGTGCTGGCGGGCGTGAAAGTGAGCTCCTCGCACACCCCCCATGGGTTGGTGCTGCTCGACACGTTCGTGCAGGACGCCATGTTCGTGCTCGCCGCGGTGCTGTTCGCGGGGATGGGTGGCCGTGTGGTCAGCTCCTGGCAGTTCGGTTTGCGCCCCACCCCCGCCCGGCGCGCGGCCGGTTTGGTGGTGCTCACGATCCTCGTGTTCCTGCTCTTCAGCGCGGTGTGGACGCTGGTGGTGAACGAAAGCGTCAAAGAGAAACTGCTCGAACAGCTCGGGGCCAACGAAACGGCCGTGCTGCTGGGTTTCAGCGCGCTACTCACGACGGTGGTGGCGCCCATTTGCGAGGAGATGCTCTTCCGTGGGTACATCTTCGCCGCGCTCTCAAAATGGCGGGGTTGGCTGCCAGGCGCGGCGATCACAGGAGTGCTGTTCGGCGCGGTGCATGTGGGGTCGGCGCCGGCTATAGACCTTGTGCCGCTCGGCGCGCTGGGCTTCCTGCTGTGTCTGCTCTACCGCCGCACGGGCTCGCTCTACCCGGGCATCGCCACCCACTCGATCAACAACTCGATCGCTTTCACCGCGCTTGAGAAATGGGGTTGGCAGGTGGTGCCGCTGATGGCGGGATCGCTCGCGGCGATCTGGCTGATCTGGTTGGCGGCACGGAAGGTGGGCGCGATCTCGGGATACTCCTCCAGTGCAGTCATCGCGGCTAGCACGTACGATCCGCCGTGATGGTCAAGCGCCTTCCCCTCACGTTTCTAACCGCGGCGGTCCTTGGTGGCGGGACGCTCGTCCCGGTTGCCGCCGCGACCGAAGTACAGCCACCGGCCACGCTGCTCCCGGCGCCGCAGGCGACGGTGCCCCTATCTGGGAAATTGAAGCTCACCGTGCAAGACGCCCACGGCACCCCTCCCTACGCGGCGCTCGGAGAGCGCATCGTGATCGCGGGGGGCGTGCGTCCCTACGTGGCGGGCCAGAGGGTGGTGGTGAGCATCTACCGCAAAGGACGGAGGGTGCTCTCGAAGGGCCTTGGCGTCAGTCCCGCGGGCGCCGGTGCGGGGCAGTTTCATCTTGCCTACGCAAGCCCTCATTCCGGTTTGCTGAGTATTCGCGCCGAACACCCCGCCACGGCGCAGCTTGCGAAGCTGGCCGCCAAGTCCGTGAGCGTGCGCTACGAGCTCTCAACGCTCGGTGTGGGCTCGCGCGGGCGGATCGTGCGGTTGCTGCAGGAGGAGCTTTCGCGTCTTCACTACCAGGTGAATGTGAGTGGTTATTACGACGACACCACCGCTCGTGCCGTGGTGGCGTTTCGCAAGGTAGCGGGCCAGGCACGTGTGGAAAGTGTTAACGCACGCATCTTCCAGTTGATCCAGCGGGGGGCGGGTGTCTTTCGTGTGCGCTACCCCTCCGACGGAGCCCATGTGGAGGCAGATTTGTCAAAGCAGGTGCTCGCCGAGATCGAAAAGGGTGGGCGCGTGCGGCGCATCATCACGATCTCCTCCGGAAAGCCCTCCACGCCGACGGTGATCGGACGCTTCCACGTGTACCGCAAGGAACCTGGTACCAACTCCCACGGGATGGTGGACTCCAGTTACTTCATCGGGGGGTACGCCATTCACGGGTACGCCGAAGTGCCGACGTATGCCGCAAGCCACGGGTGCCTGCGCATTCCGGTGCCCGACGCCCTTGCTGTGTACTCATGGGTGAAGTTCGGGTACGCCGTGGACGTGTACACCGACAACGGTCACGGCAGCCACCTCGTGCGCAGTAACGTGGGTCCCTAGACGACGGGTGCTATAGCCCGAGTCGCATCAAGCGCGCCACGAAGCCCAATCCGAGGCCGTAGATGAGCAGCATCAACAGCGTGTCCACCACGTGGATCGTCCACTGGCTCGTGGAGTTGGCTGTAACCCCCGAGAAAGGCGAGGAGAGCGTGGAGGTGGCTTTGTCGAGCGCTTCGTGAAGGCCGCTCTCCTTCCCCGACTTGGATGAGCCTGTGGTTTGCGTAGTCAGTCCGGGGGGCCCCGCCGCGTTGACCTCGGCCTGCTGGTGTTCGGAGGCGCTGCTGGTTTGGTCGATCGCAAACAGCGCAAACCAGGCGATTGCGATCAAGCAGATGGCGATGGAAGCGAGACGCAAAACTCTCGAAATGAGGGGGAACACCAAGGTCAAGCCAGGTTAGACCCCCCGCTGGACGGGCTAAACGGATGTTGGACCGCGACGGTGAGTAGATTTCGAGGCGATGGCACACGATCTGCCCACACCCCGCCTCGTCGACGCACACGCGGAACTCGTCACCCAATTGCGCTCCTATGCACTCGTGATCGGCGAGGTGACGCTCACGAGCGGGGCCATCGCCTCCTATTATGTCGACGCAAAGCGCGCGATCCTCCGCCCCGAGGGCTTCCACCCGCTCGCGATGCTTCTCGCTGCAAAGGCACTGGAGTGGGATGCTACGGCGGTTGGGGGGATGACCATGGGTGCCGATGCCGTCGTCTGCGCCGCACTCGCAGGTGGCGCGCGCGCGAAGGGGTTCTTCGTGCGCAAGGACCCCAAGGCCCATGGGTTGCAGCGCCGCATCGAGGGACCCCCGCTAACGCTGGAGGATCGCTGCCTCGTGGTGGAGGATGTGGTTACCACCGGCGGCTCCACGATTGCCGCGATCGAGGCGCTGCACGAGGGGGGGCACAAGATCTGTGGGGTTGTGTCGGTGCTCGACCGGCTTGCCGGCGGCGCTGAGGCGATCGAAGCGGCGGCGCAGGCGCCCTATGTTGCCCTCACCACCATCGATGACCTCTACCCGGAGCGTCCCGTGCGGTAGAGCGCCCTCTCGTCGGTAGCCTTTACCCGCGAGCCCTCGTAGTCCAATGGATAAGACGACCGCCTCCTAAGCGGTAGATCCAGGTTCGACTCCTGGCGGGGGCATGGGAACGGCTCTGACATCGACTTGGTGGAGATTGATCGAGTGAATCTTCCTGAGCGTTCAGGTTGGTGCCGGCCCGAGGCGGGTCCTCCAGACGGTGCCGTTCGCCACCGGCAGGCCCGACGCGCCTATCCAGCGCTGATCGACGGCGTACTGAACTGTATTTGCGCTTCCGGCATCGAGTCGTATGATACGACAAGTTGAAACTTCCAGATGGCGGGGATTTCCTACGTGTCATCGAAGGCTCTAAATCTTGATTGGAGGATAGAATATGTTTGCCAGGTTATTGGCGACCGTAGTTCTCCTGATGGTGCCGGCTGGCTTTATATCGACGGTCGGCGTCGATCAGGCGTACGCGGCACCGGAATGGTTGGTCAAAGGGGCACCAGTGGCGAGTAACGTCGCCGTCAAAGCAAAATCGGTCGGCGACTTGACGTTGGAAGATACGAAAGTGCTAGGTGTCGTTTCGGCGGTGGAATGCAAAATCACCGGCGAAGGAACTGTGGGCCCGGGAGGTAAAGACAAAATCTCGACCCTAACCACCTCGGAATGCAAAATTGTGAAAGGGCCATGCACGTCGATATTGAAAGCGGTGGCCGTCCATCTTCCCTGGAATACGCAGCTCGAAGAAGTGGAAGGCAAAATCAGGGACAAAGTAAGCAGCGGAGGTAGCGGTGCTCCCGGGTGGGAAGTCGAATGCAATTCGGCGCTTGGAAAAGTGACAGACACCTGCACAGTCGAAAATTCGACCGCGGTGGAAAACGTCACCGAAGGGGTAAAGTTGACTTGGGACTCTAAATCGGCACATGGCAGCTGCACCATTGGTGGAGCAGGGGCTGGTGTCGTAAAAGGTACTCTTCTGGCCGAAGATACCGAAGGTTTGAGCGTCAAATCTACACCATCGCCCCCGGCTACGAGCTGCCCTATTGCCTCCGAAGGCGTTACATTCGACGCAACGGTGACATCCGGCAACAAGGAAGAATTGCGCGAAAAAGTCATCAACTCTACATGGACGCCGGTAGAGACTTCTATAAAAAAATGTACAGAAGTTGTGTCATATAGCACTGGCTTAAGCAAAGGTGAAATCACCGCCGGACAGGCCGAAGAATACAAAACGGCAATCGCCGGCGAGGTGCAGCCGGGCGATGAGATCTACAAGCTGAAGTGGCATATATCAGGCGGGGCGACGTTCGAAACTCTTGGTGTGGCGAGTTCCTCTGATACGCTGATTTTCGAACCGATCGAGGTCTGGGACAGTGGATCAAGCAGCGAATCGACTCCCGGGCCGGTCGAAGTCGCGAAAGAAGCCGGCCCTACGTGGACCTGGGGTCCACTCACTGTTACGCAATTATCTGCGCTCGGCACGGTGGGTTACGAATCGAAAGTATCGCTCGAAATCCAAACCAATCCGGCGAAAGAAATAGTCAACAAGACTGTCCTCATAGGCTTTACGACGGGTCTAGGGTGGAATGCGGCCGCCACCAAGGAAGAAATGCTCATCGTGAACGGGGCCGGAGTTCACTGCCTCAAGGTGATCGCCACCGTCACTTTCGTAACGGGTTTCAAGAGCCTCAAAGTCACGGCCGGAGTCAACGGTTGGTCTCTTTCGGTGGAAGTAACGGGATTCCTCGGCGCCAACGGGCAGCACCAGGAGTCTGACGAACTCTGTGCGGACGGATCGTTCAAACGTACGGTCGTTTGATGTCATAGACCTGACTCCACGTCCGAATGCGGTCGGGGTTTCCCCTGGATTCGGAAGCTCCGTCGTTGCGGGCGCCACCGCTTAGTGGCGCCCGCATCGGACTCCGCCGCACCGGCCCCGACGGCGAGGACGTAAAGCCGTAAGCCCCGCGTGCCGATGACAGTCCTCGACGTCTAATCGATTGGCAGGAGGGCCAAGCTCGGCATGCGACAGGTGATGTGGATGGCAAAGATCTTGGGCGCCGGCCTGAGTACGCTTGCGCCAGTGGCGCTGCTCTTCGTGGCGCTCGCCACGCCCGTGGCCGTGGGGGATGGCGGTCATCGCCCCAAGGCCCACCAGGCGGTTATCGGAGGGGCCCCGGCGCAAGACGGCACATTCCTCTCGCTCGCCTACATCCTCTATTTTCACGGCAAGGTGGGCGAGGCCTGCACCGGCACCGTGGTGGCGCCCAGCCTGGTCTTGACGGCCGGGCACTGCGCGGTGGAAATGAACACCGGCGTTGTCAATCGGCCGGAGGGCTTTCGGGTCGTCACCGGTAGCGTCGACTGGGCAACGGGCGAACGTCAGATATCACAGGTGTTGGGCGTGATCCCCTTTCCCGGCTTGGTGCGGCACCTCGACGTGGGGGACGCCGCGCTGCTCGTGCTCTCCCAGCCCGTATCCGCTCCGCCCGTGACGCTAGCCCCCCCTTCACAGACGGGCCTCGCCGAAGCAGGCACGACGGCGACGGTGGCAGGTTGGGGGAGGACCTCCTTTGAACAGGCGACACTGACCGAGCAACTGAACACGGCCACCACAGTGGTGCAGGGGGCTCGATGGTGTGCGCGTAATGCACCGCCGTTCTTCGCAAAGGGGGAGCTGTGCACTATCACTCCTCCCAAGTACCTCACGGGAGCCTGTAACGGCGACAGCGGCGGACCATTGCTGGTGCCGGGGCCGGTAGAAGGCGAAACCGTGGAGGTGGGTGTTTCTGTTCACGTGTACGGCAAGTGCTCAACCCACCGCCCCACCGTTTACACGCGTGTGGATTTCATCTCAGCGTGGGTGCGTGGCTGGGTCGACGCTTATAACCAGCCCACCGGTCCACGTCCTCACTGAGCCTCTTCGTCGCCTGCCTCTACCTCGTCTGTCTCGGCTTCGTACAGCGACTCCACGGCGAGCTCCTGTCCTTTCGCGCCCCACAGCTTTATTTCCAGCAGGTCGTGGCGGTAGTCGTCTGGGGCGATCAGCGTGAAGCGATGCTCCACGAGCTCGCATTGATCTACCGTCGTGCGCCCCAACTCTGCCGTTACCACTCGTCCTGAGCCTACGAGCGGGCGGCCCCAAACAAGCGTCATCGCTGCCACCGCCCCAGCAGGTCCTCGCCACGAGCCGATCACCTCATCGCACACATCGAGCTTCCACTCTGGGTTTCGCTCGGCGGTCTCCTCGGTGAAGTCGCCGCTCGCGGTTATCTCGGCCGGCTCCTCCCCGTCGAGACCGGTGACGAAGCGCACGTATCCGAACAGCTCGTACCCGTTCGTGGTGATGGAGGTTGCCGGGACGTAGCGGCGACCGTGCCAGGTTCGGTCGGGGTACCAAACCACCTCGCTTGCCTCCCCAAGATCCTCACCGTCGGTATCTAGCTGCGCCCACGCCTTGCGCATCTCCTGCTCCAAGCGCTCGGCCCAGCGGCCGTAGGGGAGCCCCTCCTGGGGAGGCTCGGCGGCAAAGCTCGGGACGACACGTTCGACTGGTGGCATGCGCGCCAGCCTATTGGGCTTCGAGCAGCAACGTCACCGGGCCGTCGCCCACGAGCTCCACTTCCATGTGTGCGCCGAACACACCCCGCTTGGCGTTCGTGCGCTCGCAGAAACGCTCATACAGCGGCTCCGCGACATCCCCACGGGCCGCCCCCACGAAACTCGGACGGTTGCCTCGCGTGGCGTCGCCGTAGAGCGTGAACTGGCTCACGCACAAGATCTCCCGCTCGCCAAGCGCCTCGTTCATGCGGCCCTCCGCGTCGCCGAAGATGCGCAGCGCCACCACCTTCTCCGCCAGGCGGTCAACGGTGGTGGGTTGGTCGTCGTGGGTTATCCCCAGCAGCACGAGCAGTCCTGCGCCGATGGATGACACCTCGCGTCCGTCTACCCGGACGGCGGCGCGGCTCACTCGCTGGACGAGCGCTCTCATATACGCACGCCGGTAGCGCGGATCGTCTCCGCGCTACCTCCTGCGCGGGCAGGCGATGGCGGCGCGGGCCGCCGCGACGGTTCCGCCAAGGAAGTGGAACCTGGCCGCGAAGGGGAAGCCTCCCCGTGGGCAACCCTTGGGGAGCAGGATCCCCAAGGGTTGGTAGGCAAGCGTCTTGCCCCCTGCCTGTTCGTAGTAGGTGACCATGCGGGGGCCGATTGTGGCATGTAGGCGTACCACCGATATGTAGGGCGCCCCAGGGAGGGTGGGAACGAGTGGTACGCCTACATTGACCTGACCTCCGAAAGGAGAGGGCGCGGGGAGCAAGAGGCCGGGGAACACGATGCGGGTATCCACGGGGGTTGTGCCTTCGGCCGAGAAGAGCACCGCCAAATGTCCTTTCTGATCGGGGGTGCGGAGCATCGTGATGGGTGCACTCTCGCTGACTATGGTGGTTCCCAGCACCACAGCTGTGAGGGCCGCTCCGTAGCCCATCACCGAGTTTGGGGGGCACCTTGTCGGTCCCGACACTTCGAGTGTCCCGGCGGCGCACGTGGCGAGCCCGAGTCCGCTCAACCCGAGCCCGAGCCTATCGGGGTAGCGCAGTTCGATTTGTGTAAGCGGGGGCGGGACCAGTTCGGAGGGGGGGACGGTGAATGAGAAGGCGAATTCCAGCGTGGTTCTCCCGCCGAGGCGCTCGGGTATGAACTTGGCGTTGAGTTTCGCCGAGGGCGCGCTGAGGGCTGTTGCGGCGAGGATGAGGCCAAGTAGGACGGCGGCTAGGAGGGGACACCAGCGCGCGATAGGGGACGTTTTGCTCACCCGCTCCCGTTAGTAGAGGAGCGTGCCCGTTGTTTGCACCAGTAGGCCGTAGGTGTTGCGATTGAAGGTGCCGTACAACCCTGCCCGGCCGTGCGCGTGCACGTAGAGGCCGGTGCCCCCTGTTGCGTGCAGCGAGCCGGCGAAGCTTTCGTACACGCCCGATCCGTGTGGGGTGGCCGCCCCGTGGCCCTTGATGCTGCCCCCTTTGGTGTAGATCGTGAAGGTGCCTGTGAAGGTGGCGCCCACGTTGAAGTGGACGTGCATGCTTCCCGGGATCGTGCCCGAGGCGAGGCCTTCCTCGTAGAGGAGGGAGCCTGAAGCGGAGGTGTAGTGCAGGTGGGCGGTATCGCTGGCTTTCAGCTGCCTGCTCGCATGTGCTCGCGATGGGCTCACGGTGGCGCGGGCGGAGCCGGTGGTTACTGGTATCGCCCCCGCGAAGAGCGCAGCCAATGCCAGACCAACGGCCACCCCAGCTCCTCGCCGTTTGAGGCCCGGTATCACGTTTTGCTCAGCTCCGTGACCATTCCATTACTCCCCTAACCCCCGCGAGCACCGATTCGGAGTGGCCGAATGCGAGATCAGACCTCAACAACGCGGTGCACCATTCAGTCAGACGATACATCGCATATCTTCACAACGCGAGCGCCCATGCGTCGCTCACGGCGCTCGAACTCTTGCAATGACAGCTCGAGATGCTCGCGTGTGAAATCGGGCCACAGCTCGTCGCGAAATACAAGCTCCGCGTAGGCGGACTGCCACAGCAAGAAGTTCGACAGTCTGCACTCGCCTCCGGTACGGACGATCAGGTCTGGATCGGCCATGCCGGGTGCGTATAGATGACGACGAAACTCCTCCTCGGTGGAGCCCTTGAAGGTGCGTGCGGCGTCTAGGATCTCCGCGCGACCGCCGTAGTTGAAGGCGATGCACAGAGTCAGGCGGCGGTTTGCGCAGGTGAGTAGCTCAGCTTGGTGCATCTGCTCGACGAGCCTGCGATCTATCCCCTCGCGGCGTCCAATGAAACGCATCCTCACGTTCTGCGCGTGTAGTTCGGGTATTTCCGTCGCGATACGTCGCGAGAGCATCGCGACGAGTCCAGCCACCTCGTGGGCAGGTCGGGTCCAATTCTCGGTCGAGAAGGAATACACGGTGAGCTCCTCTACGCCCAGCTCAACGACGTCGCGTAGGCGAGCCTTGAGCGTGTCCGCGCCGGCCTCGTAGCCGGCGTCGATCTCGAGCCCGTGGGCACGTGCCCAGCGGCGGTTGCCGTCGGTGATTATGGCCAGGCGACGTACATTCATTGCTATCGCGCTCGCAGGTGCTTCGCCAGCCGCCAGCCGCGCAGCACCGCGAGTGTTGGGCCCATGAGTGGTTTGAACTCGTCACGGATGGGCTTTGTGGTGGACGGAGGGAATGTGCTTCGAGGGCTGAGGGCGGAGGTGTAATAAGCGATGATGCCTACTAGCGTCACGAGGTGGTGGGGGGCGTGGGGGAGCGTTTGAATCTTGCTTGTGCCATCCCGTGCGATGTGCGCTAGTTGCGCGCACATCTGCTCGCCACTGCCGTAGAGATCGACGTAGTTGAGCTCTCCGGTTGCAATGTCGTGGTTGCGGTCGACGAGGCTGTCGAGCATCGTGAACGCGCAGATGGAGCGGTAGGCGGCGTCGATTGCCTCCGCGTCATCGCTTGTCGTGTGGATGTCGGTGGCTGCCGCGATGAGGGCGTGTAGCGAGAGCACCGACGCGGCACCCCCGGCGAGTTTCTCCTGCCATTGGAGCGTAGATCCAGCATCACGTGCTCCCCATGCTTCGAGCTGGGAGTGGCCGCCGAGATGAGTGAGAGTCTGTGCTTCGGCGCAACGCTGTGCGCACTGGACAGCCGTCCTCGCGACGGCATCCTTCGCGGGCAGTTTCGCAAGTGCGGACCTCGTTGTCGCGACGAGCTCGCGAACGTACGCGTCGTACTGTTGAGGGGGATTTTGTTCGTGCTCGGCTTCGAGTGGGCGCTCGGGGCGTACCGCGTCGACCAGTGCCTCGAGTAGGCGCGTGCCCGGGTCTCCGGGCACGCCCGACTGCTCCTCCGTGAGCCGGTCGAGATAGTCGTAGGCGACCTGCAACGCGACGATGGCCTCAACCGCATCGCGTCGGTGGGATGGCTTTGCGAGGGTCGCGAACGTGGCGGCCAGCTCGACGTTGAAACGCTCCTCGCACAACTTGGATGTCGCGAGCTCGCGCGGGAGGGGGTCGGGGATTGTTCGCGCACGCGTTTCCCAGCGCTCGAGTTGCACTCGTGTGAGCGGCGCAACCAAAAACCAGTAGCGGACGTTCGCGAGTAGCAGCGCCAAACCCGCACGCGCTGTTCGACTACTCATTGAGCGCCAGGGTGGGGGATACGCGTGAGGCAAGCCAGCCAGGGATCGCCACGATCGCAAGCACCACCACAATCACGAGCGCAAAGATCTCCACGGGTCTTGCGCCAGCGCCGAGGCTTGAAACGGGGAAGCCGGTGACGTGCTCGAGGTAGCCGTCGATGATGATCTGGCCGTAGATCCCGGCGAGCGCCCCGGTGATGCAACCGGCGCCGAGCATGAGGACCGACTCGACCAGCAAGATCAAACGCACGCGCGCCGGCTTGACGCCGGAGAGGCGCAGGGTGGCGAGGGACACGCGCCGCTGCCAGATGGCGGAGGTGAGTGCCGCCGCCATCGCGAGGATCGCGGCCATGAGCAGGAGTGTGGAGATCTGTCCGAGCTGGCTCAGCCCTTCGTTTGTGAGGGCGTCGATGTGGGCGTTGCGTTCGCTTGCCGTGACCACCCGCAGGCCGCTGCGCGGGCCGAGTGCTAGCTCGACCCGTCGTTGCAGGACTTCGGCGTTCGCGCCAGGCGCGAAGTAGATTGCAAGGGCGGTTGGGTTGGTGGTTTGCCACAGGCGGGTGTAGTCGCCTGCGCCGATGAAGATCGCGCCCGGGCTCCAGGCGAGGTTGGTAGTGGTGGCAGCGATCTTCAACGGGATTTCACCGATGGGGGTGGGGAGGGTGAGCGTGTCCCCCACACCCACATGCCGTTCTTCTGCGATTTGACGGGAAACGGCAATCCAGCCGCCGCTCGCCAACTCCTGTTCGGCCATGACGGCGCTGCCCTGGAGGGTTTGGTTGGCGAGCACCTCGCGTGCCCCGCCTGGGGGGCGGGCAAGCACCCACACGCGGCGGCCGTCGAGTTGCAAGAAGCCGCCCTGGAAACTCTCCACCCTTGCAACGCCTTCGATCTGCGCGAGGCGCCGCGCCACCGCGCCGGCTCTGAACTCCACCGTGGCTTGGTTGTCCTCGGGAGCGCTCACCCAGATGGGGGCGTCGGCGGAATAGCTTCGAGCGAACCCTTCGATGCCTCGCAAGAGGTCCCCACGCGAGCCGCCCAGCGCGACGCTTCCGAACAGCGCCACCGAGCCGGTGGCGGCAAGGGCGAACGAGCGCACCGTGGTGGAGCGCAGAGAGGAAAGCGCCACCGGCAGGATCGTGAGCCTCTGAAAGCGTTGCGTGAGGGCGTCGGCGGCGCGCAACACGCCCGAGAAGGCGAGCGGGACGGTGAGTACCGTGGCAAGCGCCAGCAGTGCGCAGGCACTCAGCGCGAGCGAGGGCGCGGTGGCGAACAGCACAGTTGTGGCGACCAGCAAGATTCCCGCCCCGAGCGCGAGCCCCCGCTGCACCGCGGGGGCGAGCGTATTGCCAGGTGCTCCGTCTTCGTCGTAGACGGCGTCGAGCGCCCCTCCGCGGCGCAGGTCGAGTAGCGGCACGGCCGAGGCGAGCACGGTCGCGACTACGCCCGCCGCCAGTCCGAGAAGCAGCGGCTGCGCTGTGACCACGGTGCGCGTGCCGAGCGTGAAAGCCTCGGCCAGATAGCGGGTTGACTGATGAAACACCCCGAGCGAGAGCAGGTAGCCGCCAAGTAGCCCCACGAAGGAGGCGACGAGTCCCAGGCAGAGGGCTTGGAAGAGCAGCATCTGCACGATCGCTGTGCGCTTGGCGCCGATCAAGCGCAGGTCCGCGATCGCGCGGCGACGCTCGGGGACGGTGAGTAGGAGCGCATTGAAGGCAAGCAGCACACCCAGAAGCACACTGATGGCGGCGAAGAAGGCGCTGGCCTGGTTGGCCGGGCGCAGCGCCTGGCGCAGTAGCGTCACGTCCTGGTTCGAGGGGGCCACTTCCAACCGTCCGGCGGCGAGCGTGCGGAGCTCTCCGCGCACCGCGCTTTCCTGCCCCGGCTTCGCCTGTACGAGAACGCGCGTGACGCGTCCCCGCAGGCCCGCGAGCCGCTGTAGGTCCTTGAGCGGCATCACCGCCACCTCGGCTTGGGAGAGTGGGCCGAACGTTTCGGGGCCGAGCACGTCTGAGACGTTCATTCGCAGGGCTTGGCCGCGTAGCAGCAGTGTGATCGTCCCCGCGGGCGCGCGTGAGCGCGAGGCGGCTACCGGCGTGGCGGGGATGCCGATCTGGTGAGCACTCGTCCTGCTCAGGCCGATGCCGCCTGGCGAGAGGGTGGCTATCGGGAGCGTGTGCGCGAGCCCGTCGAGTGTCACGAGGGCGGTGTCGGCGCCGGCGAGATCTACGGTGAGGGTGCGCCCGCCGGTTCCTTCGAGGGTGGCGGTTTGCTCGAGGATCGGCGCGGCTTGCTTGACCCCGGGGAGCCGTTCGACCTGCTTGAGCATTCGTTCTTGAAAGCCTCCGGGCCGGCTTGTGCGAAGTTGGAGCGTGGCGGGGCCGACCACCGCGTGCACTACTTCCGCGGCCGACCCGGCGACGCTGCCGCTGACGAGGGTGGTGGCGAAGACGAGGGCCACGCCGATCGCTACGCCCAGGCCGGCGAGCAACTCGGGGATCGCGTGTACACGCAGGCGGCGCTGGTAGAGGTATACCAGTGCGCTGGGCCGCATCAGCGCTCGTGCGTGGCCCTCCGCGCTCTTCACTCCTACCCCCGTGCGGTGGCTGAGCGAGGGCTCTCCACGGTGGCCTCGGGGGTGAGCTCGCTCGGCGGGGCTTCGCTGAGGCGCCCGTCGCGCAGCGTGCAGCAGCGATCGGCGACGCTTGCTGTCTCCGAATCGTGGGTGACCAGCAGCACGGCGGTGTCGTCTTCGTGGGCGACCGCGCGCAGTAGCTCCACCACTTCGCGACTGCGCGCGCTGTCGAGGTTGCCAGTGGGCTCGTCGGCGAGGACCAGCCTGGGTTCGCCGCAGAGAGCGCGCGCGATGGCCACGCGCTGGCGCTCTCCGGCGGAGAGTCGCTCGGGTGTGCGGTGGGCGTGGTCGGCAAGACCCAACCGCTCGAGCCACGGCATCGCGCGGGCTTGGGCCTCGCGTGTGCCCATCCCGCCGAGTACGAGCTTGATGGCGGCGTTCTCGATCGCCGACACGCGGGGCATGAGCTGGAAGCCTTGGTAGACGAAGCCAACCTCCCCATGCAGGTAATCGCACGCTTGGCTCTCCGAGAGCGAGGAGAGCTCGCGACCGGCAAAACGGATCGTGCCCTCATCGGGGGAGAGCAGCGTGGCGATGAGCAGCAGGAGTGTGGTCTTGCCCGAGCCGCTGGGTCCGTGCAGCGCCAGCAGTTCTCCTGAGGAAAGCTCGAGGGTGACGCCGTCGATGGCGCACACCCGCTCTCCGCCTCCTCGGTAGCTCTTCACGAGTTGCTCGATTTCGAGCATCGCCACGGGGTTCACTTTAAGGCGTATGGGAGCGTGCGCCAAATCACCCTGTCGCGCCACGGCGCAAGGGTACGACGGTGGCGAGCTCAGGCGCGAGACTGCCACGGAGCTCTCCGTCCGAGAGAGACAGCGCACGGTCGGCGCCCGACAGTGCGGTTGCCTCGCCGGTGCTGATGAGTACCGCCATGCCCTCGTCGGCGAGCGAGCGCAGCAGCGCGAGAACGCGGTCGCGCTCGAGCAGGTCGATGGCGGCGGTGGGCTCGTCTAGCACCAGCAGCGAGGGTTTCAACACGAGCGAGCGGGCGATCGCCACCCGTATGGTCTCGGCGCTGTCGAGTTCGCGCGGGAGGCGGGTGGCGCATTCGGACGCGCCGACGCGCTCGAGCGCCGCGAACGTCTGCGTGCGGGCAGTTGCCCGTGGGATGCCACGGGCGAGCTGGGCGACCATCGACTCGTCGAGCACGTCGTGGGCACCGGTGTCGCCGGGCGGTCTGCGGCAGTAGCCGATGCCCCCGCCGAGCGCGTAGCCATCGCTACCGGCAAGGGTCTGTCCCATGAAGCTCACGGTTCCACCGTCGGTTGGCTCGATGCCGGCGGCGACGCGAAGAAGCGTTGAGCGCCCGGAGCGCCTGGTGCCCAGCACGGCGAGGAGTTCGCCGGCGTGGAGGTCCATGGAGATGTCGCTCAGTACCACACGCTCGCTCGACCCCTGCCGGTGGCGCCGGTTTACATGCTCCAGCGTAAGCACGGTCATCGCTGTGCGTGAGGTGTAGCGGCGTGAGCCTTGAGCCGACGTCGTGCATATTCGATCCACGCGAGTCTCGCGCCGGCCGCCAGGCGGTCCTCCTCGCTGACGAGGCTCGCCGCGAGGTCGACGCTCTCGCCGGAGGAGTCGATGGATACCGGCCGGCGGCTACGTGCGGCCTCCTCGAGACAGGCGCGCTCGCAGCGCTCGATGACCGCAAGGGCGTATGGGGGCGCGAGCATCGCGAGCTGGCGAGCGAACAGCCGTGAGCGGCGGCGCTCGTCTTGGATGTGGGCGATGAGCCACTGCTGGTAGCTGTGCACTCCCGCCTCGGTGGCCCGATAGTGGGGCTTTGGTTGGCGTGTGGCGGGCAACACGTGCTCGCTCGCGATCTCTTCGACGAAGCCACGGCGGGTGAGCGTGTCGAGGGCGGTGTAGACCTGCGAAACACTCGATAGCTCGATCGCATCGCCGTAGGTGCGCTCGAAGCGTTGCAAGAACTCATAGCCGTAGGAGGGCCGTTGGATGACGAGACCGAGCAGCGCCCAGCTGATCGGCGAGCGCATCGCCGAGGCGGCCCGCTCCGTGGCGACCCCAACTGCCATGCTCCCTAGCGTACCGCCACAAAGGGCATCCGTCTATTCAAAAACTAGAAACTTCGTCTTGGTAAGTCCCAATAGTTCGCATCCCGCCTATTTTCTGAAGTCAAACTGGAGGGGCACCCAAAGGCACCCAAAGGTTCACGAGCAAGAACCTTCAATCGTCTCAAAACGGGTATCACTTGGTCAGGGCCGCCTCAGAAAGTAAGGCTCATGCGTAGAAAAACAATGCCGGGGCGCCTGCGTACTTCGGGATGGACGTCCCGGCATTGCGATAACGAATTCTCAAACCGCCCGGACGGCGGCAAGAACAAGCCAAGTGTACATGAGGACTCGGGCGGGCGCGACTAGACATTCGGCCACTGGGCGGGCCGCCGAACACCATACGCGGTAGACGGGGATTGCGCCAGCGCCACGAATAACGCTTAGCCCGTCCAAAATTGCCATAACAGTGTACAGCCACCGGTAATTAGAATGATTCGGGAGATTGCAGTCTGTATCATCGCGCATCCCGGCGCGATTCGTCCGGGCACTCAGGCCGAGGACGGGTCCTGACGCTCGCGCCGATCCCGCCGGGGACAGCACCGACTCCGCCTCGCGGTAAAGGTGCCGCGCCAGTGACCGGGGCGCCTGCGTACGACACTTGGGATGGGCGCCCCGGCACCGGCCAGTGCCATGCGAATACGCGTGTAGCGCGCCTTCACAGCATGAGCCCGCGTTCCCTGGACACGGTTCTGGGAACATTTGCTTCCTCAGCCGTGGCCCGCTGAACTACTCTACATCTAGAATCTTTCAATTCGGGCTTGTGCGAAGGGATGGGAGCCGAGAATCATGCCGGTCATGGTTGGCGGAGGTATCGGAAGCGCAGGACGGAACGGCTACGGCAAGGCCATCGTAGTCAGCCGCGCCGGCTCGATTCAGCGGCGGGGCTCCTCTCAACGCCTTCGAAATCAAAGCTTGCCATGGTCAGGCGGCCGAGTGCCAGTGGGATGGACACTTGTGCCGCTACAGGCAGATAGCGAATTGAAAGGAGTAGCTGAAAATGCTACGGAAATATCGAGTCAAGACGATTGGTCTTGTTGGCCCGTTGGCTGTCGTGGCGGCTTGTGCCATAGGAGCGATGGGAGCCAGCAGTGCGTCCGCGACGCTACCGGAACTCTTATGGTGCATGTCAAGCACAGGCACAGGTTTGTACGAAACCCAGGCAAAGTGCGAAAAAGAAGAAAGCCCCGAAGCTGGTTTAAATTGGGAATGGGAAGGCGACTTATTAACTGGCGAAACATGGGCGCTGGATGTTTCGAGCCTCGTGGGGTTAATGCTGTCGACCCCAGGAGCCTTACATATCGAATGTAATGCCGACAGCGGTAGTTTTACTGAACTCACGTTAAACGCCGACGGTACACAATTATTCAAAGGGAGCATAAAATTCACCGGCTGCAAAGAGTTATCTGGCGGTACTTCGTGCAACAGCACGAGTCCTCTGGGCGGGGCGGGAGAAATCATTACGACTGAACTAGACGGTAAACTGGTATATCTGAAAAAAGCGAAAACAGTTCCAGTCGGTATAGTGCTGGAACCCGCAGCAGGGAAAATATTTACGACGCTGTCATGCGCCTTCGGAATAATAAAAGAAAATGTCGAAGGTTCCGTTATCGGCGAATCTACGACGGCGGTAAATAAACCTATAGCTTCTGGCGAACTCGCTTTTGCTGAAACCGTAGAAAAAAACCAACAGTGGGAAAAAATCGAAGAAGAAGCAGCAAACTTCAAACTGACGGCTTTTGGCGAAGCCGCCGCGCTCACCAGTAAAGAGACGCTTGAATTGTTAGTAGGTGGCGTCAAAGTCCAAGTCAAGATAGACGCGTAAATCTGACTGACCTCGGGTGCGAACATGGAGTGGTCCGTGCGCGCACCCGAGGTACCTTTAGTCATCAGATCGGCGGTAGGTCTAAATGGAGGGCCGTGAGATTTCACAATCGGGCAAAATGAGGAGCGGCGAAATGGTACGACGACTAGGGGTCCTCTCGGGGCTTGTCGCTGCCTTTGCGATGGCGCTAGCGATCGTCGCCAGTATCAACGCTTACGCGACTGGGGGTTCTAATCGCGAAACATGTCAGCCTTCAACCGAAGTGTCACCCGGTTTCCGGTCTTTCCTCCCCGATTGCCGCGCATATGAGATGGTCTCTCCGCCTTATAAGGGAGGCTCGCTGGTGCAGATGCTGCTGCAGGCGGTCGCGAGCGACGGATCTCACCTACTCGGTACCAGCTTTGGTGGGTTTGCCGGTATAGAAAACAACGAACAAGGACGCCCGGTCTTTGGGGCCGGTGTCTATGAGATCTCACGTTCGTCCAGCGGCTGGTCCGCGGAACCGCTTCAGCCGGCCGCTACTCAAGTCTCGCATAGCAGCTATGTAGCGGCAAGTGCGGACCTAAAACAAACACTGTGGGAATTGATTGAAGCACCGCAGCCACCGACGAGTGAATCCCCACCAGAAAAAGAACTCCTAAACTCCGCGACTAGGTATTCATTGGCTTTGAGAGTGCATGAAGCCGGGGAAAAACCGATGTTCGACACGATCGGTCCGGAGAATCCCTCGACCGAGGCTCGCGACGAACGTAACTTTACGTTCCAGGGCGCGTCGGCTGACCTGAGTCACATCGTTTTCGGTATTGAAGCAAAGGCCAACGCTATATGGCCCGGCGACACGACTGAACAGGGGGAAGAATATGAATCGTTGTATGAGTACGCCGGGACAGGCAATACCGAACCCGTTCTCGTAGGAGTCAACAACGTTGGGCCGCTCAAAGGCAGCCCGCATCTAAATGAAGGCGCAAAACTGCTGAGCAACTGCGGCATAAGTCTAGGCTCGCCCGGCGGTAGCAAGTACAATGCGGTGGCGAGCTCGGGAGGAGCAATATTTTTTACCGCCCATGCATGTGTTGGATCTCCCTTGGTTAATACATTGTACGCGAGGACCGATGAGGAAATCACGACCGCCCTTTCCGAGCCTAAACGTCCCATTTCCGCCGAACAAGGGAATGGTACCGGACCACTGGAATGCGACGCTGTGTGTGAAGCCGCAATCCCCCAGGAAGCGGTATTTGAGGGGGCGGCAAACGACGGTTCTGAGGCGTTCTTCGTTACGAGGCAGTCACTACTGAACGAGGACGAAGAAGGTGGCGGAAGCGGTCCCGACCTGTACGAGGCGCGACTCAAAGATGGGCATCTGACGAAGCTTGTCCAAGTTTCACACGATTCTCACGCTGGGGAAGAAGCTCAGGTCCAAGGAGTTGTTCGAGTATCAAACAATGGCGCCGATGTGTACTTTGTGGCCGAAGGCGCTCTTTCTGGGCCTAACGCCGAAGGTCTTGCACCTGTTAGTGGTAAAGACAATCTCTATCTATATAACGCCGACGACGAATCAGTGCGTTTTATCGCGACGCTATCGGCGTCGGACAGCCAGGATTGGAAGCTAGAAGACAATAGGCGGACCGCGCAAGTGACCGGGGACGGCAACTTCCTCGCCTTTTTCAGCACCGAAGACCTTACGGGGCCGGAAGACACCAGCACGGCCAGCCAGTTGTTCGAGTACGACGCAAAAGCCCAGCGCCTGGTAAGAGTCTCTATAGGCCAGGGGTCGCAAGTGGGGTATTTCTGCCCTGTTACCAAACGCATAGAGCCAGGATTCAATTGTAACGGCAACGTCACCGATGGCAATCTCGCCCCCGTAATCCCTCTGCCCTCTTATGAGAACAATGCAATTCCCACCGAGACCGCCTCTACGCTCGCGGTGACCGAAGACGGGCGGGTGTTCTTCATGAGTCGCGACCCGCTGGCACCATCCGCGGTGGAAGGCTCCAAAAATATCTATGAGTTCGCTGGTGAAAATGTCTATCTGGTCGCCATTGGAGAAGACCCACAGAGTGAATTTGCGGCCTTTCAGGAATCTTTTAACGAACATGATCGCCTGGTGACTACCGACGCTAGCGGCCGCGACCTTTTCTTTGGGGCTGTCGGACAGCTAGTACCTCAAGACACGGACTCGCAGGGCGACGTTTATGACGCGAGAGTCGAAGGTGGCTTTCCAGGCGTGTCCGCTCCAGCGACATGTGACGGAGAGGCGTGCCGAGACCTAGGCGAGGCCGGACCCTTGATCTCGGCGCCGTCCAGTGTGGGGATCGCGCCGGAAGTCATTTCTGAGCTGGCCCCCAATCTAGCTAACCATCCAAAGATCGTCACTAATAGCTCAAAGCTGAGACACGCGCTGAGTCTATGCAGGCGAACGCGTGGGAAGAGACGTCACGTCTGCGAATCCGCGGCGCGTAGGCGATACGGAGTTATTGCTGGTTCAAAGCCGAGCCGGGAGGTCAAGTGATGCGTTGGTCAAACGTAATGCGTGCATCCGGCTTACCGATACGTAGGCACCTAGCGGTCATAGGAGCGACCAGCGTGGCGATGTTGTCCTTTGGGACGACGAGAGCTATGGCTGTGGCGGCACCGGGATGGTCAGTCAAAGTCGTTGCTATGCCTACTCAATTCTCCTCCGCGGATACGGCGAAGTGCAGTTCTAACGAACGTTGCGACAAGTATGCCGTGGTCGTAACCAATATCGGCGGTGCCGCATCGGTGGGTGCATTGACGATCACAGATACGCTCCCGGCTAGCGGGGTCACGTTCTTCAAGGCCACGGCGCGCGATCTGAGCACGTCAACGGCGTTCGGATGTTCCGTGACTTCGCTGGTGGTTGAATGCACGGACAGCGAACCAGTGCAGCCTTATACCAGCGTGCTCGTCGAAGTCAAGGTAGAGACCGAAGCGGGAGCTGAAGCGAGCTTGGAAGATCTTGCCGGGGCCCAGGGCGGCGGTAGTAGCGAATCGGCTGTCGTTCACAACGTCTCCAACGCGACCAATCCGTCTCAATTCGTAGTGACCGATTTTGGTATGCGTGTTGCTGGTTTGGACGGGCAGCAAGACAGTCAAGCGGGTGCACGCCCGACAAGCGTGACATCGAGCTTTGATGTCGCCAACGTTCTAACCCCAGGTGTAGGATTCGCCTCATACCTTGCCGTTGAGGAACCAAAGACGGTGACCGTAGAACTGCCACTTGGGCTAGTCGGTAATCCAGGGGCGTCAGCGGAAAGGTGTCCTGAGGTTGATCTGGCCGCAAAGCCGGAAACCGTCACTCCTGGGTTCACTTCCTCGTGCCCAGCGCGCAGTCGTATCGGAACTGTTGTTCTGAATAGACAGGCGCTTTTTGAATCGAGTCAGGGTACCGGGAGCGTCTCGGCTCTTTACAACATGGAGCCGGAGAAGGGCTATCCGGCTGTTTTTGGGTTTCGATTTATCTCAGCCGGCGTGCTCCTATACGCGCGGGTCGTGCCTACGCCAAACGGCTACCGCCTGCGCGTTACGGCACCGAATCTACCCCACGCCGCGGGAAGCTACAAAGTGATCGGCTCAATCTTGTCTTTCTTCGGTGCCCCAAACGTGACCAATAAACTCGTGGGAGCCGAACCAAAGGCTTTCTTCCGCAACCCAACAACCTGCACCAACACGCCGGAAGAGCTGGGCGCGCGTATGGAAATCGACTCGTGGGTCAGACCCAGTCATGTTGTAGTTGCGGAAACGCCTGTCTACTCTGCCATAACAGGCTGCAACCTGCTCCAATTCAACCCCGAACTGCAAATGCAGCCAGAGGTCGCGCGGAGGGATAGCCCATCGGGCTACGAAGTCAAACTGAAGGTGCCTCAGCCGCAGATGTTCGAAGAAGTCGCGACACCTGACCTGAAGTTTGCATCTGTGACCCTACCCCAAGGGACAGCGCTGTCTCCAGGTGCGGCGGCCGGTCTCCAAGGCTGCACCGAAGCTCAAATCGACCCGATGGGGACCGAACTGGGCGAAGGCCACGCCGGCGGTAACGGGAGTCCTTACGACGACGGCCTTGAACACGCCTCCCCCGGACACTGTCCGGAAGCGTCGAAGGTGGGCAAAGTCGAAGTTAAGACCCCTTTGCTGCCCGAACCGCTTAAGGGCAGTGTGTATGTAGCCCAACCCACGTGTGGGGGCGAAGTTCAACCGGAATGCACCGATGCCAGCGCCGTCAACGGCGAACTGTATGGGGTTTATCTCGAAATCTCGGGCTCCGGTGTGATCTTGAAGCTGCACGGCAAAGTGTCGGTGAACTCCTCCACCGGGCAGCTCACCACCACCTTCTCCGAAAACCCGCAGCTTCCGTTCGAAGAACTGACGCTCACGCTTGACAAAGGTCAGCGCTCTCCGCTCGCCAACCCGCAAACCTGCGGTATGGCGAGCGCAACGAGCGATCTTGAACCCTGGAGCGCGCCCGAATCGGGGCCGAACGCCAACCCCACTTCGTCATTCGCTGTGAGTGGTTGTGCGAACCCAATGGGCTTCGCGCCCGGCTTCACAGCGGGCGCCACCTCCCCCATCGCCGACGGTTTCTCCCCGTTCACGATGACCCTCACGCGCAAAGACGGCGAACAAGATCTCTCCGGCATCGCGCTCACGCTGCCCCCCGGTCTTGCGGGGATCGTGTCGAACGTGTCCGAGTGCCACGAACCGCAGGCACAACTCGGAAGGTGTTCCGAAGCCTCGCGTATCGGCACCGCCAACGTGGCGGCGGGCGCCGGGACAGAACCGCTGTGGCTGTCCGGGCCGGTGTACTTCACCGGCCCCTACAAGGGAGCTCCGTTCGGCCTCTCGATCGTCGTGCCCGCAAAGGCTGGACCCTTCAACCTCGGGGATGTCGTCGAGCGTGCCGCGATCAGCGTCGATCCGAAGACCGCGCAGGTCACAGTCACCGGCGATCCCCTCCCGCGAATCCGCGACGGTGTGCCGTTGCGGATCAAAACGGTGAACGTCACCGCTGACCGCCCCAACTTCCTGTTCAACCCCACGAACTGCACCGAGTTGCACGTCACCGGTACCGTCTCGGGCGACCTCCCCGACGGGTCGCCCGGAACGATCGCCTCCGTGTCGAGTCCGTTCGCCGTGGCGGGGTGCAAAAACCTGCCCTTCAAACCGTCGTTCTCTGTATCGACACAAGCCAAACACTCAAAGCAGGATGGCGCTTTCCTACACGTCACGATGCAAACCGCCCCTGGCAACGCCAATATCCGGTCTGTCAAGGTTGACCTCCCCAAGCAGCTACCGTCGCGGCTATCGACGCTGAACCTCGCGTGCACCGAAAAGGTGTTCGACGAAAACCCGGCTGCCTGCCCGCAGGCCTCGATAGTGGGCACGGTTACGGCGATCACCCCTGTCCTGCCTGTGCCGCTCAATGGTCCTGCCTATTTCGTCTCGCACGGGGGCGCCAGGTTCCCCGAACTCGTGATCGTGCTGCAGGGCGACGGTGTCACGCTCCAACTCGACGGCGAAACGTTCATCTCCTCGAAGAGCATCACGAGCTCCACGTTCCCGACGGTTCCAGACGTGCCGGTCACGCACTTCGACCTGGTCCTTCCCGCCGGTCCTCACTCCGTGCTGGCAGGCAACGGCAATTTCTGCACCACTTCGCTGAACATGCCCACCAGGATCAAGGGCCAGAACGGCGCGCTGATCGAACAGAACACGAAGGTCAAAGTCGCTGGCTGTAAGCCCGCCGTCACCGTCGTGCGCAAGAAGGTGAATGGGATCGACGCCACGATCGTCGCCAACGTGCCGACGGCCGGCCGGCTGGTGGCCAGCGGCGACGGTGTCTCCCGGGATGTGAAGACGCTCTCCAGAGCAGGCAACGCCACAGTATCCGTTGCCCTCGCCAAAACCGAGCAGCGGTTCCTCGCCCAACACCAGGGGCGCAAGCTCGAGATACGGGTGCGCCTGCGTTTCATGCCCACCCACGGCAAACCAATATCGACCGTGGTAACGCTCTTGCTCGGCTGAGAAGTCCACTCTCGTGGGCGATCTACGCTCTCATGCCTCGCGCAACACCGCCGCCGCGTGCTCCGGCGCCACGATGTTGAGGTTCACCCCGCTCGAGAGCTCCAACCCCGCCAGGTGTGTCAGCCGCGGTGCGATGTCGATGCGCCAACAGAAGTGCTCGGCCCCCCGCGGCGCTGTCCTCACCCACATGTTCAACGGCGGGCTCGATCCGAAGTGGCGCTTGAGACGGGAGAGGCCGTCGTGTAGCAGTGCCGCCCCGAGCGTCCCCTCGTCCTCGAAGTGCATCCGCGGCGCACGCGGAACCAGCATCAGCTGAAAGGGAAACCTCGACCCGTAGGGCGCCATCAGGACCGCCTCCTCGTCGACCCCCACGATGCGCTCTCCCCGTCTCACCTCTTCGGCCACCAGATCCTCGAGCAGTCCTCTGCCCATTGTGCGGGTTGCGTAGGCCCCGCAACGCTCCCGCTCCCGCGCCACCTCGCCCGGTACGAAGTCGAGCGCGTACAACTGCGAGTGGGTGTGCTCGAGCGAAGCCCCCGCCTCCCGGCGCTCGTTGACTATCAACTGCGGATACGCGCACTCTCCGTGCGCCCGCATCCTCTCCCGCCACACCTCCATCGCACCCTCCAGACGCTCCGGAGGGAGATCCGCCAGCGAAAGCACCGACTCGGGGGCGTTCACGATCACCTCGTGCGCGCCGCTTGCCGCCACCGCGTGGAAGAGGTCGGGTTGCGCGTCCGCCCCCGGCTGCTCGGAGTCGGCGGACAGCGCGGGGTACAGATTCGGCACCACCCTCACGGTCCACCCGGGTGTGTTCGGTGCGCTCCCGTCGGGTCGCACCGCATAAAGCTCCGGCGGGGTGCGGTCCTCGTGGCCCACCGCGAACGGGTCGCGCTCCACGTCGATCTCTGTTGACGGCGGACAGCGTGGCTCCCCACCGGGACGCTCCGAGCGCTCGCCCGCCACGATCGTCTTGTGCCCGCTCAGCGGGTCAATCCTTATCTCAGGCATTCAACGCGTACTTTTCCACGTCCGCGCGCAACTTCCCTACGGTTGGATACTGCCCCTGGCGGATATACCGTTTCCCGTCGCGAGCGATGAACACCGTCACCGGGGTGAAGGACGAGTCGGTGATCTGTGACCCCAGCGATCCGCTGGGGTCGTAGTAGCTCGGATAGCTCACCGGGAAGGACTTCAAGAACGCGACCGCCCCAGACCTACCAGTATCGCCCGAATCGAGCCCGATGAAGGCCACCCGCTTTCCGTATTCGGCTGACGCCCGCTGGAAGGCGGCGAACTCTTCTTTGCATGGCACGCACCATGAGGCCCACTTATTAATCACCACGGGATACCCCTTCAGTGCGGCAAGCCGCGCGTGAAGCGCACCTCCTCCGCCATCGAGTAGTTCTCCGCCCTGGGCGTGCAGGCTCGCAAGCGGGGGGGGCGATCCCGCAAGTAGCGCGTTCGCTTGAGCGTGGGTCAGTCGTGTGGTTTTCGAAGTGCCAGTGGACGGTCCACCCGGCAACTCCGAAACGCCGACGGCGATCAGCCCAGCCATCGCCAGGCAGGCGAGTGCAACGGCTGTGCGACGGGAACTCATGCCTGCGAAAGGGTGCCAGATCCCCAGCCTCAACTCCGCCTCTTCAATCCGCCGCCGTTGTGCTGTATCCTTGGTTGCATCAGCGGGGAGTTGCCTTCCCCGAGCATTTTCCGGCGCAAGCGCCGGGTTTAGAGTCGCGCTGAACATCTTCTGCGACGGCTCCATCTCGAAGCCCCAGAGCCTCCTATGGCCGAGTCCACCGCAGTGGCCCTCGCGGCCGCGTCCATTCCCAATTCCGCCGAAATCGCAAAGGCGGAGAAGCTCGTGCGCGAGCGTTTCCTGCACGACGGCGAGGACCCCGCCGTTGCGCTTGCCTCCGGCTCCCCGCGCCGTCGCGCGCTCGATTTGGCGCTCACCGAGGTCAAGGAGGGCGCCAAGTTCCCCTCAACCGCTTGGCGGCGTGAGTTCTCGCTGCTGCTCGGTTTGGAACGGGTCCTCTCAGAGGACGAGCCCAAGCTCGCCGACGGCACGGTTCTCTCCGCCCACCAAGTGGATGCTCTCTCGGGCACCCTCACCGCGCTGCTCGCCGAGGCCCAGCGCACCGCCGCCGGTAACACCCCGGAGGGCGCAAGCGGCCGCGCGGCCCCGGCCGCCTCTCCGGAGCTGCTCGCCTCCGCCTCGATCCTTGGCCCCGACGGCGGTGAAGCCACCGTCCAAGCCGATGACACCGACACGCGCCACAGCGAGGAGAACGGCGCCGGCTCTGCCTCCATCGACTCCGAAGAGGATGACGACGAGGACCCCCTATGGCAGGGGGCAGGCGAGGAGGACGACAGCGACGACGACGAAGACCTCGGCCCGGTCCAGCGCGCCGCGCCCGACGAAGACGACGAGGACGACGACTTCGACGACGAACCCGAGCTTTCAGAGCCCGAGCCCGAGCCCGACGAGGCGCTCGAGGAGGAGTCAGACGAAGAGCCCCGCGACTGGGTGGACGAGGACGAGGAGGATGACCTCTCCGAGCTTCCCGAGGACCCCAACGCCGCCAAGCGCTTCTGGTTCGAGCACGCCACCGGTGCCGGTAAGACCGTAGCCGCACTTGGCTTCGTGGAGGCATCCCAAACCGGCGGGATCTTGATCCTCACGCACCGGCGCAACCTCGTCGACCAGTTCCACGGCGAGTTGCGCGCCCGCGGCTACCAGAAGCGCATCTCTCGTCCGCTGTACGTGGGCGAGGACTCCCCCAAGGGTCCCGTCACCGTCGAGACCTACCAGTGGTTCGTGCGCAACGCCGGCCGCATCTCCTCCGCCTACACGATAGTCATCTGTGACGAGGCCCACACCGCCCTGGGTGAGAAGACAAGCGGTGCGATCCGCGCTTGGACAGGCCCGATCTTCATCGGCATGACCGCCACCGGCGCACTCATCGCCCGCCACGTCACCGACCTCTTTCCCACCCAAACCTCACGCTTCGACCTCGCCCAAGCCGCGCGCCGGGGAGTTATCGCGCCGCTTCGCTGTGTGCGCATCTCACCGGGCGTGGGGGTCCGTACGATCGCCAACGTCCCGCTGCGAAGGGGCGAGGTTGACACCGAGTTCGACCAGGAGGAGCTGGCTGCACTGCTCGACCAGCAGCCCTTCAACATGGCTGCCGCCAACCTCTACAAGACACGCTTCAACGGCGTCCCTGGGGTCGTGTACGCGGCAGGTGTGCAACACGCTTACAACCTCGCCGAAGCCTTCCGCGCCGAAGGCATCAAGGCCGTGGGCGTCTCTGGCGAAACGCCAAAGCGCGAGCTCGCCGGGATCCTCGCTCGCTACGAGCGCGGCGACATCGACGTGCTCATCAACGCCCAACTCCTCGCCGAGGGCTGGAACTCGCCCCGCGCCACCGTCTGCGTGCACCTCGCCCCCACCGCTTCCAAGCGCATCTACCAGCAGCGCGTGGGCCGCGTCACGCGTCGTCACCCCGGCAAGGAGGCGGGATTGGTGGTCGACTTCGTTCACCCCGCCACCAAGAACGACGATCCTGTGGTGACGCTGCACTCTTTGCTCGACCGCGACGTCTATCGCGGCGGCGCCATCGTCGTGGGGCCGGTGCGCCGCGGGCGCGGACGGAGGATGCGCGTCGAGCGGCGCGTGCTCCCAGTGGCCGCCGAGGAGGAGCGCCGCCACGAAGTATTCGAGCGCGAGTTGTGGCGCATCGCGGTCGAGAACCTCGATTACGGCGAGCAGCACATGTGGGCCGCGCTGGCGGGCGCCAGAGTTACACCCAACGGATGGCGCCGGGCGCGAGCGATGCTCCACTTCGACCGCACCGGCGAGCTCAAGGCCCGTTTTCTCATAACCACGGTGCAGCGCAACAAGAACGCGCAACTGCGCTTGAAGGCCCTCTCCGAGATAGCCGCCCTGCGCGACCCCGACGCCTTCGACACCGCAATCGACATCGCCGGCTCCTGGCCTCGCGACGAGCGTCGCGAGGCCGCCAAGATCATGCTGCGAGCATTGGTGGAGCGGCGCATCGGGCGTCGCGACCAGGCCAACGCCTGGATCTGGCGTTTGGCCGAGTACACGCGCGAAGTGCACGAGGAGTACGCGGTGCAGCGCTGGCCCGAGACCAAGCGACTGCTCGGCTTGCTCGTCAACTCCGCGGGGGGCGCCCACGCGCGCAACGCCCGCCGCCTCGTGCACGCCGCCCGCAAGCAGGACCGTCGCCTCGCCGCCGCGCTGCTTGCCGCCGCGCTGGCCCATACACCTGAGGCGGAGGAGGTTCTGCGCGGTGCCCGCACCCGCATGGCCCGCAAGCCCCCCGCTCTCGCCCGCGAGCTGCTGCGCAACTTCCCCAAGCGGCGCGCCAGGGGCCAGAGGCGTAGGCGCAACGGCCGCCGCCCCGGCGACGCCGCTGCTGCCGCGGCGCGGCAGGCGGCAAGCTCCGCGCACCAGTCCGCCACGGCCATCGCCGAGAGTTCTGAGGCCACGCCCGAGCTGGTGGAGGCGAAGACGGTTCAGGGCGAGCAGGCCGCTCATGAGCCCAAGGGCACGGATGGGCGGGAGAGCGCTGAGAAGCCGCGAGCCCCTAAGAAGTCGCCACGCCCCCGCAAGGCACAAGCCACCCAGCGAGCAAAGAGCGCCGTTCGCGAGGCTGGCACCGGCGATGAGACAACGAAAGCTGCGGCTGAGAACGGCGCCCGCACGCGCACGCGCAAACCCACGTCCAGAGCCGCTAAGAAGCCGCGTCCCGACGCAGATCCATCGCTTGCAAGCGCAGATCAACCGGCCGACGCCAAGTGAACCTCCCCGGCGCGGAGCGCCGTAGTCCCCCCGTCCGCCTGGCGCACCAGTAGTCGCCCATCGCTGTCGATTCCCTCGGAGCGGCCGTGTTCCATGCCACCCTCCGCCCCGTGAACGTTCCAGGAGATCTCGCGACCAAATAGCGCATCGCGGGCACGCCAAGCCGCCAACACCGATTCGCTCGATTCCCCGCAGCGTTGAGTGAGCGCCACAAGCAGGTGGGCGAGTAGCGGCTCGATTGCGCTTGCCGGACGTTCCAGGCTCGCGGCGCCCGGACTTACCTCCTCGGGTAGCTCCTCCACCCGCACCGCCACGTTCACTCCAATGCCGAGCACCGCCCAGCCTTCCTGCGGGCGCCCCTCCACGAGTATCCCCGCGACCTTCGCAAGGCGCCTCTCGGCGAGGGTCGGAGCGGTAGGACGAGCGGGCTCTGGCGTGCGGATCTTGGGGCTAGTAGGCGATTCGAGTACCACGTCGTTCGGCCACTTCACTCGCGCGTCAGGCCCCACCGCGTCGCATACCGCCACCCCCGCGATCAGCGACAGGAGCGCCGGTGGGTCTCTCAACACCAGCGAGCACAGCAACGCGCTTCTGGGTGGGGCACACCAAGCGCGGCCCTGGCGCCCCCGCCCCGCCGTTTGCTCCTCGGTGGTCACGAGCGTGCCATGCGGGACGTCCCCGATCGCCAGCTCCCGCGCTCGCTCGTTAGTGGAGTCGGTGCACCGCAAATGCACCCGGGGCGTCCCCAGTGTGCGCTTCTCCATCTCTTGTGTGCGGGGGCTTTTGCCGTTTTCAGGCATGGTTGGCGGCGTCCACCAGCAGCGCCTCCACGAGCCCGTCGATGTCGTGGCGAGTGGCCTCCACGTGGGGCTCCAAACCGTGCTCGCGCAGGGTGGCGCTGGTGACCGGCCCGATCGAGGCGATCCGCGTCGAGGCGGAGAGCAGCCCCTCGCCACTCCCATCGCTACCGGCGGCTTGCAGGAAGAATCGTACGGTTGAGGAGGAGGTGAAGGTGATGTAGTCGGCCGAGCGCGCTTGCTCGAGTGCGCGTGGCGATAGGGGCTCGGCCACCGTTTCATACAGCGCCACCACATCCACCTCGATGCCGCGCGCCCTCAGGGCATCGGGTAGCACGTCACGCGCCTCACGCGCCCTGGCCACCAGGGCGCGCCGGGAGTTAATGTTCGCGAGCGCTTCCACGAGCGACTCCGCCACGAAGCGCTTGGGCACGATGTCGGCGATAACCCCGCGCTCGAGCAGCGCTCGCGCGGTACCCGGGCCGATCGCGGCAACGCGCGCACCGGCAAGCGCTCGCGCGTCGCCGGGCGGGTGGGTCCCGTCGTCCAACCCGTCAAACAGAAACTCCACCCCGTTGGGGCTGGTGAGGCAAATGAGGTCATACGGCGTGGGATCGAGCGACCTCGGCTCCGACAACGACTGCACGCGGATCGCCGGGGCTTGCACCACTTGCGCGCCGTGGGCCTCCAATCGCCGCGCGAGCTCTGAGGTTTGCGCGCGCGCGCGCGTAACCGCCACCTTGCGTCCGGCCAGCGGTAGCGAAGGCAACCAGCGCAGGTCCTCCCCCAGACCGGCCACAGCACCCACGATCGTGATGGCAGGGGCTTTCACCTGCTCGCGCTGGGCCACCTCGGCGATCGTGGCAAGCGTTCCGCTCACCGTGCGCTGAGTGGGCAGGGTGCCCCGTTCCACTAGCGCCACCGGTTGGGATTGCGGGCGCCCCGCCTCGATCAGCGAACGGGCGATGGAGGGGAGCGCGCCAACCCCCATGTAGAACACGAGCGTTCCCGGGAAGGACGCGAGCGCCCGCCAATCCAGCTCGGGTTCGGGTGTTTCTGGGGAGGCGCTTGTCCTTCCCCTGTCCTGGGGCGTGTCGCCCTGGGTGTGGCCGGTGATGAGGGCCACGGCAGTGGAGAGACCGCGGTGAGTGACCGGTATGCCCGCATACGCCGCGGCGGCGACACCGGAGGTGACACCGGGCACAATGGCGAAATCGATGCCCGCCTCGCGCAGTGCCAATGCCTCCTCGCCGCCGCGCCCGAACACGAACGGGTCGCCCCCCTTCAAACGCACCACCTCGCGCCCTTGGCTCGCACGGTCGATCAAGAGGGCGGTAGTTTGCTTCTGTGGTACCGCTTCGCCGCCGCCCTCCTTGCCCACGAACAGCAACTCGGCATCGGCGCGCGCGCCGTCGAGTGCGCTCGCTGGGATCAGCCGGTCGTAGAGGATCGTGTCGGCGCGTGAGATCAACTCCAGTGCGCGTGCCGTGAGCAGGCCCGGGTCTCCTGGGCCGGCGCCTACGAGATGCACCAACCCAGCCGGTCGCTCACCCTTGCTCAACGGCCATCCCCTCGGCTCGTCGCAACAGCTCGCCCGCCCCACTCGTTTCCATCCGCTCCACCACCCGCCGGCCCAGCTCGTCGGGCTCATAGAAGTCGCCGGTCAGCTCGTCGGCGATCCACTCCGAGCCGTCGGGCAAACCCACCCAGGCGCGCAAGCGCAGCTTGGGGCCTGTGGTTGTCGCGTAGGCGCCAAGCGGTGTGTTGCAACTCGCGTCGAGCGCATGCGCAACGGCACGCTCAGCCGTCACACAAGCGGTGGTGTCCATGTCGAGGATCGCCTCCACGGCCGCCCTTGCCGCTGCGTCGCCGGCGCGACCCTGAAGCGCGAGTGCGCCCTGTCCCGGAGCGGGCACGAAGCGCGTTGTGTCGAGTGTGCACCCGATGTCGCGCTCGCGGCCGAGCCTGTGCAGTCCGGCGCACGCAAGCACGATCGCATCGAAACGGGCTCCTCCGTTCCCTCGCTCCGTTGCCGCCTCGCCGGAGGTGACGTCGCGCGCGAGCTTACGCATGCGGGTGTCGACGTTCCCGCGCAAACTCACCACCTCCAGGTCCGTTCGGACGGCGAGCAGCTGCGCTCTCCGTCGCACGCTACTCGTCCCCACGCACCCCCCCTCAGGGAGCTCCTCCAGCGAGTGCACCCCGATCAAAGCGTCCTCGGCTGGGGCGCGACCGACGAAGCCCAGCAGCTCCAAGCCATCCACGATCTCCCCCGGAACGTCCTTGGCTGAGTGCACCGCCAGATCGATACTCCCGTCTAAAAGCGCGTACTCGAGCTCGGCGACCCAGCGCGACTTGTCGCCGCCCGCGCGTATCGCGTCCTTGAAGCGGTCGCCGCTGGTCTCGATCACCACCAGCTCGAGTTCCCCCTCCTCGAGGTTTCCCTCTGAGATCATCTGCGTCACCAGCCGCGTCTGGGCGAGTGCCAGCGCGCTCCCGCGTGTTCCGATCTTCATCCCTTGCGAGCGCTCTCGATCGAGCGCACCTCGGCGAGCGTTTCCTCGCCCCCCTGTGGGGTATCGAGCCCGAACAGCTCGCGTACGAGTTGGAGGCTCGCATGGCCACGCTCCTCGGAGAAGCTGCGTAGCCGGATCGTGGGCTCGTGCAGCAAACGGTTGAGCACCGCCTTGGCGATGGCGTCCACGCGCATCAAGTCGCGCTCGGACGCCGACTCCCAGCGGCCGGCGTTCTCGGCGAGGATCTGCTCCACCAGGTCATTGCCGTGTTCGCGCAGGGCGGTGACGGTGGGCAGGGTCTCGAGTTGGCCGAGCCAGCGCGCGAAACGGCGGATCTCCTCCTCCACTATCTCCTCGGCTTGCGGGACGATCTCTTCGCGGGCGCCCAGGTTGCGTTGCACTACCGCCTGCAGGTCATCGATGTCATAGAGCGTCACCCCGTCGATATCCGCGCAACGGGAATCGATGTCGCGGGGCACGGCGATGTCGATCAAGAGAAGGGGCCTACCGCCACGCTGCGCCATCACCATTTCGAGCTCCTCGGCGCCCACGATCGGATGAGGGGAGGAGGTGGAGGACACCACGATGTCGGCCTCCAGCAGCTGCTCGGGGAGTTTGTCAAGACCCACCACCGAGCCCCCGAAGCGCTGGGCGAGGGAGAGAGCGCGGTCGGCGTGGCGGTTGGCGACGAAGATCGTGCCCACCCCTTGATGGGAGAGCGCCTGGGCTGTGAGCTCGCTCGTCTCCCCCGCTCCGAGAATCACCACATGGCGCTCGGCGAGCCCCCCGAGCACATCTTGGGCGAGGTCAACCGCCACCGAAGGGACGCTTACGCGGGAGGAGCCGATGCCGGTCTCCGAGCGTACGCGCTTGCCGGTTGTGAGTGCCGCGGCGAAGAGACGGTTCGAGAGGGGCCCCGTGACGCCGGCTGCGAGCGCTGCCTCATATGCCCGCTTGACCTGACCCTGGATCTCGGCCTCACCCACGATCATCGACTCGAGGCCCGAGGTGACGCGGTAGAGCTGGCGTGCGGCCTCGCAGTTGCGCGGCGAGTAGATCTCCTGCGCCAGCTCGGTGGGACGGATGCCGGCGCGGTGGGCGAGCATGCCGAGCACGTGGGTCTCGGCTTGTAGCGCGTCTCTCCCCACCCCGCCTACGACGAGGTAGATCTCGGTGCGGTTGCAGGTGGAGATCACCACCGCCTCGCTCACCTCCGCGCTTGCGAGCGCCTGGTCGGCGAACTCGACGGCCTGCGACTCGCTGAAGGCAAGCCGCTCGCGTAGAGCGACGGGGGCCGTCTTGTGCGACATGCCGAGCGCCAGCAGCTCGGTCATACGGCTTCGCGCTCCTTCTCGCGCTCCTCGGCGTTCAGCTCACGTACCTTGCGCTCCACGCGAGCGAGGCGGATCGACATGATCGTCACATAGATGAGGATCAAGGCGAAGAACACGATGTAGGCGGCCGCCACGTAGCCGTCGTTTGACTGTTCGGGCAGGGTGCTGGCGAGAGGGATCATTGAAAACCGAGGATCCTTGAGCGTGCTTTGAGCAGGATGCGGGTGCGCTTGGCCGCAAGCTCATATGTGCAGAGCGTGGCGAACAGCAAAGCCATTGCCAACAGCGACACCACGAACGTGAGCATCATCGGGCCGGGGAGGTTCGAGCTGGAACCCAAAACGCGGGGGTGCACAAACGAGGCTGAGAGTCTCACCGCCATGAAGTTGAGCGGGACGAACGCTCCGGCGGTGATCGCGAACACGGAGGCGTAGCGGCCCTGGCGCTCGGGGTCCTCGATGGCGAAACGCAGCGGCTGGTAGGTGGCGTAGAGCAGGAAGATGATGAGGAACGACACGAGTGTGGGCTCGTTCCACACCCACCAGTGTCCCCATGACGCGCGCGCCCAAATCGAGCCGGTGATGAGCACCGCGACACCCAAGATCAAACTCATGTGAATCGTCACGTAGGAGCGCAGATCCCACCGCTGGTCGCGGGTGCGCAGGTGGGCGATGGCCATCAACCCGCCGATCACAAAGCCCGAGAGCGTGACTATCGCCAGGGGCACGTGGAGGTAGAAGATCTTCTGCAGGAAGCCTTCTTCGGCTTCGATCGGGGCGTAGAAGAACACGAGGCTGAGGGCCACGCAGAAAGCCACGACGGTTGCGATTGAGAGGGCGCGGAGTGAGGGGCTGCGCATCGGTGGCCTTAATCCTCCAGGAGGAAGTCGAAAACGGCGTAGGCGATGAGGCCGAACACAAGATCATAGAGCGCCAGCGTTCCAAGCCAACGCAGCGGCAACCCCCCCGGATCGACAGTCTCCAGAAGCGGCGCCGTGGCGCGGGCGCAGCCGATCACCACCGGCACGAGCAGCGGCAGCGTGAGCATCGGTCCAAGCAGGTCGCGCGCGCGAGTACGTACCGCCAGCGCCGCGATGAGCGTCCCGATCGCCGCCACCCCGAGATCGCCAAGCGCAAGCGGGGCGAGCAACCCTGGGAGCGCCTGGCCAAGCGAGGGCCCGAGCAGCAACAGGCCAAAGGCGGGGACAGCCACCAGCTCGAGCACGAGCAGGTAGGCAAGCAAGGAGATCGCCTTGGCGATCAAGAGCGCCCCGCGATCGACGGGCGCGAGTAGGAAGCCGTCGAAACCACCCTGGTCGGCGTCGGCCACGAACAGCCGGTTCACGCCGAGCATCGCCGCGAACAGCAACGTCACCCACAAGATCCCCGCCGCCTCCTGGCCGCTCACCGTGTTCTGGTTGAGGGCGAAGTGGAACACCACAAAGGTGGTCACCGCGAACAGCGCCATCCCGGGAACCGACTCCAGGGTGCGCAGCTCCACGAGCAACTCCTTGCGCAGGAGAGCGAGAACTACATTCGTGTTTTTGCTCATCGGTACAACTCCGCCACCGCGTCGGGATCGACGCTCGCGGCCTCTTCCAGCAGCGCCACACGCCCACCGCGTAGTCCCAGTGCGATGTCGGCCTCGGCAAGCCCGCGTCCGGGGTCGTGGCTTGAGAGCACACGCGTCTTTCCGCTCGTCGCGCCGATCAAAGGCTCCACCAGCTCTATCGCGGCGGGGTCGAGGTTGGCGTAGGGCTCATCGAGCAGCAGCAGCTCGGGGTCGTGAAGGGTGGCTCGCGCCACCGCCACGCGTTGAAGCATTCCCCGCGAGAGCGTCCGCACGGGCTCGTCCGCGCGGGCGCTCATCGACACCGCCGCAAGTCGCTCCTCTACACGTCCATCCGCCACTCCATGCAACTGTGCGTGGTAGCGCAGGTTCTCCCTCGCCGTGAGCTCGCGGTAGAGCAGGGGGTCGTGGCCGAGGAAGCCGACGCGCCCGCGTACCTCCCACGCCTCCTCCGGTAGACGCTTGCCGAGTACAGACACCGCGCCCGAATGCGGGCGCAACAGCGTAGCGAGCACCCGCAGCAGGGTTGTCTTCCCCGCCCCGTTTGGGCCGAACACGACCAGGGTCCGTCCCCGGGCAAGAGAGAGCGTGACGTCCTCGAGCGCTACGCGCTCGCCGTAGTTGCGCGTCAGCCCTTCGAGCTCCACCACCGTCCACCACAGATTAGTAGGACAGTGTTGGACATCGGATGTGCAAGCCGTTATCATCAAACATCATGCCCCGAACGACGCTCGACCTCGATTCCTCCGTGCTGGCACAGTTGCGTCGCCGCGCACGCACGGAGCACAAGAGCATGGGACAACTTGCATCCGAGCGGCTTGCGGTCTCGCTCGCAAATGAGACGATGCCCGAGATCCAGCCGTTCAAATGGCCGACGTGGCACATGGGTAGACCCAAGGTCGACTTGCAGGACAAGGATGGGCTCTGGCGGGTGCTTGACGGCGAGCCCAAGTCGCCTTGAGCGTCACAGTCGACGCAAACGTCCTGCTGTACGCGAGCAATGGCGACGACCCGCTGCACGGCCACGCGCGGGAGCTTGTCGACCGCCTCGCGAGCGGTCCTGAGCTGCTTTATCTGTTCTGGCCGACGATCATGGGGTTCCTACGCATCGCGACCCACCCCTCGATCTTCCCGAACCCGGTGCCCTCCGAACTGGCGACGGCCACGATCACGGCTTTGCTCGAACGTCCCACCGTACGCACCGAGACCGAGGGTGCCGGATTCTGGAAGGCCTACCGTGCCACCGCCGGGGACGACACGCGCGGAAACCACGTGCCTGACGCGCATCTCGCGGCGCTGATGCGCCTGAATGGGGTTGCGGTCATATACACGCGCGATCGCGATTTTCGACGCTACGAAGGGATTGAGATGCGCGACCCGTTCGCGTAGGCAACCCGGCTGCCGAATATCCGCCCTCGGCGTTCGTCGGCTGCGGCCGTCGGCTGCGGCCTCAGACAGCGGAAAAGCGCTGCTCGTGCTCGGCTTGGGCGCCAGAGATCAATTCGCGCACCTCATCTTCGCGCCCGTCGCGAAGCAGCTCCACCGGATCGGGGTCGCCGCCCACGATGCCCTCGAAGAATTGCTTGCGGTCTTGGTAGGTGGGGAGCGTGCCCTTGGCCCACCCGCGCACCTCGTTGAGGAGCACGGCGAGCTGTGCGTAGGGCTCGCCGAACTGCTCGGCTATCTCCCGCTTGATGCGCTTGGCGAGCGCCGGTGAGGCGCCTGCCGTGGAGATGGCGATGGCGAGCGGGCCGGTACGGACGATGGCGGGCAGGATGAAGTTGCACAGCGGGGGCACGTCCACCACATTCACAAGCATCGCCCGGCGCTCGGCGTCGTCGAACACAGCGATGTTGATGTCTGTGTCGTTCGTGGCGGCGATCACCATGAACACGCCCTGCAGATCCTCCGGTCCGGCGTAGGGGCGCCGCTCCCAGCCGATCGAGCCCTCTGCCGCGTAGTTCTCCAACGCGGGCTCTGCCTCTGGGGCGATCAGCGTCACCTCGCCGTCGCAGGCCAGCAACCCCTCCACCTTCTCCAGGCCGATCTCCCCGCCCCCAACAACCATGCAGCGGCGGCCCTTGAGCTTGAGGCAGGCGATGTAAAAAGGCGTGGCAAGCATGTCCGCGACGCAGCTCTGGTCGCAGATTCCCTTGTGGAGTTGGCACACGCACTCCTTGCCTGCATAAGCCTGGGCGGGCATTGCCTCAAGGTTAGCCTGCCCGCGGCCGTCCAGGCTCATCCGAATGCTTCAAGTTTCGCGAAAGGGTGCCGACAAGGGTTGTCGAATGATGCACTTAGTGACACTCATTACGAACACTCGCAAGGTTGCGAGGAGGGGGAGACACGTGCACAGGACGCTTCATGCACTGACAGGAATGTCGCTAGCGCTTGCCCTTGCCACCGGCGTGGGCGCATGCGGAAGCTCGTCTACTAGTAGCGGTGGCAGCGGGCCCGTGACCGTGCTTATGGGTACCGCCCCCGAATCGCTCGACCCCGGCCTGGGCGCAACCACGCAGTCATACGAGGCGACCTGGATCACCTACACCGGCTTGCTCACCTATGCGCACGCCACCGGAGAAGCCGGCACGAAGCTGATCCCCGGCCTCGCTGAAGGTCTCCCCACCGTGTCCAAAGACGGCAAGACTTACACCTTCACGCTGCGCAAAGGCCTCGTTTACTCCAACGGTGTCCCCGTGAAGGCCTCGGATTTCGCCTACACCGTCAAGCGCACGATCAAGCTTGGGTGGGGCAATAAGGAACTTCTCACCGAAAATATCGCGGGGGGCGAAGCCTTCGACAAGGGCAAGGCATCGACCGTCTCCGGCATCCAAACCAACAACGCCACGGGCAAGATCACGATCAAGTTGGTGGCGCCCTACGGGCCGTTCGTAAACGTGCTCGCCTTCCCCGCCCTGGGGCTGGTACCCACAGGGACGCCGATCAAGAGCCTCACCAACTCCCCGCCACCCGGTGTGGGGCCGTATGAGATCACGAGCGTTGTCCCCAACAAGTCGTTCGTGCTCACACGAAACCCCCACTTCTCGAGCTCCACGATCCCCGGCGTGCCTACGGGTCACGTTAACGTGGATGTGAAGATCGTGTCTAATAACCAGAGCGAGGCCGAGCAGGTGCTCGGTAACACCGCCGACGTGTTCGACTACAACGACACGATCCCCCCCACCCTGCTCGCGCAGGTCGAAAGCCAGGCCAAGGGACGCTACGCCAAGGAACCTACGGTCTCCGGCGAGTACTTCTTCCTGAACACCAAAGAAGCGCCCTTCAACAATCCGCTCGCGCGTGAGGCGGTGACGTACGCGATCGACCGTCGCGCGCTACAGCGCCTTGCCAGCGGCATGCTCGACCCCGGTTGCTTCTTCCTACCGGTGGGGATGCCCGGCCACCCCTCTGGGAAATGCCCCTACGGCGAACCGAACTCCGAAACTTCGGCGGCCAACTTCGCCAAGGCAAAGGAATTGATCCAGCAGGCCGGGCTGAAGGGTGCGCCTGTGACCGTGTGGGGCGAGACGCGCTCGCCGCACAAGGAATTCGTCGACTACTACACAAGTTTGCTCAACGAAATCGGCTTCAAAGCGACCGAGAAAATCGTGGCCGACGCGCAGTACTACGCGACGATCGGCAACCTCTCCAACAAAGCGCAAACGGGATGGGTGTCCTTCAGCCAGGACTTCCCCAACCCGATCGATTTCTACCAGCTGCTTAACGCCCATTCGATCCTCCCCACCGAAAACCACAACCCCTCGCAGGTGAACGACCCGCACATCCAGAGCGAACTGGAATCGCTCGCCCCGGTGTCCTCATCGCAGCTCGACACGATCCTCAGCCGCTGGCAAGCGCTTGACGAATACACGGCGCAGAAGGCCTACATGCTGGTGTTCGGCTACGACGAGGCCCCCAAGTTCTTCTCCAACCGTGTGGACTTCGGGGCGGCGGTGTTCCATCCCGTGTACGGGAACGATTGGAGCACGCTACAGCTCAAGTGACGACGTGGCGATGAAAGGGTTATGAAGGTCGTTTTGCGCAATCGGGTGGCGCTGGCGTTCGGGGTGCTACTTGCCGCGATCGTGGCGCTGTGCCTGCTCGCCCCGGTGTACGCGAAAGACATCGCCCACACCGGTCCCAACCAGAACCACATAACCGACACGGTGAGCGTGGGGGGGAAACAGGTCGACGTGGTGTCCCCCACGGGGGTACCGATAGGACCGACCTGGAAAGGGCGCTTCCTGCTCGGCGCCGACTCCAACGGACGCGACGTGGCGGTGAGGCTGCTCTACGGCGGCCGCAATTCGCTTGAGATCGGCGCGATCGCCACCGCCATAACGTTGCTGCTCGCGATCGTGCTGGGTACGCTCGCGGGGTACGCGCGGGGGGTCACAGACGGTGTGCTCTCACGGTTGTTCGACCTCGTGTGGGCCTACCCGGCAGTGCTGCTCGGGGTGGCGCTCGGGGTGGCGCTCGCGGTGGGGGGGATCAACCTCGGGATCTTCACCCTCCACAGCGGCTCGCTCCTGCTCCCGGCGTTTGTGATCGGGGTGGTGGTGTTCCCCTACGTGGCAAAGCCCCTGCGGGCCCACACACTGTCATTGCGCGAGCGCGAGTTCGTGGACGCGGCCAGGATGATGGGCTACCCACCCCCCTTTGCCGGGGTGCGGATCATGGTGAGCGAGATCCTCCCCAACCTCTCCTCCACGATTGTGGTGTTTGCCCCGCTCATCATCGCCAACGCGATTCTGTTGGAGGCCGCGCTCTCCTACCTCGGCGCGGGGGTGCAGGCGCCCAATCCCTCGTGGGGGACGATGATCGCCGACGGTACACGCTTGATGCCGGGAGCGATCCACCTCGTGGTGGTGCCGGGTTTGATGCTGGTGTTGACAGTGCTGTCGGTAAACGTCCTCGCCGACACTCTCCGCGACGCGCTCGACCCCAAGGCAAGCTTGCGGGGGAGGCTGTGATGGCGGCGTTCCTCGCCCGCCGTCTGGCGGCCCTCGTGGCGGTGCTGTTCGCCATCACGGTGCTCACCTTCCTGATCTTCCAGGCGATCCCCAACGGGGACCCTGCGCTGCGGATGGCCGGACGGCTGGCAACCCCCCAGCAAGTGCAGGACATACGCGTGCAGTGGGGCTTTGACAAGCCGATTTACGTGCAATACGTAAAGACGATGGAAAAGGTGCTCGATGGGAACGTGATCTCCTACTCCCAACAGGTGAACGTGGAGCAGGAAATCGTGAAAGACCTACCCCCCACGATTTCCCTTGCGATCGGGGCGGGAATCATCTGGCTGCTCGTGGGGGTGCTGTTTGGGTTGCTCTCCGCCGTGCACGCCGGGGGGTGGATCGACCGTGTACTCACCGCGGTGGCACTCACCGGCATCTCGATGCCCGTGTTCTTCCTGGGCGCGATCATGCTCTATTGGCTGGGCTACCAGTGGCACGTGCTGCCGTTGGAAGGCTATGTCCCACTCACGCAAGACCCGTGGGGTTGGTTTACGCACATGCTGATGCCATGGATCGCCCTCTCGGTTGTCTCGATTGGCGTGTATTCGCGTTTGCTGCGCGCAAATTTGTTGGATGTGATGGGTGAGGATTACGTGCGTACCGCCCGCGCGAAGGGGCTGTCGGAGCGGCGCGTATTGATCCACCACGTGCTGCGCAACTCGCTCACCGGCATCATCACCCTGTGGGGCCTTGACTTCGCTTGGGTGATCGGAGGGGGGGCGATCCTCGTGGAGTCGGTCTTCAACCTTGGTGGAGTGGGGCAGTACGCGGCGCAGTCGATCGGCCGTCTCGACATCCCCCCCGTGATGGTGGTCACGATGATGGTGGCGGCGGCCGTCGTGGTGTTGAGCACCGTCGTTGACATCGCGCAAGCGGCGCTCGACCCGCGCGTGAGGCTGTCGTGATCGGCGGTAAAGAGGCACCGGAGCGCGAGGGGGGTGAGGTGCTCGACGCGCCCGCTACCTCGCTACTGGACGTGCGTGACCTGAGCGTATCGTTCGCGACGACCGGCGGTGAGGTGAGGGCCGTGAACGGTGTGTCGTTTGCGCTGGAGCGCGGTGAGGTGCTGGCGTTGGTGGGGGAGTCGGGGTCGGGTAAGTCGGTGTGCGCGATGAGCCTGATGGGGTTGACGCGCTCTCCGAACACCACGATCGCCGGTAGCGCGCACCTGGAGGGGGAGGAACTGATCTGCGCCTCGGAGGCCAAGCTCAGACGCATCAGGGGGGCACACCTGGCGATGGTGTTCCAGGACCCCCAGTCATCGCTGAACCCGGTGCACCGGGTGGGGGAGCAGATCGCCGAGCAGATCCGGGCGCATGAACCGCTCGTGTCGAAGGTGGCGGCGCTGGAGCGCGCGGGTGAGTTGATGGAGCGTGTTGAGATTCCGCGGGCGAGGGAGCGGGTGCGCGCCTACCCGCATGAGCTCTCCGGGGGAATGCGCCAGCGCGTGATGATCGCGATGGCGCTGTCGCTCGGAGCCAAGGCGCTGCTCGCCGACGAGCCCACCACGGCGCTGGATGTGACGGTGCAAGCGCAGATCCTCTCCCAGCTCAAGAAATTGAGAGATGAAGAGGACATCGGGATCGTGCTCATCACACACGATTTCGGCGTGGTTGGGGACGTGGCGGATCGAGTCGCGGTGATGCGGGGGGGGAAGATCGTCGAGCTGGGCGAGGCAAGCGAGGTGCTGGGTAAACCTGAACACGCGTACACGCGTGGTTTGCTCGAGGCGCTTCGACCCACGGCGCGGCGCCGCACCGTGTCTCCCGAGGCCCCGCGCCATGAGGGGCACCCCGCTCAGGGGGAGGGTGCGCTGCTCGAAGTGCACAACCTACGCGTGCGTTACTCGATTCACGGCCGGCGGGCGTCCCCGATCGAGGCGCTTGGTGGCGTGTCGCTCACCCTTAGCCGCGGGGAGACAGTGGCAATCGTGGGGGAGTCGGGGTGCGGGAAGACCACGCTGCTGCGTTCCATCGCCGGGCTGGTAAAGCCCACCGGCGGGGCGATCGTGCTCGCGGGCCAGGACATCGCGGGCGCTTCGCGACGGGAGCTTGCGAGTTCGCGCAGAGAGATCGGGATCGTGTTTCAGGACTCCCAGGCGTCGCTCAACCCGCGCAGGCGCGTGGGGGACACGCTCGCGCGCGCGTTGCGGGCACGCGGCGTCGAGCGCGCGCGGGCCCCCGCCGTCGCGGCGCGCATGCTGGAGCGGGTGGGTCTCGACGCCGGCCAGGGCGAACGCTACCCACACGAGCTCTCCGGGGGTCAGCGCCAGCGTGTGAACATCGCGCGCGCGATCGCGGGCGAGCCAAAGCTGGTGTTGCTCGACGAGCCGGTGTCCTCGTTGGACGCGTCGCTGCGGCGGGGCATCGTGGAGCTGTTGGGGGAGCTGCAGGAGGAGATCGGCTGTGGGTATGTGCTCGTCTCCCACGACCTCGCCACGGTCGAGGCGGTGGCGGATCGTGTGGCGGTGATGCACGCGGGGGAGATCGTGGAGATGGGGGCGGCGGGGGATGTATTCGAGCGCCCAACCCACCCATATACGCGTGAGCTGTTGGCCGCGAGCCCCAAGCTCCCGTCCTTGCCCGGTGGCGTACGATCGTCGGGATGGGCGGATACCCGCACGCCGGAGGATCAACCCCCGAGGGGGGTCTCCCAGGCGCAGAACCCGACGGCGGGGGAGAGCTCGCCGCCGACGCGCAAGAGCTCCTTCAGCGTCTGATCCGCTTCGACACGGTCAACCCGCCCGGCAACGAGCGGGCGGCGATCGAGTACCTGCGCGGAGTCCTCTCAGATGCGGGCTTCCAGTGCGAACTGCTCGCCGCAGAGCACGAGCGCCCCAACCTTGTCGCACGTTTGCGCCCCGCCGCCGCGTCGGGCGGAGCCGGGGCAGAGGGAGCCGGGGGCGCCGGCGGGGAGGGCCCGACGCTGTGTTACCTGGGCCACGTCGACACGGTGCTCGCCGATGCGCGCGAGTGGCGGCGCGACCCCTGGTCGGGCGACCTAGCCGAGGGGTGCATCTGGGGGAGGGGGTCGCTCGACATGAAGTCGCAGGTGGCGGCGGAGGTCGCCGCCGCGACTCATCTCGCCCGTGGTGGCTGGAGGCCGGCTCGCGGGGAGCTGTTGATCGTGGCGGTGGTGGACGAGGAGACCGGCGGCGAGAAGGGCGCGAAGTGGCTCACGGAGACCCACCCGGAGAAGGTGCGTTGCGACATGCTCCTCAACGAGGGCGGGGGCCCGCACTTCGAGCTCGACGGCAGCCGCTACTACGGGGTGTGTTGCGCGGAGAAGGGGGTGTTCCGCTTCACAGTCACCACCGATGGCACGGCCGGCCACGCCTCGATGCCGAAGATGGGAGAGAACGCGCTATTGAAGATGGCGCCCGTGCTCGAGCGTTTCGCCATGCGCCAACCCGCGCTCGATCCGACCGCTGAGCCGCTCGCGTTCCTGCGGGGGATCGGCGAGGACGAGCACGATCCCGCCGCCGCGTTGCAACGTCTCGGTGAGCGCGATGCGCGGTGGCCGGTGATGTTCGAGCCGATGTTCGGCGTGACGTTTGCGCCGACCAAGGCCTCAGCGTCGGAGAAGATCAACGTGATCCCCTCCAAAGCCGAGCTACGCGTCGACTGCCGCGTGCCGCCCGGGCTGGGCGAGGAGGAGACGCGCAGCGCGATCGACCAGGTGCTTGGGGGAATCGAGGGTTTGCGGATCGAGTTCACCGAGCAAGTGACCGGCAACCGCTCGCCGGTGGATTCCCCGCTGATGGATGCGCTCGGGCGGTGGATCTCAGAGCACGACCCGGGTGCCAAGACCGTCCCCACGATTCTTCCCGGGTTCACCGACTCGCGCCACTTTCGTGCGGCGTTCCCCGATTGCACTGCCTATGGCTTCTTTCCCCAGCGCCACCAGGGGCTGCTGGAGACCCAGGCGCTGATCCATGCGCCCGACGAGCGCATCGACGTGCGCGACCTGGCCTTCGCGACGGAGTTTTACCGCGCTCTCGCGGTAGAACTGCTCGGTTGAAACCGTTGGTTGACGGAAGTTGAGATAGCGGGCGTGCAACCGAGCCAAGGAAGGTAAGGAGACTTAGATGGCGGTGATGGCGACTTCGTTCGTGCAGAAGATCCAGGAATGGTCCTATCAATGGTCAAGCGTGGTGATGATCCTGTTCTTCGCCGCGCTCATCTATTTGATGTGGCGCACCCTGAAAGTGATGCCGCGCGTGAAGCCGCAGCAGATCAAGCCCGACTCCAGCCAGTCGGTGGCGTGGAAGGACATCGCCGGCGTCGATGAGGCCAAGGCGGAGTTGCAGGAGATCGTCGAGTTCCTGCGTGACCCCAAACAGTTCGAGAAGCTCGGGGCGAAGGTCCCCAAGGGCATCCTCCTGCACGGCCCCCCGGGCACGGGTAAGACGCTGCTGGCCAAGGCCGTCGCGCACGAGTCGGGCGCACAGTTCTTCGCCCAATCGGCGGCGGCGTTCGTGGAGATGTTCGCGGGCCTCGGCGCGGCGCGCATCCGTCGCCTTTTCGCAATCGCCCGCAAGCACGAGCCGGCGATCATCTTCATCGACGAGCTCGACGCGGTGGGTGGCCGGCGCGGGTCCGATTTCTCCGGCGAGAAGGACCAGACGCTCAACCAACTGCTGGTGGAGATGGACGGCTTCTCCACCAGCGGGCGCCTCGTGGTGATTGCTGCGTCGAACCTGCTCGACAAGCTCGACCCGGCGCTGCTGCGCCCGGGGCGCTTCGATCGTCAGATCTTCGTCACCCCGCCCGACGTGAGGGGGCGCACGGGGGTGCTCGGGGTGCACACACGCAACAAGCCCCTGCAAGACGTCGACCTCGGCTTGGTGGCGGCGCAAACGAGCGGTCTCACCGGCGCCGACCTTGCGAACATCTGCAACGAGGCGGCCATCTTTGCGGCACGACGGGGCGCCAAACGCATCACCGGCGCCGACTTCGACCAGGCGCTCGAGCGGGTGATCGCCGGAGTGCAGTCACACCGCGTGCTTAACGACCACGAGAAGCGGGTGGTGGCGTTTCACGAGGCTGGCCACGCCCTCTGCGGCGAGCTGCTGCCGTCGGTTGACCGCGTGCACAAGATTTCCATCGTCCCGCGCGGAAGGGCGCTCGGCTACACGCTCAACCTCCCCGCGGAGGACCGTTATCTGAAGACGCGGGAGGAGCTACTCGACTACATGACCGTGCTACTCGGCGGGCGCGTGGCGGAGCAGATCGTGTTTGGCGCGATCACCACAGGCGCATCGGACGATTTGAAGCGCGTCGCCGACATCGCCCATTCGATGGTGCACGACTACGCGATGGGCAGCGCCGGCGTGGGGCGCTCACCTGACGGGGACGTGCGTTTGTCAGAGACGACCCTTCGTTTGCGCGATGAGGAGCGCCGTGAGCTGATCGAGGAGGCGCGCAGGGCGGCGCGGCGGATGATCGTCACCCACCGCCACCAGCTCGACTCGCTCGCCGGGCAGCTACTGGAGAACGAGGTGCTCGGCCGCGACGCGATCGAGCGCATCATGCACGGCGTGCCCCGGCTGGAACGCCGCCCAGGGGTGGGCTTGCGCGTCGCGGCGGCCGTTGCGCCGGTCACGCCCTAGACTGCCGGGGGTGTTCACGCGCATAGATCACATCGGTGTGGCCGTCGAGGACGTCGAGGCCTCGCTCGCGCTCTACCGCGATGCCTTTCGCATGCAGGTGGCTCACCGCGAGATCGTGGAGGAGCAGGGCGTCGAGGCTGTGCTACTCGACGTGGGTGAGAACCACGTGGAGCTGCTCGCCCCGCTCGGCCCCGACACCCCCGTGGGCAAATTCCTCGCCAAGAATGGCCCAGGTTTGCACCACGTGGCCTACCAGGTGTCAGACATCGACGCCACGCTCGACGCGTTGAAGGCGGCGGGGTTGCCCCTGATTGACGAGCAACCGCGTGTGGGCATCAGGGGATCGCGCGTGGCGTTCGTTCACCCCAAGGGCACTCACGGGGTGCTCACCGAGATCGTCGAGCCAGCGGGAGGTCACTGATGCCCACGCATCACAGGCGTATAAGCGTTGGATTCCAGGGCGGCCAGGTGCTCACCCTGCGTGTCACCGAGGAGCAGCTCGAGCAGCTCTATCGAGGGCTCGGCGAGGGCGGTTGGCACGAGCTCGAAAGCGAGGATGGCCCCGTGCGGGTGTATCTCGGCCAGGTCGTTTATGTCCGTGTGGAGGACAGCGACCAAAGAGTGGGCTTCGGCGCGTAGACGCCTCGGAGCGTCCAGGAGTGTCCGATGTCTCTCGATGAGCGCCTGCTGCGGGTGGCCCGCACCCGTGGACACACGCCCGCGGCCGAGCGTGCGGTGGCCCGCTTTTCGCGGCTGGGCCAGCACGCCGGCATCTGGCTTGCGTTGGGTGGCGCCAAGTGGATGGTGTCCAAAGGGGAGTCCCGTGCGCGCTGGCGGCGAGCCACCACCACGGTGGCGGCTACCTACGCCGCCAACACGGCGCTGAAGCTCGTGGTGCGCCGCCCTCGCCCCCAGCTCCCCGGTCTGCCGCCGCTGACGAGCACGCCTACGCGGTACAGCTTCCCAAGCGCTCATTCCTCCACCTCGTTTGCAGCCGCGCTCGCGTTCAGTCGTGCGGGGTTGCCGGCTCTTCCTCTATACACGTTCGCCAAGTGCTTGGCGCTGTCGCGGTTGTATCTCGGTGTGCACTATCCCTCCGACATCGCGGCGGGCGCCCTGCTCGGTACTGCCATCGCGGCGGTTGCCGCATGAGCACGCGCATCGGCATCGTGGGGCTGCCCAACGCAGGCAAGTCCTCGCTCTTCAATGCGCTCACAAAGGCAGGCGCTGAGGCGGCGAACTACCCCTTCACGACGATCGAGCCCAACGTGGCGGTGGTGCCCGTGCTGGACGAGCGGCTGGTGGAGGTGGCGGATACGGTGAGGGCGTCGAACATCGTGTGGGACACAATCGACTTCCACGACATCGCGGGTCTCGTCGCGGGCGCCCACAAAGGCGAGGGGCTGGGCAACCGCTTCCTTGCCAACATCCGCGAGACCGATGCCCTCGTGCACGTCGTGCGCGCTCACACCGATGAGGGCGTAGTGCACCCCGAGGGTCGCGTCAACCCGCTGGCGGACATCGAAACGATCGAGACCGAGCTCGTGCTCGCCGACCTCGAGCAGGCCGAGCGGCGAGTCGACCGCGTGGCGAAGCAAGCCAAGAGCGGCGACCGCGTGGCGATCGCCGAGGAGGCGTGGCTGCGCGAGGTGATCTCAGAGTTGCAAGCCGGACGCCCCGCGCGCGGTGTCACCCCGCCCGACGATGCACCGAACGCGCTTCGCGACCTGGGCTCGCTCACGGCCAAGCCGGTGCTGTTCGTGGCGAACGTCGACGAGGGCTCTGAGGAGATACCCGCGGAGATCGCTTCCCACGCCGCCGGGCAGGGCGCTGGGGCGGTGGCGGTTTCCTCGCGCATAGAGTCAGAGCTCTCGGAGCTGGACGATGAGGAAGCGGCGTTGATGCGCGCGGAGCTGGGCGTCTCGGAATCCTCGCTCCAGCGGATCGTGCTTGGGGCCTTTTCGCTGCTGCACCTCATCGCCTTCTTCACCGCCGGGGAGGCAAAGCCCGCGCAGTCGTGGCACCTACGCGATGGCCTCACCGCCTGGCACGCCGCCGGGCAGATCCACACTGACATCCAAAAGGGCTTCGTCCGCGCCGAAGTGGTCGGCTGGCGCGAGCTGGTGGACGCCGGTGGCTACGCAGGCGCTCGTGAGCGCGGCACTCTACGTCTGGAGGGCCGCGACTACGCGATGAAAGACGGGGACATCGTCACCGTCAAGTTCACCCCGTAGCGACCCGCCGCCGCGGCGCCCGCCGGGTCGCTAGGAGCTGGTCGCGAGGCGCTCCGCCAGGCGAGCCATCCCGATCTCGCGCGCGGCCTCTGCCCCGCCCGCGTAATCGGTGGTCGCATCGGGAGGGCGCTCCACGTCGATCTCCACGAGCGTCGCCACCTGCTTGAAGGTGCGCAGCAACTCCGCGTTCTCGCACAGTGCCGCCACCACCCGCGGGCGCAGGTCGCCAAAGCCCGCGTTTTCTTGCTGGCGCCGCGCTTCCTCCAAGAGCGCCTCGAGCGTCCCGTACTTGCGCAATAGCTCGGCTGCGGTCTTCTCGCCGATTCCCGGCGCCCCCGGCAACCCGTCGGAGGGGTCTCCACGCAGCGCGATGAAGTCGGGCACACGCTCGGGGGCCACGCCATATCTCTCCTGCACCTCGCTCTCCCCGATCGCTGAGTACGAGGCCCCTTTCCCCATATCCAAAACCGCAACCCGCGCGTCAACCGCCTGATACATGTCCCGGTCCGCGGTCAGCAGCAACGCCTCTCCGCCCGCGACCGACTCCGTGCGCGCATACGACCCCATCGCGTCGTCGGCCTCAAGCTCGCCCGCATCCGCCACGCTCCACCCGAAGCTCGCCACCAGCCCCTGGGCGCGCTCCCACTGCCATCTGAGATCGTCGGGCATCGGGTCGCGGTGGGCGTGGTAGGGGGGGTACAACTCCACCCGATAGCGCGCCTCCTCCGCCCCAAAGCACGCCACCACAGCCCTGGGGGCCTTCGCATCGATGGCTGCCAGCAGAGCGTTCACCGTGCCGAGAAGCGCGTTAACCGGCTTCCCCTCGCTCCCCTTGATCGATTTGGGCAGCCCGAAGAAGGAGCGATACAAAAGCCACGGCACGTCGGCGATCAGCAGCGGCGGGGGCATCCGGCTGAGAGTAACGCCCACGCTCGCGATAGCGGGGCTCGGGTTGCGCCGCGCGTGGCCGACGGGCCTGCTACCCGGCCGACACGCCGCCTTGGCCGCCTACGTTCGTCGGTGCCCCCGACCCGCCTTCCGGCGCCGCGGCCGATCCGCCCGCCGCTCCCACCGGTGCGGAGCTGATCGCCTGGGCCGGTTGCGCGGGAGGTGGGGACGTTTTCTTAGCCCCGACTTCGGGCTCCGGGTGCGTGCCGTGGGAGTCCCTCACGCTGAAGTACGCCCACGTGTCATAGAGCCCGAATCGCGCCGCAAGCTCACTCCCGCTCACCAGCGTCCTCCCCTTTGAGCCCAGCACGTCCGCTGTCACGATCCTCGGCGAGCTCCCCCGCTTGAGCACCTCGATGCCTTTGAACGACCCCTTCACAAGTCCATTCAGCTTTGCCCTCGCCGCTGAGAAGCTCAGCGACACGCTCCATTTACGCAGCGGCCCGTTGTCGTAGGGGTCTGCCACCCCCACCAGCCATGGCTGGGGCGAGGAACCGGGAAAGCCGTATTGCACGCTCTCGGTGTGCCCCCCCGAGTCGGCGTAGAAGTAGGTGATCGCGGGCTTTCCCCCGTAGGTCACGATCTGCCCGGTTGTCGCCGCCACCGCTGCGTTCGTGCTCGGTGTTTCAGCCGCTTTGCCCAGATACATCTGTGAGCGCGTATCGGGGTACACGTCGAACCTCGACCCCCCCGCGTGGGCTGTGAGCGCGTATGTACGACTTGCAACCGCCTGTGCCTCCAAGGCCGCCATCGGCCAGCTCGAGGAAACCTCCGCCGACACCACACCCCGAACGTATGTCTCAAGTGCGATGCCCTTCACCTTGCTCCCCATCAACACCTTCACCACGGTGTGCTCCGGTGCCACTCCGATCGCGGTCCCCCGGTAGTAGTGGCTGAGGATCGCGCCGTAGGACCAACCGTGTTCGGCATACCCCAGCGCTCCGTCCTGGCTCATCCCCACACCGTGCCCGTCGCCCGCCCCAACGATCAGCAGCGTCGAGGCGCTCGCCGTCGCCGTCGCCCACAGGCTGACAGCGACCACCGTGATGAGGGTAAACCGCCGGATGGCACACTCCATGAGACCCGAATCGGACGAACACCCACCGAGCATGAATCCCGCAAGCCGAGAGGAGCCCACATGACCGGCCTATCCAACCGCGAGGCATCCCCAACGACGGGCAACAATCCTCCCACCTCCGAGCACCCAGGTTCGGGGGGCGATCAAGGGCACGATCGCGAGCGCGCCGTGCTCGATGGGCTCCCCAAAGGTCTCTTCATCGGCGGGGAGTGGCAGCCGGCGAGCGGTGGGGGGACACTCTCGGTGGAGGACCCCTCTACCGGCTCCTCGCTCATCGAGGTGGCCGACGCCACGCCCGCCGATGCGCTCGCAGCCCTTGCCGCCGCCGCGGATGCGCAATCCGAGTGGGCCGCCACCGCGCCCCGAGAGCGCGGGGAGATCTTGCGCCGCGCCCACGAGCTGTTGCTTGCGCGCATAGACGACCTTGCGCTCGTGATGACAATCGAGATGGGTAAGGCGCTGGGCGAATCGCGCGCCGAGATCTCCTACGCCGCCGAGTTCCTGCGCTGGTTCTCGGAGGAGGCCGTCCGCATCCATGGCCGCTACATGACCAACACCACCGGCGTGGGCCGCATCCTCACGATGCGTCAACCGGTCGGCCCCTGCGTATTCGTCACCCCCTGGAACTTCCCCACCGCGATGGGCACCCGCAAGATCGCCCCCGCCATCGCCGCCGGCTGCACGATGGTGGTCAAGCCCGCCCAGCAAACCCCCCTCTCGATGCTCGCGCTCGCCTCCATCCTGGAGGAGGCGGGGTTGCCTGGGGGCGTCCTCAACGTGATCACCGCCCACCACTCCGGCGCGGTTATCGAACCGCTGCTCAAGGACCGCCGCACACGCAAGCTCTCCTTCACCGGCTCCACCGAGGTCGGCCGTGCGCTCATCGCCCAGTCCTCTGAGCAGATCCTCCGCGTATCGATGGAGTTGGGTGGTAACGCCCCCTTCATCGTGTTCGAGGACGCTGACCTCGACGCTGCCGTCGAGGGCGCCCTCACGGCCAAGCTCCGCAACGTCGGAGAGGCGTGCACCGCCGCCAACCGCTTCCACGTGCATGAGTCGATAGCCGGCGAGTTTGCCGCCCGTATGGCCGCCCGTATGGCCGAGTTGAAAGTGGGCCGTGGCACCGACCCCGAAGTCGATGTCGGTCCGCTCATCGACGACCGTCAGCGGACTATCGTCGCCGAGCTCGTGCAAGACGCCGTGCAACGCGGTGCCAAGCCCCTCATCGGCGGCGAGGCGCTGGCGGGTCCCGGTCACTTCTACGCCCCCACGGTGCTCGCCGACGTGCCCCCCGACGCGCGGGTCTTGCGCGAGGAGATCTTTGGCCCGGTGGCACCTGTCGCGAGCTTCTCAACCGAGGAGCAGGCGGTTGCCGCCGCCAATTCCACTGAATATGGGCTCGTGGCGTATCTCTATACAAATGACCTCGCTCGAACATTTCGGGTTTCAGAGGCCATCGAGGCGGGAATGGTGGGGGTTAATCAGGGCATCGTCTCAAACCCTGCCGCCCCTTTTGGTGGTGTGAAGCAGTCGGGCTTCGGTCGCGAGGGGGGATTCGAGGGCATAGGCGAGTACCTGGAGACAAAGTACGTCGCCCTGGGCATATGACGACTCTCAACCAACCCCCCGAACCGCACCGGGCACCCTCTACCCTGATTCCAGCGGGCGAACCCTAAAAAGCTGCCCTGTGGTTCGGTAGTCAGGCGCACACAGCTCAAGCGATAGACGAAAACGGCCGAATAGACGATGAGCGGAAGAACGGAGCAGGTTTCGTGCGCGGAGTCACAAAGGTTGGCTTTCAACAGACCACCCCTCAGGGGGCGGCGTTGACACCTGGACTCGTCACGGGCGCTCCACCGTCCGTTGCGGGGTCCGAGGGCGCCCAACCCCGCAAGCTGCCCGGTCTTGGGCGTATCGGTGGCGGTCCGTCCGGGGAGTCTCCTCGCGCGGATGGCCCGGGCGGTCCCGAGCACACCGCCACGCGTCGGCGGCCGCTGAAGCGCAGCGCACCCGTGATGATCGCTCCCGCGCTCGTCGCGGTTGGCGCGATCCTCGTGGATACGACGGTATCCACCGTCGTGGGCGTAGTCGTTCTGGTGGCTGTTGCGCTGACATCCGGCTGGTTGCTCGGTGAGGACCGCCGCAAGGCGCTCCAACGCGAGGTGGACCAGCGCAACGACGATCTCCGCCGTGCGCTCTCAGAGCTCGAGATAGCCCAAGCGGAGACCGTCCGTCGCCTCTCGATGGCGGTCGAGTTCCGCGATGAGGACACTGGTGCCCACATCGAGCGCATCGGCCGCTTCTCAAAGCTCCTCTCCGAGGCGATTGGCATGAGCCCCGATTTCTGCGCCCGCATCAGCCACGCCGCGCCACTCCACGATGTCGGCAAGGTTGCGATCCCCGACGCCATCCTGCTAAAGCCGGGCTCGCTCACGCCGGAGGAGCGCAGGATCGTGGAGACCCACACCGAGGAGGGACATCGCCTGCTGCGCGGGTCCTCCTCCTCGATCCTCGATATGGGCGCCACCATCGCCCTTTCCCACCACGAGCGTTGGGACGGCGCCGGCTACCCGCGTGGCGTTGCCGCTGAGAGGATCCCCATCGAGGGGCGCATCGTGGCGATTGCCGACGTGTTCGATGCGCTCACCTCCCACCGTGTCTACCGCGATGCCTTCTCCGTCGAGGAGGCCGTGCAGATGATGCTTGATGAAGCCGGCCGCCATTTCGACCCGGTGCTGCTGCATGCCTTCATGGAGGTGCTCGACTCCTCCGGTGCCGACGCCCGCACGCGCGAGCGCTCCAACCCGAGCTCGCTGCTGGCGGGTGCGCTTGAGGTCTACACCGACGCCATGCGCCTCGGGGACGCGGAGCTGGCGGAGGGGGCTATCGCCTCGGCCATCGAGGACGGCATCGACCCCGCCACGCTCCAAGACCAGGTGGTGGCGCCCGCGATGCTCCGCATCGAGGAGCTGCGCGAGGCGGGGGAGATCGACAGCGAGACAGAACTGCGTGCGCTCTCCATCAACCGCCGCGTGATGGCCACCATGAACCGTTACCTGCTCGCTCGTGGGTAGCACCGTCCACCTCGCGACTATGGGTGGGCGGGGAGTAGGTGTTGGTACTCCAAAAAATGCATGACTCGCGCGCGCCTGTACGCGCACGTGTATAGGCTTCGCGCCGATGTCCACCCACTCGATAGTCACCGGCGGGGCCGGCTTCATCGGATCGCACCTTGCGGATGCCCTGCTGGCGGCTGGCCACGAGGTGACGGTCATCGACGATCTTTCCTCCGGCAGTGCCTCCAAGGTGCCCGCCGGTGCGCGGCTGTGCGAGCTCGACATCGTTGACCGCCCGGCGCTCGATCGTGTTTTTGCGGATATCAAGCCGTCGTCGGTGTTCCACCTCGCCGCGCAAGCATCGGTGACGGCCTCGGTGGCCGATCCCGCGCGCGACTGTGCCGTGAACGTGCAGGGCACACTCAACGTGGTGGACGCCGCCACCAAGATCGGCGCCCCGGTGTCGTTCACCTCTACTGGGGGGGCGCTCTACGGCGACGACGTCCCGATGCCTACCGACGAGACCAACATCCCGGCGCCGCTGGCCCCCTACGGGGCATCCAAGCTCGCGGGAGAGGCGTATGTGAAAACGTGGTCGCTCTCCTCCGGTGTCCCCCACGCGGTGTGCCGCCTGGGTAACGTTTACGGCCCTCGTCAGTCTCCCCACGGGGAGGCCGGTGTGGTGGCGATCTTCTCCGAGCACCTCCACACCGGGCGTGCCCCCAAGATGTTCGGCCAGGGCTCTCCCACGCGCGATTACGTGTACGTCGGCGATGTCGTCTCCGCGCTCATTGCCGCCAACGGCACCCAAGGGACGTTCAACATCGCCACGGGCGTCGAGACCGATGTGAAGACGCTGTGGGAGGTCTTGAAGGAGGCGGCGGGCTCCGACATCGAGCCGACCCTCGCCGACCTGCGCCCCGGAGAGCTCAAGCGCTCCTGCCTCGACACCTCCCGTGCCTCCCGCGAGTTGGGGTGGAAAGCGGCCGTGGAGATCGGTGACGGTCTGCGCCTGACCTATGCGGCACTCATCGAGGAATTCGAGCGCTCCACGGCTTGAACCCTGGCGCAAGCTCTCGCCCAGGTGTTTCGTCCTGGGTTGCACGGCCGAAGTAAGGAGCATGAGGTTTGCCAGGAGGGCAGCTCCAAGGGCCACGATGGCTTGGATGGCGAGTATCGCGGTTGTCGTTTTGGGCGCCGTTCCGGCGCGCGCGATCGACTCGACCGGAGGCACCTTGGCGCCGCTCGCGTCCGTCTCCACCGTAGGCACCGGCGGAGCCGAATACACGTCCGCGCCGGTGAAGCCACGCGTCGTCAAGAAGCCCGTAGTCAAGAAGCCCGTTGTGCGCAAGCCCAAACCGCGCAAGCCGGCGCCCAAGAAGACCCCGGCGCCCACCGCTACGCCCGCTCCCCCCTCGGCTGGAGGCGCGGTGTTCCCAGTGGTAGGTCCTCACAGCTTCGGCGGCCCCGAAAACCGCTTCGGCGCGGGTCGCGTCGGTCACATCCACGAGGGTCAAGACGTGCTCGCAAGCGAAGGCCAGCAGGTGGTGGCGCCGCTCGCGGGGACCATCATCACCACCGGCTTCCAGGCCGCCGCCGCGGGCTGGTATGTCGCCGAGCACACCACCGGCACGTTCGATTTCTTCTTCGCCCACTGCCAAACCGGCTCGCTTGCCGTCACCACCGGCCAACCCGTGCATGCCGGGGAGCCGCTCTGCAGGGTGGGACAAACCGGCGACGCCACCGGCCCGCACCTGCACTTCGAGATGTGGGTTGGCGGTTGGCAGGCCTCCGGCGGGCACCCGATTGACCCATTGCCTTACCTGGAGGCTTGGGAAGGCTGAGGCCGGTTCCGGGCTAAACGAAGTCGCTCGCCACTGGCCCGGCCACTCCGAGAGCCTGGGCTTGCCGGTAGGATCGTTGACTACGGCCAGATAGCTCAGTTGGTAGAGCACACGACTGAAAATCGTGGTGTCCCCAGTTCGAATCTGGGTCTGGCCATGCGGCCCGTCACTTCACTTCGGAGCGATCCACTTCAGCGACTCGTCGTCCCGATCGCCGCGCAGCTCCGGAACGCCATCGCCACGAAGCGCGGCGCGAAGCGCAAGAAAGTCCGCCACTTCCGCAACATCGTGCACCCGCACGATGTGCGCCCCCGCGGCCACACCGAAGTCAACCGCCGCAAGCGTCCCCGCGAGGCGCTTCTCGGGGCCTTTGCCGGTGAGCATCCCGATGAAGTACTTGCGCGACACCGCCAGCAGGATGGGCCGGTCGAAGCGGTGCAACTCTCCCAGCCGGCGTAGCACCTCGATCGACTCCTGGGGCGTCTTTGCGTAGTCGAGGCCGGGGTCGATCACGATCTGCTCACGATCTACACCAGCGCGCATTGCCTGCTCGATGCGCTCGTCGAGGAACTCGATCACATCTCCCATCGGGTCCTCGTAGCCGGGGAAATTCACCTTCTTCGGCGCCGCTCTCGTGTGCATCGCCACGAGCCCTGCACCCGTTCGCGAGCACACCTCCGCCATCCCCCCATCCGCCAACCCACTCACATCGTTAATCAGAGAAGCCCCTGCGGATATCGCCTCCTCGGCAACGCCACTTCGCCAGATATCGACGGAAACCACGATCCCCTCGTCCCCCAAAACCGACACCAACGGCACGAGCCTCTCGATCTCCTCCTGCTCGGAGATGACCTGGGTGTCGGTTCTACCCGACTGAACCCCGATGTCGATGATGTGCGCGCCGTCCTCGTGCTGGCGCAACGCGAACTCTCTCTGAGCCTGAAGCGTGGGCAAGGAGCGACTGTCCGCCACCGAGTCGTGGCCGATGTTCACGATCCCCATGATGAGCGGAGCTCCGGGCTCGATCTCCAGCACGTGACGGCCGAGCTTCAGCTCCACGGCGTAGCCTGTGTAAACGCAAGAAGTGAGCTTGAAGGGAGCGCCACCACGATGATCCGTGTCGGACCCTACCAACGACCCGCCCACCGTCACCCGCGTGGATGGGCGCGCCACTATGCCGGCATGCTCGCCCCGGCCGGCCTCGCCGCCACCCGTATCACGCTCGAGCGCGACCGTCGCGAGCGCATCCGCAGGAGCGCATCGACGCTCGGCCGCCGGTTCCCGCGCGCCGGTGGTTCGCGGCCAAAGATGCGCGCTCTCATCGCGGCCCCCGGCGGCAGGTTGCGCTGGCATGAGGTACCCGCGCCCGCGCCCGCACCACCGCTTGGGGCGGTGGTGCACCCGATCGCCTCCTCCACTTGCGACATGGACTGTCCGGTGATGCTCGGCGCAACACAGATCCCCCTCCCGCTGCACCCCGGCCACGAATGCGTCGCGGAGGTTGTGAGTGTCGGCGAAGGCGTCACCACGGTGTCTCCCGGCGACCGTGTGATCGTGCCCTTCCAAATCAACTGTGGCGTCTGTTCCCCCTGCCTTGCCGGGCGCACCGGCAGCTGCACAGGTGTGCCACCGCTTTCGATGTACGGGTTCGGCTTCGCCGGTGGCATGTGGGGCGGCGCCTTCTCCGATCTCGTGGCCGTCCCCTTTGCCGACGCGATGCTCGTCGCGCTACCCGAGGGTGTGGACCCGGTGGCGGCGGTGAGCGTGGCCGACAACGTATGCGATGCCTACCGCCACATCGGCCCCCATCTGCCGGCGCTGCTCGCAACCGAACCGGACGCAGAGGTGCTCGTGCTCGGCGCCACCTCCAAGCACTCGCTCTTCACCCCAAGCTGTCCCCTCTACACGGGACTCATCGCACTCGCGATGGGCGCCAAGAGCGTGTGCTTTGCCGACGCCCGCAGGCATGTGCGCGAGCACGCCGAGCGGCTAGGCATGCATGCCGTCAAGCCCCGCGAGCTGCGCCGCATGGATCCCTTCCCACTCGTCGCCGATGTCAGTGCCGCCGACCTTACGACGGCGCTTGGCGCCACCGCCGCCGACGGCGTGTGCTCGAGCTCGGGTGGACTACACCTCCACACGCGCATCCCATTGCTTCAGATGTACATCCGCAACGCCACCCTCCATCTCGGTCGCACACACGTGCGCGCGCTCATACCAGCGGTACTCGAGCTCATGACCGACCGCGGCCTACGACCGGAACTCGTCACCACTCGCGTGGACACGCTCGACGAGGCGCCGCTGGTGCTGCGCGAGCATCTGCTTGACGGCTCGAGTGTGAAGACAGTCCTGCTGACCTGAACACGTCCTCTCGGTTCGCCACGGACAGTTTTGCCGTTCCCCGCCTTCGGGTTACAGTGTCCACAACCAACACTCGGGCTCATGGGAGGTAGGAACGATGGCGGACGTACTCTGCGTTCTGTATGACGATCCGGTCGACGGCTATCCACCGTCATCTGCACGCGACGGGATACCCCACATCGAGCGTTATTTCGACGGCCAGACCACGCCCACGCCACAAGACATCGACTTCACTCCCGGCGAGCTCCTGGGGTGCGTGTCGGGGGAGCTGGGTCTGCGGAAGTTCCTCGAGGCGGGCGGTCATCGGCTCATCGTCACATCCGACAAGGATGGCCCCGATTCCGTGTTCGAGCGGGAGCTTCCCAACGCTGAGGTTGTCATCTCCCAGCCCTTCTGGCCCGCTTATCTCACGGCCGAGCGCATCGCCAAGGCTCCCAACCTGAAGTTGGCGCTCACCGCCGGGATCGGCTCCGACCACGTCGACCTCCAGGCCGCCATCGACCGTGGGATCACCGTGGCGGAGGTCACCTACTGCAATAGCATCTCCGTCGCCGAGCACGTGGTGATGATGATCCTGGGGCTCGTACGCAACTACATTCCCTCCTACCAACGGGTGGTGGCGGGAGGCTGGGACATCGCCGACTGTGCCGCGCGCTCCTATGACCTGGAGGGCATGCAGGTGGGCACCGTCGCCGCTGGACGCATCGGCTCGGCGGTGCTGCGTCGACTCGCTCCCTTTGAGGTGGGACTTCACTACACAGATCGACACCGTCTCCCCGAGGATGTGGAGCGGGAGCTGGGAGTCAGATTCCATCCCACCGTGGAGGAGATGGTGGAAGTGTGCGACGTGGTCACCATCAACGCGCCCCTTCATCCGGAAACGGAGAACCTCTTCGACGAGGAGCTCATCGCCAAGATGAAGCGCGGTGCCTACCTAGTGAACACAGCCCGCGGAAAGATCTGTAACCGCGACGCCGTTGCACGCGCTTGTGAGAGCGGCCAGCTTGCCGGATACGCAGGGGATGTGTGGTTCCCGCAGCCCGCCCCTCGCGACCACCCCTGGCGGACGATGCCCCACCACGGCATGACACCCCACACCTCCGGCACCACCCTCTCCGCGCAGGCGCGCTACGCGGCGGGTACCCGCGAGATCCTCGAGTGCTGGTTCGACGGACGTCCCATCCGCGAGGAATACCTAATCGTTGACGCAGGCAAACTCGCCGGCGCCGGCGCCCACTCCTACAGTGAGGGCAACGCCACGGGCGGGTCGGAGGAAGCAGCGCGGTTCACGTCGAGCTGACCTTCGCGATCGATACTTCACGGTCTCCGTTGGACCTCCAGCGGGTTGGCCCAGTGCACTCCGGAGAAGCGGCCGAAGTCGGCGTCGCAGGAGCAGAGTTGTGCGCCGTGCTCGATGGCGAGCGCGGCCAGGTGTGCGTCGGTGGTCAGGTTGCCCGCGGTGCCAATGGGTTGGAGCAGTTCACGCAGGACAGCGGAGTGGCGATCGGTTGGTGCGATAACCGTGACGCACGGTTGTGCCAGCCACCCGTCGACCATGTCGAGGGCCTCCTCGACACCCAGCGGATGCGCAAAAACGGCGGTGTTGGTGGACAGGCGCACAAAGGCAAGCAACACTACCCAAGCGAATGCAACTGTTTCAGAGCCGGAGAGCGTCTGTTCCAGCCAGATCCGGGCGCCGTCGTGTCTCGGCGAGGTTTCATCTACCGCGTAGAGGAGAAGGTTGACGTCCGGCAGCTTCACTTGCGCAGCCGCAGCTTGCGCACGATCTCGGCGTCTTCAATGTCCCCGGCGATGCGCAGCGCCTGGTCGAGGTCTACATTCGGTCTGACACCCATTGGTCGAGTTGCCAGTCGGTAGCTTCGCTTCGAAGGCTCGCCGCCGCTCAGTCCGGTACGCACCGCGTCGTTCAGCACGGCCTTGAAAGATTGTCCACGTTCGCGGGTGGCCTGGCGCAGCTTGGCCTCTACGTCGGGGTCGAGGGTAACGGTGGTGCGCATGGACGCATCATAGCATCGCTTTTTGTGCTGTCATGATGCCTAAGCGATAAATCGATTGTGTCATTGCATCATCACGGGTTCGCCACGCGAGAGATCCAGGTGCCAGGTGCTTTACGCGACTTGCACTATCTCCACGCCAGCCCCCTCCAACACGTCCTGTCCATCCAGCACGGCGTAGCCCTCGATGAAATAGAGCTTGGCGATGCCCGCCCCGGCGATCAACTTCGCGCAGGGTGGACACGGGAAGTCGGTGACGAACAAAGTGGCGCCTTCGGTTGCGTGTCCTTCGCGCGCGGCATCCGCGATCAAGCGCGCCTCGGCGTGGGTGGCGGTGGAGAGCTCGAGGCCAACCCCCTTGAAGAGGTTGGCGCGGGGGTCTCCGGCCGCATATGGACTGAGCGGGTGGGGGTTGTGGACGTTGGTCGCCGCCATTGTCTCCCCGCTTGAGAGGCGCATCGCGGCGCCTACTTGGCGCCACCAGTCGATACTCCCCATCGCCGCCTCGTCGGCCACTTGGCCCAGCTCGGCCACCAGCTCGCCGGTGGCGATTGTTGCGCGAGGTTGGGGGATCAACATCTGTGTGGTCCTCGTCTTGTCCCAACGGAGGAACACCGTGTCGAACATCACCTCGCAGCGGCTGAAGAAGCGCTCCGCCACTTGGTAGCTGACGTCCTCGGCAGGCATCACCAAGCTCGGCGCCTCCTCCGCGAGCGCACCGGCGGATCGGGCGTCGAGGACCCTCACCTCGCTACACACCTCCCACGCCGCGATTGCGCTTGCCGCGAGCTCGGGGGGGAGCGCGCGGATGTCCTTGGCGAGCGGGCGGTAGTCCTCGTAGAGCTCGGGCCCGATCAGGTAGAGCGGGACACCGGTGGCGTGGCGCTCGATGAAGCGCCTGTATCCGTCGTGCAGGACGGGGACGTAGGCGACGGCGCAGTCGCTCATCCGCGCTTGAGGATCTTCTCGATCAGGTCCGGCAGGATCTCCGCCAGGCGTGGGCCGAGCTGCTCCCCGAGGTGCATGTAGAGCTGGCGGATGCGCTCGCTGGTGGTAACCGCGGCCTGGCGCTCGAGCACTTGCACCGAGCCGCAAATCGTCCCCAACTCCTCCAGTTCCTCAGAAGAGTAGGAGTGGTCGGTGGAGAGCACCAACACGTCGGGGCGGACGGTCTTGATCAGCGCCCATCTCGCTTCGTCGTCGGCCTTCAAGTAGATGAGGTCCACCGGGCGCTGATGGGCGAGCATCTCGAGGCGCTCGTCCTCGGGGACCATCGGCCGGTCGGCGCCCTTGCGCTTGCGGATCTTCGCGTCGCCGTCGACGCCGACGATGAGCACGTCCCCGAGCTCCTTGGCCTTGGCGAGGTACTTGACGTGGCCGAGGTGCACGAGGTCGAAGGAGCCGGACGTGAGCACGATGCGCAGCCCGATGCCTCTGAGGTGCTCAACGAACTCGCCGAGCGCCTCCAATGAGGAGATCATTCGCTCGTCGTAGTTGACGTCAGAGCTGAAGATTCCGCTGGTTATCGCCATGTGTCTCCTTCGCGTCCGCCCCGTCGCGCGGGCCGCCTGTGTACTCGGGATTGTGGGGGTTGGCGACGCTCTCTGCCTCGCGGCTCACCTTGAAGCGGACCGTGCTCTCGGGATTGTCGTCGAGGGCCACGAAATGCACGTGCAGGTGGGCCACGGAGCCGCCGTTGTAGCGCATGTCGCCGCTGCGTTCCACCGTTGCCACCGCAAGCGGGTCGAGACGTTGCTTGAGCTCTCGCTTGAGCGCCCACAGCTCGGCGCCGGCGTCGTCGGGTAGCTCGTCAAACGAGCGCACGTGCCGCCTCGACACGATCAGGTAGTGAGCCCGAGTGCCTTGATAGGGGAAGTCGTTCTTCACCACATACCAATGCTCGCCGGCGATCTCGATGTGCTCTCGGTTGAACTCCGCGAAATGCTCTGGGCAGAATATGCACACACCGTCGTGTTCGAGTTTTTCCATACGACGCAACTGATCCTCGCGGCGCGCGGCGGGGAGGTGGTAGAGGGCGCGATCGTCTCCGGTGCTCACGAAGCACTCACAGACGCGGGTGGCGCGGGGTTGCCGGTGCGCTCGTAAACCCGAAACACAAAACGGTGGCCGTTCTCTTCGATCGGGTCGCTCTCCTGTGCGCAGCGCCAGTCCTCTGGAGAGAGCGCCGGGAAGAACGCATCGCCAGGAGGGGAGGCGGCGACCTCGGTGGCGTACACACGCTGGGCATGCTCCACTGCTTGGGCGTATACGGATTGTCCGCCGATCACAAAGCACTCCTCGCCGTGTGTCGCAAGCGCGGATTGAAGGCTCGGGTGCACCTCCACCTCAGGCGGACGGAAGGCGGCGTTGGCGCTGATCGCCACGTTGTGCCGGTCGCGTAGGGGGCGGTGTTGGGGCGGCAGGGATTCAAACGTCTTTCGTCCCATGATCACCGTCCCGCCCGTGGTGATCTCGCGAAAGCGGCGCAGGTCTGAGGGCAGGCGCCAGGGGAGCAATCCCTTGTGCCCGATCACACCGTTGGCCCCGTAGGCGACGACGATCGAGATCACAGCTCCTCCTCAGGTGAGGACGGGGATGTCGGCGATGGACGGATGGGGATCGTAATCCTCGATCTCGAAATGCTCGCCGCGGAAGTCGTGGATGTCGGTGATTGTGCGCCCCCCCTCAGTGAGACGCAACGTGGGGAGCTTTCGCGGTTCGCGGGCGAGCATCTCGTCAACCCGATCAAGCTGGTTGACGTAGATGTGAGCGTACTGAATCCAGTGTACGTACTCCACGAACTCGTACCCCGTGAGATGCTCCAACATGAGCCCGAGACCCGTGTACTGCACCATGTTGGAAGGCACCCCGATGGGGGTGTCACCCGAGCGTTGGTTGTGCACGAGGTGGAGTTGCCCGTTGAACACCAGCGCATGCACCCACCCGTGGCAGGGGGCGATGGTGTTGCGCGACTTCACCCCTCCCTCGCGGTGGTTGGCTTGTGGGATCCATGGACTCACAACGGCGGTGCGGTCTTCGGGCAGGTCGCGCAGCTTGCGCACGAGCTGCCCAAACTGGTCAAAGCCCTCGGGGTCACCCTCGAAGTCTGTTGTGAAGTGGCGGAAGGCGTGACCGTAGGAGCCTGGGCCTAGATCGCCCGGTTCGAGGCCGCGACTGACGCACTTCTCCTCGGTGGCCCACGGTCCCCACCAGTCGCACCCGAACTCGCGAAGCTCCTCCACCGTGCGCGCACCGTTGATGAAAGCGCACAGCTCCCCGATCGCCTTGGGCGCAAAGCCGCGGATCGAGCGCTCGGTGATGACCGCCGCGCCGTGCTCCATCGGAAAGCGCATCTGACAGCCGGCCAGGGCCAGCGCGTCCACGCCCTGCTTGGTTTTGACGCGCGTGCCCGTGTCGCGAATCGCTTGGAGCATGTCGCGGTAGGCGGTGCTGGGGGTGCGCTCGGTGTAGGGGAGGTAGGCGGGCATGGGTGGGCAACCTTACGCCCTGTGGCGGGCAACTATCGCCCTGAACACGAGACGTGCCGATACGTGCAGTACGCTGTGATAATGGAGCGGACCGCAAATCGGCTGAACGTGACCCTGGACTCTGAGCACGCGGAGCGGTTGGCCCGAATGGCCGAGCGCATGCATATACAGGAGGGAACGCTTGCGCGGTCGCTCTTGTCGACGGCGATTGAAGAAGCAGACCCGGATGTGCGCACGATTACGGCGCTGCTGGATGGGATCCCCGGGGCGCTTGACGAAGCGCGTCTCGGGCTTCAACAGGCTCATGAAGGCAAGACGATTCCACTTGACGAGCTGTAGCTCGTGGCCGAAGTCAGGGTGAGTGAGATTGCGGCCGCACGGCTTGAGCGAGTGATCCAGACACACAGCCTGCCGCCCGATACCAGAGATCGCGTGAGGCGTTCGCTGCGCATCGCCGAGCGGTTCCCATACGCAGGTCATGAGTTGGCGGGGGAATGGGCAGGTTTTCGATTTATTCTTGGCCCGTGGCGGTGGCTATTGGTCGTGTACTCATATGACCAGAGCAAAGATGTGGTGGATGTCGTGACCATCCAGGATGCGCGGTCCTCTCAAGCTGTCACCACCAGCCTCTAGCGATGCCCACACACATCGTTCTCCTTCGCGGTGTCAACGTGGGGGCACACAATCGGGTTCCCATGGGAGACCTGCGCGAGCACCTGTCGGGGCTCGGTTACGGTGACGTACGGACGTTGCTGCAGAGTGGCAACGTCGTGCTTCACTCGAGCAGGGCGCCCGAGCAGGTAGGGCAGGAGATCGAGAGCGAGGTCGAGGCGAGATTCGGCGTGAAGTCGCCCGTGGTTGTGCGTACCCTCGAGCAACTAGCTGATGTCGTGACGCTCGATCCGCTGCGAGAAATCGTAGACAACGACAAGCTTTACCAGGTGAGCTTCCTCTCGGCCCAACCGGCCGGGGAGGCGATCGAGAAGCTGACGGCTGCCGATGTCGCGCCCGAGCGTTTCGTTTACGTGGGGCGTGAGATTTACGCGTGGCATCCTAACGGCATCCACAGTTCGCCACTCGCACGGCTGCTCTCGGACAAGCGCCTCGGGGTCACGGCTACCGCACGGAACTGGAGCACTACGGTCAAGCTCCTCGGAGTGGCATACGAGCACGCGCGGGATGACGCCGAAAGCGACTGATGGCGCTAGGCAAACGTGTTCATCGACAGGTCGGTCGCATCGCGTCAAGGTTTCGTCGGGCGTCGACATTATGCTACATTCCATGACCCATGGGAAAACCATATAAGCGAACATGGTCCATATACAGAACGTGGATGCAAGTACGGCCGTATGCGTCCCGCGTATCGCGAGGCATGCTCCTACCCGCCGCCGCCGTTGTGATCGCCCTCAGTGTGGTGCCGACTTTGGAGGCCGGTGCGGCGCCGGCGCTCTACCAGTGTCGGCCAGCTCCAGTGGGGGTCGTCGAACCCCCTCCTCCCGCTGGGCTATTGGAGCGCGAAGCTCAGGTCGCGGCGAGTCGCCAGCCTGAAACACCGCTGTGCCCGGCCGGTGAAGTCCCATATCCCGTAGCGCAAGGTTTCGCAAGTATGGGCACGCCGAGTCTGTCGCCTAGAGTGGATGGGCTCGAAAAGGTTGCGCCGCCGCAAGGATCCCTTACCAAGATAAGGGCGGGAAAGGGACCGCATGGGTCGATCATCGTGACGGTTGTTCTGTTGAATCCGGGTGTTGTCACAGCTGAAGCAACTTATGATCGCGGGGGATATGGTCACGCGAGAATCACGGCGGATCGTCCAGGCCATTTACGGCTCGTGGTTCGCCCGGTAGCGCGCGCGCGCCGGGCTCTACGCTTCCATCATCGACTCAAGGTACGGGTCACGGTCAAGTGGAAACATGGCGGAGAACTCGACGAGGGCTGGGAAGAAGTGGTCGTGTATTCGCGTTCCTAGCTTGTGTGATCGGCGTCCGTGAGTGTGTGCCGTGACATCCCGTTGGTGATTGCACCTATGCCTTCCAAGGAAGAGATCAACCAGGAGTAGGGTTTGTTACCGTAGCGTATTTAATGGGTTTATCGGGATTTATCGGCTGGCCATCACAAGATTATTCCGCGACATATAATAGCGTGGTTTTGTGATACACTCTACGTAAAGATCAACAGTATGAATCTGTCTGACCATCCGAAGGGGACTCGGGATGTCACAGGGTACGGGTGTACGTAGGGGAGGGTTGGTTTTCTATTTGATTGGAACGCTAATGGCATGTGCGCTGACGGCTGTTCCGGTTGCCAGCGCGGGGGTCAGGCTATATAAATGTGAGGCCACTCCAACAGGTATAGAAGAACCCGCGCCTCCGAGCGGGCTGGTCGCACGGGAAGCGCAGGCCGCCACAGCCCGGCTAGCATTGACCAAGCCCTGTGGTACGAATCAAGTTCCCTACCCCGTGACGGGCGCGGCCTCTGAGGTGGGGATCGCAAGCATTCCCCCACCACCTGATGGCAAAGGTAATCCGTTGGTAGACGAGCGACCGGTCTACAGAAGTGTGAAGGTTGGTTCGCATAGGCGCCGAAAGGGGACGAGTGCCCACGCCACGCGCGTCTACAATGGTGCTTGGTATTCATGGTCTCTTGGTTTAACCACGGCTGAACATATTCCGGACGGTCCCGTGTCGGAAGTATGGGACGAACAGACAAATGAGCAGCCGTACATCGCGGCGAGTTACTCTCATAGTCTAGGTCAGCTTTGGGCGATCGACACGAGTGGCGGTCAGTCGACTGTAGAGCTTGGATGGACGGAGGCTCCCGGTCAATACCCAGATGTTGAAGTCCACCTCTTTGTAGCTATGGAGGATGGCGGCGAATATCGGGAAGGTGGATATATCGGACTATCCAGCATCCCGTGGGTACAAACCAGTAGTACCGCGTTTCCAAATATGATCATCTCTCATACGGATCATATTCACTTCTACGCCATCAAGGAATCGGGCGGGAACTGGTGGATATGGTATGAAGGTCAGTACCTGGGTTACATCCCGCACACCGCTTGGGTTCATCATTTTCCTAAACCGCACTTGCTGGAGTGGGGTGGAGAGGTCGCAACGCCGGAAGAGTACACCTGCACCGACATGGGCAATGGGCATTACGGAAACGAATCTGTTTCTGCTGCGGTTACATACACGTTTTGGGTCAATAGCTTCTACGCGGAGCCGTCTGAACTGGAAGGGTTTGCGAGTGATTTCTCACAGTACAATCCACAGCAATGGTATCCAACCAAAGGTTTACCCTACGAGTTCCACTACGGTGGACCTGGATGGTGCTGATCAAGGTGTGAGATCTCTGGCCTTACGAATCGCGGCCAACCGCGCCGCAAGCTCCGCCTCCGCGTCGTCGGGCCGGTAGAACCGCTCGCCCTCCACGCCGGCGGGCGCGAGCTCCTGCCCTGAGATATGCCCCGGGTGTGAGTGAGGGCTGTCATACCCCTCGCCGCGCCCGCCAGAGCGCAATTGAACCGGCGGCGGGGACGCGCCGTGGTCGCGCACGAACCCCCGCGCGGCGCCGATCGCGCGCTTGGCGGCGTCCGACTTGGGCGCGAGCGACAGGTAAATAGCGGCTTGCGCCAGCGCGAACTGACACTCGGGCAGGCCGGCGTGCTCGACCGCGGCGGCGGCTCCGGTGGCGATGGTGAGCGCCTGCGGGTCGGCGTTGCCTATGTCCTCGCTAGCGAGGATCACCATTCGCCGGGCGATGAAACGTGGGTCCTCGCCCCCCTCCAGCATTACCGCGAGGTAGTAGAGCGAGGCGTCGGGGTCAGAGCCGCGCGTTGCCTTGATCCATGCGGAGATCGTGTCGTAGTGGCTGTCGGCCTTCTTGTCGTAGTGGACGATGCGCCGCTGCAATGCGTCTTCGGCGTGCTCGACGGTGACCGGTCCCGGGCTTGTCTCGCACGCAAGCTCAAGTGCGGCAAGCGCTGTGCGGGCGTCGCCGAGCGAGCGCGCGGCAAGCAGCTCGATTGCGTCTTCCTCGACATCCACGGCGCCGCACTCGCCGCGCTCAAGCGCCCGGCGCAGCAGCACAAGCACGTCCGTCTCAGTGAGCTCCTCGAGCTCGTAGAGCTGGGTGCGGGAGAGCAGCGCACGGTTCACCTCGAACGAGGGGTTCTCCGTGGTGGCGCCGATGAGCGTCACCAACCCTTCCTCGACAGCCGGCAGCAACGCGTCCTGTTGGGCCTTGTTGAAGCGGTGGATCTCATCGAGGAAGAAGATCGTGTCGCGCTCGCCCCGCTTGCGTTCGCGCGCGCGGTCGATCACCGCACGCACCTCCGCCCGGCCCGCTTCGACGGCGCTCAGCTCCTCGAAGGCGGCGTTTGCGCTCGCCGCGACGATGCGCGCAAGCGTGGTCTTGCCGCTGCCGGGCGGGCCGTGGAGGATCATCGAATGGGGTCGTCCCTGCTCGATCGCGGTGCGTAGTGCTGAGCCGGCTCCGAGTAGGTGCTCCTGGCCGACGAACTCCTCCAGCGTGGTCGGGCGCATGCGCGCGGCGAGCGGGGCGGTGTCGGGACGCGTTGCGGTGGACCCGCGCGGGGTGGGCTCGCCCGGATCGAACAGCGATTCCATTGCCACAGTGTGGCGCAGTGTCGCGCTTTGCATGGATGGGGCCGCGCCTGGGCTGTAAGGTCTGGCGCGTGTCGGTTACCGACCTAAAGCTCCCGATTCCCACAGACGACGGTGGAGCGATCGTCTCGGAGCTATTCCTCCCACCATCCCCGTCTTCTGAGCCTAACCCGGCAGTGCTGGTACTGCACGAGTCGTTCGGCCTCAACGATGACATTCGTCGGATCGCTCGGCGCTTTGCGCAGGAGGGGTACGTGGCGCTCGTCCCCGACCTGTTCTCGCACGGCTCGCGCATCGTGTGCATGAGCCGCGTGATGACCGACATGGTGCGGGGGTCGATCGACCGTGAGATAGCCGACATCCTCTCCGCCCGCGAGGTACTCGCCGAGCGTCCAGAGGTGGACCCGGATCGCATCGCGGTCGCCGGTTTCTGTCTCGGCGGGGGGTTCGCGCTGATCGCCGCCACCAAGCCGGGGTTCAAGGCGGCGGCGGTGAACTACGGCGACGTTCCGAAGGATCGCGCAAAGCTCGACCGCGCCTGCCCGGTGGTGGGGAGCTTCGGGGCGCGCGACAAGATGTACGGGGGCAATATGGGCGAGCGCTTGGAGGCCCACCTCACAGCGCTAGGAGTGCCGCACGACATCCGCACCTACGACGGTGTGGGTCACTCCTTCTTCTCGCAGTACGACGGTTGGCAGGGGTTGCTGGCGCGGGTGCCCACGCCGATGCGGGTGGGCCACGGCGAGGCGGCGGCCGAGGACGGATGGCGACGGATGCTCGGGTTCTTCGATGAGCACGTTCGCCGAGCCGCGCCCGCCAGCGCTTAAGTCGCGCGCTGGTGGAGGGCACGCGAGTCAGTCGTGAGAGCGGTACGCTCGGCTCAGTGCGCCTCGTCCCGACAGCGCCGGTAGCCGCCGCCTCCCTGATCGTCGCCTACGCCGTAGCCGTGAGCACGGGTTCGCGCCCGCTCGGCGGAGTGGTGCTGGCTCTCGGCGGCCTGTGGTGCATCCAAGCGTGGAGGCGTCGCCATGGCACGCGAACCGCCGCGATCCTGGCATGTGTAGGCCTTGCGGCGTTCGCTCTCTCCCACGTGCTTGCGCTGGCGGTAGGCGCGTGGCCGTCGGTACTGCTCGTCTCGGCCGTAATGGCGGCGGTGGCGTGGCGGGAGGCCGATGCGCGCGTGCTCAGCGCCTGATGCTGCCTATCGTGGAGTCATGAGCACCGCCCCGCGCGATCCCGAGCAGGTCGAGGCGGCCGGCGCGCCCGCCCACTCCGAGCTGCCCGCCGCGACACGAATGGGGGCGGTTCATCTGAGGGTCGCCGACCTCAACCGCTCGATTGACTACTACGAGCGCGTGGTTGGCCTGCGTGTGCGTGAAGCTGCGGGCGCCAGCGCCACGCTTGGTGTAGGTGGCGAGGATCTGCTGGTGCTCGCTGAGCAACCGGGTGCGCGTCCGGTGCGCGGTTACTGCGGTCTCTATCACTTCGCTTTGTTGCTCCCGGCGCGGGTCGACTTGGCGCGCTGGCTTGCTCACGCGGTTCGCGATCGAGTCGCTCTAGTTGGGATGTCGGATCACTTCGTGAGCGAGGCCATCTACCTCACCGACCCGGACGGGCACGGGATCGAGATCTACTGGGACCGCCCGCGGCACGTGTGGGAGGGGAGGGTGGCCGAGCGGATGACCACGCTCCCGCTCGACACCGCCAGCTTGCTGGGGGAGCTTGGGGATCCGGCAAACGAGCCCTTCGACGGTCTCCCAGCAAGGACGACCATGGGGCATGTTCACCTTTGTGTCGCTGACATCCCCCGCACGATCGCCTTCTACCGCGACGTGCTCGGCTTCGGCTTGATGGCGGCGCTCGGGTCGCATGCAGCTTTCCTGAGCGCCGGCGGCTATCACCATCATCTCGGCGCCAACACTTGGGAGAGCGCGGGCGCCTCACAGCCGCCGCCCGGGTCGGCGGCGCTAACACGCCTGACCGTCGTGTTGCCGAGCGTCACCGACCGCGACCGCCTGATAGCTCGGATCGCGACCGCCGACCGCGAGCCGCGGGAGATCGACGCCGGTGTGCTCGTGCACGATCCATCTGGCAATCCGCTGGCGCTCACCGGCGTCTGAGCGCGATACCGCCGATCAGGCGGTTGAGGGGGCCGGTTGCGTACCAGGGTTCGATGGCAGCTCGTTAGTCGAGGCCGAGGTAGAGCACCGACGCGGCCAACCTCCGGTGCTTCGCGGGTCATGGCGGGGTGGTGAGCTTTCCGCTGCCAGCGCTCTTCCCGCCAGGGTCGCCGCCGGGGCCGCGTAGCACGTAGGCGATGCCCACCGCGAGGATGGCGCCGGCGAGGGGGCCGACGACGTAGAGCCAGTAGTGCGAGAAGTCGCCGAGCACCAGGTCGGGGCCGAACGAGCGCGCGGGGTTCATCGAGGCGCCGCTGATTGGGCTCGACCACAGTCCCGCGAGCACGATGTAGCCGCCAACGCCAAGGGCCGAGAGCGCGCCGACGTTCTGGGCGGAGGAGGCGGTGCCAAGAATCGTGGACACGAGTCCCGCGGTGAGTACGAGCTCGACGATCATCGCCTGCCAGTCGTGGATGCCCGGGCCGGGGGTGGTGGCGCCGAGGTTGCCTACCATCCCGAACACTCCCCACAGCACCACGCAGGCGAGGGTGGCGCCGATGAGCTGCACCACGATGTAGCCGAAGGCGCGCTTCCACGGGAAGTCGCCGCGCAGGCCGAACGCGACCGTCACAACTGGATTGAGGTGGGCGCCCGAGATGGCACCCATGAAGAGGATCACCGCCATCACCGTGAGTCCGGGCGCGGTGACGGCGGAGGCACGGCTGATCTGGCCGTGGGAGACCGCTGTGACGACACCCGCGCCGGCGCCGGCAAGGACGAGCAGGAACGTGCCGAGCAGCTCGGAGAAGAGTCGCCGCCACTCGAGGCTGGGGTTGTCCATGTCGGCGCGTTCGGGGCTCTCGAGCGTGAGCAGGGCGTCGCGCAGGCGTGCGTGTTGTGCAGCTGCAGGCCGGTCCTCTGGCTCGCCCATCGCCCTAACCGTAGGGGTGCACACGGCGGTACGCATCATCCCCTACAGGTGATGTCAGTGGGCGTCCTTGCGGATGATCCCCAAGCAGCGGCGGTCGAGATAGCGCACCGCCAGCCAGTAGTGGCGGAAGGCGCGATTGCGGATCTCCCGTGAGTGGTAGCGGCGGTAGATTTGCTGGATGATGGTGGCGAGGCGGAAGAGGCCGAAGACCTCGTAGAAGAGCCAGTCCTCAACCTGCAGGCCGGTGCGGGAGCAGTAGTGGGAGACGACCTGCTCGCGCGTGAGCATCCCGGGGGCGTCGGTGGGTTGGCGGCGAAGGGCTCGCATGATGCGGTCGTCGTCGGCCTGCACCCAGTAGGCCAGCGCCGATCCGAGGTCCATGAGGGGGTCGCCGACGGTGGCGAGCTCCCAGTCGAGGACGCCCACGATGCGTTTGGGGTCCTCGTGCGCGAGCACGAGGTTGTCGAGGCGGAAATCGTTGTGGATGACTTTCTGCGCGATGTCGTCAGGTTGGCGCTCCGATAGCCAGCGCATGACGCGCTCGAAGCTCGGGACGTTCCACGTGTGGGCGGCGCGGAAGCGGGTGGACCAGCCCTCGACCTGGCGGTGTACGTAGCCCTCGCCCTTGCCCAGCTCCGCGAGGCCCGCCTCGGTGGGGTCGATCGCGTGCAGCTCCACGAGCCGGTCGATGGCCGATTCGCACAGGCCCCGAACGTCCTGCTCGCCGAGGTTCAGCTCGGGCGGGATGCGGGAGCGCAGGATCGTGCCCTGGATGCGCTCCATCACATAGAAATCGCCACCCATCACCGACTCCTCACGGCACAGGGCAACCATCTTCGGCACATACGGATACGCCGGCGCGAGCGCCTGCTGGATACGGAACTCGCGTGCCATGTCGTGCGCGGAGGCGGCCTTCGTGCCGTGCGGCGGCCGGCGCAAGATCAGCTCGCGGTTGGGGTAGGAGAGTAGATACGTGAGGTTCGAAGAGCCCCCGGAGAATTGACGCACGTGTGGCGTCTCCGAGAGGTCTTCCCGCATGCTGGCGGGCGCGTGCTCTACTAGCCAGCGAGCCACCGTGGTGACATCGAAGGCGTCCTCCGCGCGTACGTCCTTGACTCCGTCGGTGGACGGCGCGCGGGGGTTCGTGGCGCGGGAGCGGGCGGTCATACGCGGGGGGCGACGACGCTCGCTATGACGGCAATGGCGACCACTTCCCCTTGCCGTAGCGCGCGAGCTCGAGACGGGCGATGACGCCACGGTGGACCTCATCAGGGCCGTCCGCGAGCCGCAAGGCACGGGCGGCGGTCCACGCCCCGGCAAGGGGGACATCGTTTGAGAGGCCCGCGCCGCCGTGCAGTTGCATCGCCATGTCCACTACCGACTGGGTCATGTTGGGCACGGCGACCTTGATTTGCGACACCGCGCCGAGCGCCTCGGGTGCTTTCTGGTCGACCAACCACGCCGCGTGCAGCACGTGCAGGCGGGCCTGGTCGATGGCGATGCGGGCGTCGGCGATGCGTTCGCGGTTGCCTCCGAGGTTTGAGAGCGGCTTGCCGAAGGCCGTACGGGAGGTGGCCCGCTCACACGCAAGTTCAAGCGCCAACTCGGCGAGCCCGACGAGGCGCATGCAGTGGTGGATGCGACCGGGACCGAGCCTCGCTTGGGCGATGGCGAACGCCTGGCCCGCGCCGCCAATGATGGCGGAGGCGGGGAGACGCACATCTGTGAAGGACACTTCGCCGTGGCCTCCGGGGGCGTCGAGGAAGCCCATCGCCTCGAGCATCCGCTCCACCTTTACACCGGGGGAGTCCATCGGCACGAGCACCATCGAGTGCTGGTGATAGCGGTCGGCGGAGGGGTCGGTGAGGCCCATGAAGATGATCGCCTTGCAGTTGGGGTGGCCCACGCCTGTGCTCCACCACTTGCGCCCGTTCACCACCACCTCTTCCCCGTCCAGTGCGGCGGTGGCCTGCATGTTGGTGGCGTCCGAGGAGGCGACGTCGGGCTCTGTCATGCAGAAGGCCGAGCGGATGGCGCCGTCGAGCAGGGGGTGCAGCCAACGTTGCTTTTGCTCATCGGAGCCGAAGTGCCAGAGCACCTCCATGTTGCCGGTGTCGGGGGCGTTGCAGTTGCACACCTCCGCCGTTATCAGCGAGCGTCCCATGCGCTCGGCCAGGGGGGCGTAGTCGACGTTTGAGAGGCCCGCGCCCCGCTGTACGTCGGGGAGGAAGAGGTTCCACAGCTCTTCCTGCTTTGCCTTCGCCTTGAGCTCCTCGATCGTGGGAAGCACCACCCAGGGGTCATCCCGCGAGAGCAGCTCGCGCATGTAGGGCTCCTCGCGCGGGGAGATCTCGCGCTCCTGAAAGGCGATGAGGCGCTCCAGTAGCTCCTGGGTACGTGCGGAGTGAGAGAAGTCCACGGCGCGAGCGTACAGTAACCGCACCGACCCGAAACGAGGAGAGATCGAATGGACGCCGTGAACCACATCTTCCGCCTTGCCTCCCGCCCGCAGGGGATGGTGGGGCGCGAGCACTTCGACTATGTCGAGGAGCCGCTCCCCGAGCTGAAAGAGGGGGAGGTGCTGGTGCGCAACCAATACATCTCGCTCGACCCCGCGATGAGGGGATGGATGGCGGAGGGGCGCTCCTACATCCCTCCGGTAGAGATCGGCGAAGTAATGCGCGCGGGGTCGGCAGGTGAGGTGGTGGAGTCCAAGGGCTCGAAGCTCGCCGTGGGCGACCACGTGTCGGGTTGGCTTGGGGTGCAGGAGTACGCGGTGTGCGACGAGAACGCGGTGTTCAAGGTGGACACGAGCCAGATACCGCTGCCCACGTATTTGGGGGCGCTCGGGATGCCCGGCATAACCGCTTATTTCGGGTTGCTCGATGTGGGGGAGCCCAAAGAGGGCGAGACCGTGGTGGTGTCGGGCGCCGCGGGCGCCGTGGGGAGCGTGGTGGGTCAGATCGCGAAACTGAAGGGCTGTCGCGTGGTGGGCATTGCCGGGGGGCCCGAGAAGTGCGAGTGGGTGAGCGGCGAGTTGGGCTTTGACGCGGCCATCGACTACAAGAGCGAGGACGTGAACATGGCCCTACGGGAGCGCTGCCCGGAGGGGATCGACGTGTACTTCGACAACGTTGGCGGGGACATCCTCGACGCGGCGCTGGCCCGCCTCGCGCGTAGCGCGCGGGTTGTGATCTGCGGGGCGATCTCCCAGTACAACAACCTCGATTCGATGAGGGGCCCGTCCAACTACATGTCACTGCTGGTCAACCGCGCCCGCATGGAGGGGTTCGTGGTGATCGACTACATGGGCCGCGCCCCCGAGGCGGTGGGGGAGATGGCGAAGTGGATCGGCGAAGGCAAGCTCATCGCCCGCGAGGACATCGTGGAGGGCCTTGAGAGCTTTCCCGACGCCCTCAAAAAGCTGTTTGCGGGGGAGAACATCGGAAAGCTGGTGCTCAAGGTCTGAAGGAATACGCCCGCGGCGCGGTCTCATCCGCCCGCGGGCGTCCGCTCTAGGCGGGACGACCGTCGGTGACAATTTGGGGTATTCCGTAACTAAGATTGACAGATGGGGTAGTCTTGTAAACCAAGTTGAACCGGTCGATCCTGGAGGTAGTCGCAAGATGAGCACTATCGAGACACAAACCGCCGAGTCGGCCCCCCGCTGGCGCGACCGCAAGCGCTATGCGTGGCTACTCGGGTTGATCGTGCCACTGCTGCCGTTCATCTCCTGGGGGCTGGTCGAAGCGACCGGCCTTGGAGTGCTCTGGTTTTACGGGCCGGTGCTCATCTTCGCGGTCTTCCCGCTCATGGACCTGCTCGTGGGGATGGACGCCTCCAACCCACCCGACAGCGTGATCCGGTGGCTGGAGCAGGACCGCTACTACCGCTGGTGCACGTATGCGTTCCTGCCGCTCCAGTACGCGGGGCTGATCTTCTCCTGCTGGATGTGGTCGCACGGAGGTCTCTCAACGCTTGAATCTGTCGGTCTGGCCCTCACCACGGCGATGGTGGCGGGCGTGGCCATCAACACCGCCCACGAGCTCGGCCACAAGCGCGCCTCCTCCGAGCGCTGGCTCTCCAAGGTGGCGCTCGCCCAAACCGGATACGGCCACTTCTTCGTGGAGCACAACCGCGGCCACCACGTGCGTGTCGCCACGCCGGAGGATCCCGCCTCCGCGCGACTGGGTGAGAGCTTCTACGAGTTCCTCCCCCGCACCGTCCTCGGCAGCTTGCGCTCGGCGCTTGAGATCGAACGCGAGCACCTCACCCGCGACGGCCACGGCTTCTGGAGCATCCGCAACGACATCCTCAACGCTTGGCTCATGTCGATCGTGCTGTTCGCCGGTCTCGCCGTGGCGTTCGGGGCGGTCGTGCTCCCTTACATGTTGATCCAGGCCGTCGTCGGCTTCTCGCTCTTGGAGGTGGTGAACTATCTCGAGCACTACGGCCTGTTGCGTCAAACGCGTGAGGACGGCCGCTACGAGCGCACCGCCCCCGAGCACAGTTGGAACTCCAACAACGTGGCCTCGAACGTGCTGCTCTACCACCTGCAGCGTCACTCCGACCACCACGCCAACCCCCTGCGCCGCTATCAGTCGCTGCGCCACTTCGACGAGGCGCCGCAACTACCGACGGGCTACGCCGGGATGATCGTCGCCGCGGCGATCCCCCCCTTGTGGCGGCGCATCATGGATCGCCGCGTGCTCGAGCACTACGACCACGACTTCTCCAAGATGAACATCCATCCCCGCGCGCGCAAGCGCGTCCTCTCGCGCTACGGCGCCCCGGCGACCAGCTCGTGACGACGGCGGCCACGGAGGAGCCCGCCACGCCCTACCGCGTGGCGGCGCGGCAGTTGCTGCGCGACTCGCTCTTCGACGCCGCCCGCGCCCTGCTCGGCGACCGTCCGTGGGCGCAGATCACGATGTCCGAGGTCGCTCGCGCGGCGGGCGTGAGCCGCCAGACGCTCTACAAGGAGTTCGGCTCGCGCGACGATTTCGCCCAGCAGTTCGTCATCCGCGAAGGCGCTCGCTTCCTCGAGGATGTCGAACGTGCGATCCACGCTCACCTGGACGATCCCACCCGCGCGGTGGCCGCCGGGCTCGAGATGTTCCTCGCAAGCGCATCCGAGGACCCGCTCGTACAGCTGTTGCTGGAGGACGACGGCACGGGGGGGATGCTCCCGCTCGTCACCACCCGCTCGCGCCCCGTGCTCGACTGGGCGGCCGCGCGTCTGTGCGAGGCGATGCGCACGGGGTGGCCCGCCGTGCGCGACGAGGACGCGCAACTGCTCGCCGACACCTTTGTACGCCTCGCGCTCAGCTATGTCACGATGCCACGCGACTCGCCCAGCAAGACGGCGCAGGACGCCGCCACCCTGCTTGGTCCGTACGTCGAGCGCGCGATGGCCGCCGCTACTACCCCTTGACGGCCGCTGAGGTCCCCAGCACGTTGCCGGCCCCGTCAAGCGCCTGGACCGCCACATAGGCGGGGGTTCCCGAGACCGACACAGCCGTCTCAAAACCACTCTTTGCCACGCTCGTCACCGGCGCGAGAGTGGCGTTCGAAGCACCCGCCAGCACGCGCCAGCTGGCGATCGTAGTGGCCCCGTTCCAACTCGCGTACACGGTAGTGACGCTTTTGGCTGCGCTCGCCGCCACCGCCGGGCTGCCCGTGGGTGTGCCCGTCCACTGGAAGCGGTACCCGCGATAGGACTGGGTGTTGCCCGCCATCTTCACGTCGAACACAAGCTGGCCCGCGGGGTTGTATTCGGAGAAGTAGGGCTCCGCTCCCCACCCCACGAACATGTTCCCGTTTTCGAGCGCCTCCACGTTGCCCTGGCTGTCGGCCGTGAGCGGCTTGCTGGGGTGGTTGTATTCGCTCACCAACGTGTCAGTCCTGTTGGTGGGGTCGAGCGCCAAGACGATCGCCCGCGACTGTGGATGCACCCGCGGGCTGCCCCCGTTGTCGAACACGCTGATGTTCCCGTTGGAGAGTTCTTCGGCGTCGTGCTGGAAGGCGGTGGCGGTCCCTTTGCCTAGCTTCAAATTCCCCTTCTTGCCCCCCGCCTGGATCTCCACTTGGCCGGTGGCACCGTTGAGGAGGTAGATCGCCGAGGTGTCTCGCGCGGAGATGAGCAGCGACCCATCGTGGCGCAACTCCACCGAGTTGAGGTGGAAGAAGTCGAAGGGGTAAATCTTCGATGTCGTGGTGGTGGCCGTCGAGTAGGAGCGCGTGAGCGCCACGTGATCGAGTGGGTGCCACTCGCGCCTGACCAGGTGCGTCTTGAGGTCGACTTCCTGAAAGAGGCTGTCGGTGACAGCCCCGTCGGCCGGCCCTCCGAGCTTTGAGAGGTTGCAGTAGATCGGGTCGAACGATGTCAACAGGGCGGTGTTCTGTTCCGTGATGCGGAAGTCGTGCAGATCCGCGGGTAGCCCGTTGCCGGCGCGGAATTTCATGATCTGCTGGTAGGAGGAGTTGGCGATCACCTCTTCCCCCTGCCCGAACCCCTGCGGCGGGATGTACCCCTGCCACCAGGTGAGCACCGGGTGGCCTTCGTAGCTCTGCACCTTCAGGTTCGCCGCCTCGATACCCCCGGGCAGCGGCTGAAACCACACGAGGTTGCCGGTGTCATCGAAGATCATCGGCCCGACCTGCCCCACCCCCGCGTAGGGTGCCGCAAAGACGTATCCCGGTGCCTGTCCTGGCGCCGATGCGTCGACTGTCGCAAGCGGCGGATGAAGGTCGGTACGCGAGTGAAAGGAGTACACCTGGTTCGCGCTCGTCGCCGCTGTCGTGCTCGCGGGATGGCCGATCGGGTCGCGCAACGCCACCACGAAGTGGAAGGCGAACGGGATTGCTTTCGTCCCTCGCGTCACCTTCCCGTGCACCACCACGGTCTCGGTGGGCCGAAAGGCCCGCGAGGGCACGAAGCTCGCCCCGTCGCCTTGCGAGAAGGCCTCCAACCGTCCTGGGTGCGCGCCGCTTGCCGAACCGGACACGCTCACCTGCGATATCGCGCTTGCCGGGGCACCGAGAAAGCTGATCTGCGTGCTGTTGGGCGCGTCCAGGGAGTCGGGCATGGGGGACACCTGAAGTCCTGTGCCGGGCAGCACGTCGGATTTGTTCAACCGCGCCGGCACGCACTTGGGGCCCGAGCGTTCGGTGTGGGCCGCGGTGTGCGCGGAGACCTGGGGGGAGGCGCCGGCGGCCTTTGCCGCGATCCGCTTGGCCGCGAACGCCAGTGTCGCGGCGGAGCCGAGCGCACACGTCACGCCGAGTAGCACCAATGCTCTGCGCATCAAGTGTCCTTTGATGTCGTTGTTGGCAAGGAGGTTACGTGGCATCTGAATGTGCGCCGCTCCCTGGAGCGGCTCAGATCGCTCGTGCGTGGCGGAAAAACCCTAACGCCAGCACAACATGGACCAGGCGACAAAGTTGCTAGCGGGTCCGTAAGAAGTTGTGAAGGGGGGCTGCCCTTTTCAAAAGACGGGCGACTCGGTGTAGCGGCCGAAGACCTGTTGCAACGACTCGACGATCTCCCCCTCGCTGGCGTTCGCCCGCGCGCACTCGATCAAGGGCCCCATCAGGTTGCCCTCACCCGCCGCCGCCCCCCGCAGCTCGGCGAGGGTGCGCTCCACCTCCGCGCCCGAGCGCCTCGCCCGCACCGCCTGCAAGCGCCCTACCTGCTTGCGCTCGAGCGCCGGGTCGATACGCAGGATCTCAGGCTCCCCATCGTCCCCCTCTGTGAAGCGGTTCACACCCACAACCACCCGCTCGCCCGAATCGATCTCCTGTTGCAGCATGAAGGAGGCGTCGGCGATCTCGCGCTGGGGGTAGTTGCGCTTGACCGCCTCCACCATCCCCCCCAGCTCATCGATCTTGGCGAAGTACTCGTAACAGCGCTCCTCCATCTTGTCGGTGAGTGCCTCCACGAAGTAGGACCCCCCGAGCGGGTCGGCGGTGTTTGCCACCCCCGTCTCGTGCGCGATCATCTGTTGGGTGCGCAGCGCGATCCTGACCGCCTCCTCGGTGGGTAGGGCAAGCGCCTCGTCGTAGGAGTTGGTGTGTAGCGACTGGGTCCCCCCGAGCACGCCCGCCAGCGCCTCGATCGTGGTGCGCACGATGTTGTTGAGCGGCTGCTGTGCGGTCAGCGACACCCCCGCCGTTTGCGTGTGAAAGCGCATCAACCACGACCGCTCGTTGACGGCCCCGTAGGTCTCGCGTAGCTCACGCGCCCAGATGCGCCGTGCCGCGCGATACTTGGCGATCTCCTCGAAGAAGTCGATCTGAGCGTTGAAGAAGAAGGAGAGTCGTGGCGCGAAATCGTCGACGTCGAGCCCCCTGACGATCGCCTGCTCGACGTAGGTGAGCCCGTCCTTGAGTGTGAACGCCAACTCCTGCTGGGCGGTCGACCCCGCCTCGCGGATATGGTAGCCGGAGATCGAGATCGGATGCCAGCGCGGCATGTGCTTCGTGCACCACTCGATCATGTCCCCGCACAGCCGCATCGCAGGGTCGATCGGAAAACACCACTCCTTCTGGGCGATGTACTCCTTGAGGATGTCCGCCTGAATCGTCCCCGACAGGTGCTCCGGCGCAATCGGCCCGCCAGCGCCGGGGTGGGCGGGGTCCGGTTCTTCAGCGGCCACCACGAAGTAGGCGAGCATGATCGCCGCGGGAGCGTTGATAGTCATCGACACCGACACCTCGCCCAGGTCGATCCCCGCGAACAGAGTGCGCATGTCCTCGGTGGTGTCCACCGCCACGCCCTCCCTCCCGACCTCCCCCAACGAGCGGGGGCTGTCGGAGTCGTGGCCCATCAAGCTCGGCATGTCAAAGGCCGTGGAGAGACCCGTCTGGCCATGGTCGAGCAGATAGTGGAAGCGCTCGTTGGTCTCCTCGCTCGTGCCGAACCCCGCGAACTGACGCATCGTCCACAACCGCCCGCGATACATCGACTCGTACACCCCCCGCGTGAAGGGGTAGGACCCGGGCTTTCCGATCGGGTCGCGCTCGGTATCGCCGATCCCCTGGGGGAGATCGTCGGGCGTGTAGAGCTCCTTCACGGGCTCGCCCGATAGCGTGCGCGCCTCAAAGCCCGCGATGTGTGTTGAGGAGGATCCCTTCAAGTGATTGGACGATACCGGCTGGTGGCAGCCGTACTGATAGGCGCCCTCTCGATCTGTGTGTGCGCATGCGGCTCTACGCAGGGCCCATCCTCTGCCACTAGCGCCTCCCCACGCGTCTTGCCGGCACCGCTCTCCCTCCCCACCAAAGCCACGCTGATCCTCGACTTCACCCCCAACGCGGTTCACGCCGGCGTCTACCGGGCACTCGCGGCCGGGTACTACAAGCGTGAGAACATCGATCTGCAGGTCATAGAGCCCACCTCCACGCAGGAAACGCTGAAGCTGATCGACGCCGGCCGCGCCCAGTTCGGTCTCGCCGACGGCAGTGACGTCGCCACGCTGATCGACAAGGGCGGCGACGCCCAAGTGGTCATGGCACTCGTCCAGCGCCCCCTCGGTGGGCTCATCGCGCTTGCCTCCGAGCACCTGCGCACGCCCGCTGGCCTTGCCGGCAAGAGCGTGGGCGTCACCGGGGTCCCCTCCGATCTGGCGGTGCTCGACACCGAGTTGCGCCATTCGGGTGTCAACCCCTCCCGCGTGAAAGTGGTCACGGTCGGCTTCAACGGCGCCCAGGCACTCCTGGCCGGGCGTATCGCCGCCTTCACCGGCTTCATCCCCGACGACGGCGTGGCGCTGCAAGTGAGCGGCCACCCCATCACGGCCTTTGCCCTCGACCGCAACGGTGGTCCCGCATACCCCGGACTCGTGGCCTTCACCACGCGCAAGCTCATGGCAAACAATCCGCAACTCGTGCGCACCTTTGTGGCCGCCACCGTCCACGGCTACCTAGACACCCTGGCACAGCCACAGGCGAGCTTGTCTGCGCTCGAGCACGCAAATCCAACGCTCCCACACAACCTCACGGCAGCCTCGCTACGCGCCTATCTGCCGCTGTTCGTCGCTCCGCACGACGTATCTTTCGGGACCATCCAAGCCCCCAATGTCCAAGCCATGTCAACTTGGATGACGTCGGCAAACTTGATCGGAGCTCCGATCTCTCCGGCGCGCTACGGCACGAACGCGTTTTTGCCCTAGCGTCGCGGGCAACACGGTGCTACCTTCTCTTGACAACAGAGAGACGGTATGTATCGAATGCGGGTGCTGGTTACAGGGGCGAGCGGGTTGGTGGGGTCAAACGTGGCCGCCGCCGCCACGCAACAGAGCTGGGACGTGCTCGGTTGCTTTCACGAGCACCCCGTGGAGATCGAGGGCGCGCACACCCTCGGGCTCGACATCGCCGACCGCAAAGCCTGCGTCAACGCCGCCATGGAGTGGGAGCCCGACGTCATCGTCCACGCCGCCCCCAACCCTTTGCTCACGCGCTTCGAGCGCGACCCTTTCCTCGCCCAACTCGACTTCGTGGGCGCCGAGCACACCCTCGCCGCGGCCCGCACCGTGCGTGCGCGCTATGTCCTCGTCTCCTGCGACTCCATCCACAGCGGTCGCCTTCCACCGGGGATGCGCTTTCAGGAGACCGACCTACCCAACCCTCTCAACGCCCACGGCCGCTCCAAGCTCGCCTGCGAGGAAGCGGTCATGCGCTCCAACACGAGCTGGCTTATCACGCGCCCCGGGGAGGTTTATGGGATCAACGCATCCCGCCCCCGACCACTCGAGCGGATCGAGCTGGCCCTCTCCGCGCGCCCCGACCGCGAGCAAGCAGACATCGCCGACGTATGGGAACGCTCCGGGTTGGCGCTGCGACTCGTCAAGCGCCTACGCACGCGCGCCACCATTACCGCCCCGCATGAGGTATGGCGCACCCCCACCTATGCCCGCGACTACGCCCACCGTCTGTGCGAGCTCATCGCCCAAGGCTGTGAAGGGATCTACAACGCCGGCGGTCCCATCTCGCTCACCCGCCACGAATGGGTCGGGCTGCTGGCGCGGGAGTTCTCCTGCTCCCCCGAGCTTGTACGCGAGGGCACCACGGGCGCCTATCTGCGTGCCTGTGGCGAGGACCCGCGCGTACGTATTCCCTCCAACACCGCCCTCTCTGACACCAAGGCGCGGGCCGCGATTGGGCTATCCGCCGTCGCCCCCGAACGTGGGGTGAGATCGATGCGTGAGCAACTAAGCCGGATGCACGTGCCTGTCGGGGCCGATGCACGCTAGTCTGCGCCACTGCCTACCCACCCAATCGAAAGGAAGCACCTCATGAACAAGAGCCAGCTTGTCGAGGCGATCGCCGCCGACAGCGGTCTCTCCAAGGCGGATGCCGGACGCGCGGTCGAGTCGTTTGTGGCCACGGTCGGCAAGACGCTGAAGAAAGGCGACGACATCGTGATCACCGGCTTCGGCAAGTTCTCGGTGGTCAAGCGCGCCGCCCGTCAGGGTGTCAACCCGCGCACGGGCGAGAAGGTCAAGATCAAGGCGTCCAAGGCCCCCAAGTTCACCCCTGGCGCTTCCCTCAAGCAGACGGTGCACCCGAAGAAGTAACCTCACCCACATGGCGCTCGTCGGCGAGCTGGAGCTGCGCAGCTTCGACTACACCGACCCCTCCTTGAAGGGGGAGCGCTTCCACACGGCGATGACCGAGCTGTCGGCCGAGGGGTGGCTGGCAGCCGGGCCGTACGGTTACGTGGTGCTCGACCGCGAGGCGGGCGAGTTCTTCCTACGGACACGCTCGGCGATCTTCCCCGGTATGAAGATCGCCGAGCTGTTCGATGTCAAAGAGGGCCCCCTGTGGGAGGAGATGAAGCGCAACATCCTCCACGTCAACGGTCCCGATCACACGCGCCTGCGCGCGCTTGTGAACCCTTCGCTCTCCCCCCGCGCGGTGGAGCGCTGGCGGCCCACCGTCCGTCGCTTCATCTCCGAGCTCTACGACCAGGTGGCCGACTCTGGCCGCTGCGAGTTCGTCTCCGCCTTTGCGAAGCCCTATCCCTCGCAAACTATCGCGGCGGTCATGGGCGCACCGCTGTCAGACGCCCCACGCTTGCACCACTGGTCCAACTGGATCCAACGCCAGTTCGACGCCGCCTCGATGATGAACGAGAAGCCCCTCATCGAGCAGGCTGTGGCGGAGTTCTACGACTACGCCCACGCCCTGATCGCGGCCCGTCGCGACCATCCCGGCGAAGACCTCATCTCGACACTGCTCGCCGCCGAGGAGCAGGGAGATCGCCTCAGCGAGGAGGAGTGCGTGAACCTTGTCCTCAACGTGTTGATCGGCGGCGTCGATACCACCCAGTCTCAGCTTGCCCATGCCGTGCGACTGTTGGCCGAACACCCCGACCAGTGGGCCGCTTTGGTCGAGGACCCCTCGCTTGCGCCCGCCGCCGTGGAGGAGGCGCTTCGGTATGAGCCCATCACCCCCTTCACCGCCCGCATCACCGTCGAGGAGCTCACCTACCGCGACGTCACCTTCCCCCCCGACACGATCGTGATGGTGTGCGCCTTCACCGCCAACCGCGATCTGCCGGACGGTGACGGGCCGCGCGAGGGCGAACCGCGGGAGGGCGAACCGCGCGAGGGCGAACCGCCGGAGGACCCTTCTCGACCGGGGGATGGGTATTCCCGTGGAGGGGGACTCGCGCGCGCGCGTATAAGCGCCGCCGCCAGCGACGCCGCCGATTCGTTCGATATCGTCGCTCAACGCCCCAAGGCGCGGGCGCTTACGTTTGGCGCCGGTGTCCACTACTGTCTCGGCGCCAACCTCGCGCGTTTGGAGCTCGAGGAGGGCCTCTCCTTCCTCGCCCGCAACATGCCTCGGCTGGAGCTCGACGGGGAGCCGGTGTTCGAGAGCATCCTCGGTATCTACGGCCTTGCCCAACTACCGATCCGCTTCGGTGCCTGACCCTCGGCGCCTACCCAGCTTCGCGTCTCACGAATAGCGCGGCGTCATTCCGGGCAACTTAACTTCCCGACTATCGGAAGAAGCCGCCGATACGGATGTATACTTTCGGCTACAAAACGGTGGAGGCGACTCCCCCCGGGCGTAACTCCACCGATGGGCAAACGAGAGTCAGAAACATCTGTCCCCGAAAAGCTGCGGGGACGGTCGCGTTCTGGCAAGCTCGTGATTTGAGGAGGCGGGTCGTAATGCAACGTATTCAGGGAAAAGCCGTCATTGGTCGACCGCTCGCGGCAGGTGCGCTTGCGCTTGCCCTCGCTGCCACGGGGCTAGCAGCGCAAGCATCAGGCGGCACAACGAGGCTGACGCGTGCCGGCAAAACCGCACCGATCGCAACCGCCGCCAGGCGCGTGTCGCTGGTTGAGAACGCGCACCTGAAATTCGCGGCTGAACATGGCTCGGCTCTGAGCGAGCGGGGATCGGCAACCGGCACCTACGACGCCCCGGTGGCCGTCACCCTCACGATCCACCCGAAAACCGTCACGGCTACCGTCACGATCTACCCCAGCGGAGGCTCCATCACCGGCTATGCCAACGCCAACTACACAGTCAAGGGCTCCTACGGTTACTTCGGGGGCACCATGACGGTAAGCCACGGCACCGGCAAGTACCGGCACATATCGGAGGTCAACGGCAAACCGCTCGGCTTCAGCGGGAAGATCAGCCACATCAGCTTTGCGATGGAAGTCAAAGCCCACGGTGAAGCCAACCTCTAGCCCCCTGTCGGCATCTGAGAGCTCGACATGAGGCTACCCGCTCGATTGCTTGCGCTCGCGCTCGCGACGAGTGCCTGCGTGTATCCGCCAGGTGCGGCGCTAGCCGCACCGAGTGTCAAGCTACGAGTGTCCTTTGACCCCGCCGTGGCGGGTGCGCGCACGACGATCAAGCTCGGTCTACGCATAAGTGGACAGGGGGGTAGCCCCCCACCGCCGGTGAGCGCTCTCGCATTGCGTTTTCCGCCGAACATGGGCATCGCAACCACCACCCTCGGGCAAGCCAACTGCGAGCCGGCCCAACTCTTTTCACGCGGCCTCACCGGCTGCTCCGCCAACGCCCGCATCGGTGGGGGCACCGCAACCGCGATAGTCCCTGTGGGGGGTCAGTTGGTGCGCGAGAGGGCATCGCTGAGCGTGCTTATGGGGCCTTCGCTTGAAGACCAACTGGAGGTGCTCTTCTACGTCGAAGCGCTCTCCCCCGTCTTTGCTCAACTCGTGTTCCCGAGCGTCGTGGAAGAAGACGCCCCTCCCTATGGCGAACAGCTCGACACCACCGTCCCGTTGGTGCAAACGTGGCCCGACGGCCCCGACCTGGCGCTTGAAACTTTCGCCTCCACGATCGGCCCGCAGGGGTTGACCTACCACCGCAAGGTGGGTGCCACGACGGTTGCTTATCGCCCACGTGGGATCAGGCTCCCGATCGTCTGTCCCGCGGGAGGTTTTCTCTTCGGGGCGCTTCTGAGCTTTCAAGACGGCACCCACACCACCGGCACGTATCGGGTTCCGTGCCCGTCGCGCTGATGCGCATGTTGCTGAGGGCTCTGCCTGTAGTGGTGCTCGCGGTGTGGGGGTTGCTCTTGCCGGGGGCCTCCCTTGCCGTCGAAAGTAAGCCCTTCGGGATTGAATCATTCTCGATGCAAACCACAGAAGCGAACCCAGAAGGGGTAAACGAACCGTACCTCTTCACCCAAGCCGCCGGTCATCCCTCGGCGCTTACGACTTCTATCCACTTTGCAACCGAAGAAACCTCACCGAACCATTTCAGCACGACGGGGGACCCAAAGGATGTGATCATCAAGTTGCCGGTGGGCATGGTGGCTAACCCACAGGCCGTAGTTCACTGCTCCGCGGAGAAAGAAACGTGTCCCACGGATTCACAGGTAGGCGTATTTGAACTGCGCTTTGTGGGTGGCGAACAGCAACTGTGGGTGTTAGGCGCGATCTATGAGATGACGCCCTATCCAGGTCAACCAGCCGAGTTGGGGCTGGAAGTGCCCTTTCTAGGAAGGGTGCCGTTGACCGCGCGACTCATTCGCACTCCTGAAGGTTACGGTCTCGCGCTCGTGGGCCGCGGGCTGCCGATCGCAAATCTCTCCGGTATCGGGGAAAACGCGCCGAGCCTGCATCTTTCCTTTATGGAAACAACGCTGTGGGGGGTACCCGCCGCAGCCGTTCATGACTCCCAGCGAGGGGTGTCGTGCTTTGGCACCTCCAACGAAGGCCAATTAAATTGCGGTGGTGGCGGCCATCCAAGCGGCCAGGAAGCCGTGCCGTTTCTGACGACTCCGAGTACCTGTCCGGGAGTGGCGGAGTCGGCGTCTGTATCGGTCGACTCGTGGCAGGGACCCGCGCGCTACGTGCAGGCGCAATCGCCGCTGTCGGCAATGGCATATTGCGATCGCTTGTCGTTTCACCCCGAACTCTCGGTTAGACCCGAAACACTGGCCGCCGACCGAGCCGTGGGTGTCAGTGTGACTGTGAAGGTTCCTCAGATCGAAGGTGAAGCCGCGCTGGTCTCTACACCGCCGTTGCACGCGGCGACTATCACGCTGCCGAGCGGCCTTTCCATCAACCCGAGTGTGGGCAACGGCCAACAGGCCTGCGAAGCGGATGGCCCATCCGGCTTTGACATGCCTACAGGCCTAAACGCGGCCGGCGAACCGCTTGGCCCAAATCAGGTGGGTGTCGGAGAAGAAGTCCCCGACGAAGCGCTCGGCCCCCCAGAACCGCAACTCACGCCAGGGCACTGCCCCGAAGCATCCACCGTGGGGACTGCCGAAGCAGTCACTCCCTTTACATCAAGCCCCGTCAAGGGTCGCGTCTATCTCGCGACTCCCGAGTGCGGTGGAGCGCAGGGGCCGGCTTGCACCGATGAAGACGCCGCGGATGGGCGCCTCTACCGCCTATATGTGGAACTGGGGGGCAAAAACGGTGAACGAGGGGAAGGTGTGGTGATCAAGCTCGAAGCCACCGTCCAGGTGAGCCCCGCGACGGGACAGCTTTCGGTACGTCTCGCCGAAGCGCCACAACTGCCGATCAGCCAGTTGAGCTTGCGACTGTTCGGCGGCGAACGGGCACTGCTTGCCAACCAGCCGACATGCGGTACGGCCACCACCACCTCCGACGTGGAACCCTGGAGCTCGCCGTACACGCCCGACGCATCTCCTTCCAGCTACTACGAAGTAACCGGGTGCGCGGCATCGCACACCCTCACCCCACGACTGATCGCGGGTAGCGTCAACCCCCTCGCGGGGGCCTTCAGCCCGTTCACGTTCACCGTCGTTCGTAGTGACGGCGAACCGTATCTCTCCCAACTGCAACTACAAACCCCGGCGGGCCTCTCGGCGATGCTCGCGAGCGTGCCGGTATGCGGGCAAGCGCTTGCAAACAGCGGCGAATGCCCAACCTCCTCACGCATCGGCAGCTCGCTGGTGTCGGCGGGGGCGGGATCGCCGCTCGCGATGCCGGGGTCGATCTACCTGACCGGCCCCTACGACGGTTCACCATTTGGTTTGAGCATCCTCACCCACGCCGTCGCCGGCCCGCTGGATCTAGGCTCAATCGTGATTCGTGCGCGTGTCGACATAAACCCGCACACCGCGTCGCTTGCGATCACCAGCGACCGTCTACCGCAGATCGTGTTGGGTGTGCCCTTGCGGTTGCGTCAGATCACGCTCAAGATCGACCGCCCCGGATTCATACTCAATCCCACCAACTGCAGTGCCCTTCAAATCGCCGCCACGATCGCCGGAGCGGAGGCGGCGAACGCGCAAGTCACCAACCCCTTTGCGGTGGGGGGGTGCAGGGGGTTGTCCTTCAAACCCACCCTCAAAGCGTCTACCAACGGCAGAACCAGCTATGCGGGTGGCGCCGGGTTGGACCTGAAGCTGGCGGTCCCCAAGGGGGATGTCGGTGTTGAAGCAAACCTCGCGCAAATCAAAATCGCGCTACCCAAGCAGCTATCTTCGCGGCTTAGCACCCTGCAGGGCGCTTGTAGGAGCGTGGTGTTCGAAGCCAACCCCGCTTCCTGTCCGGGTACCTCGATCGTGGGGGTCGCCAAGGCCCGTAGCCCGGTGCTCTCGGCGGGGCTCACAGGCCCCGTGTACCTCGTCTCGCATGGCGCCGACGTGTTCCCCTCGCCGGTGGTGGTGCTGCAGGGGGAGGGTGTCACGCTTGAGCTCCAGGGCGCCACCACGGTTCACGCAAGCGCGAGTAGCGTGATGTTCAGATCCCTCCCCGATATACCCCTTCAGGGCATGGAGATCTACCTGTCGCAAGGATCCCATTCGCTACTTACCTCAACCGCGAAGCTGTGCTCGCTTAGAAAGGTGGTCACAGTGGTGCGCACTGTCAGCCGGCGCGTCAGTGGACGCGTTGTGCGCAGCAGAGTGAAGGTCCGCGAACGGCTCCCCCCGAGCCTGCCGATGCCTACTTCGCTTGTTGCGCAGAACGGGCGTGTAGTGCACACGGGTGTGAAGATCGAAGTGCTTGGGTGCGGGGTAAAATAGGGTTGCGAGCTTGCCGTGGGGGCGAGTCGGAGTCGGGACGCCTGCGGCGCGGCGCGCTACCGCCCAAGCGGTACTTCGATGCCGGCATCAACAACAACATCGGGCCCGGCCTCAGAGGTCGAGACCGGGCTCGGTTGCCAGTCCAACTGCTAGATGCGCTAGTTGCTCACGCAGTTATTTGCCATGACCGCGGAATAGGTGACGGGGACTTTGTGTACGACACCTTCCTTGGCCCAGTCCATCTCGGTGATATGGCCACTTGCCAAGGTTGAAAATCCGTTTTCCTGTACCGGAACGACCGTTTCTTTACCTTCAGTGTCCTTCAGCGTGACGTTGTTTACGCCATCAAGCACGAGACCGGAGATCCTGATATGCCCAGTCGGCAGGCCTGAACTACAAACGTCAAACTCAACCATCTCGCCTCTCAGCGCTACGACAGGTTCTGCACAAGAGCTTTCCCCCGCCGCGTATAGGCATACCCGTTCGCGGCCTACCGTCGCAAATACTCCTGCGTCAGCGGCCCCGATGTGTCGTGATAGGTACACATTGGCTCCGGCATGGCCGAGTGCTTCCGATACGCCGGCGCCTGACCCGCTACCCGAGACTACACCTTCACTCGAATCTGCTGCCGTGGCAGGTCTACGGAACACACCAAATGCAGCCGCTATCTCGGCTGGCACGCTCACAACAGGAGGTTGCTGTGGAGCCGGAGTAAGGCCAACGTTACCTGCCACGACGACGCCGGAGGTGGCCAGCGCCGCGACTAGCGCGAAACAGATAACGATCGTGCCACGCCCGAGTTTCGTATTAATTTTCATATGAATGCTCCTCAACACGTTTTACCTTCGCCCCAAACTCGCATGAGAGGGCCGCCGGGGGAGTAGTCATTCTGGCTCCACGCCAAAAATTGACTGGAGCAGTTGCCGTTCCATCTGTAGACTATGAAGGTCTCTCTCGCAAGAGCCGGTGTGGCGATTATGCCACACAACAGGAGAGATGCCGTCAGCCCGGCTATCAGGCGCTTCACTTTCCTCCCCGACCGATTGTTAGAATAATACTAAAATAGAGCCGGGGGAGGCTATGTGGCGGGATGGCCTAAGGATGTTACGGTTCTGTGAACAATCCTAATATTGGGATCACTGTGCGACTCGAGCGGGCTCTAAACACGGTCCGCCGCGTCCCCGCGACTCCTCCCGACGAGCGACCAGTCGTCTTACGAAGCTCTCGGTATGGAGGGTACTCAAACATCCGTCGATTCTGACCACCCGAAGCTTCCAGGTCCCTAGGATGCTGGCCGTCAGCAGACACGGTGGCAGTCAATTGACAGGGGGGTGTCGAGCGGCCCTCGTGCGACATGGCTCCAAGAGGCGGCGTTTGGCCGCCAGGAAAGCTCGAATGGAAAGGAATCTGGTCATGTTGAGGATGAGGAATGGCATCGTGGTGTGCGTCGCAACGACAGTGGCGGCGTTCTGCGGGACCGCTGGGATCGTTGGGGCGGTGGGCGCAAAGGCAGGGGAGTACCACGTATATGGCTGTCGCATGCCGGATGGCAGTGTCGCGCCGGTGGATGGGTGGAGC